>JAIYAN010000008.1 GCA_027489035.1 Chitinophagaceae bacterium
CGACACGGGTTTACTTTGTACCCTACTCAACATTTCATCAAAATCAGGTTTAAAAAATCATCCAATGACTGGTGCCATTTTTGAAAATTGGTGTATTTCAGAAATAAAAAAGAACAAATGCAACCAAGGCGAAAGCAATGGAATTTTCTATTTCCGAGATAATGTTGGTAATGAAATCGACCTTATTATTGAAAAAGAAACAGGGCCTTTAGCTGTAGAAATCAAATCAGCAACTAAACCTGACCGCAGTAATTTAAAAGGACTCAAGTATTGGAAAAAATATCAACCCAATTCCAATGGCCTATTACTTTATCAGGGAAAAAATGCGCCTACAGAAGAGGTTAATATTCAATTTATGTCATGGGAGGATTTGGATTCCATCCGATGATAATTATCAAATCAACCTCTAGCAAGTTCGAACTCAATCCCGTTAGGACCACACTTAAATAGATTTAGAAGTTATATTCTATACGCCTATTGATATTTTTTAGCATAAATATTACATCATCTTCTACTTATTCAACAACACAATCTTTCCAGATTTCAACATTCCATCTTCTCCTTTTATCGAATAAAAATAAACACCTGAAGCCAACTTTACACCTGTTGCATTTTTACCATCCCATCTTATTTGATACTTGCCCAATGGAACCGGATTGTTATAATCCCATCTGCGAACCAATTGGCCCTTATCGTTGTGAATTAAAAAATGAAGCCTTTCTGGTTTTTGTATGCTAAACTCTATTTTAGTTTCATCTGAAAAAGGATTCGGATACACCAACTCGTGAATGTCATAATTGCAATTCCATAAAATTGGCGTTACATTGCTCACAATGGTTAATGAATCATTGGGTGGATTGGGAATCGTATCTGTTGAATCATAACAATTTACAGCCCCAATAAAATAGGTTGCAGAAATATCTTTATTGTGGTGCGTGTTGTCTTCATCTTGTGGCAAATATGTACGCACATAATCAACTTGTACACCTGTTGGCGCCACAGTTACTTTTATATGGCCAGAGCTCGCTTGTATCTGCCCTTCAAAATATCCGTAATCATCTGCATAAGGCACATTGTCTGTATTTGATGGATTGGGATGACTAGGTTGAGGCGTTTCTTGATAAACCAAACAATCTTTTTCTTGCTTGCCAAAAAAATGATCATGCCCATGGAAAAATATATTTACACGATGCTCTTTTAATAAATCTTTAATGGGCTTATACCATCCTGGTCTGTAAAAAGCAAATGAATCTATCCCATTCATACTTTTACCACCCCATTCATACAAATCAGCCACTTCAACCCCACCTCTTCCATCTTTATCACCACCAACTATTTGATGAGAAAAAACAAATTTGAATTTTTTGCTGTCATTATCTTCTAGTGTTTTCTTCAACCAATCATATTGTGTTTTGCCCAATGTCCAACGCCAACCATGCATCGAATCAGGTTTTGGTGCCGTGTACCAATATGGATCAATTACAATAAACAATGCATCTCCCCATGACCAAGCATAATAACTTTCTCGTTGTCCTACAAAAGATTGATTAGAAGTATCGCCGGTGTAAAATGAATTTGGCGCAGGATTTAAAAAGAATTTTTTACGATCAATAGCATCCCAAACCGCAATATTATTTGCCGTATTATTTCTGTTCCATCCTGCTTCTCCTTCATGATTTCCAAGTGCTATGTACAATGGAACAGAATGCGTTAGAGACTCAAAAGCCGATCTAAATAAATTACATCTATACGTGATTGTATCTCTTGGAATTTGATTGGTGGTTCTGTTTTTTAATTTATCCGTCATTAAAAAATCGCCTAAATCAATCATGAAATCCGGATTGTCCGACAATTGATTTTCTAAACATAATCTGTATAAAGCCGAATCACTTTGCTCATCTAAATGTGGATCAGCTTCTACGATAAATGAAAAACTGCTGCCAACTAGGCGTTGTGTATGAAACGTATATTCAGGTCGATTTGTTGAGCTGCTCGAACCTGGCACCCTGTAACGAACGCGATAATAATATTTGGTATTGGCTTGCAAACCCGTCAATACAATTTCAGCAGGTTCATTTGCTGAAAAAGGTTGCCAAGGCGTTTGACTGGTATAATTTCCGGTGGCCGTGCCATATTGAATAGACATTTGTACCGAATCTGCAAAAATCAGTTGAATGGTAACACTGTTGTCTGTTGGTCGACCAAGCAATTCATTATGAAGCAATCTTTGCGCATGTAATCCTAAAACAGAAACAGCAAATAAAAAACTGGATAGAAATATTTTTTTCATTTTATTTTAATGTTTATTTTTTTAATGTTGAATCATGATTTTTTTAACGACATGATTATCGTCGGCATCAATTTTTAGAAAATAAACACCGGTTGAAAATTTCCTTACATCAATTGTATTGACAATTCCTTTATACACCATTTGACCTGAACTATTGATCAATTCGGTTTGAAGATTTTTGATGTTGGTATTGAATCTTAAATTGATGGTATTGTTGGCAGGGTTAGGAAAAACCTGAACAAAATCGTTTACAGAAAAACTGCAACTTCTTCTAATGCTATCTTCTGGTGGAGTACCTAAACATCCATTTGGAGTACTTGAATATGTTCTGGATTGATATCCACTAGAATCACAATTAGACCAGCTGCCGTAATTGAAAACACAAGGATTTGTAATGCAATCGCCAATAGTATAAGAAAATGCGACCTCTCCATTTTTATGAACCCCGAAAGTATCCGATGGCAAATAGGCCCTTATAAAATCTACTTTTACACATGAAGGCGTTACTTCTACTTTTATATGTCCTGATCCAGCAATGGTATCGGCGGTATAAGCTGTGGCATTGGCCAACATCCCAATTTCATAAGTTGAGTCGGCTGCCATCGGACAAGATTGGTAAGTAATTCCATCCAGAACCTCATGTGCAAAAACATGGTCGTGTCCTTGAAAGAAAATATTAACGTGATTGTCTTTAAACAATTGATGAATCGGTTTTGTCCATCCTTCTGATGCAGGTCTATTGGCATCAAAAGTATAACCGCTTCCTGTAGTTCCATTTACGCGTTGATATCCACCCCATTCATTAGTGATGGCGTTTGTAATGCCACCTCTTCCTTCACCCCTAACATGATGGGCAAATACAAATTTGAATTTTGCAGTGCTATTTTCCAATGTACTTTTCAGCCATAAATATTGAGGTAATCCAAGTGTCCAATCCCAACCAACTGGTTTTGGAGAAGTATCAGAACGACTATCGTAACGATATGGATCAAGCACCACAAATAATGCATCGCCCCAAGTCCAAGCATAATAATTTTCAGGGTTGTTTATGCCATAACTCTCCATGGTACTATTTCCTGAATAAAATGAATTTGGAAAGGGATTGGAAAAATATTTCTTCCTTGATAATGTAGCATTTATAGGTAAATTATTAGGTGGTGCTATGGGATAAATAAAATGATGCTTTCTCTCCCCTTCATGATTTCCTAGGGCAATATAAAATGGAATGGAATGACAAACTTGTCCCAAATAAGGCCTGTAATTTCGATGGAGCGTATCTAATTCTCCAGCTGTTACTGTGTAGGTTTGATCGAGATAAGAATGGTCATCGCCAAAAATATCCCCTAACGACAACATGAAATCAGGCGCATCGTTTGCCTGGTTTTTTAAAGTAATGTTGTATAAATTTCCGACACCTTTTTTGTCATACAGATGTTCATCTGATTCAATGGTAAACTTAAATGAACTTCCAGGTGCCCTTTGAGTTTGAAATGAATATTCAGGTGTGTATAAATACGAACCACCAACGGGTCTGTATTCCATCTTGTAAAAATATTTTTTATTGGGTTGCAGGTTACTTAGCTGAATTTCAATCGGTAAGTTTGATTGTGTAGTATAATTTAGTGATGAATTTGTATAATTATTAGATTGTAAACCATACTCAATTTTCAATTCCATATTTCTATCAAACATCACATTGGCTGTAATAGATGTATCTGTAGGTCGACCCAAAACAATTGAATATGTCTGAGCATTTATTGGATTGGTTGTCAATAGATTTATCAAAAAATAAAAAAATAAAAAATAGTCGCTTTTTACTTTAATCATGTAATTTGATTTTAAATACCGGCTGTAGACATTTCATTTTTTTAAAAGTTTAACTAAAGATTAAACTTTCTTAATCGTTTTAGGTCTTTTGAAAAATCATCAATATGAGAAAATATTTTCCCGTTTTATTTTTTGCAATGATGTCAATGTTTGCTTGCAAGAAAAATAATCCTCCCGTATCCCTTTCACCTGGAATTACATCAATTTCTCCAACTAATGTTCATTTAGGCGACACAATTACCATCAGTGGCGCTCATTTTACAGGTACTACTTCTGTAATGATAAATGGAATGAATGTAACTTTCACTGTTATAAACGATAGCACCATAATCGTTGTAATTCCACAAGGCACTAAAAGTGGACCGGTTACAGTAACTACTACAAATGGAACAATTTCCAGTACCATAAATATTCAAATGCTCTCTAAATTAGTAGCATATAGTAGCGCTTTTATCAACAATGGTTTGTACCCAAAACTATATACTTGTGATAGTACGGGAATTTCACCAACAATTTCATGGCGAGATGCACCGATTGGAACAAATGCTTATGCCGTTACGATGCATACCATTCCACCAACGGGAGCAAATCATGTGTATATGGTGGTGTATAATTTACCTTCCTCAGTAACGAGCTTACCAGAAAACAATACAACAGTTGGTACTTATGGCGCAAATTCATTCCCGAATCCATTAAAATACGACCCACCTTGTTCACAAGGGCCAGGATTAAAGTATTATTTCTTAACGGTTTACGCTTTATCGCAACAACCCAATATTACGGTCGCTCAAAATCAGGTAACAATGGATTATTTAAAGTCTGCAATAAGTAACATTACACTTGATACATCAATGATTACAGTGGGATATGCAAGGCCTTAATTTTTAAAACCAAATAAATTCAAAGGATTTAAAATAATTTTCCTTCTAATAGAAAAATTATAAAAATCATCATCTTTTAAATAACATCAGCATGGGTAAATTTATTAGCGCAGTACTTACCTTAATTTTTACGATTGCTTTCAACAGCTTATTATTAGCACATCCAGAAGGCCATTACAAAAAAGCTGATTTGCCAAATTTGCATCATTGGAATTTAAATTTTAATCATCAGCAAGTAATTGGCAATTTTTTGATGCAAAGAAATGATTTGATTGTGATTGAAGGAATTGAAGGAAAGATGTGGACTATAAAAATGAATAAACTAGATGATGTAGATCAAGCTTACGCAAATGGGGAGATTGAAAAAATTAATCGACTAAATGGATTTAATGCTTCGGAAGGCACCTCAAACCACTCGAGTACTTATTTTATGTACTTATTGATTTTTGGAGGAATGGCCATTACATTTTACGGGTTAAGTGTTTATGCTGCACGTAAAAAAATGAATACGAATTTGAGGTTAGCATTTTCTACTTTATCGGTTTTTGCCATTATTTTATTTTTTGTTTCTTGTAAAAAAGACGAGCCTAATAATGGTGGTAATGGCAACGGAAATAATGTAATTACTGGCATTCCAAAAACTACAACTAGTTTTATCGATTCAGCATTTACGCATTACAAACCAAAAATTTCTACCAATTGGGATACTACATATTTTTATGTTTCTTCAACTGGTATTCCAAATCACAATATGATGGTGGGTATTAGCAGCTGGCAACAACAAGTGCCAATTCCACAAGATTATTCAGGCACAAATCATTGGAGCATTCCATTACAACCTGTTTATGCTACTACACCATTGAGTACAAGAACAAATTTCATGAAAGGCGCTGTTGCTATTGCAGTGAATGGTATTCCTATATTCAATGCGCTAAATAACCGTGGCGAAGATTCATATCTTATCGGCGAATTGGACCAGTGGGGAGGTCATTGTGGTAAAGGAGATGATTATCATTATCATGCAGCCCCTTTAAGTTTGTCTACAATATCAGGATTGAAACCAATTGCTTTTGCACTAGACGGATTTGCAGTTTATGGAGCTAAAGAACCCGATGGCACAACCATGCAATCGCTAGATACTTGTCATGGCCACATTTATAACAATGGTGTGTATCATTATCATGGCACTACAAATTATCCATATGTTGTTGGAGCGATGAAAGGAAAAGTGGTTACCGATCCAACTACACCAGCGCCTGAAAATCAAATTCTTCCACAAGCCTTTGCGCATCCAATCAGACCAGCTTTAACTCCTTTGAGAAATGCTGTAATTACTGGATTTACAGCGCCAACTTCATCTTCCTATAATTTAACTTACCAATTGGGCAATCGTTTTGGACATGTAAATTACAATTGGACGACAAACGGAGTGTATCATTTTGAATTTATTGATACTGCAGGTATAACCACCACTGCGAATTATTAATCATAATTTTTGAAGCATGTTTGAAGTTGTAATTAGTTTTATTGAACTCGGCTTCAAACATATTATTCCACTTGGATTAGACCATATCTTATTTATATTGGGTTTGTTTTTAGCTTCCCCTAAAATCAAACCATTATTAATTCAAGCCACATTTTTTACAATGGCACATACCATTTCTTTGGTGTTGGTAGCCAATAAATTAATGCTACCGAATTCAAATATAATTGAACCATTGATTTCGATTTCAATCGTGTTCATCGCAATAGAAAATATTTTCATTACACAAACAAGCATTCGAAGATATTGGGTGATTTTTTTATTCGGTTTGGTTCATGGAATGGGGTTTGCCTCCGCTTTTATAGAAACCACTATTAACAACACTTACTTTTATATTTCCTTATTTTCTTTCAACATTGGCGTTGAAATTGGACAAGTGCTTATTCTACTTTTGGCATATTTTATAATTGGAAAACCTTATGGCGCCGAAATCTGGTATAGAAAAAAAATAATCATACCTGCTTCTTTATTTATTGCAATTATTGCGCTTTACTGGACTTGCATACGATTATTTGTGCATGTTTAATTTTGTTTGTAGATTAAAATATATTTACAAACTAAATTAAGTTGCTCGTCATGGACATTAGAAAAACAAAGTCTTTTGTACTTATTTCTTTTTTGAAAGCTTTCTTTGGGAGAGGCAACAGAAGTGGCTGGCATTTCCAAAAGGGCTTTCGCTGAACTGTTAGGAAGTTACAACGTTTCGATTTTTAATTACCATGCTTCTAATATCTCAAGTGAAGTAGCCAATGCATAAAATTATTATTTCTGAAACCATTTGTTTTATTATTCTTACAAAATTGGCGAATTATCTCTTTTAAAAAAACTATATAGTAAAATCACAACAACCATTTAAATTGCAACTGAGTTTGTAGAGCCATTGCCTAAATGGGTTGAAATATTATCTGTAAAGAGTAAAGACGCTCAACTATTATTGGAAATGCATATTGACAAAGGCGAATCCAGTGCTATAGCTTTGGCACTTGAAATTTCTGATTCTTTATTGATCTTGGATGATATAAAAGCAAGAAAAGTTGCAACCCAACTTGGCTTGTCCACAGGTACACTGGGAATTATAATCAAAGCAAAACTTGAAGGTATCATTCCATCTGTTATTCCAATTTTGAATAAAATCAAACAAACTGATTTTAGACTATCCAACGAAGTGGAATTACAAGTTTTAAAAGCAGCAATGGAATAGTTTATTTTATTTGCAAAGATAAAATAACAACAACTCCACATCCTCCAAAAAATTCGAACTCAAACTCGTTAGGTCCACTTGTTATTTTGAAAAATAATAATAGTGTTTACTAATAATATTTAACTGCCATTATTATTTCTTTTACAATATCCCAATCAATTCCATTTTTGTATAAAATGTAAAAAATGGAATGCAAGCTTGATTGATCAATAATCATCCCAAATCTTAATTCAAAAAAAAGTAAAAACTCAAAAATATGATTGCTCCATTTTGAATTTTTACTTTTTACTTTTAAATCATTTACCCCTATTTCAACATCTCCTTCGGAACAGTCTTTTCCAATAAATTTTTATAGATGAATTTCGTTTTCAAATTTTGAAAATGCAATCCTTTGTTTCCGCCCCAACCATGACGGCCAGTGCTATACGTCATGTACTCAAAATCTTTTTTAAGGTCTTGAAGTTTACTAGTTAGTTGCACGCTATTTTGTAGATGCACATTTTCATCTGCAATGCCATGTACAATTTGCAACATGCCTTTGTATTTGTCTGCATGCGTTAATACAGAACTTGATTTATAACCTGCAGCATTATTCGCTGGTGTTCCCATAAATCTTTCTGTGTAATGCGAATCGTAAAGCGTCCAATCTATTACACTTCCACCCGCCATGCCATGTGTGAATACATCAGCACCGTAAGTAAGCGCATAACAACTCATGTAACCTCCATAACTAAATCCGGTGATACATATTTTCGTCGGGTCTGCTTGACCGTTAGCAATCAACCATTTTACCATTGTGCTGTAATCCTTGGTTTCCCAATATCCCAAATTGTGGTACATGTAATTTACGCCTTCTTTCCCAAAATGTCCGCTAGCCCTGTGATCCATGGCTACCTGTATCAAACCTTCTTTTGCGTACCATTGTTGAGATCCGCCTAATGTCCATGTATCCATTACCGTTCCTGCATTTGGCCCGCCATAAATAGAAATCAACACAGGATATTTTTTTCCAGGAATCATATTCACTGGCCAGGTTATTTTCATTGGAAGACTATACAAACTATCATCACTCATTACACGAATCAATTCTGTTTTCGCTAAAGATGTGTTGTCGAAATCACTCCCTTTTGAATCAAAAAGATCTTTTACAATTTTCCCTTTATTGCTTACCAAAGTCATTTTTGTTGGCGTAGAAACATTGTTGTAAGATGTGATAAAATAACCCGCATTGGGCGAAAGATTAATTGCCATATGATTGTAATCTCCAAAGGTTAAACGTTGCAATTTCTTGCCATCCATACTTACTTTGTAAAAATCTTTATGCGCTGAGTTTTCTTTACGTGCTGTGAAATATACAATGTTATTTTTCTCATCTACAAAATTAATTTCTGTAACGGTGAATTTACCTGAAGTGATAGCATTTATAAGCTTTCCAGCCATGTCATAAAAATAAAGATGTTCGAATCCAGATTGATCGCTCATGTAAATAAACCCTTTCCCATTTTGTAAAAAAGAAATTCTATTCCCTTCATCATCCAAGTTTATCCATGTTTTTTGTGTCTCTTTTAAAAATTCAGTTTTCTTACCAGTCATTGGATTTACTTCATAAATATTCAGTTCGTTTTGTAAGCGATTCATCCATTGAACCAACAATGTTTTACCATCTGGTTTCCAATAAGGCAATCCAAAATATTGATCATTTTTTTCATCAAAATCAGCCCATACAATATCTCCTCCGTTTGGTGATACCATCCCTACTTTTACTTCTGGATTAGGATCACCTACTTTTGGATATCTGGTTATATCTACCACACCATGCTGACCAGGTGCATCGGTAATGATATACTCTGGCACATTTGTATCATTAGATCTAAAGAACGCAATTTGCTTGCTATCCGGGCTCCACCAAAACGCACGATACTGAGAAGCACGACCAAGAATCTCTTCCATATACACCCAACTCGCATATCCATTTAAAATCACATCACTGCCATCATTGGTGATACGGGTTTCTTTTTTTGTAGCAATATTTACGGTATACAAATCATTCAACTTCGTATAGGCTACATAGTTATTATCCGGACTCATCGTAGGATTTATTTCTGTTTCTGAGTCATTGGTCAACTGCAATTCAACATTATCTATTTTAATAAATAAATCATTTCCCTTTGAATACGCTGTTGGCAACTTTTTTGTTTCTACCTTTTTATCTGCATCTGTGGCTTCTCTTTCTATATTATTTTTTGCATCAAATAGCCATTTCTTACCGTCTTTGCTATACGTAAATTGCGCATCATCAATCCAATTAAAACCCGAAGGCATGCTATTTATAATTCCTTTGAAATTGCCTTTGAAATATTGCTCATTGGTTAATACTTTTTTTTGAGCGTTGGCGGTAATTACGATAGAAAACAGAAAGATAAAAGAGATCGTTTTTTTCATTTTTGAATATTTTTTGGAATAATGGTTACAAGATAAGAAGAAAAATTAAAGGAGATACAGGATAGGAGGTACTTAGATAGTGGTTCGTTTAATTTGCATGATTAGCTTCGTTATGTGACTTTCGTTTGGTGTTTGGCGTTTGGCGTTGAATTAATGTTCCATTTTAGAAGTTTTTGAGCGATACTGAATGCGAGATAATGGATGGTGGATAGCTTTTCCTTACAGTTTGAAATGTTACGCCAAACGCCAAACACCAAACAATTAATATTAAATTTTTGCTTTTACCCCTATTCCTTTTGTTACCTTTGCCCAGATGGAAAAATCAAATTTTGTAGATCAGATCAATATATTTTGTAGAAGCGGACATGGTGGCGCGGGAAGTAAGCATTTTATGCGCAACAAATTAACTGCTATGGGTGGCCCTGATGGTGGCGATGGAGGAAGAGGTGCGCATATCATTTTGAAAGGCAACGCTCAATTATGGACCTTGCTTCATTTGCGCTATTTCAAAAATGTATTGGCAGAAGATGGAGGAAACGGCGCAGGCAATAACTGCACAGGCAGAAACGGGAAAGACATCATCATCGAAGTGCCATTAGGAACCATTGCAAAATCTGAAGATTCTGATGTAATTGAAGCCGAAATATTAGAAGATGGTCAGGAAATAATTTTGATGAAGGGCGGCAGAGGTGGTTTGGGAAACACCAACTTCAAAAGCGCTACTAACCAAGCACCTGAATATGCTCAACCTGGTGAAGAAGGTGTTGAAGGAATAAAAGTTTTAGAGCTTAAAGTATTGGCAGATGTAGGTTTGGTGGGTTTTCCTAATGCAGGAAAATCAACATTGCTTTCATGTATTACCGCTGCAAAACCTAAAATTGCAGATTATGCGTTTACTACATTAGTACCTCAATTGGGCATGGTGGAATATCGCGATTCACGAAGTTTTTGTATTGCCGATTTACCTGGAATTATTGAAGGTGCCGCTGAAGGAAAAGGCTTAGGACATCGATTTTTACGCCATATAGAAAGAAATGCCGTTTTGCTTTTCTTAATTCCGGCAGATAGTAAAGACCATCGCAAAGAATTTGAAATATTGAGATTAGAACTCGAGAAATATAATCCAGAAATGCTCCAAAAAGATTTTGTTATCGCTATATCAAAATCGGATATGCTCGATGATGAATTAAAAGAAGCCATTGCAGCAGAGTTGCCGAAAAACATACCGCATGTTTTCATCTCATCTGTTACAGGTTATAAATTGCCGAACTTAAAAGACATTCTTTGGAATACTTTAAATAAGCCCGTACTATAACTTAACCTAATGATCGTATTATAAAATTGGTAATTTGAGAAAGAAATCCCAATTTTACGTTAAATGTACTTACCCGAAAACAAACCAAATAAACCATTCACTGTACTTTTTAGTTTTTGTACAGCAATTAGCATAATGATTTTGCTATGTGGCTGTCCTTATCACAGGACTTTCCCCATTGAAAAAACACCACAAGTAGAAGTTAATCAAAGCTATCTTGGAACTTGGAAAGGGAAATTTATTGATGAAAATAGTGGCAACACTAAACCTGTAAAATTGAACATTTCCAAAGCAGATGATTTTAATTATTCTCTTGTTATTACGGGCAGATTTCAAAACACTGTTTACAAAATAAACGAAGAAGACACTGTATATGCTTCGATGTTTATGAGTGTTATAAACAACAAACAAATTGCAAATGTAAAGTTTGATAACCACGTTTTCTTTGCAGATGTTTCCTACCAAAATGATCAAATTTCTTTTTTACCATTGGCAGAAAATTTCACCAGCTTCTTCGTGAAAACAGATACTGAATTGAAAAACAGAATTGCTTATCATTTCAAAACAAGGTTACATCCTTTATACGAAGAATCTTATTGTTTACGCAACCTGACTAGAGTTTCTAAAGTTATAAAGTAAATCATTTCATTTTATTGAAATCCTATTTATGTTGAAGGCATAAATATTAAACAATGCATAGAAATCTTTTGTTTTTGATTAATCCCATTTCGGGAACCAGAAATAAAAATCGTTTAACAGAAGCCATTACCACAGAAACCTCCAAAAGAAATATTCCTTTCCAAATTATACCTACTGCTATTGAAGGGAAATATGATTTTTTAGAAGAAAAAATTTTAGAAGAAAAAATAACGGATGTAATTATTTGTGGTGGCGATGGAAGTATCAATCATGTGGCATCTGCTTTAATTGGGATCAATGTAAATATTGGCATTATACCCATGGGCTCCGGAAACGGATTGGCTTTTGCAGCAAAAATTCCTTTTAATATTTTCAAGGCTTTAGATGTGATATTTAATGGTAAAGCTAGTCCTATCGATGGCTTTTATGTTAACGATACGTTTGGTTGTATGCTTTGCGGATTAGGGTTTGATGCTCATGTGGCACATGAATTTTTGAACCAAAAAAAAAGGGGATTATTTACTTACATCAAAATATCGTTGCGACATTTTTTTTGTTCGAAATCTTATCCTTTCAAAGTAGAAGTGAATAATAATACGTTTAATGCTGATGCGTTTTTCATTAGCATTGCCAACAGCAATCAATATGGAAATTATGTAACCATTGCTCCTCAAGCAATTCTAAACGATGGGCTTCTCGATGTAGTGATTATTAAGAAAAGAAATAAAATTCTAACCGTTATTTCAATTTTAAAACAAATTGGCTTGGGAAAGATTCAGCCTTGTGCAGATCTTTTCAAAAAAGATAAAGGCGTTTATTATTTTCAAACCAATCACATCATAATACAAAATCCAGCTTTAGCACCACTTCATATCGATGGTGAACCTGTAGAGACTCAACACAAAATTGAAATAAAGATTTTACCCAATGCATTTAAATTGATTCAGCCTTGATGGATTTTTGGTAATATTCTAAAACCCACGGTTGAAACCGTGGGCTATGAAAATTTAAAATACTTCATAATCGTTTCAATCGTTTTTATAATCGGAGATTTTTGGGGATTTAGAAATATCTATACTACAAAATGGTTGCACGGTTTAAACCGTGGGCTACGAAAATTTAAAATGCTTTCAACGGTTTTATAAAAAATTATCAACGCATTTAAATTGATTCAGCCGTTCTAGATTTTTTTACCAAAAACAACAACCCCGTTAAAGTCATCACCAACAAAATTGCAGTAAACTGATGCATTACACCAAGCCACACAAAAACAGACTTGTTGGTAGCATTTACAAGTGTTAAAATGCCCAATACAACCTGAAGGGAAATAAGGGAAATGAATGCCAGTCTGAATTTATTAAACGCTGGGAAAGTAGCCACTGCCTTCGTTTTCACAAAGAAAAGAATAGATACAATAAATACAGAATAAGCCAAACCGCGATGAATAAAATGAATGGTAAGTGGATTGTTAATTAGATTTAAATGCCATGGTGTTAAATCCCACATTGCATTTGGCACCATTTGATGATTGATGCTTGGCCATGTTGGCGCAATTGCTGCAGCCCTTAATCCCGCCATAAATCCTCCATACACCAACTGAATAAAAAACAACACAACAATCGATAATAGTATTTTTCTTGTATTGGAATGATGTAATTTTTGTTGCATTGATGGCAATAAACTAAGTGCAAACCAAAATGTGTAAGCCAATAGAATTATTGCTGCGATAAAATGTGTAGTAAGCTCCACATGTCCTACAAAATATTTCTCGGGTACCAAGCCGCTTTTAACCATAAGCCACCCAATAGCACCTTGCAAACCACCTAAAATAAATAATACCACCATCGGCAATACCATTGATTTATTAAATTTCTTTTTGATCAAAAAATAGGTAAAGCCAATTAAAAAAACCATTCCCATCATACGCGCCCAAACCCGATGAAACCATTCCCAAAAAAATATAAACTTGAATTCTTTCAACGAGAAATATTGATGCACATATTTAAACTGATCGGTATTTCGGTATTTATCAAATTCGGTTTGCCAATCTACATCATTCAATGGTGGTAGCGTTCCTGTAATGGGCTTCCATTCTGTAATCGACAAACCTGATTCGGTTAAACGGGTAATGCCACCCAATAAAACCTGCACCATGATCATTACAACGCCTATAATTAACCAGGTAGCAATTTGTTTGTTATTTTTTTCTTCGATTGTATTTAAACTCATGGCGCAAAGGTAATTCTACAAAAATACATTTTCACAATTGAGTACAAATTTGATTTCAAATCATGATATTTGTTGAACATAATTTATGCTAAGTCCATATTTTAATATTGAAAAAACAGAAGCCGGAGTAGATGAAGCCGGAAGAGGTTGCTATGCCGGGCCCGTATTTGCAGCAGCGGTTATTTTACCCAAGGATTTTTATCATCCTTTACTAAACGACAGCAAAAAATTGAATGAAAAACAACGTGATTCGTTAAGGCCAATAATAGAAAAAGAAAGTTTGGCTTTTGGTGTGGCATCAGTTGATCATCTTGAAATAGATCAAATCAATATTTTACAGGCATCCTACAAAGCCATGTATTTGGCCATTGCAAAATTAAAATTGAAACCCAATTTTTTATTAATAGATGGAAATCGATTTAAACCTTACAAACAAATTGAACACGTTTGCATTATTAAGGGTGATGGAAAATATGCTAGCATTGCTGCCGCAAGTATTTTAGCCAAAACCTATCGAGACGAATACATGCAAAAAATCAGTTTGGAATTTCCACAATATGCATGGGATAAAAATAAAGGGTACGGAACAAAAACGCATCGGGTGGCAATTGAAAAATTTGGGCTATGCGATTACCACAGAAAAAGTTATAAAATTTAATTTTTAAAACAATAATTTACTTTCCTACTCTATCAGCAAATTCAATCCCGTAAATACATCCATTTCTTTTGCGGTTATTTTTTTTATTTCAAAATAACTGCTTTTGATGTGCAAGCCTGGCTCTACATAATAACCAACAAATTGATCATTGTTATTGAATTGCGACTCGTGACAGATGTACATATTTTTCTGGTTAATTAAAAAATGAAAATAATTGCCCATCTTAATTATGGTAAATCTAATAGGTTGATTCACGTTGATTTTAGGCGATAATCGTTTATGAAAACGATGAAAAACTTTTTTATGATCTTTTTGAAATTGCATAATCAACAAACGCTCACCATCAGCTGATAAACTAAACCGATTTAATACTTCCATGTTTTTATCAAATCCCCAAACCAATCCAAAATGACCATGTTCATTTTTACTGATTAACTCTATTGAAGTATCAAATACAACATTTTCAAAATGAGATACAGGAGATTTTACTTTGAAATAATGCCAATTATGTGATGATTTATTTTTCATCCAATAATATCCATTATCAATTTTGGATTCTTCAGATTCATTCTTTACTTGCTCCCACTGGTGCTTGCCTTTAGAAAAATCTGATTTCAGTTTTGTTTGACATCGTTCAACGTGAAATAGTTCGGTAATGATATGCATGTGTATATTTTAAGATTGATAGTTCAAAAATATATACAGGAAACCTCCGTCTATTTGAGGAGTGAGAAGAACTTTTTTAGATGCTATCAACCAAACAATAACTTACCGAATTCATTAAGTTTTAGCTGTAAAATTCTTCTAGCTAGAGAAATAATTCAATTAAAACTCAAACAATTTCTACATTAATTTGTTTGGCACTAAAACGGGAAAAAATGAAAGATAAAAAAATCTTATTTATCCTACATATGTTGCTTTTATCCAATTTTGTTTTTTCCCAAAAGCAAAATAATGAATGGCGTTTTGGAAGAGGTTTCGGCATCAGTTTTAATTCTATACCCGCAGTTGCTGTTTCTGGTTCAGTCATTTCCACTCCAGAAGGGAGCGCTTCCGTTGCAGATAAAAATACAGGGAATCTTCTTTTTTATACAGATGGCGTAACTGTTTGGAACGCACAAAATCAAGTAATGCCAAATGGAACAGGCCTTTTAGGTGGTGCCACATTATCTTCAACTACGGCCGCAGTAATCATACCCAAACCAGGAAGCAGTACACAATTTTATATAGTTACGATTGACGAGCAAGCAAGCAACAACGGAATTTGCTACAGCATCGTAGATATGACATTGCTTGGTGGCCTTGGTGATGTAGTTGCAAGCCAGAAAAACATCAGATTGTTTCAAACAAATTCAGAAAAAATTGAAGTGGTGCCTGCTGCTAATAGACAGGATTATTGGGTGGTTACTCACGATAATCCTGGTAATACTTTTTACGCTTTTTTGTTGACGTCAACTGGTTTTCAAACAACTCCCATAGCGTCTACAATCGGAGCTACACATGGCAATGGCTCTGGACATATAAAAATAAACAAGCAATTCAACAAACTTGCTTGCGGTGGTCAGTTTAACAGAACAATGGAATTGTTTGACTTTAATAATTCCACAGGAGTGGTTTCTAATCCAGTTGAATGGAATTTGACCACGACAATGCAGAATTTTTCACCCCTCATTTACGGAGTTGAATTTTCACCAAATGGAAAGGTTTTGTATATCAACAATCTCAATATTATAGTCCAATACGATATTACTCAATCTTCGCCATCGGCCATACAAAATAGCGCATATCAATTGGCTCCAGCTGGCTTTGAACAACCTGCTTCTTTGCAGCTGGGACCTGATGGAAAAATATATTGTAATACCGGATCTATCTATGCAATAAATTGTCCAAATAAACTTGGGGCGAATTGTGGGTATCAATTAACCAATTTTTCTGGTGGTGGTTACGGTTTGCCCAAATGGGTTTATTATGCGGATGAACTTCCTCAAGTTGCAAACAACAATATCATTTTCTCAGATTCCTGTTTTGGAAACTCGACACAATTCATGGTTTTGGACACTCTGGGTGTTACAAACATCTCATGGTCTTTCGGCGATCCTGGTTCTGGTGCAGGAAACACAGCTAACGGCAACAATGTATCTCATCTTTTCTCTCAGTTAGGTACATTTAATGTAACAGCAGTGCTTACCAAAGCATGTGGAAATGATACCCTCCAATTGAATGGATTGCAAATAATCAATTGTAGTTCTTATTTTGATGG
This sequence comes from Chitinophagaceae bacterium, assembly GCA_027489035.1. Taxonomy (GTDB): domain Bacteria; phylum Bacteroidota; class Bacteroidia; order Chitinophagales; family Chitinophagaceae; genus Ferruginibacter. Next base: position 17,286 of record JAIYAN010000008.1, read on the forward strand.
CGCAATCACATATTCTCCGGACACTTGTATTCAAACCAACATTTCATTTACTCTGACTGATAATCAAAACATCACCAATTTTCTTTGGAATTTTGGCGATCCAAATAGTGGTATAAACAACACGTCAAATGCCGGAACCGCAAATCATATTTTTTCCAATACCGGATCATTTGAAGTTACATGTATCGTTACTGTGAATTGTGGTAGTCCCATGTTTCCATGTTTTTATACAGACACCGTTAAAAAAACTATTCAAATCTATGATTGTAATGCTTCTTGTGTAGGTAATGTAAATAGTAACGGTAATTTATGTGCGCAAAGAAATATATCTTTTTCAATCAACAGCAATCAATCCATTATTCGAGCAAGTTGGAATTTTGATGATCCTTCCAGCGGAACCTCAAATGTTAGTACTTCATTAAATCCATCCCATATTTTTGGTGTTGCTGGTACCTATCGAGTGAGATGTATCGTTGAATTATCATGCGGGGTTGATACCATTGTAAACTCATTAAACATCTTGGATTGCAACACGATACCGACAGATTGCCAATTATACATTCCAACAGCATTCACGCCTAATGCGGATAGGATAAATGAAGGTTTTGGTGCATTGACAAGTTGTAATACCAATTTTTATGAGATGATTATTTATAACAGATGGGGGCAACTCATTTTCAAATCTTCCAAAATTTCAGAAAAATGGGATGGGAAGTTCAAGAAAATAAACTGTCCGTTTGGGAAATATATTTATCTGATAAGGTATCAGTTTCCGAATCAGAAACAGAAAATTGCAAAAGGCAGTATTATGCTTTTTCGGTAATTATGAGGTAATTGTTTGCGCAGTTAGAAAAGTTTTCTATTAAGCGGAACGAAGATGGACAAAGCAATTCAATTAATTCCCCAATCATTTCGTTTCATTCCAAGTTTTATACTCCGGATAAATTGCAGTTCTATCTTGAGGGATTTCATTTAGCGGTTCGCAAGGTTTCCACGACTCACGCATATCCATTGGAAGTTGTTGATAAAGTTTTGTGCCTTCTGTTTTCCAGGTTATCATTTCATCAGAAACCTCTTTAATTTTTTTGGCAGGATTACCTACAATCAAAGAACGGTTTTCAAAAATTGAGTCTGCCTTTATAAACGATAATGCACCAACGATACATTCGTCACCCAACTGCACATTGTCCATGATTACCGCATTCATACCTACCAAACAATTTTTACCAATCACCGCACCATGAATGATTGCACCATGTCCAATATGCGCGCCGGCTTTCAATAATACCGTTACACCCGGAAACATATGCACAGTGCAGTTTTCCTGAATATTACAACCATCCTCAATAATGATTTGTCCCCAATCGCCACGTAAAGCTGCACCCGGACCAACATAAACATCTTTGCCAATAATCACATTTCCAGTTACGGTGGCTAATGGATGTACAAACGAACTTGGATCCACAACCGGTATCATATTTTTAAACTGATAAATCATTTATATCAAGGTTTTATGCGTTCTAAAACAAGTGCCTTTAAACACAGCCACTTCGTGTTGATGCTGATTAAAGATTCGAATTTGATAAAGACCAGTTGATCGGCCATTGTGTATTTCAAATGCCTCTGCAATAAGTTCATCGCCCACATGCACAGGTTTTAAAAAATTGATAGATGTATCTAAAGCCACAGACAACACATTTCTATTGTTGCAGGCAAAAGCGAAAGCACTATCCGCAAATGAAAATGCCACACCACCGTGTACAATGCCAAAAGCATTGATCATTTCTGCCCGCACCAACATTTTTATTTTGCTATATCCTTCTTTAATCTCAATCACTTCAATGCCCAACCACTGACTAAACAAATCATGTTTCATCATGTGCGCTACCACATCATTTGCTTTTTTATCTTGTTCTGTTTGCATCATTATTTTCCTTTAAATGTTGGGTTTCTTTTTTCTAAAAATGCAGCTACGCCTTCATTGTAATCTTCGGTGTGTGCTGCTTTGTATTGAAGCTTATCTTCATAATGTAATTGATCCATCAAATTATTTTGTAAAGAATTGTTCAACGCTTGTTTTGTATAAGCCAAAGCCATTGTAGGCATTTGAGCAAGTGATTCTGCTATTTTAATCGATTCTGTTTCAAAATTTTCAGCAGAAAAATATTTATAAATCATGCCCATTTTTTCAGCTTCTTCCGCAGACACTTTATCCGCCAACATCATGATGGCTGTTGCTTTTTGCATGCCAATTAATCGAGGTAAAAAATAAGTTCCGCCACAATCTGGTATCAATCCAATTTTTGAAAATGCTTGTACAAAACTTGCTTTATCACTGGCAATGACGATGTCGCAACAAATGGCAATATTGGCGCCAGCCCCAGCAGCTACGCCATTTACAGCGCATACTACAGGTTTACCTATTTTTCTAATTCTAGTGATGATGGGGTTGTAATGCTCTAATAATATTTTATCAAACGTAGCCGGATTTTCACCGGTTACCTCTCCTAAATCTTGACCAGCGCAAAAGGCCTTACCGCTTCCGGTTATGTACACACATCTAACCAATTCATTAGCTTCACATTCATCCAAAGCCGCTTGCATGCTAAATGCCATCTCTCTATTAAAAGCGTTAAATTTTTCAGGACGATTTAACGTGATATAACCAACTCCGTTTTTAATTTCTAAAAGTATGAACGACATGTTTAAAGTGTTTTGAAATTTATTAAATTTAATGACATTTAAAATAATCAAAGGGTTCTTTACAATCCATGCATTGATGTAAAGCCTTACAAGCAGTTGAACCAAATTCGCTTAATAATTTTGTATGTGTAGATCCGCAATGTGGACAAGGAATGTTTTCATCTTCATCAAACAACAATTTATTCATTCGAGATGAAACGTTGATGGGTGGCGCGATGCCGTATTCATTTAATTTTTGCTTTCCAGATGCTGTCATCCAATCTGTTGTCCAAGCAGGAGATAAAGTGTAGGTGATTTTTACTTTTGTAAATCCCGCTTCAATCATTTTTAGTTTGATATCAAATGCAATGGCATCCATCGCCGGACAACCTGAATATGTTGGGGTGATGATGATTTCAATCTCATTGTCTTGCGTACAAATCAAGTCTCTAACTATTCCTAAATCCAGAATGGTAAGGACCGGAATTTCTGGATCGGTTACTTCTGCTAAAATTGAATAGATATGTTCTTTCGTGTTGTTCAAAATGAAATTTGATTACCATTCTGCACCGGGAAAATTCCGTTGCAAGGATTGCATTTCGGGAAGTATGAAACCTAAATGTTCTGTATGTACGCCAGTTTTACCGCCCGTTTGCATAAATGTATTTTCAGGGATAGAAAGGGTAGCTTCATCAAAAATAGATTTTACTTTTTCTAACCAATCATTTTTTAAAGCAGCAACATCAATGATTTCATATTCCGCAGCAATAAAAAATTCGCCGGTATATTGCCACAAATATTCAATGGCATTTTTCATGCGTTGATTACTTTCGTCAGTACCATCGCCCAATCTAATCACCCATTCACTGCTCCATTTTACGTGATAGTTGGTTTCTTTAATCGACTTTGCAGCAATAGCGGCTATTTGGTTATCGCTACTTTTAATCATTTCCTGATACATCAATTGTTGAAAGCTGCTGAAGAAAAATTGACGAAGTATGGTTTGAGCCCAATCACCGTTTGGCAATTCGCAAATCAACAAGTTTTTGAAATCTCTTTCAGTTCTTAAAAACGCAAGCGTATCTTCTGTTTCGTTTTTATTGTCTGCTTCATTAATAAGCAATGCCGCATATTGATAAAAGTTTCTCGCTTGACCAATCAAATCCAATGTAATATTCGTGATGGCGATATCTTGTTCAAGTATTGGCCCATGTGCGCACCATGCTGCATTTCGCTGTCCCAATATCAATACAGTATCAGCAATATGTAAAACCCCGTTAATTAAATTTTCATTTTTCATTTTTCATTTTTTTATGCGCAATACTACATGTGTTTCAATTCATCAGGCAAATCATAAAATGTAGGATGACGATAAATTTTATCTGATGCAGGTTCGTAAAACATTTCAGCATCATCTGGATTACTTGCATGTACGTGTTTGCTTTCAACTACCCAAATGCTAACGCCTTCTTGTCTGCGTGTGTACACATCTCTTGCATTTTCAACCGCCATTTGCGCATCAGCAGCACGTAAACTTCCAGCATGTTTATGGTCAAGCCCTTGCTTGCTTCTGATAAAAACTTCCCATAAAGGCCAACTTAGTTCTCCAGAACTTTTTTCTGTATTGCCCGTTCCGCCTGTATTTTCTTCAGGTATATCGCCGTAATAAAACTTCTTAATTTGAATATTCATTGGTAAAATATTTAATTGTAAAAAACAATTATGCTGCTTTTGTTTTCAATCTATTTTTTCTTTTTTCCGCATAAGCCAAAGCTGCTGCTCTAACCCAAGCGCCTTCATCATGTGCTTTATTTCTAGCGGCCAAGCGTTGTTTGTTGCATGGGCCGTTTCCTTTTACCACATTCCAAAATTCTTCCCAATTGATTTCGCCAAAATCATAATGCTTTCTTTCTTCATTCCATTTTAAATTGGGATCAGGCAATGTCATGCCCAATAATTTAACTTGCTCTACAATCATATCTACAAACTGCTGGCGAAGCTCATCATTTGTTTTTCTTTTTATTTTCCATTTAATGCTTTGATCACTGTTGGTGCTTTCGCTGTCTTTTGGACCAAACATCATTAAACTTGGCCACCACCATCTGTTGATCGCATCCTGACACATATCGCGCTGCGCTTGCGTTCCTTTGCTCAACACCAATAAAGATTCAAAACCCTGACGTTGGTGAAAGCTTTCTTCTTTGCAAATACGCACCATTGCTCGTGCATAAGGACCATAAGAAGTTCTGCAAAGCATCACTTGATTTAAAATAGCAGCACCATCAACCAACCAACCTACAGCACCCATATCGGCCCAAGTTAATGTTGGATAATTAAAAATTGAAGAGTATTTGGCTTTACCACTATTCAAATCTTCCACCATTTGATCTCTACTTGTGCCTAAAGTTTCGGCAGCAGAATATAAATACAATCCATGCCCAGCTTCATCTTGAACCTTTGCAATTAGGATGGCTTTACGTTTTAATGATGGAGCACGACTGATCCAATTGCCTTCTGGCAACATACCCACGATTTCGCTATGCGCATGCTGACTAATCTGACGCAGATTGGTTTTACGATAAGCTTCAGGCATCCAATCCTTTGGCTCAATCTTAATTTCGGCATCAATTTTATCTTGAAAAGCTTTTTCTAAATCAATTACAGACATAGGTAAAAATGTTTTTATGCCTTAAAATTACTAGAATTAAATTAAAAAACTAACAATTGTTAGTATAATTTATCAAAAGTTAAATTATTTATTGAAATAAGTAACCAATCTTTCAACAGCAGCATCTAATGTGGCTTCTTTTTTAGCAAAGCAAAAGCGAAGTACTTTATTGTCAATAGGGGTTTTATAAAAAGCTGAAACCGGGATAGAGGCAACGCCTGCTTCTTGAGTAAGTTTGATGGCGAAATCAGATTCAGATTCGTCTGAAATATTTTTGTAGCTATATAATTGGAAGTAACTTCCAAAAGATGGAAGCGGTTCAAAAGGCGTTTGTTTCATCAAGTTGGCAAAATAATCGCGCTTATTTTGTAAAAACTTGCCCAAGTTTAAATAGTGCTCTTTTTCAAGCATAAAATCTGCTATTGCATATTGCATGGGAGCATTGCAGGTAAATACATTGAACTGATGTACTTTCCGGAATTCTTTCATTAAAGCTTCTGGCGCAATGCAGTAGCCCATTTTCCATCCGGTGCAATGGTACACTTTACCAAACGAAAAGCAAACAAATGTTCTTGAAAATAATTCTGGATATTTTAAAGCGGAGCAATGTTCTTTCTCTTCAAAAATTAAGTGTTCGTATACCTCATCGCTGATGATAAAAATGTTGGTATTGGATACGATTTCAGTAAGCTCAATCATATCCTCATGTGTAAGCAAGCTGCCACTTGGGTTGTGCGGCGTATTGATGATTATTGCTTTCGTTTTTGGCGAAATTTTCTCTCTTACTTTATCCCAGTTGATTTTATAATCTGGATAATCTAAAGCAATGGGAACAGCAATAGCACCATTGATTTCAATATTTGGAATATAAGAATCGTAAGCCGGTTCAAATAAAATCACTTCATCACCCTGTTGAAGAATTGTTGTGAATGCAGTGTAAATGGCATAGGTTCCACCTGGAGTTACTGTAATTTCGGTTTCGGGATTTATTTTAGATTGATAGGCCTCGTTTACTTTTTCGGCTATGCGTTCCCGCAATAAAGGTAGACCACACATGTGCACGTATTGGTTTTGCCCTTTATTCATCGCTTCGTTAACAAGCTGCGTCAACTTTTCATCCATTGGAAAATCAGGAAAACCTTGGCCTAAATTGATGGCATTGTGTTTTACCGCAAGTGCGCTCATCACTGTAAAAATGGTTGTGCCTACATTGGGCAATTTACTTTGAATGGATAAGTTCACTTGAAATATTTTGTGGGTTAAATATATTTTTCGCCTTTGTTTCTTTTTACCTCAGCCACATATTCTTTAATCTCCTGCTCTTTATCTTTTTTGCAAATCAATAAAACATCTTTGGTATCTACCACAATAAAATCTTCGAGTCCTTGTAATAGAACGAGTTTTTTATTATCGGCATGAACCATATTTTTAGTTGCATCAATAATCATCACATTGTTTCCAGCCACTGCATTTTCTAAATAATCTTTTTCAATGGTGTCGTAAGCGCTAGCCCATGTACCTAAATCGCTCCAGCCAAATGAAGCTGGTATTACATATACGTTATCAGCTTTTTCCATAATTCCGTAATCAATAGAAATGTTCACGCATTGCGGGTAAATTCTATCGATAGCATTTCCTTCATCCTCGGTATTGAAACTTTCTAATTCATTGGAAAACAACTCATGTAATTCTGGTAAAAATGTTTCAAATGCTTTTATAATATTTTTTATTTGCCAAACGAATATACCTGCGTTCCATAAAAAATCGCCACTAGCCACAAAGGTTTTAGCCAAATCTCTATCTGGTTTTTCGGTAAAAGTTTTTACTTTATACACGTTTTCGCTTACAGCCAATTGTTCAAATTGAATGTAGCCATATCCAGTATTTGGATTGGTTGGCGTTATGCCTAGAGTTAATAATGCTTTGATGTTAGCAGTAAATTCTAACGCAGACAAACAAGTTTGTTGAAACTTTTCTGATTCTAAAATCAAATGATCTGCAGGCGCACAAATTAAATTGGCTTCTGGGTTTAATTGTGATAATTTATACGAAATATACGCCACGCAAGGCGCTGTATTTTTCCGAGAAGGTTCGCACAAAATATTGTCGGGATTTAATAAAGGCAATTGTTCCATCACAATTTCCTTGTACGTATCTGAAGTAACAATATAAATATTTTCAACCGGTATAAAAGCAGCAAATCGATCAAACGTAGATTGAATAAGGGTTTTGCCTGTATTTAAAATATCTAAAAATTGTTTCGGGAAATTTGTTCTGCTCATTGGCCAAAAACGGCTTCCAATTCCACCAGCCATAATGGCCACGTAATTATTCTTGTTCATAAAATTTACTTTAGATAATTCCTTCTCTGATTAAATCTTGAATGTGAATGATGCCAATAAATGCATTTTTATCAGAAACAATCAGTTGGTTAATATTATTATTACGCATGATTTCAAGTGCTTCTGCAGCAAGTGCTTCGGAAGAAATCTGCTTCGGATTGGGGCTCATAATATCAGAAGCAATTATTGTGTTTAAATCATCATATTTTTCAAGCATTCTTCTAATATCGCCATCGGTAACAATACCTGCAATTTGTTGTGCCTCATTAATTATGGCAACTGCACCCAGTCTGTTTTTAGTTATTTGAATGATGATTTCTTTAATGGAAGAAGAAGTTGAAGCAATTGGCTTTTGTGTAGAAATCAAATCTGACACCTTTAGGTATAATTTTTTTCCTAAATTTCCCCCTGGGTGAAAACGTGCAAAATCCTGACTTTTGAATCCTTTTAATTCCATTAGGCAAATGGCAAGTGCATCACCCATGACCATTTGTGCTGTGGTACTTGTCGTTGGGGCAAGATTATTGGGACAAGCTTCAAATTCAACAGTTGTATTTAAATAATAGTGGCAATTTTTCGCTAAAAAAGAATCTACATTGCCGCCCATTCCAATTAATTTGTTCCCAAATCCTTTTAGAAATGGTACAAGGACTTTTATTTCCGGGCTTTCGCCGCTTTTGCTAATTATTAAAATGATGTCTTGAGATTGTACCATGCCTAGATCACCGTGTATCGCATCTGCAGCATGCATAAACAAAGCCGGTGTACCCGTGCTGTTTAAAGTAGCCACAATTTTTTGAGCTATGATGGCGCTTTTACCGATACCAGTAACTACTAAACGGCCTTCGCTTTTCACTATCAATTCAACAGTGCATTTAAAATCTTCATTTATAAATGCTTGTAAATCTGATACCGATTTGGCTTGAAGCTGAATGGTTTTTAAACCAGTTGATATGATATTATCTAAGTTCATAAATTAATCCGCAAACCTAATTCAAATAATGCAAAATGCAAAGAAATTGAAAATCCAATATATCCAATATTAACATCAATTGGGATTGCATTTGCAGAAGTTTTATATTAACTTCGTAAACCTTTAAGAAAAGCTTATTAAAAAAATGGCTGCTTGAAGAAATCGTTATGGCAACTCAAAAAAAAGAAAAATCCACAAGTAAAAAAAAACCAACTCCCGAAACAAATAAAAGTTCTACTTCTTTAACAAATAGTCTTCAGGAGCATTTTGGTTTTGACGAATTTAAAGGGCCGCAAGAAAAAATAATTCAAGCTGTATTGGACGGTAAAGATGTATTTGTAATCATGCCAACAGGCGGCGGAAAGAGTTTGTGTTATCAATTGCCAGCCATGATGAAAGAGGGTGTTGCTATTGTTGTTTCACCATTGATTGCGTTAATGAAGAATCAAGTGGATTTGGTTAGAAGTTATAGCAGTATTGATAATGTGGCGCATTTTTTAAACAGCACATTAAATAAAGGACAACAGAAGATTGTAAAAGATGATTTGACATCAGGTAAAACGAAGATGTTATATGTGGCTCCCGAAACGATGACCAAAGAAGAAAACATCACTTTTTTTAAATCTATAAATGTTTCTTTTTTTGCAGTAGATGAAGCGCATTGTATTTCGGAATGGGGACATGATTTCAGACCAGAATATCGCCGATTGAGAGAAATGATGGAGCAAATAAATCCAGATGTTCCAGTAATTGCATTGACAGCTACAGCAACGCCAAAAGTAAAAAGCGACATCATTAAAAACTTGGGATTAAAAGATGCAGAAGTGTTTGTATCATCTTTTAATCGCCCCAATTTATACTACGAAATTCAACCTAAAATAAATGTAGAGCAAACGAATAAAAGCATAGTTCGATTTATTCAGCAGCATAAAAATAAAAGCGGTATTATTTATACCCTGAATAGAAAAACTACAGAAGACTTGGCAAATATGCTTATGGCCAATGGCATAAAAGCGGTTGCCTATCATGCAGGGTTAGACGCTAAGTTGAGGGCTAAACGACAAGATGAATTTTTAGGAGAAGAAGTAGATGTAATCGTTGCTACGATTGCATTTGGCATGGGTATCGATAAACCCGATGTTCGATTTGTAATTCATTATAATATTCCAAAATCAATTGAAAATTATTACCAGGAAACAGGAAGAGCAGGAAGAGATGGTATGGAAGGGAAGTGCATTTTGTATTATTCGCATAAAGATATTTCTAAGCTTGAGCAATTGATGAAAGACAAGCCATTAAGTGAGAGAGAAGTTGGCGCACAATTGATCAATGAAACCTTGTCGTATGCCGAGAGTAGTATTTGCAGAAGAAAAACATTGCTTTATTATTTTGGGGAAGAATTTGATGATAGCAAGAGTTGTGGTCAATGTGATAACTGTTTAAATCCTAAAGAAAAAATAGAAGCTAAATCTGAAGCGGTAACGGTATTAAAAGCAGTAAAAGCTTTGGGTGAACATTTTACCATAGATTATCTGGTATTGATCTTAACCGGAAAATCTACAAAGCAAGTGCAGATGTACCGTCATGAAGCGCTTGACGTATTTGGAAGCGGCAGCAATCAAGAGGTGCATTATTGGAATAGCTTAATCAGACAAATGTTGTTAAATGGTTTGTTGGAAAAGGATATTGTAGAATATGGTGTATTAAAAATAACAGCAAAAGGAACGGCTTTCATGAAAAAGCCAACATCGTTTATGATTGCTTTAAACAATTTGTTTGAAGAAGCCAATGCTGATGAAGATGAAGCCGTAGCTGCAATATCTAGTACAGGTGCAACAGATGAAAAATTATTGAATGCGCTAAAAGAATTGAGGAAAAAAGTATCCAAAGAAAAGAACTTACCTCCTTTTGTAATTTTCTTAGAAAGCTCGCTTGAAGATATGGCTACGATGTATCCAACAACTATGGAAGAGTTGGAAAAGATAAGTGGCGTGAGCAAAGGGAAGGCAATGCGTTATGGTAAGCCATTTATAGAAATGATTGATGCGTATGTAGAAGAAAATGACATCATTAAGCCAGATGATTTTGTGATGAAGAGTGTGTTGAATAAAAACAACAACAAGATCTTCATCATTCAAAATGTAGATAAGAAGATTCCGTTGGAGATGATCGCAAAGAATAAAGATTTGCGTATCGATGAATTGTTGGAGGAGATGGAAACGATTGTAGCCAGTGGCACCAAGTTGAATTTGAATTATGCGATCAATGATATGGTGGATGAGTATGAGCAAGAAGAGATTATAGATTATTTTAAAAGTTGCGATACCTCATCATTACAAATCGCACAAGAGGAATTGGCGGATAGTAATTTTAACTGGGAGCAGTTAAAGATTATGCGGATTAAATTTTTATGTGAATACGGGAATTAAGGCCTTCTATTTATAGCAGCAACATTTTGAGAAAAAAATTAATCGAAATAAATTTTAATAGTATTCAGAATTTAATGCAAAAACCCTTATTTTTGCCATCCCGAAAGGGAAAAGCTAACCATAGCTCAAATGGTAAGGTGCGGTAGCTCAGTTGGTAGAGCAATGGACTGAAAATCCATGTGTCGCCGGTTCAACCCCGGCCCACACCACTTTTAAGGGCTGATAATCAATTAAAACACTGATTATCAGTCCTTTTTGTTTGTAAATTAGTTTTGTATAACTATTTATTTAAAATACAAATTACCTACTGAGATCAGTTTTCTCATAAGTTTGTTTAGTTGGTAACCGCTCAGTTAGTAAAATAATAATTCCCCTTGGATTTTAATTCTATTCATTCAAATGTCTTCACTATCGATAATCGTGTAATGAAGATTTTGTTATATTTGAAAAATATATCCTTATGTTATAACTAGTTTATTTCTTAAATATATTACGTTAATAAAAGTTGAATTTATTTTTTATGAAAAATATTTTAGCAGTCTTTTGTTTACTTATTGTTTTTAATGCAAAAGCACAAAATTATAAATACTACCAGACAGAAAACATTCATAATAAATTACAACTCAATTCCAAAACTGGAGAGGTTTTACAGGTGCAAGATGATGGACAAACTTTTACAGTTAATGCTGCACTGACTGTTGAAAATGAAATCCCAAATAGATACGCATTGTTTAAAACTGAAAACATGTGGACTTTTATTCTGTTAGATCAATTTTCAGGAAAATTGTGGCAATGTCAATATAGTGTCAAGGGACCGGATTATCGAAATACTTGGGGTATAAACACTTTATCTTTATCATATTCTCGAATTAGTAAGTTTAGAATTGAGCCGCTAATTAGCATGTTTCAGTTTTATCTAATAAATGATGAAACTGGAGAGAGATGGAAATTTCAATGGAGTTCTCAAGGGGATGAATATCGTTGGATTCAAAAACTATAAAAAATTGATCGCTGCACGAAAATGAAGAATGAGATGAGTAAGATTATGGGGATTAATCAGTAGTGTCTCTCGGTTTTGTTTAAAATATACACGGATATTAATTGCTGAAATACGGAAGCGTGATGAGGAGGGGAATTTATTATATTTGAAGGGGATTCGCTTAGGTATGTCTTATATGGTAGCGGACATGTTAAAAACGAAACATATAATAAACAAATAAAATAAAAATGCTCATTTTAGATAAAGACGGAAGTGCCAAAAGATTTTTCTACACAGGAAATGGAATGTTTGATGGAAAATTATTTTCATATAACGAACTTTTAAAATTTGCGATTGAAATTCTCACTTCCGAATATCAGAATAGAGACATTGAAGTAACTGATATAAACTACAACATTGACCACTCAACTTTTAATTTCAAAATCAATAATACCAATAATAAAATTGGCTTTATAATTAATCTTAATGCAAGCCAAGATGGACCTAATAATTTTGATTTAGACGATTATTTAGACCTAATTGAAAATTCTATAAAACAAAAATACATTCCTAGACTAGCGACAGCTACTTTTTGGGAATTCGAAAAAAAAGGTGATTGGGGCATAGTAGAAATAGGAAAAAATGGCACAAAGGATGGAGTATATCCTTTTGTTGTAAAATTTGAGTTTCAATCACTATTGACTTCTGAAGTGAACCCGATTCTTGACAGAGTAAATTCACACAATGAATTACTTTTAATTTTCGCAAAAGCATGGGAAACGTTGGATACTTCTATAATCGAGCCATACATTGATAAAGATTTTCATTTTCATTCAGATTGGGTATTTGACGAATTACCTTGCCGAAAAGAATATATTGAATATTTTAAGGGTAAGCTAGAAACGTTGAAAAGACATAATTTAAAGCCAACTTTTGACATTGTTAAGTCTTCTGACGGTGAACTTGCAATAATTTTTGACCAAAATGGTGAGAAAGGATTATTTAAAATTAAAACTTTAGAAGGACGAATTAATCAAGCAAACTTGACTCAATATAATGAAAATTAAACCGACTAAAACCGAAACACGAACCGTTAGAAAAAAGCGGGTTCAGTGGTTAAATGAAGCTTTTTGCTTCGTAGTAAATTCATTGCTGGTAGACAGTTTTGTGCTTCGAAATCCGCTTCTTCGCCAAGTGCCAAAACGTTACCTGCTATGTTGAGAAAACTCCGAATCAATAAAACTTGAAAATATGAATGAAGAAAACATTGAAAGAGCTTGGGAAGAAATAGACAAAGGGAATATCAAAAGCGGTATAAACCTCATTGAAGATGCTTTACGTCAAACACCAAATGACTGGAAAGTTTATTATAACTTAGGACAAGCTTACAAAATAGATGGAAGTATTGACAAAGCAATCGAGATACTTCATAAAGCTAATACTCTAGACAATGAAGGCTATTTGTGTAATTATTTTGCCCTCACAGAAGTATATATGATGAAAAGAGATTTTGAAAATGCAATAGTTTCTTTAAGAAACGTCTTTTCGTCTTCAGAATCCAAAACAATAAATATTTTGCAAATCATTCATTCCATAGGAGTAGATTTTTTCAAGAATAATCAGATTCATTTTGCAAAAGAAGTGTTTGAAAAAGCAAACGAAATACTTTATAGTGTGTTTTTTACCGAATTAAGAATGTCAAGAGAATATCCTGATAGCTACATTCTTAGAACTGTCGGTAATGAAAGTGAGTTAGATTGGGACAAAATAAATGATGAATTTAATGTATTTTTAAAAACAAACTCTTTGTGCTGTCAAATAAAAAATAATTTAGGTGTTTGCAGAGCAGAATTGGGCGACTTGCAGGGAGCAATAGAATCATTGAACGAGTCAATAAAGTATACTCCAGACGGACTTGATTATCAAGCACCAATAACTGCTTTGAAAGAAATTAAAGATATGAATAATGAAGAAAGTGAAATATTTAATAGATTGGGATATAGTGAAAATGAAATTAATGAATCTGGGAAAATTATATTTACAGAAACTGGAAGGAAAGTAATTATGAATAATAGAAGCAATGAACTGCGAACGAAAAAACCACAAGCACGTAACAGTACCTTGTCAAAAGCGGGGCGGACTTGGTGGCATAAACTTTTCGGCTCCGAATAAATTTTAGTCGTAGCTTGACAGATGGTGCTCCGGAAGCCCCGCCTTCGGCAAGCTGCAAACCATTAGTACCAATTATAAAAACAACAACAATGTTTAATAAACTATTTGGGAAAAAAGAGACTCCAAAGAAAGATTCATTAATTGAGTTTAAAGACGGCTCACATTTAGACTTCGATATTTTTTGGTTACAACGTGAATTGGAATTTCAACACCAAAATGACAAAATTCAATTTAGGACAAACGAAAACCATTCTCTAAAATTTGGTGAATTAATAAATTCTCTATTTGATATCAGAAAGGAAGAGCTGTCTGTTCTCACAATAAATGATGGGTCATTGAAAATTATTGAGGGCGAACAAGAGATATGGAACTACGAATTTTTAGGACATTACAAACGTAATGAAAAAGGAGAATATGAGTATTACAGAGATGGATGCAGTAAGCTCGCAAATCAGATTGTTCTTACTTTGTCGTATAAAACTTACGAAAAATCAAAATCTGACAATGATAAATCAATCAGCAAAGTAGATGCAATACTTATGGTTCATTTACAGTACCCTGAAGGTCTTAAAGATAAAGTTCTTTACGTTCAAACTACCTTTTGCCTTCCAACTGTAAAATTAGAAAGAAGTAAAAAAGGTATAAATCCGCAACCTCAATCATTATCTATTCTTATTGGGTTTGATTTCAAGACTAAGGAAGAAACTGAAAACGAATTCTATTCAATATTCAATTCCGCAAAAGAGAAATTAAATTCTGGAAATGTAGAACAGATGAATTACCTCGAAAGAGAACTTATAGAAGTACTATTTCATCCACAAATTGCAAAGGAGTTTTATTTTGGTAAAAAGGTAATGGCGGAAAATAGGTTTTGGGATGCTATTGAGTATTTCAATAATGCATTTAAAGCATTACAGCAAAAATGGTGGGATAACAACTTACAAGACGAAGAATTCCAAACGTTGATTGAATGTTCTTTTTTGATAGGCTATTGTTATTATGAATTAGGTTTGTTTGACAAAGCCTACAAGTATTTAGAATTTGCTGCAAATAACAGCAAGAATGGTTATAAATATCAATCGGAATACATTAATTGTCTTATTGCACTTAAAGATATTCGTTCATTATCGGTTATTGACCACAACATGGAAATATTGATAAAAAAGAATGAAGACGAAAGAACCAAATACGACTTTGATTTTCAATTATTTCTAATTCGCAGAAGATGTTATTGTTTAATTGAGCTTAAGTTATATAACAAAGCAGAAGAAGGGCTTAAATACATATTAAGTATTGATCCGGAAAATCAATTTGCAAAACAAGAAATAGAATACATTAATCAACTAAAAAACAATGAATAACTAGTGCTAATAGCACCTGTAAGAAATTGGCTTCGAAATAGCCAACCTCTTTTAGCTGCAAGCCGTCAGCAGTGATTATTAAAAAAATAAATTATAAATATGAAGAAGACGATAATGTTAATTGCTTTTACAGCCCTTCTAGGATGTAATCAAGATAAAAAAATTAAGGAAGTAAAAACTAAAATTGACAATATTGAATTTAATAGCGTAGAAATTAATAACAAATATTGGATTTTTAATGCCAATTCAATTATCAATTTATTTAAAAATAATATTGAATTTTATACTGAAAATCAAGTTCGTAATTTTTTAAAATGGAAAAAAGATGGAGACAATAAATGGGAAAATGATGATTATGAAATATCCTGGCCAAAAAAACCTTGGGCAGTAAAACTTGACAGTGGATTTATAGTATATAGTGATACAGCTATAAAATTTTTAAAATCAGTCCTGCCAAAATACTGGCGTCTTCCAAATAACAAAGATTTTACGGAACTAGATGATTTTATAAAAATCAATACAAACAATTCTGAATCAATAAAAAAATATGTAAAACTTGAGGAAGGTTATTCTTGTGAGCGTAGTATGATTGTGGAAGTTCATGGAGTATTTTTAAATTGTTCCAACACAAGTGAAGAATATCCAGTTTGGCTAGATAATAATGAAATATTTTGGTTTAAAAATGGATTACCCGTCTTTGACAAAAATGATAATATATATTCTAATCACTTTGATGTATTTGCTGCCCCAGTTTTTTTAATTAGAGATATTAAATAACCAATGCTAATGGTTTGCGGACAGCATGAAAATCAACTTTAAAGTAATAAGGAAAAAAGTTGAATTATATGAAGACGAAAATACTTACACTAAACTTTTTTAATTTCAACAGATAACAGAAGCAATAAAATAATGGCAGTTCTAATTATTGATTTCATTTAGATTTAAATAAAATTATTCATCCAAAGAAATATCGTTATAAAATTTTATTTTGCTAAACTTATCAAGACTTAATTGTTTTCTTATGTAAGAATCTGATACTTTATTCTCAACCCCAATGCTTGCACCATTTCCTAAAATTATATCAAGTTTTCTTGTAGGGGATTTTGTTTTAATTAATTGCATTGAATCAATATCGATTACAGTAGTTCCAAAATTATCTTCAATCCACAAGTACCTTTTTTTATCTATTTGCAAGCTGTAAATTGTTGAATGAGTACTTCCTAATACTGCATAAGGTAAAGAGAAAATTGGCTTCTTTTCTTTATTTATAATTTGTACAATTCTCATATTGCCGTTTTCAATATTTAAAATTCTGAACCATTTATTTAACTCTATTGAATCACTGCCGAAAGAAACTTTGATTGGATTAAACTTATAATCAAATTCATAAACAGTTCTTTTGTAAATTATAGTTTCGCTAAAAGGGCTAGGGTTTACAGCAGTTGTAAGAATAAAAAATAAATAGAAAATAACTAAAATAGAAAAACTTATAAAAAATAGAAGAAGCGCTTTCACCCATTTTTTATTTATTAATTTAATCACAATTGACACAATTATACTAAATACTACAATGTATACTATTGAGCAAGAAACATACTGTGCCAGCCTACTAAAATGAAATAAATAGGTAATGAGAAAAAGACCAAAACTTAAAATAAGCATTAAAATTGGTTTCCAATTTTTTTCAGAATAAGATTTAAATATTGATGATAAATTCATTTGATAGGGTTTGAGCGATTAAAACTCCTTATGAAGGACTACAATCAATTAGAGATTTTAAAAAGTTTGAAAAAGTTTACCGCCAACTTGTAACGATATAATATCTTGAATCATAATTTCCGCTTAAATATTCTGATCCTGCATAATTAGAACCGCATGCAGACGCAGCAACTCTATAGTTGCCACTTGACAAATAAACGCTTCTTGTGCCTCCTGCTGGTATAGAAATCATTTTAATGTCATTACCACTATATCTTACTGTTAATTCGCATTGAGTGTCATTGGATATTGTAATTGTAGAGGAAGAGGACGAATTACCCCAGCCACTAGTTTGCTGAGCAGGCGGTAATTGACCGGTGTTCTGGTCTCCCATTATCTCATCTACTTCACATTTAATTATTTTTCTTTTGATTTCTTCAATATCATCCCTATTGGGATAATTCGCAACAAATGTTTTCCATACTGTTGAATTATTTGCATTCAAAGCATTTTCATAATCAGTCTTTTCTTTTAAAATAACTAATTCATCTAGTCTTTTTGAAGCAAGAGAACTATACTTTCCAGTAGGATATTGATTTAAATAAGTTTGAGTGTTATTTACTTCATTGGAATTAAGTGCAGATGCCCATTGTTCCTCCTCATTTATTTGATCTAATATTAATTTCGCTTCTGCACTTTCTGGCAGATTGGGATATTTTTCAATTAATGCATTTAGTTTTTCTTTTGAACTGGCATAATCTTTTGCTTCAAAAAATCTTTTGCCATCAGACAACATATTAGGAGCTCCAAATTTTAACTCTTGCAACTCTTGTTCTGCCGCTTCCTTTTCTTTTAAAGCTTCATCATATTTATCACTTGATACGCATGATGACAAAAATAAAACACAAGCCAGAATACTAATTTTGTAAAGTTTCATATTTTTTTATTTTTCTAAAAACAATAAAGCGAATTATTTTAATAGTAAGTTTTATAGTTGTATTTACATTTTTTGCAAAAAACATCATTAGGATTTTTGTATCCTCCACAACTACAGGTAGTCTTGCACTTGGAACAAAAAACCTCAACTGCACTCTTTTTTCCTCCACAACTACAGGTTGTCTTACAATTAATGCAAAATACCTCGAAAGCACTTTTTTTTCTGCCACAAACACATGTGGTACGGCATTTCATACAGAAAACTTCATTTACTTCTTTATAATTGCCGCATACACAAGTTGTTTTACATTTATGACACATAAACTCATTAGCGCTTTTATATCTTCCACACATGCATTCTGTACTTGAGTACCCTAAATTATTATCCCAATCATAATTATTGTAAGAATCGATATTATATGACTGGGTATGGGTTGTGTTTTCTCTTCCCCATTTTACTCCACAATGAGGACATATCATTCCAGCCCTAGATTTTACTGAAACTGATTTGCCACATTTACCACAATGTTTGGATTCTGAAACTGTTTTATTCGAGTGTTTTTGTCCTACACAGTCAAATCCTAATAATTGGAATGCAAGTATAAAAAAGATGAGGAACAACTTAAATTTTTGCATGAATAACTAGATTAACTTCATTTTTAAATATACTTTTATTTTTATTATTTAGATTTTTTCAGAAATGCTTTTAGTTTTAGACAAACTTGATACAAACTGGAATCAGGAAACCTGTCTGAAATTATAAGAGATAATCTTTCGGTAGTATTTTTTGTTTTATCACCGTCTAATTTATAACCCATATATTTTATGTAAAATTTAATTTTTAACTCATCTCACAGACAACCCCCATGAATTAGTCGATTCAGCTATATAAGATCCAGGTTTTAACATCGTTAACACTTGTTTAATAAGAGCTAATAAAAAATAATTTTAAACAATTTCATAGTTATTTTTCAGATTTATTGGTGAATAGAGAACCCAACAATAAAATGCTTACAACAACATCTATCACATTCCACAACTCTCTACCTAATGCAATTTTAAAGAATGGCTGAAATAATAACGCTAAAACAATAAAAACAAACATCATGCTTTTATTATTTTGCTCATTGGCTTCATAAGCCAAAAAACAAAAGCCAGCAAATGCTAAAAATCTAACTAGCTGATAAAACCCATATGGCATTTTAAATAAGCATAAAATAAATAAACAAGCAAGGGAAATTTTAATTACTCTACTCATGATTATTGCTATCTGTTAATGAAGTAGTATCAATAGATATCAAATCAAACTTTGGTAATTCAGCAATTTCAAAATATTTATCGGTAATGTTACTTAATGTAGTTTCAATTGAAATATCCTCTTCAAGGAAATTATCAATATCCGGATAGGCATTTAGTATAACTTCATCTGAAACTTTTAATTTAGATCTTATGCTTTTGAAGAATTTAATTTCAGTGTATTGAATTTCTTCGTCAGCTTTAATAGTTTTAATGGCAATATCAATTATCATTAACTCTTCCTGCTCAGATAAATCATATTGGTTCAGCAAGTCAAAATAAAACGCAAAGAACTCTTTCCCTTTTTCATTATATTTTTGAATGAAAGCGTTTAATTTTTCTTCAAAATTAGAATCAGAATATAATGGATTGGTTGAAAAGACTGATTTTAATAATTCAACTTCTCTGCTGTCTATATTGCCATCACAAGCTAAACAACAAAATGCTGTTTTCAGTAAAAGCTTATCAAATGTAATTGTTTCCATTTTCTATATTTTTAATTGTGATATTTTATCTTCTGAATCCTATTGGATTTCTTGAATTGTTTTCTCCAGGTTCTTCTCCTTCCATCTTTGCCTTTATTTGTTCGTATTTTTTTAACTCCTGAAGTGTGACAGATGGCCTTGTATTTTTAATAACATTTTCTAATATTTCCATCGTAATTCTGGAATGAGTTTTCAATGCTTGTCTTGAAGCTTCATCAACTATCAAGTCTTTAATATCTGAAGAAACAAAGTTTTCTGTCAATGTCGCAAGCTTATCGTAATCAATTCCAAAATCTATTGGTCTTGATTTTAGATACATTTCAAACATTAACTTCCTTGCTTCAAAATCAGGTGGTGATAAATAAAACTTTTTATCTAAACGGCCGGCTCTTAATAAAGCAGCATCTATCTTATCGGGATAATTTGTTGCACACAAAACGAAAATTCCTTTTTCGCCGGTTCTATCCATTTCAGCCAACATGGCATCAACTGCGTTTTTAGACATTTCATGAGCATCACTATCTCTGCTTGGAAATAGTCCACTTATTTCCTCTATAAATATTATTGTCGGCGCATTTTTCTCTGCTTCCTGAAAAAGCTTTGAAATATTCTCTTCTGTTGCATTAATATATTTGCTTTTTAATGTGCCTGGATTTACATGAATAAAATTAAACCCAACTTCTTCTGCAAAATGTTTTGCAAAAAATGTTTTACCACAACCGGGAGGACCATACAAAAGCATTCCATTGGGAATGGTTAATCCATATTTAGCATACTCTTCTGGTTTATTCAACGCATCTATGACATCTAACTGTAATTGTTCTTTTAAAATTTTCATTCCAGCTATTGCATCAAATCCCTTTCCTGTGGCTTTCTGAACTTTTAGTCTGTTATTTTCTTTATCAACTGATCTAACTTTTTTAACTGTGTCCACATCTTCAATTTCAATTTCTCCATTTAATGCCTGAAGAAACTCATTAGCATTTTGAAATCGATTCTCGGGATCATGTTGTAATGATTTCTTTATGACTTTGATAATGGTCTCATCAAAATCAACAATGTCTTCAGAAATATTTGTGAAAGAAAGCAACTTTGTTCTTTGTTCTAATATCAAATCTTCTGCTTTTGTTCTGTCTGCCTGAAATTTTGATACATCTTTAAACCATGGTGGCATTCCGAAAAGCAAATGATACATTATAGCACCAACAGAGAACAAATCCGATTGAGGAGAAAATATGTTATTGAAACATTCAGAGGCTACATAATTTAAATTTAAACCTTCTTTATTGTATGCCTTTGAAGATTGATGAAAATAACGGGCAAAACCAAAATCAATAATTTTAGCTTGTGGAATATCTCCAGTCAAATCAAGCATAATGTTTTGAGGAGTAATTTCATTATGAATAATTGGTTCGGGCAAGTTGTGTAAATAAATTAGACCTTTAAGTACACCAGATATGATTATCTTTAAATCGTAAATTGAAGTGATTTTTTCTCGCTGATTTTTTTCTGCAAGTGTTTCACCTGCGATAAAATTGAGCACTAAAAAAACATATTTCTTTCCTTCATAAATCAATTCCCCACTGTCTTTATAGCCGACAATATTTGAATGATCAATTATTTTTAAAAATTCAATTTCGAGTAAGTTATTTTCTCTATCAAATGCTGAACGGTGTAGTTTTGGATAATTGAAAAGTTTTAAAAAATAAAGTTTTCCATCATTTCCTTTTACCCTATAAGTTTCTGCATTACTACCTTGCTTAATGAAAAGCATTACAGAATAGTTTTGATTTAAAGAAAAGTTTTTAGGTAAAATACCTTTATGATTTGATTCCATTTTTGAAAAGCTGAAAGTTTATAATTTAAATTATCCTAAAGTTTCTCCATCATTATCAATTGGGTCAATCCTTAAATCCCATATCTGAAGAACTATTGGTTTTAATTGGGATGTCTTTCCTTCTGAAATTAACTTCATTCCTTGATTTACAAGTTGTCGTGCTTTAGTCTTATCTTTCCACCTAAGGTTTTCAAATTCTCTATCATGGTATTCTATCCTTCCTTTATCCACTAAGCCTCCCGATACTGAATTACGAATTTCTCTTTCAAGCATTTCTATCTCCTCTGTTAATTCCTTCGCAGCTTTTACTTCTTTATTTTTAATGATATGATCTATAGTCTTTTTGTACTCCTGGATATGAATTTCAATTTTATCCATTTCTATTTCTTCATCATCATTATTTAATTTTATCTTTTTAATTAGGTCTTCAAAATCAAAAAAGGCATCTTTAAGTTCTTTTTCAATTTTTGGCCATTCTGCTACTTTTTCGGCGCTGTCTAATTTCAGTAGCTCTTTACGTAAGCCATCAAGAATTTTTAGTTTACCATCTGCACTTCCTTTTTCATTTTCTAACTGTTCTTCAAGTGCTTCTAACTTTTCATAAATATCATTAGCATTAAGTTTCTGTGCTGTTAGCTTTGCTTTATAAATTTCTTTTTTAAGTAATTCTTCAGTAGGTGGTTCTGTCTGTTTAATTTCAATTTCTAATTCCTCGCTATGGTTTAACAAAGGAAAGTATGCTGTAAATTTCATTAATTGTGATCCATCGACTTTAATGGTAATATCAACATCACTTCCTTCTGGTAATAATGCTGGCATAGTTTCTCCTGTAATAATCACTTCATTCACAAGATTATTCAAAGTCGGAGTCGTACCTTCTGAATTATATTCACCTTGATAAATTGGAATGCGAATTATATCTTTTATCATTCCAGGCCTAATAGCAGTTCTCGTTTTCAAACCATTTCTAACACCTGTAACCGGAATAGACTTATTTCTTTCTAATCCCTTTACACAAGCAAATCTATCATCTTTAAATTCATGAAAATATTTACCAATTCCAATATTATAAGGTAATACCTGCATTTTATCAAGGCCTCCAATTCCTTGTAAAATGCTAAATTGATTTGGTTGGCATTCTAATTTATTACCAGCTTCGTCATAAACGTTAATTTCAAAAGAATTAGAACGCCCCTCAACTAATAGAACATCAACGATTGTAGCTTTCTCACTAATTAGTTTTTTGCCGCTACTCCATGCTCCATCAAATCGTACCACATCAGCGTAAATCTTTTCGGGAAAAGTTCCCGTAGTTTTTTCTTTTAGTACCTTCAAATTTACCATTTCGTCCAATTCCACAGAAGTAGCTTCGTATTTAATATCCAGTTGAAGTTTAGTTTTATCTCTTGTTGTTTCTTTTACTTCGTCTGAAACCGAAATTGTTGAGGCAAATAAAGCGGCACCTTTTGCAACGACTGTCATTGGGTCAACCGAAGTATCTATTTTTTCAGTAATTTGTTCTTTAAGCATTCTGCGAAGGATTGGCGAATAAGTTGGTCCACCAACTAATATCAAGGCGCCAAGGTCAGAACCTTTTAGATTATTTCGCTTTAATAAATCTTTACAAATATCTATTGCCTTTTGAAAAATTGGAGAAAATATTTTTTCCAAATCATTACCAGTTAATTCCAAGTCAATTTCTGGCTCTTCGCCATTTTCATCTTCAAATGGCAGATCTCCAAGATTAGTTAAAATTCGAGCCTTATCCTTAAATGAAAGTTCGTTTTTAGCACCTTCTGCATGAAATTTAACCGCAGCTCTTAACAGCTCTTTTTTTGTTGAATCATTTATTACAAAATCAATTGCATAGTTTTCTTGTAGATAAGGAATTATTAGGCTGTCAACAATTGCCTCATCTAGATTTTTACCTCCGAGCCAATTGTCCCCATCAGTATCTTTTACCGCTAAAACACCTTCTTCAGCCTTTATTAATGCAGCATCAAATGTTCCACCACCGAAATCGAAAACCAACCAAAAGCCGTCTTTATTGCTTGAATCAAGACCATAAGCGGTGGCTGCAGCCACTGGTTCTTGTAATAGTTCAATATGTTTAAAGCCCGCAAGCTTTGCGGCTTGCATTGTAGCTTCATTTTGTGGATTTAAAAATTTTGCAGGAACTGTAATGACTATTGAAGAAATATTTTCGTCTGAAACAAGTGATTTTAGCTTCTTTAGCACCTCAGCAGATAAATCTTCGGATGAAAAACTTGTATTCATATTTGAAGACTCTTCTTTATGAGTTGTCCCCATGGTTCTTTTGAACTCAATGAAAGTGTTTTTTTGTCCTTTTTCAAATGTCTTTAATGCTCTTGCACTATCGTTTTTTAAAACATTATACGCTGTATCTCCAACAAGTATATCTTGCTTTCTACTAAATGTTATACATGAAGGAGTTGTGTCTTTAAGAGTTTCAGATTTCTTAATTGTTGGAACCCCATTTTCCATTCTTGCTATTGCAGAGTTTGTTGTTCCCAGATCAATTCCATAATCAATTTTATTTCTCATGTTTTATATTTTTAATTATTTAAAATCATTTTGATTTTTTTGGTGGCTTTTAAATAAAATGTACCTAAAGTAAAATTCTATAAAATGACGTATAAATTAATTTAAGTGTTGAAGACATTGTAAATAACTTTAAAAATAATTTAGTAGCCAACAGAAACCTCTATTTGAGCAGTTTGAATCATTTTATCATTATAATTTACTTGAGGAATCAATATTTTAGTAATAATTTCTTGTCCTTTCTCAAGTGTTTCATCAGGAATTGATGTAGTAACTATTACTCTCATACCTTGATTGAAAGCCTTTCCTAAGAGTTCAGGCATTTCATAACCATTAGCGAATAAGTTGTCTTTTAATTTCCCAACCGATGCTTGTAATTGTTTTAACCCTTTTGTTTTTGAATCCATCAGGTTGATGTTTCTTTCAATCAAATTGATTTCACTGGCAACTTTCAAAGCTAAAGAATGGTCGGGTTCTACATTAGGCGTTACTTGTAGCGTATTTTTTTGGTGTTCTATTAAGTGTAAATGAGAATCCATCAATTCAGTTTGCTTACCGAATTCTTTCACTAAACTTTCCTCTATGGATGATTTAGTTTTGCTCAACTGGTCAATAAAATCCGACTTGTCTGTTTGTTGCTTTTTACTCAAAAGCCAATATAAAATACCCGAAAGTAGAATTGCTAAAAGCACTCCAATAATTCCGTAAAGCGTATTTTTGCTTAATGAATCTGATACCTCTGTTATTTTTTCTCCAGATTGTGAAATTTTTATTCCCAATTGACTAGCTGTTGTGTTTATGGCCGCCGTGTTTTCTAGAAGACTTTTCTTCAAACTATTGATGCTATCATAAGCAGCATTAAGTTTAATATTTAGTGTGCCAACCTCCGATATTCTAATACTATTTTCCGATTGAAGGTCTTTTATTTTTTTATTTAATTGCTTAAATGTACTATCTGAATTTTCGGCAAATGAGCCGAATGAAGAAATTATAAGTATTGTAAATGTTATTAGTTTTTTCATTATTTTAAAAGTTTTATAAATTGATTCAAAGATTTTCGAATGATGATGTTTATTGCTTTTTTATTTTTAAGCTTTTCAACAATTTTCGGTGAATAGTGGTAATATGTTTTTATAAACCATTTTCCTAATACCATCTTATCCAAAACCTCATCTCGAAATTGACGCAAAATCATTACTTGTGGATGGTTATAATCACCATAAACCATTGTAGCTATGTAACAGCCTTTATTTAGTTCTTTTAGTTTGTTTTCATAAAGCATTTTTGCATCAAAAACTTTAGTTCTTAAATAACTTTCATCGTAGTTAATCTGGATTCCAAGACGAGTGTTTTTTTCAAGAAATGACAACAAATTTCTCTTGGTATTGAGACATGCAATCAGGAAGTTTGTAGGAATTTGAGAAAACTTTTTGATGAAAGCAATATTTTCATTTTTCCCTAGATTATTACCGATAGTTTGAAAATAAACTTGAATTTGACCTAAACAAGAAATATATAATTTTTCAACTAACTCATTAATCTTATCAACGTATAATGTAAGGATTGAATTAAAAATATTTCTATCAAATTCCTTGTTAAAATCGAATAATTGAGAACTGAGAATCTTGTCAAATGATTCATTTTTAGTAATCGCATCTGAATTTAATTCTTCGTAAATTTTTGCGGTAAATTCAAAAAGATGCCTAGAATGATCGTCATCAACTCTTAACCTATTGAAGTCATTTGAATTGCCTTTCCAACTAAGTCCTACAGCTTGTATAAACATATTTTTATTTAAATTTTAAACAGAGAAATTTTTTCCAATTGATACCCCAATAATACCACCGACCAAAGCTCCTCCACCGTCTCCTAAATAAGCACCGATCAAAACTCCTATTAGTCCAAAAATCCACCAAGCATTTTCTGAAAAATCAAAATCACTTGAGTTACTTGTTGTGGCTGTACTAATTGGCCGTGAGCTTCCGCCTCCACTATTTCCTCTAGAACCATTAGATACTTTATCGAGTTGTGTCTTTTCGTTTTGTATAAATGTTTTGTACTCTTGGAACTGAGTTTTGAAATCATTTTTTAAGTCCATTGCACCAACCATATTAATAACAGTAATAACAGGAGTTATTTTTTCTTTCAGAGAATTTATTATTGCAAGTTTTTGACTATTATATGTAGCGGTTTCAAACTTTTTTTTCAGATCAATATAATCAGATAATGAATAGTTTAGTGCATCTGATGCAATTCTTGTACTTACACTCAAATATAATTCATCGCTACTGCCTAATACATTTTTTATATTATTCAAAGATTTTTTTGAAGCATTTAAGTGTTGAATTGCATTTTCTACTGTTTCGCTTTTGTTGTCGTAAGCATCAATCAAGTTTTTAATAATATCAAAATCAACTGAGATCATTTTTTGTTTGTCTCTTTCTTGTTGTCCCTCTACCCAATCTTGTATAACTTCTATAGTTTCTTCACATCTGTTTTTAACAATCTTTCCAAACGCAAATGATTTCGACTTTTTACAAAGAGTTAAAGCTTCAGGTCCTGGATCAAAGTCCGTGTCCATGAAGTGGTTATAATAATCAATGCCACACTGAAGAACTTCATCCGCAATCTTATCAGAAATATTGATAAATTTCAAATTTTTTGAACCTAAGATTGATTTCAGAAGAGCATAATTTTTTGCTGTTGCAGAAATTATTTTTTTACCTATTGCTATTGAATTTGTTTTGTTATTTTTCCTATTGACTTTCCCTGTCTCAATTTCTTTTTCGATTTGTTCAAGCGGCTTTTGAATATAGCTTTTCAAAAAATCTTCTTTTGCAGAAAATTCTTGTTGGTTTACAATTTCAATAAACTTCGAAGTAGTTAAACCTTTGCTTTTTTCAATCTCGACCTGAATTTGATTAAGAAACAAAAGCTGAAGCTCTATTTTTGATATTTTAAATGTTTCATCAGTAGCCAACTTTATAAAGGATTTTGAAAAATTGCTTTCAATAAATTTCAATTTATATCTTATCCCTTTTTCAAGTACAGTTTCATTTATTAATTCATTTTTAAATGCAGCATGCAACATTAATGTTGAAAGATTGCTAAAAGCAGAAAGATTGTATTCAGCAACCTCTTTTTCGGATGTTTTTAAACCCCAAATTCTTATTGCATCCTGAGTATCATTAGCTTTTATCGCATCAAAAGCAGGTTCGTCTGTGTGACTTCCATCAAAAAACCAAAACAATGCGGCAATAATTTTATCGTTTCCAAGATTGAGTTTGGAGGATGCATCATTTACATTTTCAATTGTTCTATTTAATTGGCCTAAAACAGGAAAGCTAAAATCTTCCTCCGGCTCCTGCTCAGCTTCAATAAATTGTTTTAAACGTCTAGTTTGCCTTTCCTGTTCCCTTGCAGTTGCACCTACAAGCAAACCAAGTATTCTGTAAGGATTTTTTAAAACGATATTCATTTATTCTCAAAAATTTAATCTACTTTTTCGTTATTACAATTATTTGAATCGCATATTATTTATTGGTACCATTTTCTATCTTCTTCGTGTTATAATATAAAACTTCCATGAATATCCTTGCCCACCTTGCAATGATTCCAATCCAATATAAGGAGTAACACCTGGTGCTGAAGCACGATATGAACAAGTGCCAGGATAAACAGTAATTGTTTTTTTCTGTTGAGGACTGAAGGAATAGGTTTCCGAATTTAATTTTAATGTTAGTTTCAAATTTGTATTGTTGAAAATTTCAAGTTCAGATTCACTTGAATTAATTTGACCTGTTGAAGTAAATAATCCTTCTTCATTTCTTTTTACTTCCATTCCGACATTTATAAACGACTTACTTACATATCCTTCTTTGTCAGAATTAATATCTATTACATTATAAAAGTCATTTTCTGAATCAAGAGATATTATGAAAATATTCGCACCGGGCTTTAATGATTTTATTATTCCATATTCTTTACCTGGACCTTCTCTAAGGTTTACTTGTCTAATGATTTTACCCAGATAAGATTGCGCTGACACTGAAACACTCAAGCATACAGATATCAATAAAAGAATGTTTTTCACTATAATAATTAGATATTTACAATTTTGATAAGGTAATAAATATACATATTCTCTATCATTTTTTTATAAAATGCAATGACCAATTTATAGGTGTGATAAAAACTAAAAAAAACGTGAAAATCCATATTGATATACCAACACCTAATAACTCTTATTTTAATTGCATTAATTGACGAAAGAAAATCGAATCTGCTCTTAATTTAATGAAACTATGATAGAAAATTCTTCGGCAGTTCTGTTTTTTCTGTTTTTTTCATCATCAGCATTATAGGTTTCATCTACGATGTGTCCTTGTTGAATCCAACGTAGGTGACTTTCAAGTGCAAATCGTGCGCCCAGGTTAAGTCGAACTACTTCGAAACCCCATTCTCTAAGTGGTTTTCTCGTAGATTTTCCAACAGTAAATTCGCTTTTTGGTTCGGGAATGGCTGTCTCCTTTACTTCCATATCGGTTGTTGTTTTTTCCATGATTTAGTTGTTTAATATACCTATAACTAAAAAGTCCACCGGTAACCAGCTTTTTCAAACTTTTTTTTGTTCGGTTCCTTATGTCAGATTATTGGTATTCGTATTTACCTTTGTTTTAATAGAAAAATAATAAATTGAAGGAAAATCTCATGATTTCTGGTTACCGATTAATTAAACACTTATAAGTAATGAGAGTAGCAGGAAACAATAGTCAATCAAACTACACAGATGCTGAACTGATAGATTTATTAAGAAAATCTCATAAAGGGATTATGGAGATTATTTATAATAAACATAAGGACTCTGCAATAAGGTTTATGAAAAAAAGGTATGATGATGAAGCTATCATTATGGATGTATATCAAGAATCAATGATAGCTATTTATAAAAATATTTCAAATCCGGTTTTTAAATTAACTACCGACTTTCAAGGATATATTAATACGGTTTGTGAATACCAGCTTTTGAATGCAATAAAAAAAGAAAAAAAACAAGATTTAATTAAAAGTGGAGATTATGTTTTAAAAAATCAAAAGAAAAATTCGGATGGATTTGATGACCTAATCGATATAAACAGAAGTTTAAGGCCTAATACGAATAAAGGTCAAACAGGTGAAGGATATGAGGGAAATTTAAACATTGAAAACATTAATATTTTTAACCTCGTTTTTAATAAGATGAAAGAAATGAGCGAAAATTGTTTTGAAATAATCAATCGCAGTTTTCTTATGGAAAAAAATGATGAACAAATAGCACAAGAATTAGGTTATGCTAATGCAAGAACTGTAATTAATTTAAAATCAAGATGCATTAGAAAGTTAAGACTAGAGGCATTAAAAATAAAAATACATTCTTAAAATGAAAGAAGGATTTTTTAATAAAGTAAGGGAGTACTTACTCACTTTCGATGAGAATATCCGAGAGCGTATTAGAAAAAGTATAGAGGAAGATGATTTTGAATTTATTTCAAAAATTGAAAATTCATTTCTTTCAGACAAGCACATAAATGCAATAATTCAAGAATTCCAATTGGAGCGCATCCAGGAGGAAATAAAGGATTTACACGCAGAATATTATCTTCAATTAGCAGAGCTATATGCTGAAGGAAAAACAAACAAAGAAATTGAAACGCTTCTTTCTTCAGACAACCAAACGTTTAAAAAAACAGTATTATTGTTTCCTGATGAAGCCACATTTTTTAAGGAGTTGTCAATTGCAGTTGATGATAAAAAGACTGAGCAATTAAAGAAAGGATATGCCGAAATAGATGAGTGGCTGGAATCAAAAAAATCGAGCAGGAATAATGATGAAGCACGTGTTGTATCAATAAGAAGAAAAATATTCCGTTATGCCATAGCAGCAGCTGTAGTTGGATTGTTAATTGGTGGTGCTTATTTTAAATTTTTTAGTTACAAACAAAAAAATAAAAATACCTTATCCCATAATGATTCATTAAATAAGCCACCTTTTGCAAATCTAGATTTGCCTAATCACATTGAGATATATGAAAGTAAAATTTCTATAATTGTAGATAAACAAGATATCGAGATTGCCGAAAGTGATAATTTAAAAGATTCTATCTACTTAAAAACAAATGGATTTCTATACCAAATTAAGTACTTAGAAGAAATGCAAATTGCGACATCGAAACATTTGAATCATCAAAAAGTAAATGATGATTCAAATGTTTCAATCAACTATTTACTTTGGAAAAGTAGAATAATTTCTAATCAAATAGATTCATTGCTAAATTTGCTGAACACCTATACTTACAATTTTCAGACTAAGAAAATGGTTTTAAATTTTCCTAATGTAAGTATTGTTAAAAAAATCATCTCTACAAATCCAAATAACTTATCTGAATTGTACATCAAAATAGAAGACAAGTATTATTTGATCAAGAATTCAGAAGTTCCATTGAAACTATTTCCGATTAAAGATGAAAAAGAAATTGAAATATTGACAAGAATTGAACTATTAAATTACCCCATATACTATCGCTAAAATAAAAAAGGTAAATGCATCCCCAATAAAATTTCCTATTTCCTTCATTCTAATATTAATTTTTATGATAAGTAATTATGTCTTGTCAATAATATGATGTAACTTTTTTAGTGTATACAAACATATTTTCAGTACAGTCCAACCTCCAGATTCTTCTAATTTATTTTTCGAAAATCGGGTTCCTTCCAATCCTCTCCCTAAACTCACTATCCAAAATCAACTTGTTATCCTGCTTTACATAAATGTCTATAGCCTCAATAAAAAGCTTTTTGCATTTTATCGAAATACTTTTTCCTGTCTGATCTGGAAAAGTAATTTTCTTAGTCTTAGATAAGAATGGAATTTCAATCTTGCTTTTTTCCTCGTAAGGCATTTCTTCAACTTCAAAAATATTTTCACAAAGCAAAGAACCTTTTATAATTTGGTTGTAATTCATACGCATGGTATCGGTTACCCAACCACTCCATATCCTTTTATAACCAATGTGAATTCTAATTTTATCATTTCCCAAATTTTCGTATGACGTGGCAAATATTTTATCAGGATTCATCAAGTTAGCATTCTCTGGATAATCGGTTTGTCCCTCAAGAAGATCATAGTTTCTTTCTAGTTTTTTTCTTTCATCTTTCTGAATTTTCTCTACAAATTCTTCATCTGTTAATTTTCTAAATAGCGGCATATTTTTTATTTAAATTGATTGTTATTATGATTGTTGTAATTAAAATATTCGGTTTACATACATTTATAAAGAAAATTGTCTTGAGGTAACCAAAAAAAGAAAAAAAATATTTTTTTAAAATCTGGTTACCATGACTCGATTTGGTTATAAGTAATTGAACCAATAAAAATAAAGTAAAATGAAAAAAATAATCATCTTCCCATTGCTATTATTTATAATGGCAACTAAAGCCCAGTCAACTGATTCTATAAAGTATCTTATTACCGAAGCCAGAATTAATAGCGAAGATTATAGTCAATTTTATTATGAAGGTGGGCAATTCCTAAAATTTTACGAAAATGAAAACAAAGAACTATGCTTCCTTAATTCAGAGAGTAGTAAAGAAAATTTTTCTTTTGGAAAAGTTTATGGCTTCAAAACTGAAGATGTGGAAATAGAAAATTGTCCGGCAGACAATATAACTTTTAGATGGAACTATCACAATTCGTACGACAGTGATTCTGGCTATGCAATTGTACAACTTAAAAGAATATACCGTAAAAATGGAGTGGAGTTTTATATCAAGATTCTTTCTAAAAAACTCGATATAATAGAATTTTCAGGTTTTACAAATGAACATCTCTTAGAAATTAAAGAAGAGGAAGAAAACTATTTTATGAAATATAGTTACCTCAACACAACTTTATTATAAATCATTAAACAACTCAAAATGAAGCATTACTTATTCATCATCATTGCACTTTTATTTACAAATTTTGTAAATGCTCAGAGGTACGACCTGGGAGATAGTTTCTATCCAAATTCAAGGGAGTTTAAACTAATTGGCATTTCATCTGCAAAAGGCGTAAAGTCATACAAATACATCCGTCCAATTACAGATTACATGTTTGGCAGAAAAATTGGCGACATTATCATCGGCGAAAAGTATGGACGTGTTGTTACTACTGTTTATAACTTAATTCCAATAAAAGGAGATGTGGGGGTACCCCAGTCAATTGTAAATGTTATTCAGTCAGCATTGCCATATCCGCTGGCATTGATTGATGATGCGTATGGTGTAAACATCGATAATGAAACGATTAGTTTGAGTCGTTCTAAAAATGCAATAACGTTTTATAAAGACAGAATAATGTATTTCTCATCTGTTAAGCGAAGTTTATTAAACAATTAAAATTGATTTAAAATTTAAAAAGTAAAAATGAAACTAACTATAGGAGCAATTTTAATTTTAGTCGGCATAGTTTCTCTTTTCAAGTACCCAAATTTTGGAAGGAGTGTACCTGAATCAATTGGAGTATTAATTGTCTTGGTCATAATTCTAGTCCTAGGCATTTTACTGATAAAAAGTGACAAGGAATATTTTGAGAAAAAGGAGAATTATTTTAAAGCCCACCCATCGCAAATCCCAGAATCCTTAGACGTAGATAAAAGCAAACTTAGGATATACAGAGACAACACAATTTTTAGAATACATACAGCAGAATCAGGGGCAATCATCTTGACTAAAGAGAATTCACGCTCACAAGAAGATAATAAAGATGACGTTTATACAATAACTGAAATAGAAGGATATGGTGGTACATATTGGTCATATAGTTCAACATCACTGGATGATTGCATAAACTTTTTGGAAACAGGAAAAGATTGCATTGAGAAAGATTGGATGGATAGAAGTTTTGCCAGCTGGTGGTTATTTGCAAGGGTTGTTTATATTGATAAGGACACAGAAAAGATTTTAATAGAAAGAATTAGGCAATATAAAAAAAATGGACTACTTGAAATTGCTTATTCAAAACGATATCAAGCAGATTTTACTGATCAATCCAAGTATTTTGCTGATTGGCTAATAAAAGCTGGATATGCAGGTTTTAACTTGACTAATGACATTCTGTTTCCTAAACCTAAAAAAAATTTACTTTTTATTAGTGAATTAAATATAGAAATTTATTTTGAGCTATTTAATGAACCCATTAGCTCATGTTCTATTTCTTTTAAAATAAATAAAAATGAAACATTTCAGCAATTACTTGATTTTATATATCCTTGTATAGCAAAAGAAGTAAAGCCACATTCGTATGAAGAAGAATGGGTGCTTTTAGATTTGTCTTCACTCTTATACTTAGAAAAAAAGCATAATGAAACACGAAGTTTAGCATCTCTAGGTTTTAATGAAACACAGAAATTTATTTGTAAAAAAATAACAACGCCTAACATCCTGCCTACGACATAAACCTGCAACAGGCGCAACCCAAAACATTTTAAGTAATTTAAAACATGAGATATTTTCTATTAATAATAATATCGATAGTTTCGATAAAAGCAAATTGTCAATATAATTTATACAAAGTTGACAGCATAGTTTTCAGCAAAATATACAAGTCAACGGATGTAAAAGAGTTGTCGAAAGAAATAGCCAGAGATTTCAAAAGTGATTCCAATAAAATAAGGGCCTTTTACATTTTTGTTGTTAAAAATATAAATTATGATATCACCTTATCTAAAAGAGTTTGGTATCCAAAATCCCAAGAGGAGATGGATAGTATAACCTTACATGAGGTTAATAATTGTATAAAATATAAAAAGGGAATATGCTGGGATTATTCTGCACTTTTCGAAAAATTATGCTTTTATCAGGGAATAGAGGTTGAGCAGATTGGAGGCACACTAAGATATAGTGAAATTATGCCAGAAAATAGGCCAGCGAATCATTGTTGGAATTCATTAACCATTAACGGTAAAAGAAAATTTATTGATTGCACATTTGAACCACCTGATGAATATGTCAAATCAGAATATGATAAATTTTATTTAGTGGCTCCAGAGGAATTCATATATAGATGCTTTCCCGATGACCCCTCAAAACAATACCTTAAGTCTGCTGTCACATACAATCAATTTAAGTCCTTAACCTATGTTCATAATGCTTTTTATGAGCATAAAATCAATAACTTATTTCCGAATGTATTAAACATGAAAATAAATGCAAACGCACATTATTTAATATCCTTCCAAATTGCAAACATTGATAAGCTTACATCAATTGAGGTCTACATAAATGATTCCTTATTTCAAACAATTGAAGAAATAAAATCGAAAATGACTATTGATTTAAATTTAAAATTAGTTCGAGGAGATAAAATAAAATTTATGTCTATCAAGACCATTAAGAAGGACGAAAATGGAGAAACAGGGTCAATAGCCCCCCTTTTTAACTATGTAGTTAATTAGTGAATGAATATAATCTAAACTACTTGGCACAATAATGTTGTGATATTTTTATCTCGATTTTTTTTCGCAAACTACTCAGTCGTGATATGAATGAAAATTGGAATTAGAGAATAAATGCGGTACCCAGTTTAGAGAAACAGTGAATAATCTGTCATTGAATTTTTACGACTATGTTATTGGAAAAAATTCGAAAAAAATGACAATTGGTAAAATTGAATATCATTTGTAGACCACATTACAGCTTTGATCGTCCTTTATTAACAATTAAAATTTTGTACCTTTTCAAAAAGTTTAGCTTATGGAACACAGCGAAATGATAGAATCTATTTTTGAAAATGGCTTAAATCAAGGTGATAAATGCCAAATCACTTTATTAGATGATACTGTTTTGGAAGTAGAATTTTTACAGTATGTTGATTACGACACCTCAAGTATTCGTGGTTCACTTCCTCCTTACTCTTCATACATTAGTGCTAATGCAACATTAAATAAAAAACCTTACATGTACGATAAAAATGGCAATGTTGAATTTTGGCAAGTAGATATTAAAAAAATAAAAATCCCAATTGAGGAAATCAAAAATATTTGTGGATGCTGAAAGTAAAGTTCTTTATTTATTAATTTTCTGATTGGTTTTTCTCCGTTCATCTCCGTTAACGTCAATTGTGTATGCTGATAATTGTGCCAACGTCTTGATTTAAAGGTGCTTTCAAGTACATAAAATCAGCATTTACAAAAATGGTAAAGCCTTGTTTTACATTAGTAAAATTAGCTGCGTATTAGAAATATTTTTAAATCACAACACAACATCCGTAATATCTTTTAAACTACTACCACCAAAATAATAAATACCAAAATCTTTTGATTGCTTTCTAATTGCTCTAAGATTATCCAACCAGGGCTCGAATGAAATAGTACTTATTTCATCGCAAAGAATGTATACTTCTTTATTTTTCCCTGCACAACTACCTTGAACTTGTTGTACTACTTTGGGCAACAATTTATCTAATGGAATAAATTGATCTTGCCTTAATTTTAATTGTTTTGGAGATTTAGAAATACTTATAAATATTGCCAATTCACAACAATTTGCTTTTTCATCTGAGGGAATTAGATTGAAAGTTGTACCACCTAAAATATTATCAAATAATTCAGATATCGTTCTTGCCTCTTCAATTCTTGTATTACGATCACGATTACCTTTTAAAGCATCAAAAATAAATTTCAATATTCCTTTCATAATTTGCAGTCTTTAAATGAATTAATAATCTAATTTATAAAATTTATTCTAATTATTAATGATTAATCCAACCCTTCATTTCCATATATCAAAATCTCATTTATACACTCTACCGCCCTCTCAAATCTTTCCTCCCAACCCCCACTTATTTCAACTACTTCAATTTCATGAGCAGATAAAACCTTTCTATGTGAAGCATCTAATAAGTCCCTTTCCGCTTCACTTAATCTTGTGCCATCCTGGAAATATTCAACATCATTATTTAGGTATAAATAAAGATTTGCTTTATTGGCTTTGTAGATCTCAGGAGCGACCTCTAGTTCTTTCCCAAAACAGAACATGGAATACGATTTGGTAATGTGGATGTCTGTATCAATTATAACAAGTGGACTATCTGCTAAAACAGCCAGGTTTATTCTTCTTGCATGTTCATTGGCGACAAGGTGTAAATCTTCATAACAAAATTCATTAGAATCTGCAATCAAATCTCTACCTGCTTCAGAAACCAAACTACATTTAAAATGGTTTTTAAGCCTTTCAGATAGTGTTGTCTTTCCGGTAGATTCTGTTCCTAACAAAACAATTTTTATGGTAAAATAAGGTTTCACGCTGTCCGGCAAAATTTGCCAATTCTTAAATATGTCATTTCGTACAGCAGTTGCAGAAACGGGAAAATTTGATCTGGGCTTATCAAATGCAATGTGTTCAATATTCATATAATTAGCCACTAAACTGCCGTAATCTTCAGATGTAATCAAGAGTGAATAATCCGGAAATTGTTTTTGAAAAATTTTTGCCCATACCTCAGACACTGACACCGAAGTCACAGATGTATTTGGTAGTTCACTTTCGAGGTAATCAAAAACACGTACCTCTACATTAGGTATTTTTTCAAATGTTTTCCTTATCCATGAACTTCTAATCTCACCAGAGATATTTTCTTTATCACTGCTACATACCAACACCGATAAGAAATCACATTTAGAAAGCGCAAAATTTATCATCGCCTCATGCCCTTTATGAAAAGGATAAAATTTACCAAATACAAAAGCTTTAATCATTTCTCAATTGTTTTTTCCAATGAAAAAGACCGTATGACGCTAACCCAAGAAAAATTAGATATTCAAGAGAAAGAAAATAAACGCCTTTTTTATAATAAAGAAACATACAAATCAAATCAACACAGATCCATAAATACCAGCTCTCTATTTTCTTTTTTGCGAGCAGAACAGTAGCAACGATACTTAAAACCATAACTAATGAATCTGTAAACGGATAAGAGGCTTTAATTTTAAAATACGCCGGTAGATACGTATGAATATTTGAAAACAAGAAACCGGAAATTAATGTTAGAATTATAATAATCAATGTGACAAAAATTCTACTTCTCAAATCCACAACAGAAATATCGACTTGATCTTTCTTGCCATTCCATTGAAACCAACCATAAATTGTTACAACAAAAAAATACAATTGCAAAAACATGTCTGCATATAGTTGGATTTGAAAAAATAAAATGAAAAGAAAAAACTCATTCACTATTCCAGTTGCCCAGGTTAATAAATTTGCTCTTGTTGCAAAGTAAATTGAAACCAACCCAAATAATGTACCAATCATCTCTACATAGCTAATTGAGTAGCCCATAATTTCAAATGCAATATTTTCAATTTCAAAAAAATGCATTAGAAACTATATTTGATTGATGTATAAAAATTAATTGGCGCCTGCACAAAATACTTTTTACTTTCATCATAATCTACATAACCATTGTTGAAATATTTTGCATTGGTGATGTTATTTACAAAAAAGGAAAGTTGAAGCCCTTTTGTTTCATAAGCTACTCTGGTATTTAATAAAAAATAACTTTTTATTGATGATGTGTTTGCGAAATCAATGAAAGATCTATCTTGATATCTACCTGTGATGCCTAATGTAAATTTTTTACAGCCATATGTCACTTCTTGATTAATGATTAATGGCGGTGTAAGTATGGGAGAAAAAACTTCCTTCTGTTCCTTAATTCGACTGTAATTGAAAGACGAATTGTTGATGAGGTTAATACTTTTATTTAACTGATAATTAATGCTTAATTCAACACCGGTTCTGTAGCTCCGTTTTACTTTATTGGTCAATGCTAAACCATTGGGACCAAATTTCCCATCTAATACAATTTCATTTTTGAAATCCATATAATAAAGATTCGCATTGAGATTTATTTTTTTTGATTGATACCTAAATCCAAATTCTTGATCTATTACATATTCTGGAGATTTATTTGAAATGATTGCATTGCCAGAACTATCGACCAGTAAATCATCATTACCACCAAAAATATCATTCCTTGTTGGCTCTCTTCCTGTACCACCGATACTGTAATAAATTATTGCGCTTGGCTTTATCTCATAACTCAATCCAGCTTTAGGATTTATAAAATCCCAATTCAATTTTTGAAATGCTACGCTTCCTTTGTAATCAAAATTAGAATGGCGATATTGTATATCAATGAATAAAGTAAAATGCCTGAATGTATAATCTGCTTTTGTAAAAACACTCATCTCGTTTTTATAACCGGTGTTTTTGTACAATTGTCCTAATGATTTCTCGCTGCCAATGTGTTGGCGGTCGTAAACATTTGCATGAATTCCTGACTTCCAGTTAAACTGTTTTTTTGAAAAATTGTAGTTACTAAAAATCCCAATTAGATTAGACTGGAAAGCATAATTGTATAATTCATTTGTAGTTGGCAATCCTAAAAAACCATTTAAATTAAAATCGTAATTCCCTTTTAGAAAGGTGTAATAAATGCTTGTTTGAACTGAATTATTTTTATTGATGCGCCAATCGTTTTGAAGTTGAACCAGACATTGAGTGAATTGGTCTTTTTCATTCTTATTGGCATTTGTTCTTCTGTCTAAATTTATGAGAGAATCTGAAACCCCAAGCCAAGCCAAGCGATTTTGTTGATGACCTCCAATAATTTTAAAACCCCATGTAGATCTATCATAAAACAAATTGCCACTACAAAAAACCGATTGGGCGTTATTTGAAGAATTGTATTTATATCCATCCGAATAAACTTGAGATGCTCTAAAGTAAATTGATTTTCTTTTTTTAATACCGCTGCTATATTCGCAGAAAGCTCTTAAACTATTGAATGAACCATATCCCAATCCGACAGTTGTTTTAGCAGAATCGTAAAGGTTTAGAGTAAACAATTGCACACTACCACCATAACTTGCAACACCGTTCTTTGATGTCCCTACACCTCTTTGAATTTGAATCTTGCTTATTGAATTTAAAATATCAGGATAATTAGAAAAGTAAGCCCCCTGGTCTTCAGGTTCATTTAATGGAACACCATCCAAAGTCAGATTTATCCTGGTTTGGTCAATTCCTCTTAATCTGAAATACGAATAGCCCTGAGAATTTCCAGCGTCTGAATAGTTGGTTACAGATGGCGTTTCTGAAAGTAAAAAGGACGGCTCTTGACCAGTTGATTTAGTTTCTAAAAACTTTGAACCGATATTCTGAAATGTTACCGGTGTGGTTTTTTCTGCTTGATATGTAATCGTAATCTCCTGTAATGATTTTGCTGAATCGCGCAACAAATTGTCCTGAGCTTTTAGTTGCCCAAAATAAAGAAATACTGTAAGCAGAAATATAATTAGTTTCATCATTTTCGTTTCAAATTTGGTTGTATATATCTTTTTAGAGATGTGCTTAATACTATGTGTTTGTTGAATTTTGGTATGCGGAATCCGAATTTCATTTGTGAGGTT
Organism: Chitinophagaceae bacterium; assembly: GCA_027489035.1. Lineage (GTDB taxonomy): Bacteria > Bacteroidota > Bacteroidia > Chitinophagales > Chitinophagaceae > Ferruginibacter. Next base: position 57,197 of record JAIYAN010000008.1, read on the forward strand.
TATTGTATGATGAAATTAAACTTTTTTGGAAAGAACTATTGATGAAATTTTAAACCAATTGAATATCTGTAATGGACCAATTGCATTTCTTCCAAACAGCTATCAAATCGGCATTATACTAGAAAAGATTGGTCTCAATAAAAAGTCAAAAGCGCATTAAATGAAGTCAAAGACGGAGGAATTGAAATAATGGATGAAAAAAAAGGACATCTATTTTATGTACCTTAGATTTTATTAAACCAGCTTATTCGATGTCATCCACAGATTTAAAAAGAAAACTCAAGTCTCATAAAGAAATGCCAGAAACCCTGACCGTGCGTCTTCACCGTGCCATTAGCTGGTTGAAGTGTGCGGAGGAAAACGCTACCAATCTTGATTTGCAATTTATTGCACTTTGGGTGTCTTATAATGCCTGTTATGCCATTGATGAAAAATCTGAAAATGATTTAACGGAAAGAAAGCAGTTCAATGAGTTTATTTCAAAATTAGTGAGCCATGATCATGAGAAGCGTTTCTATAATTTGTTGTGGCAAAAATTCTCCGGACCGGTGCGGCTCATTATCCAAAACGAATTTATTTTTAAACCTTTCTGGGATGCGCAGCGTGGCGAAAATGTAAACTGGAAAAAACTATTTGATAAATCTAATGAAGATGCACAACGCTTTCTTTCTAAAATTGAAGTGGATAAATTAATTGAAGTTCTTCTCGATAGATTGTACACCCTTCGCAACCAAATCATGCACGGGGGCGCCACTTATAAAAGCAAAGTGAATCGAGCACAAGTTCGAGATGCATGTAATATACTCAAACTTTTTATCCCAATTATTATTGATATTATGATGGAGCATTGGGAAGAGGATTGGGGGGAGATTTATTATCCGGTGGTGGGGTGATATTATTTCCCTCTAACCTGCCACTACACAGAAACCTTAGAAGAAATGCTGGTTTTTTTTGCACTTTCCAAATTACTATAAAAATGGATTTTCAATTGAACTCTATAAAAAACTGAAAGGTGTTTATAAAAATAACATGAATGCTTTGGCAATTTCCCAGAATTATTTTTTGTGCTAATTCAAAATTTCTACAAATTCGCCAACAATTCTCATTTCAGCTGCATTTTCTTCCGTAATAATGATGTTTTGGTAAGTACTATCAAATGAATTTGGACGCAAGACAATGGATGTATGTTCCCAATTTTCTTCAGTGACAATTTTTTCGCTTGAATATGTTTTTATTGTAAAAGCCGAGTTGAAGTCTGGATCTTGTATGTCTCTATTTTCGATCAGTAAAATTTTACCATTTCTGGCACCTCCTGAATAGGGTTTAAATAAACAAATTGAGCCGTTTGGAATGACTCTGTTCATGGATTCGCCTATTATTTTGCACGCGAAATAGTCACTTTGTGATCTGTTTTTAGGCCCTTCAATAAGTGTATAATCATTCTGTGATTGTAATTCACTAAATGTGCCTGCTGCAGCATAGAAATTATATAAGGGAATGGGATTTCGCAACTCTTCTTCAAATTCAACAGATTGCTTAAATGGGATAATCTTTGCGTTAAATTCTGATTGGCGTTTCTTGTTCTTTCCACTTTCGTTCAAATAATTATACATAATTGAAGAAACCTGGTCTTCCAATTTGAATCTAATTTTCACCACAGGTAGTTTCTTTTTTTGATTAACCGGCATTATTGTTTGATGCACTTGCTCTAAATCTGGACTTACTTCCCCCATGAAATAAAAGTCTAATCCTTCATCATTGTTTTTCTTTATAAATAGAGGAAGACGAATGGGACCATTTTGCCCTAATATGGACTTGACATCATTACTGCTAAATGTTCGATTTGACTTCGACATCCAGTCAAATTCTTTGTTATTTACAAACTTATCTTCATACCTTATTGACTCAGAAATATTATCTTCTTTATGATAATTTACAAAAATTGGGCAATGGGAATTGTCTGGACTCACCAAGTAGCCGCCTACATTTTGAGCCACAGGATTTTCTAACACATTCAATATTCTTAACACATCTTTTCTTGAATATTTTCTATAAAGGACAAATCCATTTCGCCAATTTTCTGGAGCAAACAACCTGTCAAATTCATATATAGAATATTCAGCCGAATCAAGAAGATGATGTTTAAAATCCACTTGCTTTAAGTGCTTGATGAAATCTCTAGAAAAGACAAAATTGCCTTGTTTAATGCTGATAATATCTATTTCATAGATTACTTTGGCTGAGAGTAATTTGCCATCTTTTTTTTCTCGAACAAATTCAAAATTAAGATTGGAAACACAGGATTCTATCGTTTCATTGGAAATTATATATTGATATTTGGAAAGTACAAATTCCTTCAACTTTTTCACAGAAAGTTCTCCTGTCTCAATTAGTAGTTTTAAAATAAGACTTTCCTCCACTCGTTTTGAGTTATTTATTTCTTTCGAAAAAAGCTCTAATAATTTCACCTGATAGATTGATAATGATTCACTTTCTATTTTTTCAATCTTGGAAATGAAATTGTAATAAGAATCTGCGTAGTCGACAAACAAAAATGGATCTCGAGAACCATGAATGATAAAATCCATCATCATAGGAATTCTACCCAACTTGAACTTTAGAAGGTTGTAATCCTTTTTCAAATCGGCGAATAACTGCAAATTGGCAGAATCAATAGATTGAAATATTCTTTCTTTAGTGATTTCATCAAAGTTGATTGTGGAAGTGCCTGGAATCATTCTGCTTCCCTCAGTAATTAGCTTTCTTAATGTGTCTTTGTTATAAGATGTATCGCCATATAAGGAAATAGGAATCAGATAATTGTTTTCATAGTTTCCAATGAAGTCGATTACGGTAAGATATCTTTTACCATCAACCTTTCGTAGTCCTCGTCCTAACTGTTGTATGAAAATAATTGCCGATTCTGTTGGACGAAGCATGATAATCTGATTGATCTTTGGGATATCAATTCCTTCATTGAAAATGTCGACAGTAAAAATATAGTCAAGTTTATCACTTAATTTATCCGTTTCCAACCTTTCAATAGCGTTTGCTCTTTCTTCTTCTGAATTTACACTCGTAAGAGCAACCGATTTGTATCCTCGTTTATTGAATAGTTCCGCCAATTCAATAGCTTCATTCTTTCTTGAACAGAATATTAATCCTCTTGTAATTCCATTATCAGTTCCGTAAAATTTAGCATTTTCAATTATGCGCTCTACTCGTTCTTTTGCAACTAAGTACCTAAATTCAGATTTAGTATCAACTTGTACACTATCTATAGATATATCAGCAACTCCATAGTAATGAAATGAACTAAGCATTTCCTCTTCCATTGCTTTACTCAATCGGATTTCATAGGCGATATTGTGGTCAAAAAGTCGAAAAATATCATTACCATCTGTCCGCTCAGGTGTTGCGGTCATACCTAAAAGAAACTTTGGTTCAAAATGCTCAATTAAGCGCAAATAGGAATCTGCTCCTGATCGATGCGTTTCGTCAATTATTATATAATCAAAGTGATCTTTTGAAAAATTGTCTAAGTGATCGGTTTTTGAAATAGTTTGTATGGTTGAAAATACAAATTCACTATCTAAATCTTTCTGGTTTCCAGAATATAAACCCATGGTTCTTTCATTTCCAAAAATGGTTTGAAATGTATTGAGTGATTCTTTTGCTATAGTTAGTCGGTGTACAACAAAAAGCAATTTCTTTGCGTTAAAGAATTTCGCATCAAATGCAGATAAAAAGGTTTTACCTGTTCCAGTTGCAGAAATGATCAAAGCTTTGCTCTTTCCATCAGCTCTCAATTTTTTTAAACTCTCTAATGCTTCTTTTTGCATTGAGTTTGGACTAACAGTTGCAGGAGTAAGAGCTAAGTTTGCGAGTTTGTTATTTCTGTTAATAATAAATTGCTGCTGATAGATTTCTTGATAAGTCAAAAGATATTCTTCCGTTACAAGTGTTCCTTTTTCAAAATCTGACTGAAATTCTCGTAATACCCTTTCAACAATACCACTCTCGTCTAGGGCTGAAAATTTGATGTTCCATTCCTTGTTTGTGCATAAAGCTTGTGCCGTAAGATTACTACTGCCAACTATGAGGTTGTAGTGTTCTTTACTCTTAAAAATATATCCTTTTATATGGGCATTTCCTGTTGTTGCAATTCTTAGATCGATATTTTTAAACTGTAGAAGCCTTTTAAGTGCTTCGGGTTGGGTAAAGTTTAAATATTGAGAAACTAGCATTTCTCCTTTAATTCCACGTTCTTCAAGTTCCTTTAGCTTATTTATGATAGATGCAACTCCGTTAGTAGTTACAAATGCTACTGATATGAAAAATTGACTACAATTTTCAAGCTCATGAAGAATAGTAGAAAGAACTTTTTTGGGTGGGTTCTTCTGATTCACTAGCAATTCTGGCTGAAAATCAAGATCAGATAAGACGGTCTTGTCTATATAACCAGTCTCCAAACTTTTAGTGATACTTTGTATTAAATTATTCATTCAAGATCAATTTATCGACTATAGGAATATCTGCAGCAGCCCAATCCAATTGATCAAGCTCATCCACTTCAAGCCATTTATAATCTATGTGTTCATTTAAAATCAAATCTCTATTATTACAAGTACAAATAAAACTATGCATGGTTAATAAGAAATCTGGATACTGATGAGTAACTGTTAAATACTCTTCATGTACAACAATATCCATTGCAAGTTCTTCTTTTATTTCTCTAACAATTGTCTCGACCTTTGTTTCGTTGGCTTCCATTTTGCCACCAGGAAATTCATACTTTTTGGAAATGTATGATAATTTATTTTCATTGCGTTGCACACAAAGAATCTTATCATCATTTTTTATTATTGCAGCTACAACTTCTACATGTTTCATAATGTGTAATTTAAATTAATAACTTTTTCTTTCAGGTATTACACCCCTCACACCGCCTCTCGGCTCTTCAACATCTCCCTTGTACCTCGGTATCAAATGAATATGCACATGTGGCACCGTTTGCCCAGCGGCTTCATTAATATTAATACCCACATTAAAACCAGCAGGATTATATTTTTCCTGTACAACAACTTTAACACGGTTTAATAATTCAATGCAATCTTTCTGCTCCTCTAATGACAAATCAAAATAATTGGCAGTATGCCTTTTCGGAATAATCAATGCATGTCCTTCATTAACCGGAAAGCCATCGTAAATAGCAAATGACATTTCAGTTTCCGATATTTTTTCTCTTTCTACATTGCAGAAAGGGCAAGGTTTGTTTTCGTTCATTATTTTAAATATTCAAAACCGTTGTTGGCGGCAATGGTTATTAATGGTTGTATAGTATCTCTGAATTTATTTTTTGTATAGTCTGTTTCAAAATTATTCAGCTCTGGCAAAATGGTTAAGTAATCTTCCAGCGATTTATTTCTTGGTTCTTTTTCACGCACAATTTTTATGGCGGTTTCTTGCAAATTAAAAAAGGAATCAAAATATTTATGCATTGATGGCAACTTATCACTTTTACTGCTATTGAATGATTTATCTGCCGGTATTAAATTCCACATTAAATCATGCGACACAAAATTATAGGGCACAAAATGTTCAACAGCAAAATCACCTTTTATCAATGCTCTTTTTGTGTATATACAATTTACAGTTCCCAATTTATCTATTACAATATCCCAAAACTTTCTTTGTTTGGTGAGGTTATTTCTTGATGCGGGTTTTATTAATTTATTGGGAATGTCTGGCACATTTGGATTTTTGGCTTGTAAAAACAATGACAAATTCCAGTAACAAAAATCCCTAATGAAAGCTGCATTCAACAAAAAATAATTCGCCCATAAAATATCTACATCTATAAAATCAGTATGCAATGCATAAGGACAATAGAAAGGAGATTGATTTGATTTTTTATAAATAGAAGATTTGTCTTCTCCAGGAAACCAAGGACTCAAAAACCAATGGGGTACATTATTATTAAACTGAACAAGTGCTCTTTTTGTAATGTTGTTTTCAGTGTTCAATAATTTTTTTATGATGTCGTTTTTATTGGCATCAATGGTTAGTCCTTCTGAGATTTTTATGGCTTTAATAGCAGATTGTAGTTTATCCTGTACGCCAAATGAAACATGAAAATAATTTACGGTGTACCATGCGTTGCTTATCATTCTTGCAAACAATTCCTTTTTAGGAATCATTGTAGACTCTGATTTTATTCTTGATTCCAAAGCATCAACGATTGACAATAGCCAATAGAATTTATAGGTAGCAGACGTGCTATTGAAACAAGCAGCTAACTTTTCTATGGGTAAGTTTTTATCGTTGGGGAGTTGTTGCATTTTTTATTTACAAGTTTATTTAATTTTTTCCCTTCACCATACATTAATTATACCACTCACAATCTACAAAAACAAAATTTTATATAATCGGCTAAATCGATATTATTTGATATTCGTGAAGGTATTGAACTATACCGCAATCTATTGAAGGAATGGTATAAAATCATTGTCCATCCTTAAATTTTTAATTATAAAAAAAATGAATCAAATTTACAAACCAAACGATTTAGCGTCGAATTCAATATTCTTGGCGGATAAATAGTCAAATAAATTAATCGTTGGGCATCTGAAGCTATAAAACTCAGGAATACCTGGGGGTTTAAAAATGTCATGTACCAATATCACATCCCAATAACCATTTCCTGCATCAATCACATCTATGCGATCAATTTTATTGTTAACATGATTTTTTAAATCAAAACGATGACCAATAAAACACTCGCAACTTTTTGCAATTTTTTCTGCAATCTCTTTATTAAGTAGGTATTTATTATTGCTCATTATTCCAATTAATTAAACACAAACATAAGTAATCAGATTGTATTCTTTTTACATGCTGGATTTTGGAGTGCAGTTTTTTTAAAAGACTTTGCAACCAACTTAAAATTCGGTTGATTCTTTATTTTATTAACACTGAAATACAATCAATCAACTTGTTTTTTTCTATTGATTTTGGTAAGCAAAGGTTGAAAGGATTATCTGGTGAAATGTTATTATTAAAAGCAGGCTCATTTTGAGCGGTATCAGCAACTGTCATGCTTAACAACAAAATCGGACTTACGCTTTCAAACTGTTTTTCAATGTTTCTACACAAACTTGCAAATTCAAATCCATCAATGCCTTGATGAACCTGGTCTGTAATAATTAAATCAATAGCCTGATTGTTTTTTTTACATTGTAAAATATATTCCAGTGCAGACTCCGGTTCTGAAAACTGATTGATGGTGATTGATGTATAATTTTCAGAAAGCAAAGTTGAAATTGCATTTCTGAAAAGCTCGTGATCATCAAGAAGTACAATGTTTTTATAAGGCATAAGGATTTTGATTTCATTTTACTGTGTTCATATCTAATAAATGCCATGCTGTTGAGGACGATGGATTATTGTCTGCAATTTTGAAGACTATCCAATTAGGTTCTGGATAATCAAGAAAAAAATCTTCAAGCATTTGAAAATCACTTTGGTATTTTGATTTGTTTTGTTGTTGAAATTTCTTCCATGCTGATGCTATATTTTTATTTTTTATAACCGGCTCTTCAAAAAAAAGATCACACCAATAACCCTGTAATGATTTTGCATTTTCATTACAATCATCTTCGAATAAAATCTGCTCCCCAGTTGCAGGACAAAACAAATTATAATGGTTGAGTTGAAGTTTGATGATCTGCATATACATTCAATTATTAAACAAAAATAAAAATTTAGATATCCCCTAAGCCCATAAAATAATTTGTAAACATTTTACATTATTTCATAGATTAAATGCCTTTGCTGTTTGATAAAAAATCAGGAAATTCTTCATCTGCAATTTCAATGATCCGTTAATTAAATTAGGGTCATTTACGTTATTCAATTCAGATTTATCCTATTGCCATCAAACTGATCAGCATGAGATTGATGACAAGTAAACACTATAACTTGTCTTTTTTGGGCATAATCATTTAAACAAGAAACCGTATTGGTTTGTCTTCCACTATCCATATCCGTCATGGGATCATCCATAATCAAAAATCCTTCACGATTTTCAAGAAAATAATCTGCCATGCTTAGACGAAGCGCCATACCCAATAAACCAGAAGTACCTTGAGATAGCATGCTGAGTTTTAAAGCAGCGTTATTTTGCTGTTTGATAGATTCGGGTAAAGATTTATCAATATTGAAATCAGCATATTTTCCGCCACTCAATATAGAAATATAATGACGCATTCTATTGTGATATTTTTCGTAAGGATTTTCAGATGTACGGTTAGTGATTTCGTCAAGCTTTTCTTTTACTTTTATTATTGCTTTTGCCTCGGCTATGAACTGATTTTTTTCAACAGTTAGAATGCTGATTTTATCTTCATATTCAGCAGTTGACATATCATCACTTTGTCCTTCAAGTTCAATTTTAGTACGTTCCATATTTAGAAGTTGATCCTTAAATAGATTTTCAGCCTCTGATTTCGTGTCATAATTTGAAATCAATTCATTAAGGTCAACGCCTGGGTCCAAAAATGCTGTAAGCGCATTCAGTTGATCTGTCAATTTCTTTATTTCATTCTTTTTTTCAAACTTCATCTCCTCAAGATTATCAATGCTTTGGTATTTTAAAATAAAAGCTTCAATAAAATTCTTGCTTTTTTGGTGCTCGTTTCTTGAACCTGTTACTTTATTGACTGCAGATTCAAATAAACTTCTAAGCACTTCAACGCTTCTTGTTGGTAACATGTTTTGTAATTCTTCTGCAGCCTTTTTTAATCCTTCAAATGTTGTGTTTCCCAATATGGCATTAACCAAGTCTTTTTTACTTTTAATTTTCCCCTCCAGTTCTAACCATAATTTATTTGAATCATAAAGAGATTGCATCGAATCAATTTGATATTTTATCAGGATTTCCTCTTGGGTTTGCTTTGTTTTTTTAATTTCATCTTCGCAATGCTTTAGTTCATCAGCTTCAGCAATCACTTTAATTCGTAGTTCATGCGACTTCAATTCGAATCCGCCTTCAGCCATGAACACATGTGGGGTTGCGGTAAAAAGATCAATCCTAGTTTCTGGTGTGTTTCCGTTTGCGATATCTACAGTAATGTTGTTTACTGATACAACTTCAACATTGAATGATTGTAGTTTTTTTAGTGCTTCAAATTTGGCTGATTCTTGCTTTAATTTTTCATTTATCTCATTAATGATATTCTTGTCTTCGTCTTTAATGTATGCAAGTGTATTTTGCTCACCTTTCAAAGCTTCAATTTCTTCATTGAGCTTATTAATTTTTTCAAAATTTAAACGCTGATTTTCACCTTGATTCTTTTTTTCGGCATTTTTCAATTCCTCTTCAATTTCTTTTTTTGATTTTTCATCATTTTCTAAATTGATTTCCAATAGTTTTATTTGTGAAGCAGCAGTATTCCAATCTTTGTAATCTTTATCTATTTCAATGAATTTTTCTTCAGCTGTTTGTTTTTGATTTAGAATATTTACCATCCCCCTATATTCTTTAATACGGTCTCTGTGAATATCTAAAAAAGATTTAACTTCTTGATGATAATTTTCAGTGAACACTTGAATGTTACTTATCACTTTATCATATTCAACATCATGGTTTTTTCTAGCCGTACATTTTTGCTCCAATTCATGAATATCATAATCTAGTTTAAGAATTTTTCCGATATTGATTTTATGCGGATTATCATAAGAACCTTTGTTTTTACTACCAATTACAGGTTTATTGTTCACTAAATCCCAATTGTCTATCAACTCTTCAAGTTGTTTTTCAATTAATTCTTGTAAGGCTTCCGGAGCGATGCCGGCATTGTTAAAGATAGAATTTTGAAGCATCGAATCAAGTACAGAGGAAATTTCTTTGTTTCCTTCAATATCTTTTTGTGTATAAGAAAGTTTAGCTTGACCAGTAAACATCACATTTTCCCAAACCAACTTATTTTGAATCAGAATCTCATCCAATGTTTTTTGAACCTGATCGGGATTCGATATGGGAGCTTCGTTGATTTTATTGAGTGAACTAAATTTCGAGTCGCCCCATTGTTTTTTCAATAAATAGGTTTGTTGCTCAAATTCAAATTCCAAATCTACTGCGATAAAATCACCCCCATCTGCTGGAAGTAAATTTTCGAGTAGTTTTTCTTCTCTTGCGGGAGTCTGTTTTGTATTCTCAAACAAAACCATAATCAACGCTTTCATTAATGTACTTTTTCCTGCCTCGTTATCACCAAATACCACATTAAGGCCACCATCAAATTCAAATGTTTTATCTATAATTCCAGCAAACGGATGCAGGGTAATTTTTTTAATTTTCATTATTCTGATTTTATTATTTTTAAATTTTTTATTTCGAATTGATCTCTTGTAGAATATCGAAAGCTTTTTGGAGTGCTAGTCCCTCAGGGTCTTCTTGCAGTAATTCACTAAGTAATATATGAGGCAATGAGGCATTGGGATAATGCTCGTTTATTAATACTGCATCTATCTTTCGAGAAACATTGTTTTTTACATCCAGCGTAAGAAACTCCGCTTCGTATCTTTTAATTATTTCAAGCAGTCTGGGTTTTTGTTCTTCATCTAGTCTTCCATTTATATTCATTCGCAATGCAGTGCTTGATTTTTGATACTCGTTGAGCCTCCTTTCCAATGCATCAATATCTATGCTATTGTTGACTATAAATTCCAGTTCATCAATTTTTATTTTAGAAGGTTTGAATTTCTTTGCGGTTACTTTCTTATCATGATCTATTTCAATATGCCAAGCATTGCCATCATGTTTGAATTTCCACGAATCGGGCATATGTGTGCCAGCCATGAATAATCTAGGGTTATCATGGAGTATTTCATTGGTGGGATAAGGAACATGGATATGACCCAGCAACCATAAATCCATTCCACAAGATTCAAGTTCCTGTTTGGTCATGTTAAAATATCTGTCATCATTATCAAGTCCAAGACCAGTAACATTTCCATGTGCAATACCAATATTGATGGTTTCTTTTTTCTTTTCAACATCATTTACCCATCCTATCATGTTTATTTCAGAATGTTTCGAACGACAGGAAGCAGGAAAAAAATTGACTTTGTGTTCTCCGATTTGATGGTCAAATATTTCATACTCATTCAGCACAATGATTTTCTCAGGGTCTACACAAGCATTGAATTTTGACCATAATGTTTTATCTGTATTTTCATAAAAATCATGATTACCCGGAATAATGACCACCATATCGCCATTGAATTCCTTCAAAATAGCTGCGATTTCTTTTATATTTTTTTCAGCAATACTTGTCTTATCAAAAAGATCACCACCAATAATGAAATAATTCATTTCATTGGCATTGGCATAATCCACCATTCTTTTAAAAGCATTTATACGTTCTTCTAGCAACTCCTGTTTGGCTTTAGGAAAAGAAATATAGGAAATACCGAAATGATTATCTGCAGTAAATAGAATTTTAATGGCCATGGTATCTGATTTTATTTGGTAATTTGAAATGGAAAGCAAACTTAATGTATGATATTGTAATGTATTTACAATTTAAGAATTAAATTAAGGGAGTAGGAGGAGGATACGATTTGGTTACTTGAATTGATTTTTGAATTTGATTTGAACGAAAATGATGTTGATAGGAAAGACCAAGCTGTTGTTAAATTTTTAAAATATGACATCCGCACAATCTACAAAAACAAAGTTTTATATAGTCATATTGTTTGATGTTCTTGAAGGTATGGGAGTTGGCCGCAAAAAATAGTAGTCGTTTAAATTATATCATCTTGAATACAATTTTATTGTTATATTGCTAAATATATTGCAATACTTTATGCATTATTCTATATAATTAAATTAAAATTTATGAAAATCAAAATGAGCATTCTATGTTTACTTGTAATGTTTTACTCCTGTACAGAAAATAAAACAACACAAGTAGCTGAAAACACTTTTGTATACGATAATAAAATTTACAAAATTGTGGACAATGAGTTGACTGAATTAGCCAATTTGAAATCAAATAAAATAAGAAAACTTGAAGTATCCAAGGCCAAACAAAAATCACTTGGAACAGCTAGCTTATCATACCTTAAGCCAAACGCATCGGCAAAATTAAAAACTTTGTACAGAGGTAATATCCTATATTTCACAATGACATTAAATGGAATAAATGATTTAAAAGAAAATTATAATTCAGGTTCTTTTACAATAAATATGCTAGATGATTACAATTTCATAATGAAATCAATCGAAGTTCCCACTTCTGATTTAGTTGAAATCGTTGATGAAAACGATACTGCAGTTGAATTTCGATATAACGGAAAAATTGAAATGAGCACAGATATTAATTTGGCCATTGAGTCATTCACTTTAAGTTCAACAGTTAAACATAAATAAATATGAAAATGACCAGAGTGTATTAAAATCTTTTAAAGTTTACTATACTTATAAAAATCTATTAATGAGGTATAAGTTTTTACAAATAGTGAATAATATTCCATAGCCAATTCTAAATCACTGATTTTGTTAACTCCATATGTTTTTGGATACATCTTGAATTCCTTATTTGATAAATAAATTCTCATATACTCAGACTTGATGCGTCCCTCAAAAAAAAGTTTAATGATTTTATTATTTTCATGCAACTCTTCATCGAATTTGATATGAATTTCAAACTCACGGTTGACAAATAATCTTCCATAAGGATCAATTTTTATACCAATTAATTCGGTATTAGTATTTGTACGGGATATGCAATAGTGTTCACTAATTTGCTTTCCTAGTATTTCCTCTATATTTGGTTTACTCATATGATAGTTCTGTTTTAATGTAATTACAACTTAGACACAAAATTTTCCAAATAAAACATAAAACGGAAGTAATAACGATACTTGTTTTCATCTACTTTGTCGGTGATTTTTTTCTGCCATTCAAATTGCATTCCACCTCTATGATTTTTATTTCTATATTGATATATTTCTTCTAGTTGTTTGTAAAAATTATTAAAATCACTTTGATAAATTATATTTTTATTGTAATGAAAATAATATAAAACAGCCTTTACTCTTTTAAGAAAATCCCATTCTAATAACGGCTTCTGAAAGAGTTTATCTGCATCTTCTTCATTCTTAAAATTTGTCAAAATCAGCTCCCATAATTTGTGAGATTTTTCTTTTATGTAATAAGCGTGGGAATTTTTATTGATAATGATATAATTGCAAAAATCTAGATCGTGTGTACAAAGATGATTTACAATACATTCAATTTGTTGATTGGCTGCAAGACTAAAATCTTCAAAATTATCCTGTCTTTTAAATTTCTCCATCCTAACAAAATCGCTAATCAAAATATCTTTAATTTCAGTGTATTTTAAATCACGATAGAACTGATTAGCTTGTTCTAAAAGTATTTCATTAATACAAAATTCATAAATTTCTGAAATCTTCTCGTCATCGTTTGAATTGTTTAAATTCGGTTTTTTATACGTTAATTTATTTTTGAACCACAGATTTTCCTCACTGGAACAAATATCTTCAATCAATACAAGTAAATTCTCTAAACTTTCTTTTTTGTAAGACATTTGAAGTGTTTTATACAATTTATGAATTTATTTTTTTCATTGCTTCGTCTAACCCTTTTTCAAATATACTATCTAAAATTTCAGGATAGGTGATTGGCTTTATTTGTGATTCATTTATAATTCTAATGCTCTTGTAAATTTGCGGTTGAGTTAATTGAACAGGGTTATACTTTTCCATAAAAAGAGTGAATCTTTTATACAATACCTGATATACAGAGCTATTTTCGCCCCGAACCATTTTCAAATATTCTAACTTTCCCATAATCACATTTTCTATTCTAACTGTTTCTTTCTTCACATTACCCCTGTCGTTTAAATAATGTTGTAGGAAAATCTGATGAGCCTGTGCATAGTCATATTTTTCAAGTAAATAAATCCAAGTCCTTAGCTGCTTGATATATCTTTTTTGAACATTCACTTTTTTATTTACCAATAAACCTGTGACCTCTTGTCTATGTCCTTCTTTTTGTAACCTGGTTTTTGATTCTTTAATATTAAAGCCTTGACTTAGAATTATCCTTTCCAATTCTTTATTAAAATCTCCTTCTTTTTGATACACATTATGTTCAGAACTGAACGTAATGTCATCCGCATATCTTGAGTATTTTAACCCAAATCTTTTTGCCAAACCCGTTAATCTAATGTCCAGACGTTTGCAAATAATGTTTGTAATGATTGGAGATGTAGGTGCTCCTTGTGGCAACACATTTTTTTTAAGTTCTATCCACTCATCAAATTCGTTTTTTCGCTCAACAGTCATCTCTGTACAACACAATGCTGCAATTATGTTGGCAACTGTTGTGGGGGGAATTTTATTAATGATTTCTTGTTGGTGAGTTTTTATTAATTCAACTAAATCTGAAATGTCGGATTCGTTTATTTTATTAAGTTCTCCAATTTTAATCTTTTCATTTATATTATTTGGAAACACGTCTAATTTTCCGGAATCTCTTTTTTGATTATCGACAGTTATTTTATAAGAAATTTCTTTTCCTTTGTGATTAAGTGTTTTCCAGGTACCATTGACAAATTTTAAACCGTCATATTTTATTTTAATAACTAAACTACTCGCTATTATACTTAATATACTATCATTCGGTTTATTTAATACCTCATATGAATTTTCCTTTCCAGTTACAATGCTTGTCTTTATTTCAGTATTATTTAAAAAAAATGGTTTTATTTGAAGGCATTTCCAAATTCTAGCCTGATCAATCGAAGGAAAAAAATCTTTCAAATCAATGTTGTAAACATATCTACTGCAAACATGCTTTGATGCATTATCAACGATGGAAACGCCCGACTTAAAACCATATGCTGACTCATGAGGGTCATACACACAATCTAAAATGTATGCCAAACATTTTTGAATTGCTTTCAATCCTGCAACTGGCGCATGAATATTCCTATTTTTACCCGACTTTTTTTTAATGGTAAATTCAAGATAACGCTTAGATTGACTTTGAGTGTTATAATACCAAGTAAGTTGATTTATGCTAAAAGGATAAGCATTTTCTCCGTATATCAGTGGTTTAACTTTATTCAAAAGAAATAATAGATCTTCTTTAGCGTACAGCTCTTTAAAAAGTTTTCTTATTTCTGATTTTATGTTGTCTGCTGTTTTCATATAAAAAATGTTCTTGAAAATCTGCTGATGATATTCTTTATATATGCCCCCTTGCATCTAGGGTTTTTATTTAGTTATTATATACTATTATAAATAAATAATTTAAGATATGTCAAGGGTTATAAATAACACATAACGTTACTAACGTTCATCCCGGAGAAACTCCGGAACACCAACCGAATACAGTTGGCAAAATCAATAGTTTACAGCAGATTTTCAAAGAACAAAACAAATGTATTTCTCAATAGTTCACTCTAACTGAACCGATTAAAATAAAATTAATTATTTTAAATCAGAATATGAAAACAGTTTTTAATTATCATAATTCAACTTCATTTCCTCAATGGTGTTTTTTAATTTATTCGCTAAGTCTGATGGAGCCAATATTTTAATTCTAGAACCAAATGAAAGTAATATTTTATGAAGCTCATAATTGGGCACTACTTTAATACTAGTTTCAAAACCTAAATCTGTTTTTTTTATGATTTTTTGAGACTGATGAATGGGTTTTGTTTTGATGTAAGAAGCCTGTTCTTGGTCTTTTATCAACAACTTAATTTCAGTTAAGTCTGCATTGGTTTTAGTTACACCAATTATGTCAGAAAAATAATCATCCCAATCGATTTGATTACTAATATACACGTCTGTTATTTCTTCTATTGCTACAATTCTGTCTAGCGCTAAATTTTGAATAGAATAATTTACTTCTGGATTGAAGCCAAACACAAACCATCTTGAGTTATATTGTTTTAGATGGTATGGGTGAAAAATGTAGTCAACCGGAAATTCACTCTTGAAATTCTGATAAGAAATTTTTAATACTCGTTTATAAAGAATGGCATTGAAGAATACACTTATATGCTCTTTACCTTGATAATCTTCGTTACTGTCAAAGGAAATGATATTGTGTTCCTGAGATTTTAAATTTAGTCGAGTTTCAAGCATCGGTACTAATTCATTAACCCATTCAAATTGAGGCATACCTTTAAAACGAGATAATATCTGAATCGCAGATTTAATTTGGTTTGCCTCATTTTCACTTAATGGTTGTTTATTTATTGAATAATCTGGGTCAGCATATCTGTAATAAACAATTTTTTTATTGTGGCCGAAATGCTTTTCAATATCAGAACTATACACTCTAAATTCTATATCCTTCAAATCTTCAAACAATGTAGTTTTACCAATTGGTGATATTCCCTCTTTGTCTAATTCATTATTTACTTCATCTAGGATGTCTTTCCAAGTCCATTTTCTTGCCCTGTTTCTAAGGCAATTGTCTATAATTCTGTACCTGATTACTGCATTTTTATTTACTGGCATATCATTCCGCTTTGAGTGAACTGTTAGTCAAGATATTCGTATTGAAATGACAAATTTAGAAAAAATATTAGGTAAATAAAATAATTTTCATTCCTGATATACCGAACTATTGCATTTTAAGTTTGTATCAGATTATTAATCAAACCAAAATAAAAACTAATGGAAAATCTAAAAAAATTCAATTTTTATGCAACAGACAAAGCCGGTATGGTTCAGAAATTTAAGTTTGAACACTCATAACATTCTTTGGAAAGAGCATCTCAAAGAGGCATCAACAATGACAGGCTATCGCTTGCCTTGGCGTATGGAGAAATCATCCAAAAGCAGGAACTTGAATTTCACATCTTGGGTGAAAACAGAATCCCAGATGAATTTGAAAAAGAAAAAGGAAAATTGAAAAACACTGTAGTTGTTACAAGAAGGGACTGCGTGATAACATGCTATCGTGCGAAAGAACCTTACAAACAAATTAGAAAGAAATCTAAAAATTTTTACACACAAAGAGTGGCAGCTTAATCAAACTATAAATTAAACAAAATGAAATTATACAGCATCAACGATAGATTCTCTTTCGGAAAACATACAGGAAAAACAATTCTTGAGGTTATAGGTGAAGACATAGGTTATATCAACTGGTGTCTCATCAATTTAGATCACTTTGTTATTTCTGATGATTCCATTGATGAAATTAAAAAATTTATTCCGGTATTTAAACTGTCTGATTTGGCCGAACAAGTTAGATGTTTTAAAATGGAAAAAATTGAAATAGAAACAGAAACACATTTCGATGATGATGACGATGATGATGACTATGGGAGTAGTGGCGAAAAATATGGTTGGTATAATGGTTGGAGCGACGATGCTATTGACGATGCTTTTGAAGGTGACCCAATGAACACTTGGAACGTAGATTAAATTTTAAACCAAATAAAATTCAGATGATACACAAATTCATTCTCTCAATATTAGTAAGCCTTCTTGCCTACACAATCATTTCAACAACCTTAGTTTTTGGATTGCCACTGTGGAAGTATTTTCTGATTGAATTAATATTTGTGCTTGGCCTCAAGTTCACAAAATATTTATTTAAAGTTTTTAGTCTTTACTAAAGCCTGCATAGCAATTTCTTTTTGCATTACAAGATTGTGAAGAAAACATTTTAGAAAAGTAGTTACAGAAATATACGATTCAGATACAGACTCGATGGGAGATATAAATCTTTGTAATTCATCGAAAGCCTATTTAAAAGAAATAAACAATAAAAATATAAATAGTAATTTATTATTGTGGATTTTATTAGGGGTTGATACTGCTGTTGTGATTTTTATTATTTTTAAAATAATTTAGTTTGATATAAATTCCTGTTACCTAATATCTCAATTTTAAAAAGATTAAATCATCAATGAATAATAATACTAAATTAAAAACGCAGGCGCAGGCGGTTGTTCACTTTATAGAACAACTCGATATTGAAATGGTAGATACCTTACTTGATGACACGCTTGAATATCAAGACATGGATAAAGATATTTTCATCAATAAATTGGGACACGCTTTTAATGAATTTATTGAATCCGGCGATACATGTTTAAACTCAACAAAAGGTTTTTGTGATTCAGTGATTTGTAATTATTAATGCAAAGGTTTTTCTTTTGTTGGCAATAACTCCGGAAATTATATGGACCTTATCATTGAAATAGAAGATGGTAAATTAATTGATATGTATGAGTGCACTTATTTCAAAACGAAAGTTGATACAGAAATTAAAAACAAGCGGGTTGAGATTGATAAGATGATTAAATGGAAGCCTGATAGTTTTTGATTATAATAAAATAATCAGTAGTTAATAGAATAATCAATCTGCACAGAAGTTCTTGGGGTGCTTGAATTATCAGATGCTTTTAATGCGAAGGCACTTGAGTTTTTGCTTATTGAAATTTGCGACTGTAAAGTTAAATGTCCATAATTATCTACTAATTCATTAACTTGAATATTTGCATTAAAACCTCTATTAACTGGTCCAATTGTCATTTCCCATGGACTTCGAGCGTTTATTGTATCCTTAATTATTTGATTGTTGTCTGAACGGAATAGAACTTCTAATTTTCTTCCAGTATAAATAGTCGAGCTATTAACTTCGTATTTCACATAATATTCTATTGCAGCTGTGTTTTTTTTGCAACTGCTTAATAAAATGATTGAACTAGAAATTAATAATAGAATAATATTTTTCATTTTGCTCTTTTTTATCTTATCAAAA
This sequence comes from Chitinophagaceae bacterium, assembly GCA_027489035.1. Classification (GTDB taxonomy): domain Bacteria; phylum Bacteroidota; class Bacteroidia; order Chitinophagales; family Chitinophagaceae; genus Ferruginibacter. Next base: position 76,026 of record JAIYAN010000008.1, read on the forward strand.
ATATCAAAGTAAAAAACAATATTACAATTTTTTATCTTTTATTTATAAAGAAATTTACGAATCCATAATTCTTTTTTCTACCAATTGATTTATAGATTGTTTAGTTTATTACTTTATCAAGTTTATTTCCATTTTTGTCATTTTATTTTGGTTACGATCACAACTGATGTTTAATCGCCAATCTTATTTCTTCCAAAGCATTTTTTGGAGAAACATTTTTAGTAAGAATTTGTGAAAAACCATTTTGATAATTATTTACATGCAGTAAGTTATTAAAACATAATCTTTCTAGCTGTTCGTAAGAAACTATGGCATTGTCAATTGGTAAAGTTGTTTTACATCTTACATAACCAACAGCATCTCCTTCAAAATTAATTTGAAAAGAACCATACCAAATATCTCTGTTTATTCTTGTTATAAATTCTAAAATCTCTGGGAACTTATCTTTAGGAATAGGATTTTGCAAGTATGCTACAAATGTCAAAAGAGAAACATTAATATCGCACACTAGTACACAATGAATTACTCTCTCATCAACATCTGCCTCAAATTGAAATAAAGCATTGTCATAAGGTGGCCGGTTAAACTTTATCCCCTTTCCTGTTAATAGTTCTGAAATCTGATCAAAAATATTTTTCTTTTTGTTTCCAAATTGTTTGTCAAATAGTCCCATAGATCAAAATTTGATTTTATCAGTTCGATTCTTAAGGTTTTAATTTAGCACTCCAGCCAAACATGACCTAATCATCTCCGTTAGTTAATATTATCAATTGCACAAATTTCCCCCTTCACTACCTCAACAATATCGTATTCCCCTTCTTCACAATAACCTTTCCATCTAGCAGCACAGCACGTACATAATATGTATAAGTCATGCCAGGCTGTTCCTTAAACTTGTATTTTCCATTCCAGCCTTTGCGCTGATCACGACTCTCAAATATTTTCTGTCCCCATCGGTTGTAAACTAAAAAATCAACACTGCGAATGTTTGTTCCTAACACACGCAACACATCATTCAGCCCATCACCATTAGGTGTAAACGCACTTGGCACATATACATCTGTCTGCTCTAGCCAAGTATGTCCCGTAACGCTACCGGGTAAGGATATTCTACAATCCAATGGATGTAAGGCCTTCACGAACAAGGTCACATAGGTATCTGGTGAAAGTCCAGTTACTACATGCGTTGTGCCGGTGGTTCCTGAACTTGGTGGACCATAATTGATACCGTCTGAAGATACCATATATCCGGAAGCTCCAGATACTGAGGCCCATGAAAAACTGAGTGAGTTGATGGAAATATCGGTTACTTGTACTACTGGTGTAGGAAGAAGCGGCCAGAGTTGAACGGATACGATTGCGGGTGAACCTTCACATCCTGTGGTATTGGTAGCAGTGACATAGAAATTTGTATTCCCTGAAATCGCATTAGTGGTGTATGAAGTTCCTGTTGCTAGCAATGTACCAGCACTCGACGCATCATACCAATTATATGTATAAGATGCATTAGGATTGGTAACGCTAAGGTTTGCTGTCTCGCTACTGCAAACATACACAGGTGCATTGGTGGTAGGTGCTACGGGTACTGGATTTATTTGCACATTCACTGCCCCACGTATCAAACTAATACAACCATCTGCGCTTACTGCTTCCACATAAAATGTGCTATTGGTGCTGATGTTACCGGTACTGTATGTTGTACCGGTTCCCAATATATTGCCTCCAGATGAAGCACCGTACCAGTTATAACTATATCCTGCTGTTGGATTCTGTACCTCTACTTGTGTACTGCTATTTGCACAAATAACCACGGGTGTAATCACATTGGGTGCAGCAGGGGAAGGAAATAAATCAACACTAACTGGAACGCGTATCCCAGCACATCCATTGCTGTTCACGGCTTCCAAATAATAGGTAGTGGGAGCAGTTATTGAACCGGTAGTATAGCTAACAGCAGTTCCTAATAAAGTTCCAGCATTGGGGGCATTATACCAATTGTAAGTGGAACCTGTTACAGGGTTTTGCACTTGTAGATTGGCTGTGTTATTCACACAAGTAAATATGGGATTGTTTACGCTGGGTGTTTCTGTATTATAAAGGATAACAGATACTGGAACAGCAATACTATTACAACCCGAGCTATCGGCTAAAAGATAATAAATGCTATTGTTGCTGATATTAGTGGTGTTAATGGTGGTACCTGTTGCCACTATGCTTCCTCCGATCGGGGCAACATACCAGTTATACACGAAACCGGTTTGTGGATTAACAACAGTCAATGACGCTGATTGTCCCGCACAAACACTATCACCTTCCGCTGTTGGTGTGGATACAAATCTTTTGATTATGGTAGCAGTAGCGCGAATGCTTGCAATACAATTACCTGGACCACTGGTTTCAAGATAAAAACTGCTATCATTGCTTTGAAGGCTGGTCATAGTAAAGCTAGCACCTGTTCCCAATAGATTGCCTCCGCTAGGTGCATCATACCAGGCATAGCTCATGCATGGTTGCATTGGATTCACCGAGAAATTCACAGTACTTCCAAAGCAAGTCTTCACTGTATCAAAAATAATTTTGCGGATGGAATCCGACCCGAAACTGAAATAATCTGCATTATTCAGATAAACTGTGGCATACTTATATTTTATTCCAGTTATTAATTTAATGACTTGTGTTGAAGTAGCAGGAAAATTAGGATTTGCGGAGAGCAAAATAGATTGAGTACATGCTGGTAGTGAGTCTTTCAGGAAAGCAATGGTTACAGAATCCACAGTCCCCGTTTTCTGTACTTTCCAAGTTCTCGCCATTCGTGAAATATATCCGTTATTGGTACATTGATCAAGCGACGTGGTTAATTTATTTTCTCCTGTTACCAGAAAAGATACATCTGCATTAAATGAAGTGTTGTTGGAATCATTCATCACAGGAAAAACACCTGCGGTAGATCCATTAAAAACAAAAACAGGTGAATTAATATTCACGCTGTGCGACTGTTTTTGTAAAAGTGCTGAGGCATCATCTCTTCCAACACCGGTGATGTTTTCGTTAAATCCATTATTGATGGTTTTATCCCATATAACCGTACCGTTAGAAGCCAAGTAGTTGTTTTTGATTGGGGAAGTTGGAATTTCATCAAAGCTGACGCCATATTTGATAGCCAAATAAGATTCAACACGATTGAGTTCTGCTGCGGTTAATGTACGATCGTAAATAATCACTTCACCAAGTGCATGGTTATTATATTCTGAAGTACCTCCATTGGCTCCTAAGGAAAGTCCTGCTCCCACAGAAGGAAAAAAGGTGCTGGTGTTCCCTGTTGAAGGTCCGCAATCAGTGGCGTTGCGACGTGCCTTGGAACTCAAACCCGTTCCAGACATAGACAACAGAAAAGCATCAGATTCTGTATAATTAAAAACAGTCCCTGTCAAATTAGGATTTGAAGCCACATTCAATTCAAATTTTGAGCCAATACCATTGGCGCCGTTTTGTGCGCGAAAACTTGGTTTAATCTGATATCTGTAATTAACATTCGAGCGATAGGTAAACATAGATCCCTGTCCTGCAGGTTCGTTCTTGTTGGTGGCCAAAATCACGGTTCCAGCTGTGCCCAAAAGATTCGGTGTGATGGTGCTATTGACCAAAGCCGTAGAATTGGCCGCTGTGAATTGTATAAAAGGATTGAAATTGAAATCGGCATTGGCTGCACTAATACTTCCAAAAATAGGCTGCTGACTAGCATTAGCCTGGCTTACACTGAATGTTCCTGTTTCGCTGTTCCATTGCGATACTTGATTGGAAGCATTATACTGAAGATTGGCAGGTTGTGTGTTGGCTTTTAACCAAAGCGTTAGGTTAGTAGAAACTCCGCCCGGGCTCTGAGCCTTAAGGATTGAAAATGTAAACACAAAAACAAGTAACAAGATTTGCTTTTTTTCCATTGTTTTATGAATGAAAGTTTTATGTAATGCTAGTTAAAATAACAAGTACAAAGTAATGTGTTTAGTTAATTTCAACAATACCATTCAATAGTGATTCCATCTTCGGTTTATAACTCTCAAATAATTTTTTTGAAGTATAAGTTACGAATTGAACAGATCCATTAGTATTTGAAAAGTAGTAACCATAATAGGTAAATTTGACTCCTTGCATAGTACCATTCATTTGAAGAAGAAGTACTTTTATCCCATTAACTATTCTATATTCTTCTTTTACAATTTTCATGTCAGGAGCTGCATCCATTGCATTTTTAACAGCAAGAGATTTTAATGTTTCAAGTGGAATTTCAATCTTTTCAGATATAATCATTCCATACAAATCTGCGCCTTTCAAATGAAGACTATACTCTGCATCTGAATTATTAGTAGACTTTTCGAATGACCATAATTTTGGGTTTAACCAAACTCCAACATTTAATTTTTTGCTTTTTAATAAAAAAATTGATTCTTTATCTTTTTTAAAATTGATTGTATTGGTTGAGATTTCTTTCTCTAATAATTGGTCTTCGTTCACATATTTCCACGAACCATCATCATATAGATTTACTTCTTCACCAGTTTCAGTAACCGCTTTTTTCTGAGCTTGCATTACATTAACAAAAAACAGAGAAATTAAGACTACGGCTATTTTTTTCATTTGATTTGATTTTTTGAAAAATTATTTCGTATGATTTTCGTATGATTAGATTAGCCAAGATATTTAAAGATGACTATGAAATACAAAATGATGAAATATTATTTAAAATTTCTAAATATTTATAAAGTTAGAATTATTATAATTAAATAGAATGTTTAATACAGATTATTTCAATACTAGGTTAGGTGCGGTGAGTACTTTTATTCGTAATAGTTGACACATCTGTATCTTAAAAAATTATTTTGAAGCTAACTTCTACAGGATTTCTAAAATAGAACCAAGTCACAATAAACTATTGATAAGGTAAATTCTAGTTTTAATTATTATATTTTTCTTTTGAAACAAAATATTTTGTTTTACAATCACTACATTCTAATTGTTCAAAAATAATATTTTTGGGTAAAATTGAAATGAGAATTAAGTAAGTAATCAAACTAATTATTAATAATGGAAATAAAATAACAATGTTTTCATTTAGTTGTTGTAAAACAACAAAAGGAATTACTATAGCTAAAAATATGAGGAATGAGTGAAAATTGCTTCGCTTTTGTTTTTTTAACGGGAAGGAACAATTGTTACATTCGTAAGGAATAATATTTTGAGATTTTAAATTGTTTAGCTCTTTTTAAATATTACTATCTCTTAATAATTGTTGACGTAATAAATAGCTTTTTCGTTTTGATTCTTCTTGAGATTAGCAATGCTTACATTTTGAACAATCTTTGCAAACATTGCAGTTTTTTTTGCAGGGGCAACATAACAAACAAACACCGCAGTTTGAGGTTTATCTTTATTTTAAAGAACAACTTTAAAAAATAAAATAGAAACTAAAAAAGTAAAGTTTTTAGTTTCATGTTTTTGTATTTTAGTTATGTTACCAGGTGTACCTATAATATCTAACCGTTGACCAAGGGCCCATTGTAGCACCATTTATTGCCTGTACCCTCCAATACCAAACTCCATTTTGAGTGCTTCCTCCAGAATTTATACAAAATTGAGTTGGAGATGTAACCGTTGCCTGGTTTATTGTATTTCCCTGAGGATATTGAGAACCTCCACATGTATTTAATGTATAGGTTGATGCGTAAGCAAAAGTTGAACTTCTTGATATTTGAATTCTATAACTTGTTGCACAAGAGACTGAATTCCAAGTAAACCAAATGATTGCACTTGCACTATTTAAATTAGCCGCATTAGCTGGAGATGTTAATATAGGCGACGTTAAAGATGATGATGTTGTTACTGTACAAGTTTGACCATAAACGGGTTGTCCTGTACTGCTATTTATTGAAAAGGCCCTGATATAATAAGTAGTACAAGGTGATAATCCATTAAGTGTTGATGAAAAAGAACCGACGCCAGATCCAATATAAAATATTGAATTTGAGGTTGTTGGCGCTGAAGTTGTTGTACTATAACATATACCTCTTTGGCCTGTTGTGCTCCCTGATACTACTCCCCCTACAACTGCAGCAGTACCAGAAATTTGGCTAGATGTGGGACATGTAGTTGTAACCGAAACTAATAATGGAGTAGTAAAATTACATGTAGGTGTACCATATCTATAAGTCGAACTTGAGCTATTTCTTGCATAAGCTCTGTAATAATAAACTGTACCTGGCGTTAATCCTGAAAGATTAGAAGTAAAAACGCCTGTTCCTAAAGTACTTGCAGCTGCAGTTAATGAACCTGCTCCTCCTACAGATGGAAGTGTAGTAGTTGAACTATAACAAATTCCGGCAGCAGTAATAGGAGCTCCGCCATTATCTGTAATATTACCCGAAATAGAGGCTGTTGTACTTGTAAGTGCGTTAGGTGAACATACATTAGAAACTAAAGGTAGAGAAGGAACATTTGTAGTAAATGAACATAATGGTGTTCCATAACTATACGTACCATTTACAGTGTTTTTAGCAAATGTTCTGAAATAATAAGAGGTTGAATAATTTAATCCTGTTAAATTTACTGAGAAAAGGCCAAGGCCTAAAGTAGGTGCAGACATTATGTTGGAACCAACTCCTCCAACAGTAGGAAGTGTGGTAGATGAGCTATAGCAAATACCAAGCTGTGCAATTGGAGCACCACCATCATTAGTAACATTTCCTGAAACAATTGCTGAATTGGTTGTTATTGAACTTGCCGTGCAAACATTTGATACTGTAGGGGGATTTACCGGTAATGTAGTTGCTGCACAAAAGCTACTGCTATAGCCAAAATTGACATTACTGCTGTTTTTTGCAAAACTTTTTATATAATAAGTAGTGTTAGGTATCAAGCCTGTTATTGTTCCAGTAAAAGAAGCAGAAACTGGTGTAATATTTACTGTTATGGGATTTGATAATGTTGGGCTTGTACTATAAATGAATCCAGTTTGAATAAGAGATGCTCCACCATTATTTGTAACATTAGCACTTAATGAGATTGTTGTTTGTGTAATGGCAATTGATGAAGGACAAACTATAGTTAATGTTGGAGGGTTTACAATCCGAGTAGTAAAAGAATCTACATTATTTGCATAAACAAATCCAATTCCATTTCTTGCATAAGCTCTTACGTAATACTTTGTTCCTGAAGCAAGCCCAGAAACATTAAAAGAGAATGTACCCGATTGAGCATTACTTGAAATTCTTGTTGAATTGGTTGTATCTGGCAATCGGAAATTACTTGAATAGCAAACGCCACTTTGAATTATAGGAGACCCACCATTTGAATTAATTACACCTCCTATTATTGCTGAAGTATACGAAATGGATGTTGTAGTTTGAGTTGTAATTGTAGGAACTGAGGCTAATGTTCTGAAAACTACTTCATTACCATAAATAGTACCGTGTACATTTTTGGCGTAAGCTCTTACAAAATAATTGGTATTCGGTACTAAGTTTACAAGCTTACTATTAAAAGTTCCCAACCCGCTTCCATTATTTGTTCTTGAGCTTGATATTGTTGGATTTGTTTGAGTGCTCCAGCAAATTCCCCTACTCGTAATGGTTTCTTGACCATCTTTTAAAATAATTCCTCCACCCATTGCTGTATCACTTGCGATATTTCTAATTACAGAGGTTGTAAGCTCTACTTTATTGCCAGCCCCATTAGGATTTTGCAATTCTTTTGTGCACGATAACACTATGCAAACAAATAAAACTAAATAAACAAGAAATTTTTTCATTTTTTTCATTTTTTATACCTCAGCTTAAAAATTGTATTTATTATTTTACCCTATCTCTAAAACAAAAACCAATTCCAAAACTTGCATCAATAAATGTTTTATTTTGAGAACTCATTACATTTATCCCTCCAGCAAAATTAATCTTTCCGAGCCTAAAAAAAATTCCTGCCTCGACTTCAGGGCCACTCATACTTTGTGTTGAACTTTTTGCCCATGATTGATAAAGGAATGCATCAGAATAATATTGATAAACATTTATACCCCAATAAGATAGCCTTTGTGAATATCCTACACCAGAATAAAACTTAAAATGTTTTGAACTTTTAGGAAACATAAATCCCAAAACCAGTGAGTTTCTCGTTATTTGTGCCTCATTATTAAAACTATAATAAGTGTTTGTGTTTGCAGGGTAGTTTAAGATTTTAGTATCGTTACACTCGTATTTGAAGTTGAATAGCTTATTGTTATTTAGACTATATTTTATCTTTCCATAAAATGATTGTGAACCAATAGCTAGATATAGATTTTGATAATCGGTCATTGTGGTTCCTACAATTCCAACATTTAAAAAACCAAATTGATATTTTGGTTTTGTCCAATCTATATACTGAGAAAGAATATCCTTAGTATTGCATGAATTTTCAGCTCTCAAATAAATAGTTTTAACAGACTTGTCTTTTAAGGTAAATTCTTTGCCTTTATGCAGTAATTTTTGACCATAACCATCTGCATACCAATACCAATCTCCGTCACCTGAAAGTTTGCCGTAATAAACATCGAGTTCGTGAATGTTTTTTCCTGATTTATTTTTTTCATCAGAAATATAGCCATAACTATAAGTTATATCATTTACGATTATTGGTACATAATTTGACTGAGGTAATGATTTACATTTATTTACAGACTCAACTGAATATAATCCAGACTCAACTGGCTTATGTGTAATTTCTGTGCCTTCGCCAATTTTAATATAGGAGGTTTTACTTTCTTGTTTGAAAGACCAAATGGTTTTTGTTCCTTCATTGTTTTGTCCTCCGGAGATATTTAGTGTAATTGCTTCACCAGGACATATTTTATCAGATGAAACGGAAATTTTATTGGGTAGTATTGGGTTTTGATTGATTACAATTGTAAATTCTTTACACGCTCCGGGATCATTTTCTGGTGATACAGAATAAATAGTCGTTTTAGACGGTAAGGGGAGGATAATCTTTTCTCCTTTGCTCATAAATTCGCCTGAATTACATTTGCCTTTATACCATTTCCATACTTTAGAATTGCTTCCTAGTTTTCCACCAATGATTTTTAATGTAGTTGTAGTTGGTTTTGTGCCCTCACAAAAAATCATATCTCCAGTAATTTGTTCTGGTGCACGAGCCAATTCAATAACTTCGATTTTTATTGATTTTTCTTCAGACCTCTTAGTAATTTTTCCTGTTGTTAATATGGTATATACTTTATAGGTTGTCGTTTTTCTGGGCTTTACTATCACGCTACTCCCATTATCTTCAATGATTTTTTTTCGATCAACGTCCTCCCATATAACTTTTGTTCCTGAAGGAAAATTAGAAGTATTAATAGAAAGTAAAATAGAATCACCTTCTTTTATTGTTTTATTGGCAGAAAAAGGAATAGGTGGGGTTGGTGGAATTGGTGCAGGAATTACACTAACAGTGATAGGCGCAGATACTTTACTGTTGTTGTTGCTAAATACTGCTTCAACCACATAGTTTGTTGTGCCATTGGGAGACACGGTGATAGATGGTCCATACGCAGAAAAATTAGTTTTAACTCCGTTTGTGAATGAGGTCCATTTCCATGTTTTTGATTTATCAAAGTCTTTGATGAACGCTTTTAACTCAACAGATTCGCCCTCCTTGATTGGTAATGGGCTCGTTGATTTTATATATGGAGTTGGAATTGGTTTCACTAAAATGGATATCGTTTTTTTTACGACAGAGGAAATACCTTTATACCTACTATAAACAAAAAACTGACATTTGCCCTCTCTTCCATTGGGAGAAAATTCAAATTCACGTCCTCTTGAAACTTCTTTTCCATTTTTATCTTCCCAAATAATTTCTGACAAATTACTGTTGGGACCAAAGAGAGATGCATTAAACGAAAAAGATTCATTTTGATATATCTCTGCATTTATAGGAGATATACTTACGTTTGGTAATTCAATAGTTTCATAATTTGGAGTTACATTGGGCTCCTTGTATTGTCCTATTATTAAAGTTCCTTCAATTATTACTTCTTTGGTAATATTTTTATTCCCTGGAGGTAATCTAAACTCAATTCTTTTTTTTGTCCATAACCCATCGCATTTTTTATAAGGTATGTTCCAATAGAAAGAATAAAACTTGTTTTCTCTATTTCCAATACCAGTTAAATTGAATTTCGTGTTGCTACAATTAATTGAAGTTGAAGACGATGCTTTAATTGATATATTATTGTTGTCAAATAAAGTGTATACAGTTTGGCAATTTGAAACAAATTGAAGAAATAAAAAAAACACCAGAAATATTACTTTATTTATCATGGACAGCTTAATGTTAATTTTAGTTTTTGAGTCTTGTATTCGTCATACATGAGATTTGAATCAATTTTATTTGATGCTACAATTTCACTTGAATCATTTATTAAGGATACATTTACATCACCACTTGATGTAGAATCTATTTTGAACCAAACAAAAGAAGGAAAACTGTCGCCATATATATTGTTTTTAAAAAGGGATTTAATAAATATTGGATTTGTAACATTGTTATAAGATATAGAGTACCCTTCATTAAATTTCGAATCCTTTTTATTTCCTACGTTAACCAGCAAAACAGTTTTATTTGAATTTCTTATAACAACAAAATTCTTAATGCAAGTAAATGAAGTTGGATGAAATTGGAATTTATAATCTGGAGGCAAGGATTGCAACAAAAAAACAATAGCTTTTTTGTCATTACACTTCAAATCGTCATATTCAGTAGTACCTTGAAATGATAAGAATGTTTTTTGATATAAATCAAAATCTTGTTTATTTTGAATGAAGCAATTTGTGTCTATGTAATATTTCTCTGCGTTATTGAATAGCCATTTGGTAAAATTAGATTCTAATACAGTGTTTTTAGAATCATTAGATTTTATAAATGCTCCAGAATTATCAGAAAAATCAAAGGGTAGTAATGTGTCTATCTTTAATGTTGAGTCTTTAAAAATTTTAGTCTCTTTCGATATTTTATATACTCTAGGCAGAGAAAGAAAATAAACATAAGATGCGACTAAAGCAGATAAGATACCTAAGAAAAAAATGAGACGAATTTTTTTCCAAGGCCAGCGATTAACTTCTTTATTAATCTGCTTTAATTCTAATGATGAAAAATGAGCCGACTGTATTATTCTGTCAATTTCTTGACTGCGTGTATTAATATCTTTATAAATTGAAAGAAAACTGTTTCTCTCTTTTTCGTTTTGATATTTCTTTAATGCAGGACGCATTCCAGAAACCACATTTAAAAATATCAGTGTTTTTTTACTATTTAATCTCATTCTTTATTTTTTAATCACATTTTCTATTAACGGAAATAAAAGATCTATTGGTACTTGTATTAATGTATCAGTTCCTTTTGTATAAAAATTTAAAACAGCATAATGAATTCCAGAGTTTTCATTATAATATAAAGCCTTAGTTGAATCACCTTTAAAAAATGGTTTTAAAGAATCAGAAATTCCAAATCGACCTAGGTATTGGGTTGGTACATTATTAATGTGAAAAGAATAATAATTATTAATCAAAGAATCTTTAGCTGTTGCATCAAATTCTTTTAATAAAGATTTCATAGAATCTAATTTGATGTCAATCGTTTCTAATTCTAGCTTTGGTGCAGGAATCTGGATTGATTCATGTTTTTTTTCTTTAAAAAAGATTGACAATAAAACAATTATAATTAAGGTAATTATAAAAATTTTAAGACCATCAAAATAAAATAGTTTTTTCATTTACAGGAAAATAATTGATTTAATTTCATTGGTTAATATTTTTAAACACGACATATTTTTAAATTTTCTCCAGACCACAACGTTTTGATTTTACTTCATATATTCTTTAAATGAATCAGAGTTAATCACGAGCTCAGTAATGTTTTTAAAATATTTCCAATACCAGCCTTCTGAATGCTCATATGCTGCTTTTTCAATGTTAAAATAAACTACAAAATATTTGTTGTCATTTGAGATTGTTTGGGTAAGGTCGTTCTTAGAAATTATTATTGCTAGCCTTTTATAATTTATGCTATCGCTACTTCCAGTTGTACCTGTTTTTCCATATAAAAAGTAGCCATTACTTATATTCTTCTTATAAACATCTTTTCCTGTACCACCATATTGTTCTGAGAATACCTTTCCCATTCCGGTAAATATCTGATTTTTTAAAAAGTCATCGAAACTATTTCCTAACCATGAATTATCAACTGACCAACGACGATAAGGTTTCTGGTTAAAGTTCGATTTCGAAATACTTAAACTATAATTGATATTTTGATTGGCTAAGTTTCCAAAGATTTCAGCCATTTTATATGGAGTCACTTGATAAGGGGCACTTCCTCTAACAGGATTTATGAATTTTTTCTGAAAAAGGTAATTTTTCATTTCTGATTTGGTCATTCGCATTTCTTCAAGAGGAAAAAATGAAAAATCAGGATAAGCCAATGGATTAAGTGTTGTTACAGAGTTATTTATAGGTTCAGAAGAATATGCACTTTTTATTTTTTGAGAAGTCCCCCTTTCATCATAGTTAATTTTTAAATTTATATTTTTATATAGTGCATCTTTTAATATTGAATTCTCTGATCCAAAAAATGAAATATTGTTAGAATCAGCACCATAAAGCTTTGAATATACCGGCCAATTTTCATAAGATTTGTTTATTGAATTGAAATAAAAATTAGAACCGTTTCCATTAATTCTCATTTCAGGAAAAAGACTTAAACTGTCCTCAGGGTAGCTCTTTAATATTTTATAGGTTAAAGAAGGAACATTTCCATCGATACCAAAATCAGATCTTTCATATGAACCCATAAACATTAAAATTGAATGGTACATATTGTCAGAAAAAGCAAGGTAATCAACATAATTTCTTTGTGCATCTGAATGTTTTTCTCTCCAGCCTTTATTTCTATTAACTGGGTGAATTCTGCAACCGGCATAATAATTAATCCCAGGTTTAACTACTACTTGGCTATTTTTATTTAATGATAAATTCTCCCAGCCGGCATTTACTTCAGAAGCGACAGCAGCAGCGATTACTGGCTTCATTGAAGACCCAGGTCCCAAATCCATTTGAATCAAATTTTTGTTGCCCCATTGGATAGACTCTCGTTTTGAGTTAACAATAAAATATTCCTCATTTTTCTGCTGGGCTATTTGCTGGGTATTATTTGGATTGATAATTTTTCTTTGTTTGCAATAATCTGACATTAATCTTATTCTTCCATCTCCATCTGCTGCTATTACAGAAAATGCCATACCGTCTATAAGTTGTACTTTTTTCAAAGTCATCAATTCCTGATTAACTTTTTCTGTAAGGTTAAAATCAATAAATAAAGTATCGTTCTTTTTATTATTCTTATTAAGTTGTTTTTGTTCGTCTGTCCAATTACTAATCCATGGAAAAGCTGCACCCAATGGATAAACAAATCGTTGTCTGCCATTTATTATGTAATTTTTGGCAAAATAATTAATTCCATAGTCTTCATTCAAAGACATCACCCTTTCATTTTTTGAAATTGTAAAACTATTATTGAATGTTCTGTTTATAAATACATCTGATAATTTCATCTTCAAATTCCTGATTGGAATTTTACCAAGTTCATAATCTACAATTGTTTTAGTGTCTCCATCATTATGAAAAACAGAAAATGAATTATTTGGATTTTTTATGTCGCCAAAATTAAGAATACCCACTGCAGATGTATCTCCTGTATAAGAGGATGGAATCATTATAAATTTAACTGCATCTGGATTTTCCTGAGAGCTATTTACATATTTTATTTCTGACAAATTATTTCCGGGTGATTTAGAATCAGAAACTACACTTCCTTTCCAATCGTTTTTAACATCATAAGGCGGCTCTTCAATATGTAAAGTGTTATTAAAAGCCAGTTGATATTTATTATTGACATCGTCAAATAATATATATATAGGGCTACTACTTCTGAATCCCATTCTAAAATTATCTTGAAGTTTTCCCATAATATCAGAAAAAAACTTATTGTCTGATGTGATCAATGAAGTATATGAACTTGTTGATTTTAATTTGGAAAAAATATAAGTTATGGCATTTTGATCTATGATATCATTTGTGTTACTGAATTCATCAAGCTTGAATTTATCTTTGAATTTTACATCTTGTATGCTGTCTAAAACTTTATTTACTTCCTTAACTCTTTGTTTTATATCATTAAATTCTGGTTTAAAATGCTTATCATCGAATTTAGTGAATTGATGTTCATTTTTAGAGCTCCATATAAAAACAAATGTTATTACCCCGAAAAACAAAATTCTAAAAAAAAGTGGTTTCCATTCAACTTGATTATGCACTCTTTCTTCCGGTTGTTGAGATAAGACAATTACCAATAAAAGCAAAGGAAATAAAACACTTAATTTACTTGTTAAACTAATGAATGGAAAATCTTGACCAAAAAAGACAATTCTATTGGTTGAGGTTAACCAAACAAACAAGCCAATAGTAAATAATAGGATAAGTGCGCTCAAACCAACATAACTTCCTTTGTTGATTGAAATTAATTTTTGAGAATTAATAACTTTTGGCGTAATTCTGAAATTTAAAAAAAACAGCAACATTGGAATAGCCAATATAATAATACATAGAGCCATCATTAGGGATCCAAATTCGGATATTACATATCTGGGTAAAACTACATCCCGGGTTTGAGTACTATAATTCACTGCTGTATTAAAATGCGGTCTAAGTTTAATTAAAGCATAGTTATCCGAATTAGGATTGTTAATATAGTTTTCAATATACCAATGGTTCTGAGCCGTTTCAATAAGTTTCTTTTCTTCACTCGAATTGTATTCAAAATTCATCAAAATCGATTCGACACTTTCTGTAAATATTTTAGTTCTGTAAATGGTATTCTTTAGGTTGCTTTCTACAATGCCAGAAATAGTTTTAGGAAATACAAGAGAAAAAACGATAATTAATATACAAATACTCGTAACTATTTTTTTAATCGGTTTAGAAGAGGTAATTAGGTAGGTTGCGAAAATTGCTGAAACAGCAAAGAAACAAATCAAATAATTAATATTTGATAACAATCCACTAAAAAAACCTTTATCATAAACGATAATCAAATAAAGAATAAAAGACAATAATCCATATATCCAATAATTAGTCGGTTTAAAAATCAATCCAACAAAATTTTCATTTCTAGAACTCCTATTATACCTTGAAAAATTAACGAAAACATTTTTTAATAATAAATAGAAAAGAAATATCAATGAAAAACCTTTGTCAAACATCAATAAAAAAATGAAAGTACTTAACGACAAGAAAAAAATCGGAGTTTCAATCCAATATTTAAATAAATCTATTAGGAATTTTAGAGGCCTGATTCTTGTTTTTATTTCTACATGTTCAAACTTTTGACCATTTTCTATAACTTTCCCTGAGAAGAAAAAATAACTGACAATTGGTATCAAAATAACACCAATTCTTATTAAGAAATCATTGCCTGAAATTTTAAATAAAAAACCGAAAACTAAAACGCCAACATGAAAATATACTGGCATTAGTTTTTTATTACTTCGGATGTCAATCTTATTAAATAATTCGTTGAAATTCCAATCCTTAAACCTAAAAAACATTAAAATCGCAACCAATAAAACAGAGATTATTAAAGTAAATGGCAATGGCAATCCTAAACCAAATAATTTGAAATCAAATTGACGAAGTGTATCAAATTCAGACCCACTTATTTCATTCATTGGTGGAAATGTAGCAATTCGCCATAGTAATACAAATCGAAAAACCAAAAGTGTGTAAGCAATCAATAATATAGGTACCTCAATTCTTCTTAACAATAATGATGGAAAAAATATCACAAGCGTGATAAAGAAAAACATTATGATACCCAGGTAAATTAATAGCTTGTTATAAGAAAAGCCACTTTCAGAAAAATCTTTTATTTCAAAGAGCCACTTTAAATCTCCTGCTGAATTCAAAACAAATTCATTTTGTCCATTTTCATTAAACCATGCGTTTTTAAAGCCAGTATTGCTTGAAAAATTGACTAATTTATACTTTAATGAATCTCCGGGTTTTCCGATAAAGTAACTGATATAGGCATCAACTGCAGTATTGGCATTTGTTTTTACATTATCATGAAAGAAGAAACCTTCTTCAGCTCTCATTAAAGAATCTCCAGAACCAAAATTATTTTTTAAAAATCGAATCTCACCATTTCCAATTATGCTATTTCGATTGACATTTGATTCTAATGAATAATAAGAAGGATAATCAAAAGTTAAGAGGCAAGTGTTTTCTTCAAGGTTGTTAATTTCGTTTTGGTCTTTTGTTTTCTGTAATCCCAAAAGCTTATTGGCATTGGAAAATCCTACAAAAAAATGTTTGTAATTTTCATCGTTATCTATTCCATTAAATTCAACATTATAATCATTAATAGATAAGATTGAATTTCTGCTTTTAACCTCCATATGCTTTTCAGGCAAAAAGAATTCTGAAGATGCGAAAAAACTTAACTGCATTCCATTTGCAGATCCATTTTTAACATTCAGCAAATAAACATTGGGAGACTTAGACTCAATCCATTTTACAATTAAATCATTAAAATCTGATGAATCTGATTTCTCCGATTTCATTTCAGAAATCAATGCCCTTAATAACATACCTCTTTTTATTTCTTTTTTGGGTAAAGAAATAGAGGTGGTAAAAGAAGCGTTATCCTCTTCGCCCAATTCGCGAAGCAACGCTCTATTTCTTGTTTTGAAAGTTAGTTTGAAACTATATTCCGGATCAATGCTGTTATCTGGGTCATGATTTTCAAAATCAGACCATGTTAATGATGTGTAATTGTCGTTTATTGAAAAATCATTTCCTACAGGTGTATTGAAAATGGGATTTAATAAAAATGTAGATTTCCCTTCTTTGCAAAAAACAGGCGTTAAAAAATGTTTGAACTCCATTCGGAATCGAGAATCAGACAGATGAAGAATTGAAAATGTTCCGGTATCGGATGGCCAAATTCCAGATTTTTTGTTTTCTTCATCAAATAAAACTAAGTTGTCTTTAAAGGCAATTCCTTTATTTTTAATACCATGATAGCTTGTGTTGTTGAAATATGGAGCATCTTCTGATGGCAATTGATATCTTCGTATTGTAAGTATTGAAACAAAAAATACTAAAAGAAGACAGCCAACTGCAAATGGCCTTGATTGCCGCAATAAACTAATGTTTCTTTCATTTTTGACTCCTCCAGGTGCTATCGAAACATTATTGATAAAAAAATAAGAAACAGATAATATAATAGTGGTTAAAAATAAAAACTGCATAGGGTAACTATGCTGAAAATAATATAGTACACCCAATGCTATTAATGTTATAGCCACTAGAATTATTGAACTGTATTTTTTCATATCTAATCGGATATCTTTTTACCTCTTACTAACACTCCGTCTAATATGCTAATATTATTTTGTTTTAGTAGTAGAATTATTGACCTGGTTAGTGCATCACTTTCGTTAGGTGTTGAATTGATTGATACCTTTGAAATACCTGAAGGCTTTTCTCCAAGTAATAATTGAAGATTCATTTCATCATCTTTAGTATTTCTTCCCTCAATTGTTCTATAAAAACTTACTTGGTGTAAAGAAATTTTAAGTAAATACTCTACTGCTATTTTGGGTTTTTCTTCTTCCGTAACTCCTTCTTTGTTTAATTCCTTTAAATACTCTAAGAAAATTTGGTTAATCGTGCTTGCTATTTTTATTCTTTCGGAATTTTCAGCTTTTAAATTATTTAATTCTTGTGATAAAGCTTCATTAGTTTTATTCGATTCTTTTAATTCCTTGTCTAGTGTATTATTATTTTCTTTGTATGTTGCTATCTGTGTATTTAATTTACTTGTTTCATTTTCTATAACAACTTTTAATTGTTCGAGTTCCTCTTTTTGACTTTTTAATTTATTTTGAATAATACTCTCAACTATTTTTTTAAGGTCATTTTCTTGATTTTGTTTTAAACCATATTTGTTTTTTAAATTATTAATAAGCTCGTGCTCTTTATCACTTTTTGCCTTAACTATATCAGCGGAGATTTTTTCATTTATTTGTTTTATTAAATCTTTCCTGCTCTCATCAATTTTAAAAATCTCTTTAATCTTTTTAACTAATACATCATTTTCACTTGGTTTCTTTTCTTCCTCATTTTCTACTTGATTATCAATTTGATTTTCTGTTGTAGCCTTTTTATTATTCCTATTTTTATAGGAGAAATACACAAAAAATATTATAACAATTAAAATGAAATTTGTTATAAATAAAATCCATTTTAGATAATCGATATCAGAAGGGGGGGGGTTGTCAATTATATCTGAAATTTTTTCAATCTTACCATTTTTAACAGTTATTTTTTTCTTTTCTTTTTGACAGTTATAATCACCATCAATTATGTGTGAGTCTCCTAATGAATCGCCATATACAATCAAGCCTTGTTCTAAACTTGTTGACTCTAAATAAAATTCCAGTTTTTCTGCATTAAATAATTTTCTTTTTGCTTTTATAATAATTACAAAATTTTTTGTCACTTCTTTTATTTGTTCTAAAATAAATAGTGTGACATTATTTGAGTCGTAGGAAGATTGATACATCTCCTTAATTAATTTATTTTTACTAAGTCTTGAAGTGTCTGTCAATTTCAATGAGTCAATGATAGTTTCAGGACCAGCTTTTTCAATTCGATATTTTGGCTTGTTTTCTAATTTTATGAAAGTATATCTCTGTTCATTTTGTGTTTTACCCAAGAAAGATTTTTCTTGTGTGTAGCCTTCTACTGAAAATGCTAGAAATAACACAATCAATAAAAATCCTATTTTAGTTTTGTTTTTCATTTTTTAAAATTTAATTTTCTAATGATTCGATCAATTCAGTTTCAACTATTCCGGGAAAAAGAGATTTTATTGCGAAATTCTTTAGATGTAATAATGCAGGGTTTAAATTATTTACTTTTAATTCAAGAATTTGCCTTTCTCCGCGAAGATTTTTTGCAATGATGAAATATCCCTTTCTAGTATTAATAACGTGGCCGGAATTAAAATGGCTCGGATCTGAAGGAGAGTAAATCAAACCACCTGAAAGAAATTGTGTATCAGCAAAATTAGTTTGCGTAATCTGCACACTGTTAAAATCTGAATTTCCCATGGTGATTAAACTCGGAGAAATAAACATTTCCTTAAGTTGTAGCAATTTCTTTTTTATTGTCCCCTCTGTTACTTCTGATTTTTTTATTCTTCTTAATGAACCTTTGGCAACTTCAATAGGGGTTGAAGCAACATCGGCAAACAGCTTAATATTTCTAGTAAAAATGCCTTGTAAACAAATATTCTTTTTATCTATACCTTCTGTATCAATTATTAATTGCTGATTTTTCAATCCTTTCATTAAAGTGATTTGTCTAATTACGGCATCCTGTAATGGCTTAAAATGAAAAGCCCTTCCGGTTAAAATTATTCCAGCACATTTTGATCTATTTTGTTGTAAATAGTTAGTAACATTTTGCATGCTTTCTACAACATTTTTCGCTATTTCATTAACCGCTGATTGTATGTAATTATTCCAATCATATATATTTTCAATCTGGCGTAAAAGGAGAGAAAAGAAATAATCAGTTTCTGGATCATCATCTCTCAAGCATTCAAGCCATCTAGTAAAATCATAAGCCCCTGATTTAACTTCACTCCATTGAGAGATTACGACATCTTCAGTTAGTAATGGGTTATAGTTTTTTTTACATTTTTCTGTTATTGCATAAAGAATCTCCTTTAAATATGCTCTGTTATCATGTTTTTTAACATTAAATATTTCTTCAAAATACTTTTTTAACTTGTCTTCACTTACTATGCCTTTGTTTGTTTCATGACGTATATAATAAATAAGGGCTTCCAAAAAAGCATAATTCACTAAGTTTCCTGCTCCGGCAAAACCTCCTCTATAAATTGGAGTCATAATACTTTCATCTTCCTCATCGATTTTAATCAATGAGAAATCAGTTGTTCCTTTTCCACAATCAATCGTAATATAAAAATCGCCTGCTAATAATTTTAAGTTTGATGAAAATCCGTAAAATGATGCATCGCTTTCAGAAATGCTCGAAATCTCTAATCCTAGTATTGGTCTATGATTATCTTTATTAAAATCTCTACAAATATTTCTGATAATGTTCTTTGTATCCATAATCTCTGTTATGGAATAAATATTAGGAACAAGCACAGTAAAGTTTAAATAGATATCTTTATGAATATGCTTTTTTAAATAAGACTCAATCATTTCTGCAATCAAGCGTTTATATACGCTCCTTTTTATAGAAATAAAATCTATGTCTAATACTGTATCCAATAGCTCAATTTTTATGCAAATTTGACTCGTTACATTGGTGTGATTATGGATTAATTTTAAATTGGGGACTTGCATCCAATCTTTAAAAAAATCAGGTGTTTCATCAGCTGACTTAGTTATAAATTTTATGCTGTCTTTTGGTAGGATAAAATTATTTTGATCAAACTTTGCAGCTTTTTCGGATACTTTTATTGATTTTTTTATGAAAAACGCAGATTTATACAAATTTTCACTCTCATATTGTCTGCAATAATTACTTTCAAATTCTTCAGCTTTAATGTTATTTGACTTAATATCTGTAAATATCTTTGTAAGCTGTTGAAATATTTGTGCTTGGAAATTCGGATCATACTGCCCCTCAATCATTTGAGAAGCCTCAGATCCAAAATCCAATCCAACAAATTTGATGTCTGTTTTTTCCACAAAATGGAAAAGCATTAAAGCCTCATATACATAATTATCCGACTTATAAAAAAATCTCACGTATAAATGATCAATCTTATTTGAGTTGTGAGCCATTTGTTTAAGCAAACGAATTTCAAGTGTTTTTTCATGTTTTTTAACTAAAATATCGTTTTGGCCGGTAGTTGAGAAAACAGATGGAGTAGAAGGTAATTTCTTTAACTCAAAAGAAAGCATATTTTTCTCAGAATTAAATTCCGGTTCAAAAGAAACATTAGCTAATAAATGGTCTTCTTCATATTCAGATAGTGATTGAAATTCGTGAGTATCAGATATAGAAATTAAAGATTTACTGTTTAAGTAATCTCTTTCAATTATATATTCATCTTCATCGGCATCCATATTAATTAGGTAATCAGATGCGCGAGTCTCCAAATCCAAAAAAATAATCTTTCTCGAATCAATCGTTAATGGCAAAATAAAACTAGACATATAAGATAAAGTTGAATAAAGTTATATTGAAAAAATCTTCTTAAGCGTAAGACTTAAAAGATAGTATTAGTAAAAATAATGAAATATTATTTTTTATAACTAAATGTGGTATTAAAATAATATAATTCTTTTGACGGATTGAAAATACAAATACATTAATGAGTATTTCCTTCTGTATCATAGAAACTCGGCCGTTAGCAGTTAATCAGGAGTAGCAAAAATCACCTGATTACAGTTTATCTATCAAGGCATTTTTTATGAATCTTAGTTCTATCTTCTAGATGCTGAACCACCACCAAATCCGCCTATTCCAATAATAAAACCTAACCAGTAAAAGAAGCCGGAATTATGTTCTGCATAAATGCCAATATCAGCACCAAATAGCTTACCAATTAAGGAAAACACAATTATAAATCCATGCCAAAGACCTGAAAAAAAGCCGGCCTCGTGGGATTCATAACCTTTTGGTGCACAAGAGGAAAGACTAGTTACACATATTAGTAAAAGTAGTCCGAATGCAATTTTTTTACCTTTCATTTTGTTTTTGTTTAAGCGCTAAAAATCTATTTCCATCAACATCAATAAGGATATTCCCCCATATAATTTCCAGGCGGATTGTAATTAGCAACAACTATAATCTCACCATCAGGACAAATGGCTACGCCAGCTCCCATTAATGTTGTATTTCGCCATACCATCTGGGTATAATGCCCTGCTGGATACCAATTGTTGCCGTTTAATTGCGCGTAGGTGTATTTCTCTATTTCACTATACCAGGATGTTGAAGCGTCAAGCGGACTATATGCCTTAGCTGAACTACCCCAAAAAATATTCTCTCCATACTGAGCTCCCTCTTTCTCGTTTGAACCTCTATGTTTTATTTTGCAATGGTTATTTGTTGCCAGGTAATCTGCCCAACGTTGAGCGTATGCAGCCAACTTTGAATCCCATTGAAGACCAGACACGCCTACTTCCAAACGTACCTTATTATGATGAGCCAACATTTTATCGGCGTCAATACTACTTATTTTACTGCCCGTATTAGTAATTTGAGATTTGGCTTGGCATGAAAATAAAAAAGTAATCAATAACAATAATTTCAAAGACTTTTTGATACTTCTATTGTTGAAATAGATTGTAGCATTATAATCCGAATTGTTTTTTTTCGTTGTTTTAAACCTTTGCACCATATTAAGAATTAAGCTTTTTAAAAGTAGATTATAATTTATGAAAAATAGATATTTTAAATCTATATTTTTTATATAAAATATTTGCCTAAAGGAAAAAATAAAATTTAAAAACGCTGACGCAGATGATTGTTGTGATTTTGAATAGAATGATTGAATGAAGCAAAACTGGACAAAGAGAATCAAAAAAATAACAAAAGCCTCAGGAATAAAAAAGGATTTGTTGTTATCAGACGATAGATTGTTTATTAATAATCATTATCATCAGTCCTTAACTTATTCTGCAATTGTTTGATGTCAAATTCTTTATTAAAAAATCGCATCCCGCTATAAACTGCTTTGATAAAAAGTCTGGCATTTTCTATATTACCCGTATAGGTTATTCTTACAAATCCATTGTTTGAATAAATATCCAAAAAATAAAAGTAAATATTTTCTTCTGCATTTATTTTTACAGAATAATACCATGCGTTTGTTACACAATTTTTTATACTTAAATTTAATTTAGCATTGTCATTTATAAATTCGGAACGCTCAATGCTTTTCTTCATTGTTTTGTTAATATAATCGGTTTCCCAATTTTGATAACAAAATAATTTTTCAGCTGGAGTGCCTGTTTCACAAGATATTGATTCGTCGTCAGTAGCCGTTAAATACATTACATCTTTTAAAAGTCTGACGATGTTAGGTTTTTCCCAGTAAGGTATTTCAGAATTTGGCTCATCCATTCTAACTGTAAAACAAGGCGACTTTTTATTATAAAATAACAGAAAGCCAGTCTTTGTTTTAAGCGTACCGGTTTGTGAAAAAGTGATAGCCGGAATAAAGACAAATAAACTAATGTGAAATAGTTTTTTTAAACTCAAAATATTGGTTTTGATTAATTAGAAATGTTTTGAAATAAATTAAAGTTACGGACATACCGTGCCATCAAAAAAATGTACTTTATTTATTGAAATAACTATTCTATCAGCATCTCCAATATTTTTGGGTGTTTCTCTATCAGTTAATTTTTCTCCTGGCTGAATTGGATCAATAATAGAGCCTGACGACCATTTGCCAATTGCTTCTCCTATGTTCTTATCAAACTTGTCATAAAAAGTTGCCGTCCATTCACAAGCATCCATTGCCTTCTTATTTTTATTGGAAATTACTACTTTATAATATTTGAGTTTATCATTCCAAACAACAGGCTCTGCCGAAACAACTTTTAAACTGCATCTATTTTTGTGATCTTGAGAAAAAGCTTTTGAAGCAAAAAATAAAAATAATAATGACAAGATTTTAAATTTCATTTTGAAAAGTTTTAAATAAAAAAAAATTTCTCTAAAATTATAAAAGAAAAAAAGCCGAGCAAATTTATTATGTTAAGAAAAAAACAAATCTTTTTCAAATATTCGTTTGGATTTTTCATAGACGAATAAGCTTCAATAAATTATCTACAAACGCCACAACTTCCTCCATTTACATGGCAATGTTTACATCTCGAACAATCAGTGCAAATGTTGCAATTTTTTTTGCCGGTGCAACGTGTAGAAGAAGTACCTGCAGTTTGCGGTTTATCTTTATTTGAATTTGTGCAACTTTGAAAAAGAAGAATTGTTGCCAGTAAAAAAAGCATGTTAAGTTTCATGTTTAAATTTTTAATTGTTTTGCCAAGTGTAATAATAATATCTAATCATTGTCTAAGTCTCCGTTTTAGCTGATTAATAAAATAATATTTTTCAATGTGCTCTTTTTTATCTTTTCAAAAATATCAAACTAAAACACAACATTACAATTTTTTATCTTTTAATTAATCGCCTTGCCAACTATCACAAATCATTAACAAAAATATTTTTCGAATAAATAACTCCTCTCCCTATTTTTGTACCCACATCAAGATTCACGTAATAGTGAAACCAACCGAGTCGAGAGACCGCGGTGGTAAAATGATGAGGGCCTTCAGCCAAAATAAAGCGCTAAAATTCCCCTTTATTATTTTTTCTTGTTGTATTCATTTTTAACCTTAAAAATTTATGCATCATGGAACACAAACACTTCGTCACTTTCAATCAAGAGCACTTTATGGGCTTTACTTGTTTTGAAACATCTATTTTTTATCATTTCATTTCCAAAACAGAAATCAGCATTTTACGCATCGATGTTTGTTTAGTTGGTTCTAGTAACAACACTAAAAAAACAATCGTTTTTCAACTAGAAAATCCTGTAAAAAATGAAATCAGCGGACTTAAAGAATTTCTCACATACTTGTTTTCTTACAGTGGCAACCTTCATGGAAATCCTTGGTTTGAAAAAAGTGAGTTGATTACAGAAAGCGAGTTTGATGAAATCAAAAAACTAGGTAGCAAAAGAATGAATGACAGAAATAATAAGATTAAAGAAATCGGCCAAAATCATCCGTTGATCATTTACTGTACCGAACAAAATCTTTATCCCGAACCGGAAGGTCAATCACCCCATAGTTGGAAAGCCAATTGTCCATCAGGACGCCAACATCACATCATGATTTCTACTTCTAGTCCAGAAGACCATTCCTGGGGTTGTGGCTATTGTAAGAAAAAAGGAGGAATCGAAGAATTGAAACAATGGATTGAAACAAAAAAATCATAAAATATGAATAACAAGAAAGAAACAAAAAAAGAGCAATTAAATACAAACGAAAATCAACAGCAAGAGCAGATTCATTCGTTAACGCACTCAGAAATGATGCAATCGCTTCATTCGAAGTTTTTCAAAAACAATCCAAATTCATTGGTGATGATGAATCCTTTTCAAGAAGAAAAAAACGAAAACCTAATAGAAGTAACTTTTATTAAAAACATTAAAAAAGAATATTAAAATGAATAACGCAAATAATAAAAAAAGAAAAGAAAATGTTGAAAAGAAAAATGAATTGCCATCTAATCAAAAATCGACAATGTCAGCAGGAGAGAAATTTTGGGAAAGGTTGAAAAATCTCCCTTACAGTACAGACAGGATAGGGCTGGGATTTGTAATACACATATCAAATCCCATAAGAGATGAGAAAAAGTATAACAAATAATTTCTAGTAATAAATATTCAAAAAAATAAATCCAAAATTTAAACCTAAAATAATGAATACAAACAAAAATCAATCTCAGCAAAATAAGCTGTCAGTAACTCACTCGGAAATGTTGGAGTATTTACGTTCAACATTAATTGCAAGAAATCCAAATATTTCTGTGGAGAAGAATCAGGATCAAACAAACAAAAACGAAAACCTAATAGAAGTGACTTTTATTAAAAACATTAAAAAAGAATATTGAAATGAACAACGCAAATAATAAAAAAAGAAAAGAAAATATTGAAAAGAAAAATGAATTGCCTACAAATCAAAAATCGACAATGTCAGCAGGAGAGAAATTATCGGAAAGATTGAAAAATCTTCCTTACAGTACAGACAAGATAGGACAGGGCTTTGTAATTCACATCCCACAACCCCAAAGAGATGATAAAAAGAAAAATAAATAATTTCTAGTTCGAAGTAATACCAAATGGATTAAAACATATTTCACTAACAAATTAAAAAATATAAATCATGGATAAAAATAAAAACATCATTGCACTAGATGAAAAAGTTTGCTACAACTGTAAACACCGGATTTGGTTAATTGCTATCGGATTTGGAGTGCGATGTGGTAATGAAAAAATCAATGGGTTTCCAAAGATCATTCCCAGTTTAAGACATACCTGTTCAGCATTTGTAATGACTGAAGAAAAAAATCGAAGGCCGTTTACATATAATTGACAATCATTTTAAAAAAACAATTGCAGATTTAGATGAAAAAGTGAAGTAATAATTCGTTTAAATAATATTTTATAAACTGTAAAATCAAATTTTATGCAAGTAGGATCTTATGTAGTTTGTATTAACGACAGCAATTGGGATATATTGGCTTATGTGAAAATGAGCGAATTACCCGTAAAAGGAAAAATCTACCGAATTAGAAGAGTCATTCCAAATTTTGATACACATTGTAACGAAGACGGCGTGGCGCTGGAAGGTATTTTTGGAGAATTGGGGTATTATACAATAAAGGGTAACATAAAAATTTTTGAAGAATTCCATTTTATTATTTCTCGATTTAGAGAAATTGAAAACCCATTACTTGTTGAAGATGTGTTAGAAGAAGAAGATCTGTTGTGTGAAGTTTAATTGTATTTTTTAAAAATCAACATAATGATTCAACATTGAAGGATTAATGATAATTCGAGAAAAATATTGACCTATTTTTGCGGCATGATTAGAATATGGTTGATTTCAATTTGTTTATTTGCTGGACAATCATTTGCCCAACGTACTTTACACACTCAACGGATAAATACAGCACCAAAAATAGATGGCGTAATCAATGAAGCTGAATGGACTCTCGTAAATCCTGTAGATAGTTTCATTAACAATTCTCCCGACTTTGGAAAACCTGCAACCAAACAAACCCAAGTCTGGTTTTTATATGATGATGAAGCCGTTTATGTGGCAGCAAAATTGTTCGACAACCCCAATGAAATCAGAAAACAATTGACTGCGCGCGACAATGAACAAAGACAGGATGTAGATTTTTTTTCTGTTTTATTAGATACCTACAACGACAACCAAAATGCTTTTCAATTTGTAGTTACCAGCAGAAATGTACAATCTGATGTGCGTATTTCTTTGGCCTCACAACGCGATTACAGCTGGGATGCAGTTTGGGAAAGCAAGGTGAAATTTGTAGAAGATGGATGGCAGCTCGAAATGAAAATTCCCTACATTTCTCTACGTTTTTCCAAAGCAGATATTCAAAAATGGGGCGTGAATTTCAATCGTTTTTCTAGAAAAAACAACGAGAGCACTTATTGGAATCCCATTGATCCTAATATTGCCGGATTGGTTAATCAGTTTGGAGATTTGGAAGGCATCAGTCAAATCAAACCACCACTTAGATTATCTTTTCTTCCATACATAAGCACAGGTTACAGAAGCACACCCAGCGGCAATGCAAGACAAAACGATTGGCTAAGAAACGGAGGCATGGATGTAAAATGGGGGATAAATGAAAGTTTTACAATGGATGCTACGCTCGTTCCAGATTTTGGTCAAGTGGTATCAGACAACACCATACTTAACCTCTCGCCATACGAAGTACGTTTTCAAGAAAACAGACCTTTCTTTACAGAGGGTACCGAATTGTTTAACAAAGCAGGATTGTTTTATAGCAGGAGAATTGGGTTAACCCCAACAGGTTTTTACGGTGTTCAGCAAATGGCAGCAGCAGATAGTAATATTGAAGTGATTAAAAATCCAGGGGTTTCACAACTTATCAATACCATTAAGTTTTCAGGGCGCAATAAAAATAAACTCGGCATTGGGGTATTCAATGCCGTTAGTGCACCCATGTTTGCAACAATCAAAAACAAACAAACCAAGGCAACCGAAAAAATCCAAACTGCCCCAATGACCAATTATAATGTATTAGTTTTGGACCAAGCGCTGAGTGGAAGGTCTTCGGTTACTTTTACAAACACCAGTGTTATTAGAGATGGAATAGCTCCTGATGCCAATGTTTCAGCCCTTGATTTTGCATTGTTCGATAAAAAAAATGTATATGCACTTGGAGGTACAATGCGATACAGCCACATCAGTGGAAAGAATTCGAAAGATGGATATAACAGTGTATTGAGCTTTAAAAAAGTTAGCGGAAAATTTCAATTTGATGTAAATCAAAACATCGAATCTGAAAATTATAACCCCAATGATTTGGGCTTTCTCCAAGCACCAAATGAATTTACCACCAATGCTACATTTGCATACAAACAGTTGACCCCCACCAAGCATTTTTTAACTTATATATATTCGCTTGGAGTTAGTAACAGCTATCTATATACGCCATTTAAATGGAGTGAATTAAAAATGAGTGCCAGTGCTTTTTATTTTTTCAAGAATTTCTGGGACTTAACTTTTATGTATGAATCGAGTCCCGTTTGGCAAAATAATTATTTCGAACTGCGTACACCAGGTAAAATGGTACGTATGATGCCTTGGCATTATTTTGGCGCGAATGGAAGCTCAGACAGCCGCAAACGATTTTTTGTCGGGCTTGATTTGGGTTATGCTTTCACACCCGCTTTTAGGAATGCTAGTCTATATAGAGGACAATGCAATATGCGTTATCGATTTAGCAATTGGTTGAGTATGTCGCTAGAAGCTTCCGGAAGTTTTGATCAAGGAAATGTGGGTTTTGCATTTTTAAGAGAAACCAATGGCGATCCCATCATTGGTTGGAGAAAAGTAAACGAAAGGACTACCGTTCTATCTAGCAATATCAATTTTACTTCAAGAATTTTCATGACCATCAGGGCAAGACATTATTGGAGTAAAATCAATTATGAAAAATTCTATACGGTTGACGATCAAGGTTATTGGGTAAACAGGGCATTTATTGATGGCAACGATAATAACTATAATGCCTATAATCTCGACATGTTTTTCACCTGGGATTTTATGTATGGCAGTCGTTTTATAATAGGTTGGAAAAACTGGCTACCTCAAGACTCATATATAGATGGCAATCGGTATAAGGGATATGTAAAAAATATACAACAAACATTCATTCAACCACAAGGTCGCGAGCTTACTGCCAGATTAATCTATTTTCTCGACCACCAAAAGTTGAAGTTTAAAAAATAAAGGATTTATTAAATTTCATAGGGATTTATTTGTAGAATTTTAAAAATAAAAAAATAGATATAAATGGTTGAAACCATTGCACGTTTAGAACATTTACATTAACCCACGGTTTAAACCGTGGGCTATGAACATATTGGATTTTTAATCAACCATTTTAATGGTTTTTAAAAACGCATTTTTTTCCATTACATATTTATAAAAATGGTTGAAACCATTGACGTGAGATTTTATTCTTCCACACACAGTTAAAACGGTGCGCTATAAAAATTAATATTACGATTGTATTTGTAAAATATGGGAACGTATTCTACACTTCCTTATTTTTAATTCCTTATTTATTATTCCCAAAATGGAAAACATATCAGCATTAAACAATAAACCAGCGAAGCGATTTAAACCGCTCTTCCCCTCTTACAACCTTGTAACTTTCTGTAATCCGCCCTTCTCGGCTATAATTTGCATTCAAAACAAAACGATATGCAAAAAACAACAACCAAAACGATTACGAAAAGATTATCCTTCTACAAAGAAAATGGACTATGGTATGCCGATTTACCAGAGTTTCTGGCTTTAGGGCTTGGAACCAAAGCAAATCTACTCATGGTAGATGGCTCCGATAGGTTTCTTGATTTTCTTTCGAATAATGGAAGCAGGGCGACTGTAAAACTGAGTACAAAGCCATTTGAAGATCATACTATTCAGTTGGATAAGCTAAGCATCGGAATGGATAAAGCGTTGCTAGATAAAATCGGACACGCTCCTGTAGATTACGGTGCCTATTACAACGTATCGATTTACGACAACAAACCCTTTCAGCATACACTTTGGTTATGCCCCGTTACGGAATATGTTTTTGAAGGAGGCTATCCCGAAAAAGTGTTTTTACAATTGTTTAGTAAAAATTAATATCAGTTTAAAAAATAAATGACTAAGTATTATGGAATAGGCTGCTATTTAGTATCAGTGCTTGGCTATTTTATTTGAAGAAGGCATTGGAGAGAAACCTAAATTGGAATTAAAGATTTGTGAAATAATTAATAAAATTAAGCAGCTTAAATATTATAAATACATTTACTTTAATCAAATTAAATTTTTAAAAAATGAGTAATGATATCAGAATTCCCAATTTATGTAATGAGGATTGGAACAAAATGACACCAAATGATAATGGAAGATTTTGCGACACTTGTAAATTAACAGTGGTTGATTTTACAAAAATGGGTAATGATGAAATTAAAAATTATCTGCTTAATAATGGTCATGTATGTGGCAGGTTTGATTGTACACAGGTTGATACTAGTCACGAATCAACAATTGAACTTTTAAATAAAAAAGCAAAAAAAATAAAATTCAAACCGGTAAGATGGTTAGCCTTATTATTACTCTTAATCCCTGTTTTTGTATATTTTATTTTTAATAGTAAAACGGTTTGCCCGCCTAAACATAAGCTAATGGGGAATGTTTCTTCACCTATTGAAAAAGATTCTACAAAAAAAATTGTTGATACGCCTTATCGAAAATTAATGGGAGAGGTTGCTACACCTAATCTAAAACCCTCAAAAAAAAATCTTAAACCATAAAAATTAAAATCATGGAATCAAAACACAAAGTGTACAATTTAATTATCCTCGATGAAAGCGGCTCAATGCAGTCAATTAAAAAAACAATTATGAATGGGTTTAACGAGGTGGTGCAAACCATTAAAAGCGTTGCCTTAGAATATCCTGAGCAAGAACATACAGTAAGTTTTGTAAGTTTTAATTCTTCTGGCATAAAAAAGATTCATGAAAATTCAAAAATAGAATTGCTGAATCAAATTGATGAGCGTTCTTATCAACCAAACGGTGGAACACCACTTTTTGATGCAATGGGTGCCTCATTTTTTAATTTAAATTGGATAATAGAAAAAGAAAATCCTAAAAATTACAATGTATTGGTTACTATACTTACAGATGGTGAGGAAAATGCTTCCAAAGAACATACCGCTCAATCTATAAAAGAAATAATCGAATTATACAAGTCAAAAAACTGGACTTTCACCTATATTGGGGCAAACCATGATGTTAATATGTTTGCTTCCCGAATTTCTATTGAAAATGTAATGAAATTTGAGACTAATGAAGAAGACATGCAAAGAATGTTTATGAGAGATCGAGATGCAAGGGTAAATTACAGCAGAAAAATCAGAAATTTTGAAAACGTTTCTAATGACTTTTTTCAAACAAACGAAGAAGATAAAGAATTGTCTGACGACAATGAAAAGCAACCTGAAAAGAAATCATTTTGGAAAAAGCTATTTGGATAATGCATTGATTTCATTTTAAGCAATCTCACTAATAAAATATTTCAAACATCGATACAATGCCGAATAATAAATCACTTTATTTACTGACCAGTGAAATCTTTGATGCGTTTATAAAGTTGGAACAATACGAACTTAACGCCATCGAAACTGAAACAAAAAAACCAGTAACTGATGGATTGATTTTATTCTCTATTGTCAAAGAAAAATTAAGGGAAAAAGGTGTGGTATATAGTAGTCCTGGAAACTCCTCCAAAAGAAATTTTATACTTTGGTTTAATGCACAAATTGATAAAAGCCAGACATATTCGTATCAAATAGAAATTAAAGAAAAGCATTTTGATTTAATTTTTAAGATGGTAAATAATTTACAGCAAAATAAATAACACATTGGCGCCGGTTTCTAACCGGTGTCATGGTTTCTAACCGGTGTCATGGTTTTTAATTTCACTTAAAGTCTGCATGGGATGAAGGTGAATTTTTTCAGCGTTTTGAAATGCTGAAACCAAAATACCACCAGTTTAAAACCATCGAAATTAAGACAATCGAAATTCCAAATTTTTAATTAAGTTTTATAAAGATTAAAAAATACAAGTTAAAAATTAGTATCGTTTAATTTTACTTGCCAAAAATGTATCTCATGTTAACTTTATTTGATTAAAATGATTTTTTTACTTTTTTTTGTTTTACAATTCAATATTTATGCCCACCAATAACAGAAAAAAAGGAATCTATTGTCTTGAAGGACTTTGGGACCATCACAATATCCAAGATAAGTCCACCGTATTACCCATTTTGGATTTATTGGAAAAAAGAAATTATTGCGATTACATATACCATGATTGCGCAACCAAGGAAGAAATTGAATTTTTTTTAGAAAAGTGGAAACTGAAATCAGTAAGTGATAAATTTCCTATTTTATATTTTGCTTTTCACGGCGAGGAAGGCTCTATTTTTTTATGCAATAAAAAGAAATATACTATTGCTGAACTAGGTGATTTTTTGGAAGGAAAGTGTTTTGGTAAAGTAATTTATTTTGGATCCTGCTCTACTTTAAAGATTGAAAAGAAAATAATTAAAGGTTTCTTGGAGAAAACAGGAGCTATTGCTGCAATTGGTTACAAAACAGATGTAGACTGGATTCAATCTGCCGCCTGTGATTTATTTGTTTTTGAAGCACTTCAACATGACAAACTTGATAGCAAAGGCATCGAAAAAATTTATAATAAAATTGTTTCAGATTATGGAAACCTCCATCGAATGTTAGACCTAAGCATAGTGATTAATGATAGTCAACACTTTCCAAGAAAAAGAAAAAAAATCATTAATAAAGAGAGCGGGGGAATTAAAAAACAGGAAACTAGGAATAAAGAATAAGGAAATTGAATTTGAAAGGAACGAAATCCCCAACCTTTTTGTAAGGGTTGAAAATATTCAACCCCTTCTTGAACAACTTTCCCCTTTGATGGTTGTTGAAAATAGATCGTCAGACGAAATCCCCCAACCTCTTAAACATCACAAACCTCTCAAACTCTGTAAGGGTTGAAAATTTTCAACCCCTCCTAAACCTCTTCTACCTTATCTTCCTTTCTTTCCAAATAAAATCGTACCAATAAAAAGCCGCCAAATCCGATAAATAAATTTATAAAAACAACCGCTGAATGATCTTTTAAAAATTCAATGCTTTGCTGCAGTGTTTCTAATTTGGGATTGCCTAAGTTGTACATGTATATATTCATCCCGATCATTTCAAAAATGAGAAACAATAAAATGGTAATGAGTTTCCATTTTATTGGAGAAACTCCTTTACGCAATGCAAGTTTGCCAATATATCTGCAGGCAAAAAAAAGTATGATGATTTCGGGCATAATTAAACTAAATCTATATCAAAGCTTACCAAATCTACAAATTGTGCTATTCTTTGATCGATATCGGCTTTTGTAATTTCCTTCATGCGGTCTGGACCAAATTTCTCTACGCAAAAACTTGCTAGTGCACTTCCTACAATAATAGCTGTTTTCATATTTTCAAAACTGATGTCTTTGGTTTTTGCCAAATGTCCGATAAAGCCACCAGCAAATGTATCTCCAGCGCCTGTTGGGTCAAATACTTCTTCTAATGGCAATGCTGGTGCAAAAAACACATGATTTTCGTGGAACAATAAAGCGCCATGTTCTCCTTTTTTGATGATTAAAAAACGAGGTCCCATTTCCATGATTTTATTGGCCGCTTTTACCAACGATACTTCACCACTCAATTGTCTTGCTTCTGCATCATTTACCAATAACACATCTACTTCTTTCAACACAATTTTTAAATCTTCTAATGCAATATCCATCCAAAAGTTCATCGTGTCCATTACAATTAGTTTCGGACGAACTTTCATTTGTTTGATAACACTCAATTGTAATTTAGGCATCAAATTGCCCAACATTAAAAACTCGCTATCTTGATAACTATCTGGAACAATAGGGTTAAAATCTTCCAATACATTTAAATCAGTAATCAACGTATCTCTAGAGTTCATGTCCATGTGGTATCTCCCGCTCCAGAAAAATGATTTTTTATCAGAAACCATTTCTACGCCATCAATTTTTACGCCACGCTTTTTCATTTCTTCCAACTCTTCTGTAGGAAAATCATATCCAATGATAGAAATTTGATTGATTGGTGTAACAAAATTACTTGCAGCATAAGCAACATATGTTGCAGATCCACCAACAATTTTATCTACTTTTCCAAAAGGCGTTTCAATAGCATCAAAAGCCATTGTTCCAACTGTAATTAATGACATACGTGTAGTTTTTTAATTTTAAACTTCGCAAAAGTAGGTTAAGTAGTTTAATAAATGTTCTAAATTATTGGAAAGGAAGTTTATTTGTATTATTTTGTTGTTATGCTTATAAATGTACATCCCGTTAACCCACAACCCCGTTTAATCAAACAAATTGTAGATTGTTTGAAATCTGGTGGTATTATCGTTTACCCGACCGATACGATTTATGGATTGGGGTGCGATATTTTTCAGCCAGCTGCTATTGAAAAAATTTGTCAACTGAAAAATCTGAACCCATTAAAAGCACAACTTTCTTTCATTTGCAAAGACCTTAGCCATTTAAGTGATTTTACAAAAAATATAGACACGCCTTTATTTAGAACATTAAAAAGTCATTTGCCTGGTCCATTTACTTTTATACTTCCTGCCAGCAAACAGGTGCCTAAGTTATTACAAACCAAAAAGTCTACGATAGGTATACGAATTCCCAACAATGAAATTTGTAAGCAAATTTTAGAAGCACTTGGAAATCCTATCATCAGCACTTCTTTACCTGGCGAATTTGTTGAAGATTATACCGATCCGGAAATCATACAACAGAACATTGGTAATAAAGTTGATTTGATTGTAGATGGCGGAATTGGTGGAACAGAACCTTCTACAATAGTAGATTGCTCAACCGATGATTGGCAGGTAATTAGACAAGGTTTGGGACAATTTGAGGCTTAAAGTTTGGTTTCAAGCAAAGGGGTTGAAACGCGAAGGCGCGAAAACTTAGAAACACGAAGGCACTAAGGCACAAAGGCGCAAAGTTTTTTTGAAAACCAAGAAGCATTTATTTGAAAAATACTTCCAACCTTAAACCATTAAACTATTAAACCAGCGCAGCGTTTTAAACTTTTTTTTCTAGTCACAAAGTTTTTTTGATTAAAGTGAGAAACAGAATGTGAATGATGAAAAAAGTCAAAAGTCAATTTTCGCTCTCGTTCTCATTTTCGCTCTGACTTTTTGAACCTCTTGTAGACACCGGCTTGGAAACCGGCGCCAAAA
>JAIYAN010000001.1 GCA_027489035.1 Chitinophagaceae bacterium
CATTACAAGCTATCGTTCCTGCTGTTGCAGTTGCGCTCAATAATGATGATGGCTGACTGATTGTTATTGTTCCTGATTTTGTACAACCATTTGCATCTTTTACAGTAACAGTATGCGTACCAGCTGCTACTGTTGTAAATACATTGCTTGATTGGTATGTTCCGTTATTTAATTTGTATGTATAAGCTGATGTTCCACCAGTTGATGTTGCAGTGATTGATGTTGTTCCACCAGTTACAATGATTGATCCTGATGTCAATGATAATGATATTGCGGTAGGTTGAGAAACTGTTACTGAAGTTGTAACTGTTGTACCAACTGCGTCAGTAACTGTATAGCTATTTAAACCCG
This sequence comes from Chitinophagaceae bacterium, assembly GCA_027489035.1. Taxonomy (GTDB): domain Bacteria; phylum Bacteroidota; class Bacteroidia; order Chitinophagales; family Chitinophagaceae; genus Ferruginibacter. The sequence continues at coordinate 352 of JAIYAN010000001.1, forward strand.
CAGAAGCTGTAAATGTGCCAGTTCCATTCAATGGACTAACGCCGCCTGTTGCTGAAACTGTAACTGTTGTTGTACCGCCATTACATAATATTGTACCCGCAACAGCATTGGCAGTCAAAGTTGAAACTACTGGGGCATTAATAAAAAAACTTTTTGAAATTATACAACCATTAATGTCTTTGATATTAATAGTATGATTACCTGCTAATACGCCTGAGAATATATTGTTTGATTGATATGCACCTCCATCAATATTAAATGTATAAGTATTACCTGTTCCACCAGATACATTAGTAACAGATACTGAAGTTGATCCTCCAGGTATTGTTATTGTTCCTGATGTAACTGTTGCAGTAATTAATGATGGTTGATTTATTGTAACACTAACGGTATCTCTTTTTCCACCAGCATCATTTACAATGTAGGAATAAGTTCCAGCAACCACTGTAAAAGTTCCAGTACCAGTATAAGGTGCAGTTCCACCTGTTGCTGATACAACTATAGTTGAAGTGCCACCATTACAAGAAATATTTGTATTAGTAGAGCTAGCTACAAGTTGTTGAGTTATAGGTGTAGAATTAACAAATTCATAAACACCAGCATCAGGCAAACCCGAAATTGGATTTGATTCAATATCTGCAATAAGACCTACATTTTGACCAAAATTAATGAGCAAACTATTTGTAGCAGGATGAAGATCCCAATTCACTGGATTTGAATTTGTAGTGTTACTCCAAAAATTTGCAGTCGTTTGTATTTCTGTTGGATCTAAAGCAAAATTCAACACACTACCTCCAGAAAGTTTAAAAACATTGTTAGTATGAACTAGTTGTCCTGCAGTCCATTGACCACTTCTCATTACACTAGCACCGTTTGATACTTGAAAAACGTTATTTTTCATTACTACAATTCCAGCGGTTGCTTGATTTATAGCCATGCTACCCAATTTAGTTTCACCTGTACGACTAGCTACATTTTGAATAATAACATTATTATAGAATTGTAAATTTCTAACGTCTGTTTTGTATTGTCCATTGTTATTTATATAAAACAAAGAACTCGAATTGATGATTTTATTGTAATAAATTTTATTATTTGAGATAAGGTTATTGGCAATACCATCAGAGTTACTGCCAAATTCAAAAGATCCATTACAATCATACATGGTATTATATGCTACAATATTATTTTCAATTGCAACACCTTCTTCAAAAAACTCAACTCCACCACCATCATATCCATAATCGTAACTTACGGCATAACAGTCGTGGAAATAATTATTTAAAATTGAATTATTCGAACTAGAAATCTGAACTGGAACTCCACCATAATCATCATCAGGATTAACAGATGTTGGTGTGTTTCTAATCATTCTTAAGTTACCAATATCACAACCAACGATGGTATTATCTGTCGATGTTTCAGTGATATAAACACCATAACCCATTCTATCCATTTTACAATTTCTAATTGTAGTATTAATGGTATTGCTTTCTAGCGTGAAAACTATTCCAATTTTTACTTGTGCTGTTCTATCGGTAAATGAAATCGTCGTATCAGATATAATCCATTTATTAAAAGTAACATTATTACAATTTCTTAAGATAATCAATGAAGAAATTGCTGACCCAGTACCCCAAAATAAAGGTCCTGAACCTGTACCATAAGCGCCAAATGATATGCCTGTTTTGCTTTGTAAAGTAAGTGTTCCTGAAAATCGATCTGAACTGTTAAATAAAACAGAATCGCCAGAGACGATACTTCCTAAGTTACTTTGAACATTGGCTAAAGATTTCCAAGGAGTTGTAAGCCCTCCGTTTGATACGCTACCTGTATATGATGAGCTAACGTAATAATTTCTCGCATTAGCAGCGAAAAAAGAAAGAAAAAAAACTAAACTAACGAGTATAGTTTTTGGGTAAAAAATTGGTTTCATGGGTTTTTCAGATTAGGATTTAGATATTTGCGTTTGATAAAACAATAAATCGGATATATTATTCATTGAAAAATCACAACGCGGATTAATTCATAACAATAAACGCAGCATTTTTATTTTTATTGTGCTACTGTTTATTATTTTAAATCAATTTCCTAATGAAAGTGTATTATGGCAAAAATCACCAAAAACATATTGAATTTTATAAATTTATAATTAACTTTTTTTCAATTATTTATGTATAAAAATCACGTGTTAAATTAGAAAAAATATAGATTTCAAATCAATATATCGTATTGATTTTCAATGCAATTATGATGAGGAGTAAAATGGATATAGATGCTTGTAAAGTATCAAGCTTGATTCTTAACGAGATTCCTAAGGGGAATTAAACAAAACTTCTTTCAAAACCCCATTTTTTGTTTTAAAAAAGGACTTAATAAAGTAAAAAGCGGAGGGAAAGTAATAACACTTCTAGTATATTTAAAGTATTGTAGTTACTCTAAAATATTTCCGTAATTTATTAATTAAAGAATTTCTAGTTGAAGATGAAGGTTTTTATAAATTTTGTAAATACTATTTCTGATTGGATGTAATGATTTTTACCAATTCTGCACCATTAAATTTCTGATCTTCAACCCCCTGATAAGCTTTAATGATATTGCCGTTCCATAAATAATTAATCCCTGGTGTGGTTGCTTTATTTCCCAATAATTTAAAAAATGCAGGTATATCGCTCATGACAAAATATGGAAAATTACTTTTCGTTTCGGTAAAAAACTCCGGAATTTTAAAGGTTTCTTCATCCATAAATAGAATATAAATTGGAGGTAAATTGAATTTCTTTTTCAATATTGCAAGTTCTTTCGCCGCATCTCTACAGTGGTCGCAACCTGGCACAAATAAACAAACAATTTTTTTCCCTTCATCTAAATTCACCTGCTTGCCACTAAAATTATTGTAGATGGCAAATTTAGAAACGGTTTTAGTTGGCCCAAGATCAACTTCTATTTTCTTAACGGAATCTTTTTGTTTTACAATTTCTATTCCCTTGCCTTTGGAAGTATCTTTAACTTCTGCTGAGTCTATTTTCAAACTATCTGTTGTTGTAGAATCTGAAATTATTTGAGGTACAATTATTTCTGGTGTTTTTGTTTTGCTGCACGGACAGAAAGGAAAGAAGAAAAACATTAAAAAGGCCGATAGAAAATATATAAATAAAATGACCACAAATTTATTTTCACCTTTTGGCTTGTTTTCTACGTTTCTGTATAAATAAACCAACATCAAAATGGTGATGACATTTTTTATAAAAGCTTCAAGTGGTGTCATAGGAATCAACTGACCAAAACAACCACAATTCCCATTCATAGCGCCATGCTCCACCATTTGAATACCCAAATGTGCACAAAAACCAATCAATAAAATTATAGTTACAGGAATAACAAAAGTCTTCAAATAATTTTTTTGTAAAATAGCAATGGCTATAGCCGTTTCAAGGGCAATGATTAATCTCGCCAAATGTGGCGCATAACACCAATCAATAATTCCTAAGTCTACCAACTGCTTTTCAAACGCCCAAATTGGGAATGATTTTGCTACAGCGGATAATAAAAAAAGTGCTGAAACTAAAATGCGAACAATCAATGGAAGATGCTTTTTTATCGAATTCATAATTTGTACTTTTCTTTTTTAAACTTATTTGGTGTGATTTCCTTCGTTTATTTGAATTAATCCAAAAGCTGCATAATTTAAAATATCAAAAAAATTCGCGTCTATTCCTTCACTTATTAATGTCATCCCGTTGTTGGATAATATTTGCTTTATGCGCAGAATTTTCGACAAGATTAAATCTATATAACTTTCTTGACTCATTTCTCTCCAAGCTTCACCATAATCATGGTTTTTATCCATCATTAATTTCTTTGCCTTTTCAAATTCTTGATTGTATAAAACCTCCACTTCACCAACTGACAATTGCTCTACATCATCGTTTTCAATTTTTAACTGAATTAATCCAATTATAGCATAATTAAGAATACCTTGGAATTCACTAAAAATGCCATCTTCAATTTTTTGTTGTTTTTTTTCCTGAATGGTTCTTACCCTTTTTGCTTTAATATAAATTTGATCTACTATTGAAATGGTACGATATACCCTCCAAGAAGTGCCATAATCCATCGTTTTTTTCAAGAAAATATCACGACAAGAAGCAATTGCCTGATTATATTGATCCATTGTTGTTATCATGTAGTCAAATAGATTTAAAATATGAATATAAAACTCCCTTTTAACAGATACAAACTTTTATTCGCATCTTTGATTTTTTAACAAAAATACAATTACTCGAGCAATGTTTACACTGAATTGTAATGGAAAAATACTTGACCTGAATTCGCCAGTTGTAATGGGCATCATCAACATTACACCAGACTCTTTTTTTGAAGGTCATTTACATAAAAAAGATGCCGAAATATTGATGATGGCAGAAAAAATGGTTCAGAATGGGGCTTCAATTTTAGACATCGGTGGACAAAGTACAAAACCTGGAAGCAAACGAATTGACGCGGATGAAGAATTGAATAGAGTGATACCGATTATAAAATCCATCAGGACCAGCTTCCCTGAAACAATAATTTCTATTGATACGTATTACAGTAAAGTTGCAGCGCAAGCTGTTGAATCAGGTGCTGATATTGTAAATGATATTAGTGCAGGAAGTTTAGATGATGAAATGATACCAACAGTGGGCAAATTACACGTGCCTTACGTTTGTATGCACATGCAAGGAACGCCCGAAACCATGCAATTGAATCCTACATATACGAATATTACGCTTGAAGTTATTCAGTTTTTTATTAAAAAAATTGAAACGTGTAGAAACGCGGGCATCAAAGACATTATCATTGACCCCGGATTTGGATTTGGAAAAACACTAGAACATAATTTCACTTTATTGCGCGAAATGCTATCATTAAAAATGCTAGACTGCCCTATCCTCGTTGGTGTTTCAAGAAAAGGAATGATTTATAAAACATTATCAACCACACCCGAACATGCGCTAAATGGTACTACAGTTGCAAACACACTGGCTTTAATTAACGGAGCGAGCATATTACGCGTGCATGATGTAAAAGAAGCAAAAGAAGCCATAACTATTTTTAATGCGCTTAATAAATCATCATAAAATTAAAATGCCGTTCAAATGTTGAACGGCATTTTAAATAGAATTTATATTATTTTACTGTTGTTTACCTTTTGTATTTTTCAAACTATCGTAAAATTTCTCTTCAATCGCTTTTTTTATTTTTAAATTCTTTTCATTCAGTGCTTTAGCCTCAGCTTTAGATAAAACGTTTGCTACTTCAATATCAAACATAAGGATAGCATTCTCTGGAATCATCTCCCCTACTTTTTGTTTACCATAACCCAATACAGAAGGGATATAAAACTTCGCTTTTGCGCCTTTGTTTAAAAGCTTCAAACCATCTGTCCAACCTTTTATAACTGGTGATCCTAAAGTGAAATCATTGGTCATGTTTACTTTAAATGGTTCTGTATGTTTGAAAGAAGAATCCGTATTGCTATCGAATTTTTTTCCATTTAATAGACTTCCAGTATAATTCGTTACCACAACAACAGAGGTATCAATCATTGCTCCAGTTCCGGGTTGTATAATTTGAACATAAGTACCCAAAGCCGTTTTTTGCAATCCAGTTATATTGTTCTTTTTAAAGTATGCTTGAAGCTCTTTATCTTCTTTTGCTAATATTTGGATGTTTTCAATAGAATCTTTTTCCATTTTTATTTGTAAATCTTTATTACGCGCAACTTCCATTTCAGCTTGGTTTTTAAACACATCTAACAATTTCACGGTTGTTAAAAAGTAGTTGCCTTTTTTCATAAACGGAGGCATTACACCTGGGTTATCTTTAAACATCGAATCAACCAACAAACGAATGGTTAAGCTATCGCCTTTTCTTAATTGTGAAATGATTTTAAAATATTCTGGTGGAATTGATGTTGAATCAAATGGTTCGATTATTGGTGTTCCATTTTTTCTGGTATCATTTACGATGGTATCTTTTTTACCATCGCTTATGATTTGGCAAACATGCATTTGCAAAAAGTTTCCAACTTTTACTTTTTCGCCACTTCCAGTAGCGGTGATTTTGTATTCCAATCCTTTGTCACCTTTTTTGAAATCTTGTCCACAAGATGAAAATAAAATAGCAACAATGGCTAATAGTGAGATGTTACGCATTTTGTTTATAGTTTAAAATTGATAAGTAGATAATTCGTTTTTATAATTTTTTATTACTTGTTTAAATGTTGATACAACCAATTCTAACGGATCAAAGCTTTGTCCTCCTGCCGCATTAAAATGTCCCCCGCCATTAAAATGTGTTCTTGAAAAAGTATTTACATCAAAACTACCTTTGCTTCTAAATGAACATTTTCTTTCTTCTCCACGATCGATAAAAATAGCCGCGAGTTTTATTCCTTCTATACTTAAAGGATAATTTACAAGTCCTTCGGTATCGCCTGTTTTAATATTATATTTTATCAAATCGTCTTGAGTAATATAAATTAAAGCGGTATTGTATTCGTAAATCACTTCCATTCTGTTGAGCAATGTATTCCCAATAAATCGCAATCTATTTTCAGAAAAATTATCATACAAAGCCTCATGAATCATGCTGTGATTTAAACCTTTAGTTTTCAGATTTGAAATCATCTTATGAACTTCTGCTGATGTTGATGGAAACCTGAACGAGCCCGTATCCGTCATTACGCCAGCGTATAAACATTGCGCTATTTCATTATTGATTTTATTGTCAAATCCAGAATTTAATATAAAATCATACACCATTTCTGCAGTAGAACTTTTGGTCGTGTCGCTCACGCCAAATCCAAAAACTTCCGTTTGTGGTTGTTGATGATGATCAATTAATATTCGAGTTGCTTTGGTTTTCAACAAAGTCGATTCCATATTTTTGGTACGACTTAGTGTATTAAAATCCAAACAAAAAATCCAATCTGCATTTTCAATTAATAGATCCGATTTTTTTACATCTTTTTCATAATCCAGTACCATTGAACACCCTGGCATCCATTTTAAAAAATCAGCCCAATTGGTTGGAGAAATTACACTTACCTCATGGCCAAACTGAATTAAAAAATGATACAATCCTAGAGTTGACCCCATTGCATCTCCATCTGGTTTTTGATGCATGGTTACCACAATCTTTTTTGGCGCCTGTAATTCTGTATATATTAAATTGATATTTTTCATAAACAAGTCGCAAAAGTAAGTGTAAATTATGAATGAAAAAATTTGAAAATAATCACGTTTGTTAAAGTTTTATCGAGTTAAATAAATAAAAATATAACCTACAGTTTTAAATAAATAAATAACAATCTTTAAAAACAATTATAATACTACAAAATTGCCATTATCTTTGCGACCAAAATTAAAATTAAAACAATGAATAGAACATTTACGATGATTAAGCCCGATGCCACAGAAAAAGGCAACACTGGAGCTATTTTAGAAATGATTAATGCTGCAGGTTTCCGCATTGCAGCGATGAAAATGTTGCATTTAAGTGCAGAAAAAGCAGGCGAATTTTATGCTGTTCATAAAGAAAGACCATTTTATGGCGAATTGGTAGAATTTATGAGCCGTGGTCCAATTACTGCTGCTATTTTAGAAAAAGATAATGCAGTTGAAGATTTTCGTAAATTAATTGGTGCTACAAATCCAGCTAACGCTGAAGAAGGTACCATCCGCAAACGTTTTGCAGCTTCAATTGGCGAAAATGCCATTCATGGTAGTGATAGTGATGAAAATGCTGCAATTGAAGGTGATTTCTTTTTTAGCAAACTAGAGCAATTCTAAATTTCAATAAATTAGTTTTGAAACTCCATCTATTTGATGGAGTTTTTTTTTACCTTTTATAAAAATTTAAAGATTTCTATCAACTAGAATTATTAATTTAAATCAAAAATAAAAATTGCAAGCAAGTTTAACCATCATTAGATATAAATCCAGGTTTATTCCTATTGCATTTTTATCTATGGCTATTTTTCATGTTCCATTATTTTTAAATAAAAAAATTTCATTTTACAAATTGATGGGAACCGGCAAAAATGGAACTTTTGATAAAACGCCGGATTTTAACCAATGGGCGATCTTATGTGTGTTTAAAGATGGTACACCATTATCAAATTCAACATTCAATCCAATTGACTTGTATGGTCGTTTTATAAAAAAATGGCTTCACTTGTTTTCAATGGAAACTTTTTCTATTCAGCTTGAACCTATCAATGGCCATGGATTATGGGATGGGAAAACAGCGTTTGGATCTTTTGAATCAAATGAAAATTATAATGGTCCGATTGCTACTTTAACTAGAGCTACAATTCGATTATCAAAAATCAAGCATTTTTGGAATCATGTGGCACCAATTGCTAATAAAATGACTTCCGCCAAAGGGTATTTATTTTCTGTTGGAATTGGAGAAGTACCTTGGATTAAACAAGCTACTTTTAGTGTTTGGGAATCTGTGGATGACATGAAAACATTTGCATATAGTATGAAAGAACACCGAGAAGTAGTAAAAAAAACAAGACAAGAAAAATGGTATAGTGAGGATATGTTTGTGCGGTTTAAAATAATTTCAACATATGGAAAATTAAAAGGCATTGACCCACTGAAAAGAATATTGTAGATTTGAATATAAAACTCAAAAATAATTTATGAATAATATCAAATTAATTGAAGTCCCTTCAGAAATAGGTGCCGGTACAAGAGGTGCAAGTTTGGGAATAGATGCCATAAAGATTGCAGGTTTAGATTTTATGAGTAATTTCTTTGTTCACTTTCCATCTGAGAGAATTGAATCGGAAAACAATTTGTTATTTGAGCCCATTCAATCGCCTTATGCCAAAAGAATTCATGGTGTATTAAACATGTACGAAAGAATCAGTAAATCGGTTTGCGATTGCATGAAAAATAATTTTTTTCCAGTTGTGTTAAGCGGTGACCATAGTAATGCTGGTGGTACAATTGCCGGAATCAAAATGGCAAAACCCAAAAGTAAATTGGGCGTAATTTGGATTGATGCACATGCCGATTTACATACGCCATATACAACACCATCTGGCAATATGCATGGAATGCCCATCGCTACTGCAATTGGAGAAGATAATATGGAATGCAAAGTGCATGAAGTAGATGAAAAAACAGTAAAAATTTGGAATCAACTCAAAACAATAGGCAAAATAAATCAGAAAGTTTTACCAGAAGATGTGGTTTTTATTTCATTGAGAGACTTTGAAAAAGAAGAAAAACACCTCATTGAAAAACATGGCATCAAAGTAATTCCAACAAGTGAAGTAAGAAGAAATGGTGCAGAAAATGTAAGCAGAAAAGTACTTCGTTATTTAAGCGATTGCACAGATATTTATGTAAGTTTTGACGTAGACAGTTTAGATTCGAGTATTTCCAGAGGAACAGGAACTCCAGTTGGAAATGGCCTTCGTGAAAGAGAAGCCGAAGATTTGATCAGTAAGTTTATGCAAAACAGAAAAGTATGTTGTTTTGAAATTACTGAAGTAAACCCAACGCTAGATAAAGAAAATCTAATGGCAGAAATTGCATTTAATATTTTACAAAGAAGTGTAAATATCTTAATGATGAACTAAAATATTTTAAGGTTAATAAAAGCCATAAATAAAAAAATCACCATCATTATAAAATAAAGCAATGTAAAATTTATTACTTGCTTTTTATTTTGAAAGAAATAATAACTTAATAACGGAATGATTTGAAGTCCGTGAATCCCTAAAAAGAACGGTATTTTTAAATTGCCATGCTTTTTATTTAAAATATTACTTCCCAAGTTACTTTCATTATTACCATAAACCAACATCATATAAACACCTATAAACAAGCCAATTAAGAATATAATCATCCCCATTCGAATGCCCCAAGTAAAATGTTGACTTTTTGAATTTTTCTTTTGAAAATAAAATAAATAGGTGGTTATAACCATTAATAAAATAAAAACAATTTGGCTTACCATTTGAAAACCAAAAACAAGTTTATCAAATGGTGAATTTATATTGTAAAAAGAAGAAACACCTCGAATAGATTGTAATAAAACAATTGAAGTTTGAATAAATGTAGTAATTAAAAAACCCCAAATTAAAACAGTTCTATTAAATACATTATTTAAATAATATAAGTACCAGCCCATGCTCAAAATAAAAATCCCAATTGAAAAATAATACTTCATTGGATTTAACCAAGCATTTTTACCCAATACTTGAGTGTCATCAAACAAGGATAATCCCAAACAAAAAAACAAAAGGAGAAAATTTATTATTCCATACCAAAAAAATATAGAATTACGTTTCATCTGTTCATTCACTACACTAGCCATAATAAAAATCATTTATACGAAAATGATTTCTCAAAAAATATTGGATTAATAAAACAGGAAAACAAATGTATGAAAAAAAGTATAAAAAAAATATATAGTTATAAAAAATATTTTTATTTATTCTCCCATTCCATCATCTCCAACACTTTTTTTGCTGTTTTTCAAAAGCTCATTAAGAGAGGTAATTTCATCTGAGGTAAAGTAACGCCATTTGCCCGGAGCAATGTTTGACAATGTAAAATTCATGATACGAACCCTTGTTAAAGCAGTTACTTTATAATCAAGGGTTTCACACATCCTTCGTATTTGGCGATTTAAACCTTGAGTGAGAATAATTCTAAATTTCTTATCGCCTTCTTGTTTTACGAAGCATTTATTCGTCTTGGTTCCCAATATAAAAATGCCGTTTCGCATTTGATTGATAAAATCAGTTGTGATGGGTTTATCTACAACAACCACATATTCTTTTTCATGCCCATTACCTACGCGTAAAATTTTGTTTACCATATCCCCATCATTGGTTAAAAAAATCAATCCGTCCGATAGTTTATCAAGTCGACCAATTGGAAAAATTCTGGATTTGTGATTTATAAAATCAATGATATTCGTTTTGTCTTTTTGATCTGTGGTACATGTTATTCCTTTGGGTTTATTAAAAGCGATATAAATTGATGATTTCTTTTTCCTAACAGGCTCTCCATCAACCCTAACATCATCGCCTTCCGAAACGCGATTTCCTTTTATGGCATCTCTGCCATTTATAGTAACCCTGCAATCATCGATATATTTATCTGCTTCTCTCCTGCTGCAAAATCCCGAATCACTGATGTATTTATTTAAACTGATGTCCACTTATATATTTTTAAATTTTCTTTACAACTTCTAATAAGGCCTTGAATAATACAAAAACAAAATTGTGTTGTTTTCAATAATCTGCATGTCAAATACATCTTCCACCCCATCTGCATTACAATCGTTTAATAAATAGCCGAAATCAAAAAGCATTACCGCATTTTCTAGAATTTGTATATCAAAAATATCAATTGTTCCATCTTGATTTACATCACCGCTGTACATGGCGTAATTACCATCTGGCATAAGTTTCTGCGGGCTATTTAATCCGTTGGTAAAGGTATTTGAGAGCATAGTAAAATCATACATGTTAGAAGTAGGAAATGAAACAGGCAGTGCACTCCATATTTCAATACTGTTTCTATGTTTTAAAGCTATATAATAATCACCTGCAAAATCAGATGGCAATACAAAATGAGCCAATCCATTTGTTTTTAAAATAGTTTTTGTGCAAAAATCAGGAATTGCACTATTTAAATGATTTGCGCTCCATAAACAAATTTCGATACTGTCGCAATCATTCGCACTATCACTTAATTCAACATTAAATAAATAAGGCTGCATAAAATTTTGGCCTAGGTATAATCCTTCAATAAAAACTTTTATGTCCAATTCATTAGCACAATCGTTTATTTGCAAGGACAAAATAGAAACTGAGTCGCAACCCAAAGTGTTATTAGTTGTATAAGAATACGTACCGCTCGTATTATACGTAATGCCGTTCCAAAAATAATTCCCGCAGCTTGTAATGTTAATATTTGAGGTAGATGAATTATTAATGGTTAAATTCAAAAAAGCTGTTGAATCGCAGCCTTTAGCATTGGTTGTGTGAAAAGTATAAGTACCAGAATTTGAATACGTAACACCATTCCAATTGTATCCATAACATTGGGCAATATCTGTTGTTGATGATGTAGGTGTATTTATGGTTAAATGTAATTGAATAGTGGAATCACAACCCTTTGCATTTGTTCCATTCCAAGTATAAATTCCGCTTGATGTATAGGTTTGACCTTGCCATACATAATTCAAACAAGAAGAAACTGTTTGTGTTATTGTACGCGTTGGGTTAATAATTAAATTAAAAGATGCGCTATCATTTTCACAAGCAAAATTAGACAAGCCATTTGTTACTAAATAAATATTTACATTACCCAAAATGGAATCTGTTGCTGATGGTTGATATGACAATGCTGTACCAAAAATATTGCCATTCAAAAATGTACCTGTTCCTGAAGTTTTCCAAATGGCGGAGGTTGCAGATCCTCCAATTGAAGGATTACCAGCACTTAATGTGTAGGTTTTATTAGAACATACAGATGTATTATTCCCAGCAAAAACAGTAACTGGATTGTTACAATACGGATAAACAGTTATTGCAATATCATCCAACCCAAAAGCATTTCCATAAAAACTAATTCCTTCAAAACCAAGTTGAATGGTTTGTCCAGCATACATAGATAAATCCACCGAATCCTTTATCCATGTTGGTTCTGTCAATAATTCATCCGAACGCTGAATGCCCAACAATCTATTCCAAGTCAATCCTTGATTTGTGGAAATAACTACATATAAACTATCGTTAGCCGTATAATTGGTATTATCATGGCTCATCCAAAAACGCATACTAATATTTCTGGATGTTACGGTTGTAGTTAATCCAGGCAAATTGAGGCATTTACTGTAAAGTCTACTTACAGTTCCTACCGAACTGTTTCCACTATAAGCATCAAATAAAAAATAATTGTTTCCAGAAGCACGAGGTGTGAGTGGTACTGTTTGATTCTCATTGCTGTAATTTCCATTTTGATTGGTCCATAGTTGTCTGTTTCCTTGAACTATTTCTGAAAATGCGAAGGCCACTGGAACAGATTCTACATCTTCAACAATTGGAAATGAGCCAATTGATGCAGATGTTATCGTATTTGAAAAAATGGTATCGTTACTATTAATGATATCGCCTGATTTAAAAACAATACTGGTATCAAAATTATTTCCAGGATTGGTTAGATTAACATTGAAAAAAGTAATTAAACTTGAATCGCCAGGAAGTAAAATATTGGGATTGTTCAAAGTAAAAACATTTCTATTTGCGCCTCCTGTTTTTAAAGTTATGCTTGCTTGATTTTGGAAAATGGTATCCGTTCCCAAATTAGCCACTCGAACTTGAATATTCTTCAAATTAGAATAACATGAAACAGTTGGATGAATAATTTCTATTACCGCAATGTCAAAATTAGACTTGTGATTTAATGAAATTGCTGGACGAAATGCAGTCACAGCAAGACTTGTAGTTGAAGTAGGCGCATTCGTACCATTATTTCTTCTTGAAGTTAAAGCCGATAAACTATTTGAGTTTCCATTAGCTGTTGTAGCAATAAAACCATTTGTAAACCCAATATTAGCTGTATGCAAAACCCCATCTAATCTTTCAATGAGTATTTGCAAATTGGACCCTGCTGTTCTAACAAAAGGAGTTGATAACTTGATATCGTTCCATCCAACTATATTGGCATTAAATGAACCATTAAAAACCAAGGTGTAACCAGTTGTAGAATAAGTTCCATTAGAAAACGTTGAAACTGTAGATGAAATATTTTTCATCCAGATTTTGAAATTATTAATGGTTGAAGGTGTTCCAATTTGAGAAAAATTGAATGAAACAACATTTATAGCAGTAGAACTTGACGAAAAATTATCGTTGCCAATTTCGGCATTTAAATAAATAAACTCTGAAACGTGGTAATAATTTTGTCCAATTAATGTAGAAGTACTTGTATTGGAATTGTTATTAATAGTAACCAATTGAGCAAATGAAAAACTGTGTAGCAAACACAAAAAGAAAGTAGGAATTATTTTCATATTGCAACAAGATGATTAACCAAATGTAATAAAAAACCGTGTTTGAAGATGTATTATTTTTATCTAGAAATAAGATTAATAAAGCATTCTCACTTTTATGGTATTATTTACTTGCTTGAGTAATGCCAATGCATTTTTACTCAGATGTTTATCTAAATCCAATACGGCATAACCTATTTCATCATTGGTTTTTAAATATTGGCTTAAAATATTGATGTTGTTTTTGCTTAAAGTTGCATTTATTTGACTCAATACACCAGGCACATTATTATGAATATGCAAAATGCGGTGAGTACCTTCTTGCGGAGGAAGTGCCAATGGTGGAACCGTGTGTGATCCGGTGCTTATACCTTTTTCTAAGTAGTTGAATAGCTTTGAACTAACATCAACACCAATATTTCCTTGTGCTTCAAGTGTGCTACCACCAATATGAGGAGTTAAAATTACATTAGGCAATCCTTGTAATGGCGTTTTAAATGCATCTCCATTTTTTTCAGGCTCTATTGGGAACACATCAATTGCTGCGCCGCCAAGTTGTCCAGATTCCAAAGCTGCTTTAAGTGCATTTATATCAATCACTTCTCCTCTTGAATAATTGATTAATACAGCTCCTTTTTTACAAAATTTTAGATTTGTTTTGTTGATTATATTTTTAGTTGTTATTAATTCTGGCACATGAATAGTAATCACATCACTATGCATCATTAAATCTTTCAACGTTTTGCTATCCGTTGCATTACCCAATGGCAATTTGGTTTCAACATCGAAAAATAAAACTTTCATTCCTAGCGCTTCAGAAAGCACACTAACTTGACTGCCGATATTTCCGTAACCTATAATCCCAATTGTTTTCCCCCTGAGTTCGTGAGAGCCAGTAGCATCTTTTAGCCAAATGCCTTCATGTGCTGCTTTATTTTTATCTACTATTTTTCGAACCAACATTATCGAAGCTCCAATTACCAATTCTGCCACACTTCTTGTATTGCTATATGGCGCATTAAAAACAGCAATTCCCATTTGTGTAGCAGCCGTAATATCAACTTGATTTACGCCAATACAAAAACAACCGATTGCTTGTAATTTAGTTGCAGCATTCAACACATTTTTAGTTATCATGGTTTTGCTTCTGATACCTAAAATATGTACTTGTTTGATTTCTTTGATCAACTCAGCTTCACTTAACGCACCAGATATTTTTTTTATATTAAAATATCCAGCGGAATTAAATTTTTCAACAGCCGTTACATTGATGTTTTCGAGAAATAAAATGTTTATTTTTTCTTTGGGATAACTGGTTTTATTTTTCACAGCCATAATTTTACTTCTTATTTTGTGCAAAGATATTCTATTGAATACTATTTTTTATGTTTAATCACATTTTGATGCGTTTTAAAAATAAATTTCTTACAATGATTGCTGCAATTTTCATATTGTCATGCAATGATGAAAAAAAAGAAGAACAGCCTACAGCCATTAGTTATGCTTTACCGGCAGCTGTTGAAATAAACCCTGAATTAAAATCAAAACTGAATTCTGTTTGTACGGAATGGTACAACCAGATTTTAAAAAAATCAGGATTCTGCGGTGGCATTTTAGTATCTCAACATGGCAATACGATATTTGAAAAATATGAAGGGCGAGTAAATTTGAATAATGCAGAACTCATCAACAACCAAACGCCGCTTCACATAGCTTCAGTAAGTAAAACGTTTACCGCAATGGCGGTTTTAAAATTATGCCAAGACAAATTATTGAATTTAGATGATCCATTTTCTAAATATTTCAATGAATTTGATTATCCTGGCGTAACCATCAAAACGCTTTTGAATCACCGAAGTGGTTTACCTAATTATGTATATTTTATGGAAGAATTGGGTTGGGACAAAAAAAAATACGTTTCAAATCAGGATGTTTTAAATACTTTGATTCAACAAAAAAACAAACTCACAAAAACAGAATTACCCAATCGTAGATTTTGTTATTGCAACACCAATTATGTTTTGTTGGCATTATTAATTGAAAAAATCACCCAAACACCATTTTCTGAACATCTCAAGAAAACCATTTTCGATCCTTTACAAATGAACCATAGTTTTGTTTATTCAGATAAAGATTCTTCTAAAGCCAATCCAAGTTTTGACCCACAAGGAAGACAAGCAGCATTCATTAATATGGATAAGGTTGTTGGCGATAAAAACGTTTTTTCAACACCAGAAGACTTATTAAAATGGGACAGGCTATTAACAACCAAACAATATTTAAATGATTCTATGCTAAAACAGGCATATACACCTTACAGCAATGAACATACAGGGATTAGAAATTATGGATTGGGTTGGCGCATGTATAATTATCCAGATGGGTATAAAATCATTTACCACAATGGATGGTGGCATGGCAGTAACGCTGTATTTATTAGATTAATTAAAGAAGATGCAACGATAATAGTAATTGGCAATAAGTACAATAGTAACATCTACAAAGCAAGAGATTTAATTTCTCTGTTTATACAACATGATGTAAACGTAAATGAAAATGATTAATGCTTATCCAAAAAACAGATAAGCCATTCCAACAGCTGTTGAAACCCCGATTAAATCGGCCAACAACATTGACCAAATGGTATAACGAGTATCCTTAATGGCAACGCATCCAAAATAAACTGCAATTACATAAAAAGTAGTATCCGAAGATCCTTGTAAAATGCAAGATAATCTTCCAGCAAATGAATCGGGGCCAAATGTTTTCATGGTATCTACCATCATACCACGCGCACCACCACCACTGAATGGCTTAATCAAAGCCGTAGGCATGGCATCAACAAATTTTGTATCAGAGCCACACATGACCAATAATGATTTTATGCTGCCTATTAATGCATCAAATGCACCACTAGAACGCAACATGGAAATCGCTACCAACATACCAACCATATATGGAATGATACGGACAGCGGTATCAAAACCTCCTTTGGCGCCTTCAATAAATCCATCAAAAATTTCAATCTTTTTATAAATGCCTCCAAGAACAATAGAAAAGAAAATCATTAATATCAATCCACTTGTAAGTGCTCCTGAAAATACCTGAACGGCTTCTGTGTCTAATGTTCGTATATATAATACCAATGCTGCAATCAGTGCTGAAATGCCTAAAATCCAAGCTAAAATCACAGGTTGAAAAACATTAATCTTTTGTTTAAAACTTACGATCATCATTGACGCAATGGTAGCTACAAATGTGGCAATCATACAAGGAATGAAAATATCCATTGGGTTTGCTGCTTTTGCTGCCGAGCGAATGGCAATAATACTAACGGGCACCAACGTCATACCAGAAGCATGCAAACAAAGAAACATGATTTGAGGGTTTGAAGCCACCGTTTTGTTGGGGTTTAATTCTTGCAAACTTTCCATTGCCCTCAATCCAAAAGGCGTAGCTGCATTATCCAATCCAAGTAAATTGGCAGAAAAATTCATCATCATATGCCCCATTGCTGGATGCCCCTTTGGAATATCAGGAAATATGCGCGTAAAAAATGGCCCAATAATTCTTGAAAGAAAACGAATCCCTCCGGCTTTTTCTGCAATCGATAAAAATCCCATGAATAAAGTGAGGAACCCAATCAACTTCAAACAAAGTGTAACAGCCGTTTGACAGGTTTCTAGAACACCATCTGCAGTTTGTATCTTATAAATCAATTGCTTATCCTCGCCAACTCGAATCATCTGAACTCCTTTATCTAATGGCATTTCATCTATGCTAGACAAAAAAGGAACTGTTTTAATTTTTATTGTATCACCAGATTTACCGGTAACCATTGAAGTAAAAACAGCTTTGTCGTTAACAGAAAAAAAAGTTTTTACAGAAGCTGTAATAATAGCTATGATAATAAAAGCCGACCAAATTCTACTCAGTGCCATTTCGATAATTTAAATTGAAAATAATAAAAATAAACAAAAGGGAGAGGAAATATTTGGGAGGTTGAAGAGGTTTGTGAGGTTTGAGCGGTTTGAGAGGTTTGAGCGGTTTGAGAGGTTTGAGCGGTTTGAGAGGTTTGAGCGGTTTGAGAGGTTTGTGAGGTTGAGGAGATTGTAGGGGTTGAAGATTTTCAATCATACAAAGGTTGGAAGTATTTTCCATAATTATAAACTTTTTGTATTTCATAAAAACTTCGTGCCTTCGCGTCTTCGCGTTTTCGTGTCAAAAAAAAAAATGCTGCAAGCATTTCTACTTCGCGGTTTACATTTGAGTGGTTTGTGATTTTCAATTATCAAAAACTTTTATCAATACAAATTTCAACCCTTACCTTTGCGACCAATAAAAATACATCAATTCATATGGCATTACAAGCAGGAATCGTTGGGTTACCCAATGTTGGAAAATCAACTTTATTTAACGCAGTAAGTAGCAGTGCAAAAGCACAAGCAAGTAATTATAGATTTTGTACGATTGAACCCAATACTGGCTTGGTAAACGTACCAGATCCAAGATTAAACAAATTGGAAGAGTTGGTAAAACCACAACGCGTAGTACCCACACAAATTGAAATAGTTGACATCGCAGGATTGGTTAGAGGTGCAAGTAAAGGTGAAGGTTTAGGGAATAAATTTTTAGCTAATATTCGTGAAGTAGATGCCATTATCCACGTTATCAGATGTTTCGAAGATGACAATATTTTAAGAGATGAAGGGCCAATTAATCCGGTTGGTGACAAAGAAATCATTGAAACCGAACTTCAACTGAAAGATATTGAAAGTGTAGAGAAGAAAATGCAACGCACCGAAAAGATGCTCAAACAAGGCGATGCAAAAATGAAAGCTGAATACGAGGTATTAAAAGCTTGTAGAGAACATTTAGACAAAGGAAAAAATATATTGTCGCTTGGATTAAGTAAAGAAGATAAATTGGCTATTGCTGATATTTTCTTACTTACAGATAAGCCCATTTTATATGTGGCAAATGTGGATGAAGCGTCTATGCATACCGGAAATAAATATTCAGATGCCCTTACACAAGCCGTTAAAAATGAAGGGAATGAAGTGATTGTAATGACAAATGCTATTGAAGCTCAAATTGCAGAATTTGACAATGAAGATGACAAGCAAATGTTTATGGAGGAGTACAAAATGGTAGAACCAGCATTAGACCGATTGATTCATTCTACCTATAAATTATTGAACTTATCAACCTATTTCACAGCTGGCGTTCAAGAAGTAAGGGCTTGGACTATACAACATGGTTGGAAAGCACCTCAAGCGGCTAGCGTTATTCACACAGATTTTGAAAAGGGATTTATTAAGGCGGAAGTAATTGCCTATAATGATTTTGTTGCGTTAGGATCTGAAGCAGCTTGTAGAGATAACGGTAAATTGCGTATAGAAGGAAAAGAATATCTAGTTCAAGATGGAGATGTAATGCATTTTAGATTTAACGTCTAAACATTTTGTTCTTATAAAAATTAATTATTATTCCAAAAAATCATTCCAAGTTTGGTGTTCAAGCAAAGACTTGAATAATTTTTGATTTTTAGGATCCTGTAACATCGACAAATGTCTTCCATGATGCATATCGGTACCTACAAAAGATACCATCCCATTTTTTAGCATGTATTCAGCTGCTTTTGCTGCTTCTTTACCATAATATCCGGTTAGAGAGAGTAAATTGATTTGCAACATAAAACCCAAATCAATAAACCGATGATACATTTTGTAATTATTATTGTAATATGGATACCGTTCAGGGTGTGCTAAAATCGGTGAATAACCTATATTTTGAATTTCAAATGAATATTGCTCTGGTTCATTTGGCATTGAAGCATAAGAAAACTCCGTTAAAATAATATTGTCTTTAATTGTAAGTAACTTCTCTTCTTTATTTAAAATCTCCAAAAAATAACTATCCAACATATATTCCGCTGCTGCATGAACTTCAAAATTGATGGATTGATTTTTTAGTTCAGTTTTCAAACTATTTAATGCAGCATTAATTGTGGCTGGGGTATTTCTATATAAATCGCTGATTACATGAGGCGTAGCAATTGATTTTGTAACCCCCATTTCCATTAACCCTTTTATCAAAAAAATAGAGGTTTCCAAATCAGGAGATCCATCATCAATCCCGGGTAAAATATGAGAATGCATATCCGTTTTAATCGGAAAAAACTTGATATCCTCAACTACTTTTTTCTTGAAAAAACTGAACATTTTTTATATTATTTTTTAAAGTATTGATGTAATTTACTCAAAGGTTTTAATATAGAAACAAATAATGGAAAAGGAATCCCATTTGCTTTCATTGCTCTGTAATCATTTCTGTTGGCTTCTATTCTTTTTAAAAAATTGTTATTACTCAATCCTCCCTTTCGCATTCTTATTATAAGCTTAGGGATATAAATGGCACTTAAATTGTGTTTGTATAAATATCTCGCCATAAATTCATAATCTGAAGCAGAATAAAATTCTATTTCATAATTGCCATATTTTTCAAGCAACGATCTTTTGAAATAAAATGCAGGATGAGCCGGCATCCAACCTGATTTAAATAAGTTTCTATCAAATGGTTTACCTTCCCACTTTCTGTAAATTTTGAAAATATCTTCTTCGTACACATAATTCAAATCACCATAAAGGGTATCTACATTGTTATTTTCAAAAGCGTTTGCAATTGTTTCTAACACATCTTCAGATGCAAATACATCATCGCTATGTAAAACGCCTATTACATCGCCAGTAGCCATTTTCATCCCCTTATTTAAAGCGTCAAACATACCTTTATCGGGTTCTGAAATCCATTTGGTAATTTGATTCTCATATTTTTTAATGATGTTGATGGTATTGTCTTTTGATTTTCCATCAACAATAATGTATTCTATATTTTTGTAGGATTGGTTTAATACAGATTGAATGCATTGATCCAAATATTTTTCGCAATTATAGGTAACTGTTATGATTGTAATTTTCATTTCTATTTGATATGCTGCTTTATTTGGTGATGATATAATTTTCAAGAACGAGCATATCCATATTTGTTCTTAAAAAACAATTGAGCGCTTCTTCGGGCGTGTTTACAATGGGTTCATTTTCATTAAAAGAGGTATTAAGCAATATAGGAATACCCGTTTTTTTTCTGAATGTATCTATTAACTGATAATACCTTGGTGCGATTTCTTTATCTACAGTTTGCAATCTACCAGTACCATCCACATGAGTGACAGCAGGAATCAATTGTTGCTTTTCTTTTTTAATTGGAAATACTTTTTCCATAAAAGGAACAGGTTCATCCAATTCAAAAAACTCAGACACATATTCTTTTAAAATAGAAGGCGCAAATGGTCTAAAACTTTCTCTTCTTTTGATTTTTGAATTCAACAATTCTTTAGCGTCTTGTCTTCTTGGATCTGCTAAAATTGATCTGCCGCCTAATGCACGAGGGCCAAATTCTGCACGACCACTCATCCAGCCCACTACTCCACCATTTATCATGCAATCCGAGACTTGATCATACAAATCTGCATCATCAACAAAATTGAACTTGATATTTTTTGCAACTAAAATTTCTTTTATTTCTGCATTGGAAAAATGGCTTCCTGTGTATGCAGAAAAAATAGGTTCTATTCTTGGTAAATTTAAAAGTTGATGATGCGTGTACATCCCTGCACCCATTGATATTCCAGCATCATGACCAGCAGAAGGTATATACACATTTTTAAAAGGCGTGTTTCTTGTAATCTTTCCATTAGCTACACTATTTTGAGCTACACCACCGGCAATGCATACACTATCTAATCCAGTTTTTTTATGTAAATGATTGAGCATGTGAAAAAGCACCAGTTCTGTCATTCTTTGCACAGAAGCCGCAAGATCTTTATGTTCTTGAGTAAGCGGTTCATCTTTTTTACGTGGTTGCCCAAATTTCTCTATCATGTAATCGCTATACATTGGCGCTACAACTGGAATGAAATCTTCGCCGTAATCAATAATTCCAGAAGTGGCACTTCTGAAATATTTCAGATTCAATTTGAATAATCCATCTTCAGTTAATTTCACCACATCATGCAGCTTATCCATATGTGTTGGCTTACCATACGGAGCCATACCCATTACTTTGTATTCATCGCCGTAATGAGGGAAGCCTAGTAATTGCGTAAATGCCGTATAACATAACCCAATAGAATGCGGAAAATCAACCGATTGAAGCACTTCAATTTTATTGGCTTTACCAATAGCTGTCATGGCAGTAGAAAAATCGCCAGAACCATCAATCGACAGACAAGCAGCTTCTTTAAATGGTGAGGGAAAAAATGCCGAAGCAAGATGACTTCTATGGTGTTCGACATTAATTATTTTCCCAGCAAATTTATCCGAAGACAACCCAGACATCAGAGCCAAATGATTTTCAATAGAAGAAACTTTTTTTCGATTGATTAATCGTTCTTTAATTGCACCAATATTTCCAAATGGATTTTTGGCAACATAAAGTAATTTCTTAAAAAGTTTCACCTTTGTGTTTCTGCCAATAGCAAAGTAATCAACTTCTTCAATACTGATTCCAGCTTCTTTTAAGCAAAACTGAATAGCTAATTCTGGAAATCCTGCCCAATGTTTTACTCGTCTAAAACGCTCTTCTTCAATTGCTGCAATCATTTTCCCATTTACAAAAATGGCTGCAGATGCATCGGCGTGAAAAGCATTTATTCCTATAATATTCATTTAATGAAAAACGATTTTAATTAATTTTAATTCAGGTTTTCGGAAACTGATGTATTTATTTTTTGATTGTTATTTTTTTTATCGAATGCAAATATCATTAAAAAAATAACGGCATATGCAACAATTGTAAACCAATCGTGATGATCAATCCCTAAAGGCATTGTCCAATTTTTATTTTCAGAAACTAAAAAAAGACTTATTCGAATTACGTTAACGCTCCACAGCAAAAACAACCCGATAATAATCCAAATTAATTTTCGAGTAAAAGATGATTTATTGGCAATAACAAAAGCAATCCAAAAACTATACACACCATATCCTACACAATCGTAAGCAATTCGTACGCCTTTTCCATTTACAAATCGAATGACATGATTTTTAAACTCAACGGTTTGAATATTAAAAAGCGATAGTAATGTTTTGGTGCCAAACAAAAGAGATGATTTTATTGCGCTTACATAATCAAGATTTTGGGCAGCAAATTCGTTGAAATAGCCACCTGGTGTAACAAACCCAATCCAATAGTAAGTTCCGAAATACAGCAAAGCAAAAATTGCCAAAAACTTAATTATGAATAATTTAAAATCTGAGTTTTTAAACAAATGATTATACTTCATTGTAATGGAACATTTGATGATAGGCTTTTTTAATTTCAACTATATCGACAGCATTATCAGCATAATCTTTAGATGCCTTACTCCAATTTGAATATTCTGATTCATTCATAACAGCAAAAAAATCTATAGCGAATTTAATCTGTTCTGAAATTGGCTCCACATTCAGTCCTGCATTATTTTTCACCAAATTATTCCATGGTGTGTTGTTACTGGTTATAAGTGGTTTTCCAGCACTAAGTCCTTCGAATAAAGCATGACCAAAATTCTCGCTTTGACTAGGACAAATGAAAACGTGCGCATTGGCATAAAATGATTCTAATTCGTTTGGAGGTATTGGCCCATGATGAACAACTTTTACATTAGATGGAAGTTGTTGAATTATTTTCAAACATTCATTCCAATAATCTGGAAAATAAATGGGGCCGCAAATATCGTATTGAACATTATACTTGCAATCTTTCAGCGATTTTAACACTTGCAAATGGTTTTTCATTGGGCCGATAAGGGCAACCGTTAATAAATTGATTGTCCCTTCTAATTTGTAGGAAACATTAGTTTTTCGAATGTTAGGAATATTTTGAGCCACCCATATTTTCGCACGATTACCAATTACAGACTGAATGTGCGTTTTTTCTGTTTCGTCCGTAGCATGAAATGAAACTTTTTTCCAGTTCAAAATTGGTTTTAAAATAGTGAGATAAAGTTTCTTTTTAAATGCTTTTTGACGAAGTGCTGGCGGATGAAGCATGCCTCTAGCGGAAAGGATAATGTTTGCGGAGCGTGAAAACAAAATGGGTAAAAGGGTAAACCTAAAAGAATAAATACCAATTATAAAAACGGCATTTGCTTTTAGAGATTTCAACAACTGTAAATGTTTAAATAAAGACAACTGCTTATCTCCATAAAAAACTTTAGTATGCTTATTAAAATCAGTCCATTTTTCCACTGAGATATTTTCCAAAGGCACATTATTAATATCCGAATTGCTGGTAATTATTTTAAATTCCAAATCATCACAATTATTTACCATGGTGTAAACAGATTGAATAGGACCTCCGGCAAGATAAGCGGGTGTAAACCAAGGTATGGAGATTAGAGTGGTCAATTAGATGATACTTTTAAAACAAAATAATTTTTCCAAACTTTTATTAAAACAAAAATTAAAAAACAAGATTTTATGAGGTGACCAAGTATCGTTTGCAATTCGCAATCAGCGCGCATTGGATAATAAAAAACAAGGGTTGGAAACAAATATAAAACTGGATATTCGTTACTGTGTTTATAAAATACAGAAATTACAAAACTAAACAACAGCCCTAAAAAAAACATAAATATCATTCCGCCAAACTTGCCAAAATTTATATAACCGTCACCAATAGAGCTCAACCCCATTGATGTACCTGCAGCAATTGGAAATCCTGCCCATTTCATAAAAAAAAATCGATCACCTGCATTTAATTTATTGGGTGCAATCACTCTTGGTAAAATTGCAGCTTCCAAAATCTGCAATAATTCAACACCATTTGCATAATTTTCTTTTTCAGGTACGTTATTCATAATGTTTGTAATAATGAAGCCCTGATTAATTCTAATGTTACTTTGTTTGAGTTTTTCGATTGTAAACAATTCATTTTGATCGCTTTTTTTTTGGGTCGTTGCTGCAAAATTGGTAACATTTCCTTCCTTCCCCTCTTTCCAAGTAGCTTCTCTATAATCACCTTTAAGCATTTGAATAAAAATAGCTGTGCTGATAAAAAAAACGGCCAATCCCAATTTTAAATAGTTTGATGGTTTATATTTCAAAGAGATTACAGCCCCCATAAATAATAACCATATCAACAAATCATGAAACATTGCTTCACCCAAAGATGTTAAAATTATAGATGCCAAAACAACAAATAAAGTAATGGGTTTTAATTGTTGTTCACCAAGAATAATCATAAATAAACCGACAAATTTAAAAGAACCCAACAATGTAAAAACAAAACCTATTTCAGTACTGAAAAATGAGGAAACCAAACTAGAAATAAAACCAATAACAATAAAAACATACATGGTTATTTGGTTTTTCGAAACGTATTCTTTAAGTTTTTTTGTGTTGATGTATTCATCTGAAATATTTTGATTGAATTTTATTCGCAATCCAATTAAAAACATAATTGTAGCAGGTATTACATAACTAAAATATGTAGCTTCTCCAACTTGCATTTTCAAGAAACCCAATTGATATTCATCAAGTCCATTATAAGCAAATGCTGGACCTACTAACATTTGAACACACATTAGAGAACCGGCTAAATACCTAACTGGCAAAATAAATCCAATGGAATAAAACAACAGCATAAATTGATATGCTGAAACCATAAAAGCAAAATAAGAATAGTAACTGAGGTTCGGAAAAAACAATTTTGTAAAAATTACAATGGCAAAATATATTCGCCAGTTTATTTCAACATCCGTTTTAAATAAATTATTCATTTATTAAATAGCAAATTACTTTAAAATAATCGCAATTTATTGCTTGTTTTTTTTAATGAAATTGATAAATAAAAATCAAATTATCAAAAGCGATTTCACTTATAAGAGTTCTTAAGTAATTTATTAATGAAAATTAAATTGCAACCAAAAGTAGCTAGTAATTCAAAATCAACACCAAGAATATTTTGAATCTGATTTTTTTCATACTCATGATCAAATTCCACACAAATTAATAACGAATTTTTAATTGTTTTACTTGCTCCTTTAAGCACCTCCAAATTTAAACCTTCAACGTCTATACTCAAAATAGATATAATTTTATAGTCCAATTCTGATAAGACATCATCAATTTTCATTACTGGTACATACGTTGATCGATAAGAAAGATTATGATTAGTGAAAGAACTTATTACAGGAGTTTTAGAAATATTAAATTTCAAAACTGAGGATTTATCGCTACAGCCTATAGGAATGACAATATCTTTTTTTCTAAATCTTCTCAATAAATTACAAAGCTCTTCATTGGGTTCAATTAATATTCCTTTATAGCCATTTCTGTATAACAAATATGTATTAGAAATATCCGAAGGGTGATTTGCACCGATGTCAACATAGATTGATTCGTACAAATCAAATTGTTTTAAAACATCTAAAATAAAAATATCTTCTTTATGTTGAGAATAAGAAATTCGCGTTTTTGAATAAGCATCTTTAAATGCAACAAATAATCTTTTATACTTACCTAGAAAAGTTAGATGATTTATTAATAAATCTTTAATACTAAACATTGATTCTATTTATTTTTAATTAATGAATAATTCAACATATCAAGTCTTGATACATTATTTTAAATTAAGCGTGTAAAATTCATTTGTATTTTCTATTAAAATCCTTCAAAAGATCAATAAACTGAAACATTAATTTTGAATAAATTATTTATTTAAAAACTAAGTTTTATAAATAATCGAACATACTATAATTAAGTATTAAAAATTATTGAGGCAAAAAAATTGCATCACACCAAGCAATGCTTCCATTTCCATAAATTGGAGCGTATATATCTTGTAGATAATAACCATTATCAGCAAGTAATGTTGAAATCTCATGAAACAATGGCTGATTGTTGTACTGTCTTCTAAAATATGTTTCTGTATATATCAAGTCTATTTTTTTTTCTGCTAATATTTTTTTTGCCCCAGTAAGTGCCATAAGCTCAGCTCCTTGAATATCCATTTTTAGAATATCAATTTTTTCGATTTTATGACTTAAACAAAAAGAGTCTATTGTATCTGTATTAATGATTGTTTGTCCGATTGTTTTCACTTGTTCATCAGAAGACAATCCAATTTTTGATGATGATAATATTGAATTGGTATCTTCATTTTTATTGCTGTAAAAAACAGTTTCACCGATTGTATCAGCAATGGCAAAATTGAAAATATGAATATTGGGATAATCTTTTACGTTTTCTTTTAATTTTTTAAATGTTTCTTCAAATGGTTCAAAAGCATAAATCTTTGCTGTAGGAAATAGATTTGAATATTTAATGGCCGTATCTCCCCTATTGGCACCAATATCAAAAATCACATTAGGTGCATTCAGCATTAATTTTTGTTGAACATCAAATGCATTTTCCTGAAAATCTGATTTCTTTAAAGATTGTATAAATCCCAATCCATGTAACTCTACTCCAAAACGACGCAGAATTTTATTAATCGTTTCTTTTTTCATCCTTCATTAATTTTAGACAACTTATTGCGTTGTCATAACTACCTTCAAAAAAATTATCATTGTTATTTATACTTCTAATTCTTGCGTGAATATGATCAGGATGCATTATCATCGGTGCATTTGATAAAAAACCTGCCCAATATGAAAATGTGCTGCCTGTTGAAATGACAATTATTTTGCTCTTGCTCAATAACAACATATCTACCAAATCATTGTTTCCTTCTATCAATTCAATGTTTTTTAAATTAAAAATGGTTTCAAATTCATGTTTGTATCCATCAGTATAAACATTAACCTTTATTTCTTCACCAAATAAATGTCTAATCCCATTTATTATATTGATAAAATAACTTTCAGGAGTCCTTACATGACCTCCTTTAAATTCTTCTCCAACATTTAATTTTCTAAAGTCACCCATTCTAATGTGAACACCAATTTCATCTTTATGAATGTCTTTTACCTTTATGACATTTTCTTCTGTTATCAACTCATACATTAATTTTATCACCAAATTTCGATAAGGTTTGAGATGGATAAAATAATCATGATAAGTTGGCATTTTTTCAAAAAAAAATACTTTTTTAGTTTTTTGATCTACACTTAAATCTATGTGTGGTTCATAAATAACCTCGTTTTTTTTCAAGATACTTTTAACTTTCAATTCATCATAGAAAGCAAAAAAAATGTTTTTTTCAAATTTGAAAAATCCTTTGTAATTGCGTTTAGATTTTTCTCTGCGTAAATATGGACCAATTTTAAATTGATGATAACCAATTACCAATAAAGGCAGATTATTAATTTTAGCAAATACTGAAGCATGCATCAAAGGAAATAATTGATTTCCTAATCCTGCTTTGGGCAATTTGCAAATAACTAGAGACATTAATTGGTTTAATTTAAACTATTTAAAATCAAATGATTTTCTATTGCTTTAGCAATTTTTTCGAAAGTAAAATCTTTAATAATTTCTAAAGAGGCTTTACCCATTTTATTATCCTCGGATTTTAACTCAACCATTTTAATAAGATGCTGTGTTAATTCTTTTGAGTTTTGAGATGTAAAAACTAACCCATTTATATCATGCAAAACTAAACTTTTTGCACAACCGCATTTATCACTAACAATAATTGATTTCCCATTTGCCATTGCTTCGTTTACGGCTAGTCCCCAAGATTCTCCAGGGCCTGCAGATGGTAAAATGAATGTATTTGCCATTTCGTAAACACCTGGCATACTCGACTGATTTTGAAAATTTAAAAAGTGAATATTGGTTGAATTGGATTTCGATTTTAAACGCGCTTCCAATTCTCCATTCCCCACAAAAACGAGGTGAATATTTTTTTCAAATGATGCCGCAATAAATGATTCTAATAATAATTCAGGATTCTTTTTGGGCTCTAATTTACCTGCAAATAGAAATACAAAATCTGATTCATTAATCTGTAACGACTGCCTAATTTCCGATGCCTGTTTCTTTGATTTTTCGTTAGAAATAAAACGGCTATTGTCTATAGCATGAGGTGCAAAAATCAATTGATTATTTTTCAACCCAAGTTTTTTATAATATTCAAAATTGCTTTCACCTACATAAAAAGCATGGTCTATATGGCTATATACCCATTTTAAAAATATCCTACGCAGTATTGATTTCAACGATTTTTTTTCATCCAACATAGTAGAATCACCTCTGAAATAAACGGGGACTTTCCCTTTAAAGTAACGAATACAATTTAGATGCGATTTGAAGTTCCAACCATATACTAAAATTGCATCTGCTTTCCACAATTCAATTTCTTTTTTGATGGTTGGATTATCAATTCCATTATAATGACTTGAACCTGGATTATTTGAAACATTTTGGACAAAATTATATTTGTATCCTTTTAATAAATCTATATCCCAATTAATTACTTTGCCAAAACCGGGATCAAATTTATTTGACAAAACCGATTTACCCCAAGTATAAAAAACTTTTACCTCAATGACTCCTCTTTGTGTTAATAATTCAAATAATGGAGCATTATATTGAATTGGATGCGTTGTAACTATGGCCAGTCTTTTCTTTAGCATTTTTTTGAAGCATTTAAATAACTGATCACGTTATTAAATTTGTATTCAAAATTCAATTCTGATTCAAAACTAGATCTTGAAGAACCTGAAATCTTACTATAATTCAACACAATTTCCTGAATGATTGCTTTTAAAGAATGCACAGTACCATCGGTAAAAAATGTCCAATCATATTGTTCCAAATACTTTCTAAATTGAGCATTATCATAAAGTATTACGGGTAGACCAGATGCTGCATACTCGTAAATTTTATTTGAAGCTGTACCTAATGTTTTTCTTACATTATCAGTTCCCATGTAAATTGCTATACCAATATGGCATGTGGTTGTTAGTGCCGGCAGTTCGCAATAAGGGCCTAGTCCAACCCATTCTACTTTATCTGAAACACCTTTTGCCTCTGCCAATGCTGATAGTGCTTTTTTATAATTTGGTCTAACACTTCCTTTCAATATCAAACGCAAACTTTTCCCTTCAATTTTATCATTTAATAACGCAATCAATTCCTCTAGAGCATGTTTCTCTCCAATAGTTCCTTGGAAAATAATTCGAATTTCGTCGAATTGATTTCCATTGACTTTATTTGATTTATATACGTTTAATGAGGGGTAATTGGGAATTGAAATATAACGATCCATCGATTTCCAATTTGGATAAAATGCCAATCGATCATCTGAAGGCAAAGTAAATAAGTCTATATATTTCATTGCTTGATGTTCATATCTACTAGCTAACCATCCTACAGAATATTTTCTTACATTATGCGTGTTGGGCATATCATGATTGTGATACCAAATTTCTTTCTTTTTCAACGCCTTTTTTAAAAGGTAAAATGACAACAATGGAATTGCATCGTAAAAAACCATCACATCGGTAGATTTCTTTATTCCATATTTAAACACATTTAAAGTGAACTGAAAAAATGATAGAACTTTTTTTAATAAGCTCGCTTGTTCTGATTCTAACACAGAAATTTGATTTCCTAATTTAACAAGCTTTACATTTCCGGGATAAGGGAAATCTAATTTTGCATGATTTCTTGTAACTAAAATTAATTCTTGACAAATACCAGACAAGTTAATTACTGCATTAATTGTAGGCGGATAAAAATCAGGATCAATATAAATACAAGCAACAATTCGCTTAATTTTTCTAGCAGTTTTGTTATCGGATTTAATACAATCTATTATATGCGTTAAACGACTTTTATGATCATATCCTGAAGTAAAACTTCTATTAAATCCGGCTAATGCAATTCGATCTCTTTCTGTTTTATTGATTAGGTAATACTTTACTTTTTTTAAAAGCTCTTCTTTAGAAGTAAAAAAATCAGCTTCTTTTCCTTCTTCAAAAAATTTCAAATGAAGATGACTTCTTTCTGCTAGCATAAATGTTCCACATGCAGGAATTTCAAATGTTCTGCTGTCTTGTTGATCTCTATTTGCTTTACGTAAAAAATGTAATGCAATATCCATTCCATTTATCCTTTTGATGTAATCATCACCATAAACAGAAGGCCCTGTGTAAAATTCTTTTAAAATGTTCCAATGTTTTCCAGAAGGCCAACCATCACCAGTAATGGTCAATTTAATTCCATTTTGTACAAGATATGCGATGTACGCTTCCCTATCTTCTTCATACGAACCAATAAAACCAACTTCAGTTTTATACTTATTTAAATCAAATTCTTCAGGATTTAAAATGCGATGAAAATTGGGATCAAAAGAGCGAAAGCATGTTTCTACGCTATTAGCACCCCATTTTTTTAACTCTGAAATGTTTTCTTCTCTTTGAACAAAATGACAATCATAAAATTTAAATGTTTTATAGATAGCCCTCCATGCGTAATGAAACTTGCCAAATGGATCGTCAGTTATTACATTAATAATTTTGGTATTTGGATATTGATTTTTTATTTGTCTTAAAGTTGAAGATTTTATGAAAGGCTTATTATCTACCCAAATCAAATCGGGTTTTAATTCCTTTACTTGCTTTATCACTTCATGGTTTAATGAGACAATTCCAGGTCCAAAGCATAGATGAAAATGAAAACGCATCCAAATGGTACCAAAAATATGTGGATCAACATCTAAACCATGCACATTATAACCCTTATTTTGCAGCGTTTTAAATCGCATGTAAGAATTAGATGAAGGATCTAAACTGCCAATATATAAAATGCTATTTATTGAGGACAACATCTTGATTATTGTAGTTTATTATTTTCAAAATACAATTGATACCAAATCATATAACTTAGCGTGCGCCAAAATGTACTTAAATCGGCTTTCCCATTGTAAAAATCAGTGCCTAATTTTTTTGTTTTTTTAGGATCCAACAACATTGTTTTTTCAGCTCTATCAAAAAATATCTCTTTTCCAATCTCGTTGGTGCGAAGGGTATGATCTAATGGAGAAGGGAATCCGTATTTCCCTTTTTGGTCTAGTATTTTATCTGGTACAATTCCTCTAAATGTTTTGCGCATAATGCTTTTACTACTGCCACTAATTACATCTGCTGTATCAAACTGAAGCACAAATTCAATCAGTTTATGATCAAAAAAAGGTACGCGTATTTCAATGCCAAAATTCATGGAATTGCGGTCTTCATAATGTAAGAAATGAGGCGCAGTCCAACTTTTATAATTATTGAGCAAATTGGCAAAAAAAGGATCTGGATGATTGTAGTAATAATGCTGTACGTCTGGATGAATACTAACGTGTTTAAATTTGAGATGCAATTGTGTATTTTTTACAAATCGCCTGATTGAAACTGGTAGATATTCATAACTACTTCTTAAAAACAAATGAGAGTATGTATTATTTTCTCTTGCTTTTCTGAAATTCAATAATTCTGTAAAATACTTTAAAAATTTCCCTTGATATAATAACCTAGCATGTTGAGCATTTACCATTGATTCGTAACCACCAAATAATTCATCTCCGCCTGAACCTGAAAGTAATACTTTGATGTTTTTATCTTTAGCTAGTTTACATAATTTATAATGTGTGTACATTGAGCCATCTAGAATTGGACTGCCATTTTGATAAATCACTTTTGGGATATCTTCAAAAAAATGATCCCCAGATAAAAGCAATTCGTTTTTAATTATTCTATTGTCTGAATCTGCAATTTCATTAATCAGCGAATTTTCGGGATGAAAATAAGGAAGAATAGCTGAGAAAACATTAAGATTCTCCTGCTTCATGTTTTTCAATGCAAAAACAGTTGCAGTTGATGAATCCAGACCTCCAGATAAAAAAGTACCAACAGGCACGTCTGAACGTAAATGGATTTTTATATTTTCATCCATTGTTTCTATTAATTCATGCCGAGCATTTTCATCAAATTTCCTGTTTCCCAACTCAGGGAAATCCCAAAAAGATTTCGGTTCTGTATATTCACCATTTAAGCCAACCCACATATAATGCGCTGGCAGCAAGTGTTTCACACCTTCAAAAAGGGTATGCTCATCGGCATCCATTCTAGCATCTGCTAAAAACTCATATACTTTTAGTTCATTTATTTTCTCAGGAACACCTTGATTGATTAATGATTTGATTTCAGAAGCAAATAAAAATGTGTTACCGATTTTACGGTAAATAAGCGGTTTAATTCCTAATCGATCGCGAGCAATTAATACCTTATTTAATTTGGGGTCAAATAAAGCAAAAGCAAACATTCCCCTCAATTTCGAAAACATTTCAAGCCCGTAAATACGATACGTTGCTAGTAATACTTCTGTATCAGATTGGGTTTTAAAGTTGTATTTATTTTTTAATTGTTCTTTTATCTCTATGTAATTGTAAATTTCTCCATTAAAAACAATTACGTTTCCTGTTTCTTCATCAATCATTGGCTGATTGCCTTGAGTGCTTAAATCAATAATACTCAATCTAGCATGGGCTAAATTGATGTTATTATCATTCCAGTAAAATAAACCATCAGGACCTCTATGCTTTATTCTTTCGAGCATTGAGCTTATGGAAAACTGATTATTGTTTGGGCCTATTATGCCCGCTATTCCGCACATGACTTATGGAGTTTTGGATATTGAATTGAGAGAGGATTTATAACTGTTATATAAAATTACTTAATGTAAATTTTGCTTTTTTTAATGCTTCTAATCCTTGTTTTAGCTTTTTATATTTTATGATGTATCGAATTATTGAAAACAAATTTGATTTGCTTTTGCTTTTTAAGATTCTTTTCTTTTCATTTGTTGAGAATGGTAATTCTAATTCTTTCAGCGCATCATGAATGACCAATTGATTTAAATATAAATAAACATATTTATTGGTCGATTCTTGACCATCATGTATTCTATAATTTAAATAACGATAAGGCAATAAAAGCACATCTCCTTTCGATGCAAATTTTAAGTGACTATAAAGATCATTAGCTGGGCCGTACTTTTCAGTATAACATAAATTTGAGATAAAAAATTCGCGATTAAAAACAACACCTCCTGGCCCAAGATTTAAAAAGCTTCTATCAAAAAAATGTTTTCTTAAACCATCATTTGGGTTAAGTAAAGTTGGTGTTTGTATATCTTCAAACGGATAAATCACACTAAATTTTGCAGTAGGATTTTCAGTTAGATTTTTTATGGCAAATTCAATAGCATCATTTTTAATAGTATCGTCAGAATCAACGTATAGCATATATTT
This sequence comes from Chitinophagaceae bacterium, assembly GCA_027489035.1. Classification (GTDB taxonomy): domain Bacteria; phylum Bacteroidota; class Bacteroidia; order Chitinophagales; family Chitinophagaceae; genus Ferruginibacter. The sequence goes on from JAIYAN010000001.1 coordinate 34,723, forward strand.
ACCCTTTGCGATACTAGCTACTTTGTTTCTGTTGGGATAGTCTCCTAAATTTTTTTCGTTTATATGCCATTTTAACCTTGAATCTATTCTTGCAATTTTTTTTACAATTTCAATGGTATGGTCTGAAGAGCAATCATCGGAAATAAGTAGCTCTAAATCTGTAAATGTTGAATTCAATACACTCCAAATTGATTCTTCAATAAATTTTTCTCTATTATAAGAAGTCATCAATACACTAACTAATGGAATATTATTTTGATGCATGGTGAATTAACCTATTGAATTATTAAAATTTTTAGTGGCATTTATCACCAATTGCGCAATTTCATTTGCTTGATCAATTTCAAGTTCAAAGTAAAGGGGTAATCTTAAAAGTGTATCTGTATAAAAATCAGACCAATCTAATTTTCTATCATCATGTTTGTGTTTGTAATAAGTAGATTGATGAAGTGACTGATAATGAAAAGCTGCGTAAATACCTTCTTTTTTTAAACAATCAATTATATGTTGACGCTCTTTTAAGTTTCGGGTTACAACATAATACATGTGTCCATTTTGGGTTGCAAAATCAGGGATAAAGGGCAATTTTAAATTTGTTGAAAATTCACTGCTATTAAACGCATCGTTATATACATTCCACAATTGTTTTCTTTTATCTTGAATCTGTGCCAAGTTTTCGAGTTGTCCAAAAAGAAATGCCGCAATTATTTCAGAAGGTAAAAAAGAGGAGCCAATATCTACCCAACCATATTTATCCACTTCTCCTCTGAAAAATGAAGAGCGATTGGTGCCTTTTTCTCTGATGATTTCTGCGCGTGCATAAAATTGTTCATCATTTATTACCAACATTCCGCCTTCACCACATTGAATATTTTTGGTTTCATGAAAAGAAAAAGCGGCTAGATGTCCGATACTTCCAAGTGAACGTTCTTTATAAAAACTATCAATACAATGCGCTGCATCTTCAACTACAAAAACTCCATTAGCATTTGCCAAATCCATAATCAAGTCCATATCCGTAGCTACGCCTGCATAATGAACCACTACAATTGCTTTGGTTTTTTTTGTAATTAAACTTTCGAGTTTCGTTTCATCCATTCCAGGATGATCAGGCCTACTATCGGCAAAAATTATTTTAGCACCTCTTAATTCAAAAGCATTAGCTGTTGAAACAAAAGTAAAGGATGGCATAATTACTTCATCTCCAGGTTGAATATCTAGTAAAATAGCCGACATTTCTAATGCATCTGTACAAGAAGTCGTTAACAAACATTGCTTAAACCCGTAATTTTCTTGGAAAAAAGAATGACATTTTTTTGTATACATGCCATCACCAGATATCTTTCCACTTTGAACAGCGAGTTCAATATATTTTAATTCATTGCCACTGATAAATGGCTTATTGAAAGGAATTGTCATTTTTTATTATTTAAAATGCCAGTGATACACCAGCTCTTCTTTTGAAATTTGAAATCCGTAATTCTCATAAAATGCACAAGCAATTTTATTTGCTTTTTGAGTTACAACTTCAGAAACTTTTATATTATTCTGCAAATACCAATGATGTGCCTGGTTGATTAAATTTCTTCCTAATGATTTACCTCTATGATTTTCATGAGTAGCAATTAATCCAATATTACCTACTTCATTTTTAATTTTACAAGTAATAAATGATGTTATTAAATCTTTGTGTTTGGTTATAAAAACTTTATCAGCCAATTTTTTATTAAGTGAATTTATAAGCCAAAGCGCATACAATTCTTCGAACTTGTGATTTAATGATGGGTCTAAAGCAAAACGAGAATGTGTTCCTGATGAAATGGCCAATGAAATAAAATCGTCATTAGGAGATGCATCTACTTCTTCAACATTTTCGACAGCTTGGAAATCCTTTCCTGACAAATTCATTTTGTAAGTCAACTTGTGATCGTACAAAACTATGTTTGAATAATCTGCAACCTTTTTTGAAATGCTTGAACTTAATGGAATGAACACATACGCTAAATCAGCATTCTCTTTTTGTAAATGAAATTCAATTTCATCAATATCATCATCATTGTTTAGTTGTACTGAAAATATTTTTTTTTCAAAAAATGAACTATCCCAATCAAGCATTTTTAATTCCATGCCTTTTCCCTTTTAGAAGCTTGAAAAATATTTGATAGTCCATCTTAAAAAAACAATTGATAAATAACCCTGGATATTTCCAAAAAATGAAATTTCTTAACAAATAAAAAAACAATAATGATTTTTCTCTTGCTATAAAAAGAGATGATTCATTATTAAATTTAAATTGAGTTATTTCATTTATTTTATTGGCCAATTGGATTTTTTTCTGCGTGTTTTCCACTTGATTTTTCATCAACCAATTAGACATTCCCTTCTTATGTTTTCTCCAAACACTTAAACTTTCTTTTAAATTATAAGCGCCTCCATGTTGACAAAGTAATACGTGTAAAATTGTATCAAATCTATATGGATAATCATGCACCCATTCAGGTATTTCATTTGAGATTATATTGTTTCTGAAAAATGTAGAAGAAGTTCTAACAAACCACCCATTTTTTATAAAGTCTCCAAGCTCGTAGAATTCTTTTTCAAAAGTGACTCTTTTATTTAACTCTGGTGCATCATCATAAATTTCATCTACAGAATGAAAGCATAAAACCAATGTATTGTCACGTTCCATGATTTCAACTTGCTTCTTTAATTTAGTTGTATCCGAAAAATAGTCATCGCCATCCATTAATGCAATGTACTTTCCTTTACAAGATTGTATTGCTCTAATCCAATTTTTTGTTCCGCCTTGATTTTCATTATGAGTCAAAACCTTTATAATATTGGGGAAATTTGATTGATAATCTTGAGCAATTTTTAATGTATCATCAGTACTGCAATCATCACAAATCAAAATTTCAAAATTAAACTCACAATGTTGGTTTAAAATACTATCAACAGATTGTTGAAGATATCTCTCGTAATTATAAGTAAATAAGCAAATTGAAACTAAAGGGGCACTCATTATTTTCTCTTTTTAATGAACTTAATATTTCTTAATTAAGACATTAACATTCTTAGCACTCGGGAAAAAAAATTAGGTAAAAAAGGTTGATCTAATGTAGATCCTAATTTTCGTTTTTTAATTTTCTTTTCTTTTTTAAAATTCGCATAATTTAAAAAAAGTGAAAAATAAGATTTAGCCGTGTTTTCAAGATTAAAATGATCGATTATTTTTTGTCTACATGAAATACTTAAAGTTTCTAGTTTATCTCTATTTTCATTCAACTCAATAATCGCATTTGCAAAAGCTTCGTTGTCATCTATCGGTAATGCATACCCGATATCTGTAGATACTATTTCTTGTATACCTCCATTTAATGATGTAATTATGGGCACCAATCCAACACTCATTGTTTCCAACAACGAAACTGGTGTGCCTTCAAATTTAGTTGGCAAAACAAAAACATCATGTTGAGCAGCAATTTTCAAAACTTCTTCATTTGTTTTTGGCGAAATAAATTCAACTGAATCAAGGTTATTCCAACATGATTTGAATTCTGATTCTTCTGGTCCAGAACCAATGCATGTCCATTTTACAGAAACACCTTTCTCTCTCAAAATGGAAGCTATTACAGGTAAATCAAATATACCTTTAGACTTTGTTAATCGCCCTAGAAATAGTAAACGAAGTGGAGCAATATCTGAAACTTTTTTTCTGAAAAACTGTGGAACTTCTACGCCATGATGCAAGAAATGAATATCGTTTTTTCTATTCGGATACAACAACAACAATTGAGCCTTTATAAAAGCATTATGACAAATAAAAACATCAACAATATGTCCATAATCTTTTGCTAAACGAAGATTATATTCGTCATGCACCAATTGAAATGTTGTTTGCGAAACTAGAAAATGATCTAGCATTGCCATTTCTGTGCCATAATTTAAAATCAAAGCACCGTCTTCATTTTGAATAAGCGCCCTTAGTTTTTTTATTGTAGCATATGCATTATGTGATTGGTGATTTATGAATTCAATTTGTTTTTCAACTGGATATTTAATATTTGCTTTTGATAAAGTACCATTTGATTCAACAATACTGATTACTTCTTGGTGAACATCAGCAGGCGCATGTTTAATTAAATTTAAATTCAGCGAACTAACACCGCCCAATTTATCATCAATAAAATAAGTTATTTTTTTCAACGAGTTTGAATCTATTGCAATTTTAGCCAAGTGGCTAAATTGTTAACACCTTGATCTATTTTTACAGAAGGACAGAAACCTAGACTGGATAATTTAGTAATATCTGCTTTCCACTGAATAGGATTTCCTTTATGTACAAGTCCATTAAAAACTATCGATTTATTTATTTCTAAATTTTTTAAAAGCAAATTAGCTACATCATTAATTAGTGTCATTTCTCCAGATGCTATGTTGTATATTTCTGCTTTTAAAATTTGTTGAGATAAGATTAAATCTATCGCAACAATCAAATCGTTGATATGTATAAAATCTCTTGCTTCTTGCCCCCCACCCCACAATTCCAATGTTTCATTTTGATTGGAAGATTTATTAAAAATATCCCAGAAGATCTGTTTTTTTAATCCTGGCCCGTAAACAGAAAACGGCCTAACAATAGCAGTTTGAAGATTATAGAGTTCAAAATATTCTTTGCATATATGCTCTGATAATAATTTGTGCCAACCATAAGGAGAAATTGGATTCACTGGCGCTGATTCTGAAACAGGTAATATTTCTGGATTACCATAAACTGCAGCACTAGAAATATATAAAAATTTACAATTCGGATTGTACAGTCTTAATCCTTCGAGAATTTGAAATGTAAATAATGTGTTCGACTTGAAATCTTGTTCGGGATTTGAAACAGAAAGATTTACGTCACCATTCCCTGCCGCATTGATACAATAATCAAATGAATGTTGCTTCAAAACATCAGATAAAGTATCGTGATTAATTAATATTTGGTGATAAGTAATATTAGAACGTGATTGCTCAAACAAATCCACGCCAATAACATCATAACCTTTTAATAAGTAAAAGTTTATGAGATGACTGCCAATAAAACCTTCAGAGCCTAGAATAAGTATTTTCAATTAATACCAGTTTTTAACATTTCTAACTTTTGATTCAAAACTTTGATGAAGAAAAATTCCATTGATAAATGTATTGGCATATTCAAAATATCCATTTGATAACAATAAATTTTTCAAGTCTACATTTGTTACAATTTCATTTTTTTCATTAAGGGTATTGATTTCACAACATATTACAGCAGGAGAATGCTTAGCAAAATCTAAGCTTTTCATAATCTCCAAATCGAGCCCTTCAACATCAATGGATAGTAATTCTGGAGCTGATGTAAAATTCTCCGTAATGATTTTATTGACATTAGAAAGCATCACAGACCTTTTTTGGGTTTTATCATCTAGCACATTTTCTATTTCCTTTACTCTGTTCTCTGAAAAAGTATTCAATCCTTTTTTATATCCTTCGTAATAATAAAAATCCCTGTATTCGTCTTCAATACCACTTCCAATGCCGATGTTCAGCACTTTGTCTCGGGGTCTTATTTTGATGTAATAATCAAATAATTCTTTGTCGGGTTCGATGCAAACGCCCGTATTTCCTCTTTTGTAAAAAAAATAAGTGTTGGAATAATGCTTGGGGAAGTTAGCTCCGATATCGAGATAATTAATTTTCTTTTTACCAATAATTTGAAATAGCATATCAATAATCAGGTCCTCGCCAAATTGTGCATAACTCTTCTTTCCTTCTTTTTCAAAAGTATCAGTAAGTTTACTTTTTAGGGAAGATAAATTATGGATTAATTGCATGATTAGAATTGAATTTTATTACTAAAAATTAAGCTTTCTGATTTAAATATTCTAGCATCAACGTTGTAATCAGGTTTACTTCCTCATCTTTGAGATCAGGAAAGCTAGGCAAAGTGATTCCATTTTTCCCAAGCATTTCAGCTACTGGAAAATCAGTTCCAAAACCTTGATATATTGGCATTGTATGTGCAGGATGAAAAAGCGGTCGAGTTTCTATTCCATTTCTTTTTAACATTTCACGCAAATCATCACGCAGTGTTTCATTTGCAACCAAAACTGAACACATCCAATACGAATGATGCAGTCCTTCAAATTCGTCATGAAAAATAATACCAGAATTCAAAAATGCTTGCTTGTACAATTGAGCGATTTCTCTTTTACGAAGTAAGAACTGATCTGCTTTTTCGAGTTGAGCAACACCAATTGCAGCACAAATGTTAGTCATTCGGTAATTATAGCCAACAATATCGTGCCAGTATTCTCTATTTTTAGATAACCCCTGTCCTTTAAGTCGCATCACTTTGTCGTGCAAGTCTGGATTATTGGTAACCACCATACCGCCTTCTCCAGTGGTGATGGTTTTATTACCAAAAAAGCTAAAAGAAGAAATATGCCCTATCGTACCCACATGTTTGTTTTTATAAAACGTGCCCAGTGCTTCTGCACAATCTTCAATTAAATACAAATTGTTTTTTTTACAAATCGACAATAAACGATCCATTGCGCATGGTAATCCAAACAAATGAACCGCCATAATCGCTTTGGTTTTCGATGTTATTTTCCGTTCAATATCATCGGGATCGATTTGCCAGGTATCTTTCAAACTATCTACAAAAACAGGTTTTGCTCCTGTATAGGTTATGGCATTTACAGAAGCGATATATGTAAACGTAGGTACAATTACTTCATCCCCAGGCCCAATGCCTAATGCCAGCAAACAAAGATGAATCGCTACTGTTCCATTTGAAACAGCAGCGGAGTGAGCTACTCCTGTATATTTTGAAAACTGAGTTTCAAAAAGATTTATGAAATGCCCTTTAGAAGATATCCAGGTTGAATCGAGACATTCATTTACGTATTTTTTCTCATTACCTGTCAAATTCGGACGATATACGGGAATCTTATAGTTCATTAATATATTTTTTAAATATCGTTAGGTATTGCGCAGCTGTTTCATCCCAGTTACTTGCATTTAATAATTCGCTTGCTTTAACCGACATTTCTCTTAACTCTTCTTGATGAAAAAACGCGTATGATATTTTTTCTGCAATATCAACCGCATTTAATGGATCAAACAACAAGCAATTGATTTTCCAAAAGTTAAGTTGGTCGCGATGAGAAGGAATGTCTGAAATGATTACTGGTGATTGTTGGTTCCAGGCATCGAGCGCAGGACCTGAACCTGCTTCATACAATGATGTAGAAATATTCAAAAAAGCATTTTTTACCAATCGATCCATATCATTATGATTCACATAGCCCATTCCAATTACATCAAAATCATCCTTATTAGATTCCTCTATTCCTGTTTCAGATAATTTTGCGTATGTAAAATGATCGGTGCCACTTCCTGTAAGAACGAGCTTAATATCTTTCAAAACAAACTTCTGTTTTAAAATGTATAAGGCTCTGAATAAATTAGCATGATTTTTATGACTGTATAAATTAGCAGGATAAAGTACATATGGAAAATCAAATAAAGAAGAGCCCTTTGTTTTTACATTAACTGAAATTTGCGGTAGATAAATTACTTCAACAGGAAATTTGTGATTAGGGAAAAACTTTTCAAGCTCTGCCTTAATAAATTCAGAAGATACAATAGGAACTGTATTATTTAACCACTGAGGTAATGATTCATTAAATACTTCTACCGTTTTTTTTGAAAAACTCGGTGCTCCGAAAATGTATTTCCAATTAAAATCGTGAAATGTGCCAAATTGTTTTCCATTCATTTTATAATAAGGCGACATGTGGGGACAAGTAAAATAATAAAGATCATAACCATCAAGTGACTCTAATTCTAATTTCAGTTTGTCTTTTAGTCTAATTCCAGTTTTAATTAAAATTTTTTTCAATTGAAAAGAAACTTTATGTTCAGGAATTGTACGCTTTAAAATTTTTATTTGTAATCGATCCGTTTGCTTTACAAATAGATCATTATTATTTCTATAATTTGACTCATGCGTGTAGTAATGAATCTCCAAATGAGCATCTTTTTTTAATAAAGCATGGGCAAGATTATAGGCAAACCTTACTATTCCGGTTCCTACAGGCAAATGATCTATGATGGCAATCTTCATGTGTTTCAGGCTATTTCCCAAGTACTTTTGTGCGCGATTAGGCCGCTAATGACTTCTCCTTTTACCTCCAATGAAATCAAATCAGAATCTATAATGAATTGTTGATTGCCAATTACAACTCTGCACCAATAATAATAAATACTTGGCGCTAAAAGGTTTTTAGCAATACTAATTTTGAATTGATTTTTACCCTTTTTTATATCAATTGGGAAATGTTCAAAATCGTTGCGAAGGTGAATTACACGATCTCCAACTGAATTATCTATACAAACATTAATAAAATTCTCAGTGTAATCATTTGGAGATTCAATGTCAATAATAAATTCAATGTCATCATCTGAATGTAAAAATTTGGGATTTAATTGCCCCTTCACATTCAAATCAATTTTTAAAGCAAAACCACTGGAATTGTTTGTCAATTTATGATCACGAATCAAACTATCATAATAATTAAATCCAGAAGTAACCTCACCTTGAAAACCGATGACGCCTTTATTCATCACTATAACATTGTTACAGAGTCTTTGAATTGCCCCCATATTATGACTCACAAACAAAACGGTCCTACCTTCATTCTTACTGACGTCTTCCATTTTGCCTAAGCATTTCTTTTGAAACTGAGCATCACCCACGGCCAACACTTCATCCACAATTAATATCTCTGGTTCAAGATGAGCGGCAACGGCAAAGGCTAAACGCACATACATACCACTGCTATATCTTTTAACCGGAGTATCTAAAAACTTTTCTACTTCTGCAAAATCAACAATTGCATCAAAATGTGTTTTGATTTCGGCTCTACTCATGCCTAAAATTGCTCCATTTAAAAATATATTTTCTCTACCAGAAAGTTCAGGATGAAATCCTGTTCCTACCTCCAACAAAGAAGCCACACGTCCTTTAATTTTTATGTTGCCTTTTGTAGGTTCTGTAATTCTTGATAAGATTTTCAATAATGTACTTTTCCCAGCACCATTTCTACCAATAATACCAACACGATCTCCTTGTTCAATGTCGAAATCAATATCTTTTAGTGCCCAAAATTCTTCCTTTGTATTTTCTGTTGATTTCCAATTGGAAAAAGAAAATATTTTCTTGGTTTTGTGCGCAATTACATCCCTCAATGCTGTATAACTTTCTTTGCCCTCATGATTAATGATGTAAGATTTTGAAAGCCCACGAACTTCTATAATTTTTGACAATGCGCTAAATAATTAAATGTTATCTGCAAATGATTTTTCCATTTTTCTAAAATACGTAACCCCTATGATTAGAAAAACGAGTATAACTAAGACTGAAAAAATGAATGAATTCCAATTCATCGGATTTCCTAAAATACACCATCTAAACCCATCAATAATGCCCACCATTGGATTTAAAGCGTATAATGATTTCCACTTTTCTCCAATGACCGAACTGCTAAAACCAACAGGTGTAATATACAAACCGAATTGAATGATAAAGGGTATGATATAACGAAAATCGCGATACTTAACATTTACGGCGGTAAGGTACAAACCAACACCAAAGGCACAAAGAAAAGCAAGTATGATAAAAACTGGCAGAAAAACAATATGCCAAGAAGGAATATAATGATACCAAAACATCATGACAATTAAAATCAAAAATGAAATCGCAAAATCCACCAAACTTGTAATTACAGAGCTTGCTGGAATAATGAGTCGAGGGAAATATACTTTAGTGATAAGGTTTGCATTGCCAATTAAACTATTACTTGACTCACTTAATGCATTACTAAAAAACTGCCATGGCAACATCCCCGCAAACACCATTAATGCATATGGTGCGTTTCCTGGATTATCTAGTTTGGCTATTTTACTAAATACTATTGTAAATATAATTGTTGTAAGTAAGGGCCTAATAATGCTCCAGGCTGCACCCAATACCGTTTGTTTATATCTAACTTTAATATCTCTCCAACTGAGAATATAAAATAGTTCTCTATAACGCCATAAGTCTTTCCAATAATGTTTATCGGCTCTGCCTGATTCTAGAACCAAATCCCAATCTTCATTATTAGATTTTGTAGTCTTCATTTGTTAATTTAAAATTACACTTAGCTTTTCCTTGTATACATCGTATCCAAAATGTGCCATCAAAACCTCATTGTAAACTTGTTTATTTTTTGAATTTTCAAAATTGTCTTTGATTGCATTTTTCAAAGATTCTATATCCATTGGATCTATAAGGGTTCCAAGTTTTCCATCTAGCAGTGCATCTACTGAACCATCTTTATTACCAGCAATAACGGGAAGTCCATGATACATCGCTTCAATAAATACAATGCCAAATCCTTCATTATAACTGGGCATTACATACAAATCAGACATCAGAAAATAATCTTTCAAATCACTATCTGGAATAAAACCTGCAATCATTACATTATCTTTCAAGCCCAATTCTGAAATCAACGCATCAATTTTCTTCTTTTCAATTTCATCATAGCTTCCACCAATAATATACTTCAAATCGGGCATTTCTTTTATCAATAATGACATTGCTTGTAATACTCTATCGTAACCTTTATACCGCTCAGTAGCATCCATTCGCGTTAAGGTGAAAAGTATTTTGTCAATTGGCTTAAATCCGTATTTAGTTCTTAATGCAGCCTTATCAATTTGCTTGGTTAAAATTGGAAGAAATGGATCTAAACAATTGTTTAATACCGTATATTTTTTTGCATCCCCTCCATGTAGTTTAATCATTTCATCTTTTGTAAATTGACTAACGCATAAAATCTCATCGCATGAACCAAGCATCTTTTTTTTTAGACCTAACGGTAACGACCACACTTCAATTCCATGTGCCAACATGAGCAATTTTGTTTTGGGAGAAAATAGTTTTATTAACCATCCAATTGGCAAAAGATTGATGTGACTCAATATCACCACATCTGATTTCAATCCATTAAAAAATGCAGCATTTAAAAATCTCAACCGTTTATTTTCAAAACCACTAAAATTATCTGATGGAAAATATCTGTTATTTTTTGCTTGAATAGATGAATCATGAGATGAATAAATTACCAAGCTACAATTTCCTCTAAACGTATTTTCAAATAAAGCTTTACCTAAAATTTTGCAAACTTTTTCAATGCCACCAGTAGCAGAAAATATTCTTAAGGTTAAAAATAAAATGCTTTTATGCTTCATTTCTGGTTTTCATAATCATCAACGACATCATTTGCGACCAATGTAAATTCCCATTTTTGAATTCATGGTAATATTGTTTCGTGTTTTTATTGCTGTCTTGCATTAAGCCTTCTAAATATTCATTGTTTTTCATCCAATTTGAAAATGGAAAAGCAAATCCCATTTTTTTACGATTCCATACTTGTTCAGGTAAAATATCTTTACAAGAATCAATTAGCATTTGCTTTGGTAAATCTCGTGAATACTTAACTTTTGCATTAATATTTAAAACTGATTTTATTAAATTTTTATCCAAAAATGGAACTCGAATTTCCACACCATGTGCCATACTCATTACATCTGCATCTTTTAACAATTGGTTTTGCATGTACAGATTAAATTCCATCCAGCTTGCTTGATTTTGAGTTGGCAATGGTTTTACATCACCCAACATTGGATAGTCGTTTATAATGTTCCAAATTTCACGTTCATCTGCTTCTAAATATCTAGCAATTTCATGAACATTGTAATGACCGCGCATAAAAAGATAAATTCCTTTTATACCGTCCATTGACAAATAAGAAATACGATTAAATGGTTTTTTAGTACTTTTCTTAAACAATTGAAGCATCGATTTGGGCATCAAACTTAATTTACGCGCCAAATTCATTCGTTGGAAAGATGGGTAACCACCAAATAATTCATCAGCGCCAATACCAGACAACACTGCTTTTAATCCCAATTCTTTAGCATACTTGCTAATAAACCAAGTATTTATTCCATCGCAACTAGGCAAATCCATTGAATTGAAAACATTTGGAAGCTGCTTTTCAAAATCATCTTTGGTTATTAAAAATTGATGCTTCTCTCCTTTCAATTTTTTCATTACGATATCCTGATATTTTTTTTCAGAATATTGGTTTTCATTAAAGTAAATGGATAAAGATTGAATGCCTTCTTTTTTATATTGATCTGAGAGCAATGCCAAAATGCTTGAATCAATTCCCCCGCTTAAAAAAACGCCTACTGGTGCATCTGCTACAAGTTGCGATTGTACAGCATTTTCAATTTGATTTCTTATTAAGTTTTTTAAATTATCGCCATCATGTAGTTCTTTGCCAAAACTAAAAAAGTCATAAGATTGAATAGCATGTTTTCGATTTTTTAAATCATACTTGATGAAACTGCCTTTATGTAAAGTTGAAACTTCTTTGAATGTAGTGTAGGGTTCAGGAATATGTCCATAAGCCATTAAAAAAACAGGCCAATGTTCATTTTTGGTCCAATTAAAATCAACATCTTTTAAAGCATTCAATTCTGAAGCAAAAACAAGTTGTTCATCTTTAACAGAATAATACAATGGTTTAATTCCTACAGCATCTCTAACTACATAAAGCATTTGATTTATTTGATCATATAACGCAAATGCATACATGCCATTAAATTTTTCAAAAGCAAGTATATTCCATTCTGCAAAAGCCGCTAGAATGACCTCTGTATCCGTATGATTTGAAAATTGATGACCTAGTTGTAAAAGCTGATTTTTTAATTCAAGATAATTATACAGTTCACCATTGTAGGTAATGGTAAAACGATTTTGATAATGCATGGGTTGATGGCCAGCTTGAGATAAATCAACTAAAGACAATCTTCTATTGCCTAATACCAAAGCACCATTTTCAGAAGTAAATATTCCTCCGTCATCAGGTCCGCCATGGATTAGCAAATTGCACATATTTTCAACGGTTTGCTTATTTTTTTCAGTGCTCCAATTGAAATTAACGATACCGGCTATTCTACACATTTATACCCCTTGAGATGAAAATTGTTTCTTTGAAATATAAAATTCGTAATTAACTTTAAAATCATCGTATGTTTTTGACAACCCAGATTCCAAATCCATTTTAGCAAACCAACCTAAAGCGTTTATTTTATCAACCATCAGAAGCTTACGTGGAGTTCCGTCTGGTTTGTTGGTATCTAAAATAATTTCACCATTAAAACCAGTAACTTTTTTTGCAATTTCAGCCAATTCCAAAATGGTATGATCCACACCCGTTCCCACATTTATAATTTCTTTTGAATTATAATTTTTCATTAAAAAATGACATGCCAATGCCATGTCCTCAACATACAAGAACTCTCTTAATGGTGTGCCCGATCCCCAAACAGTAACTGTTTCAGCATTATTTGTTTTTGCCTCATGAAATTTTCTCAATAATGCAGGTAAAACATGCGCGTTTTCTAAATCATAATTATCGCCTGGGCCATATAAATTAGGCGGCATAACACTAATAAAATTGCATCCGTATTGTTGGCGATATGCTTGACACATTTTAATTCCAGCTAATTTAGCAATGGCATAAGCTTCATTGGTTGGTTCTAAATAACCATTTAATAAATAAGATTCACAAATGGGTTGTGGTGAGTTTTTGGGATAAATACAACTGCTTCCTAAAAACAATAATTTTTCAACGCGGTTTACATAAGCGGCATGAATAACATTGTTTTGAATTGAAATGTTATCATAATAAAACTCAGCAGGATAAGTGTTATTTGCATGAATCCCTCCAACTTTGGCCGCTGCTAAAAATACATATTGAGGCTTTTCATTTTCAAAAAACGCATCTACTAGACCTTTATTTCTAAGGTCTAGCTCTTTTGAGCGCCTTGTAATTATGTTTGAATAACCTAAATTTTGAAGCAATTTCAAAATGGCATTACCAACTAATCCGTTATGTCCAGCAACATAAATTTTGTCTGTTAATTTCATTAATAAAAAAGTGAAAAGTAAAAAAATGCCCTCAGTGGCGGTCGGAATTTATATCAACTATAATTTTAAATAGTTTGTAATTTATTTAAATCAAATGTTGCATTTAATTTAATACCCATGCTGTCGATATTTACAATAGCTTTATTATGTAAAACTTCCAATACTATCCCTTTGTAGTTCATCATTACGCCTTGTTGTACTATAACTTCATCCCCTTTTTGTAATGATTTATCAAGAACTTCGACATTGTCAAATTCTTCTAAGAACTTTTTAATGTTTATGATGTCCGATTCTTTTACAATTGCAGGTTTGCCTAACCAATGAACATAATTTAATATTCCGTCAATTAATTTTACATCCCATTTTTCTTTGTCTGCAATTTTTATAAATATGTAACCTTTAAACAATGGTTCATGAACAATCTTTTTTCGATCAATCCATTGTTTAACTACTTTATTTAAAGGCAAATAATTTTCTATACCGCGATTATCGAGTATAGCAGCTATTTTTTTCTCCCATCTAGGACGGGTGTATACAACGTACCAATTGATATTTTCTTGTAGATAAGACAAAGCTTCGCTAGTCCTCAGTTACAGCGAAAACTGTTACTAAAGACGATTAATGTGTTTAAAATATGAATTATTTTCTCTTGAACAAACGCAAGAAAAACGAACCAATATCTTTTATATTTTTAAATCCAGGTGTATTGTCGTCATTTAAATAATAGCTGGTATCTACTTTTCCATAAGCATATCCATAGCCATATCCATACCCATAGCCATACCCATAGCCATAACCGTTACCATATCCACCAAAACCATAATTGAATAAAGATATCCCTCTTGGTTTTATGCCATTAAAGGCAATACACATGTTATTAAATTTCTTCTCCGCATTAAATCCTTCAATCATTTTTACGAAAACTGTCGGGGTATGATTATGTCTAATTATAAACAAAGTAAGATTAGCATAATCAGATAAAAGTTGAGCATCAGTCACTGGTCCAACCGGAGCTGTATCGATAATTACATAATCAAACCGCTCTTTTAGATATTGAATCATATCATTAAATTCTGGTTTGCTAATTAGCTCGGTTGGATTTGGGGGAATTGGCCCAGCACCTAATAAAAATAAGTTATTAAACTGAGTTGGTTTTATAATTTCCTCGATGGTTGATTTATTTACTAAATGACTAGATATTCCGATATCCCTTTTCATACCTAGCAATTTGCTCAACTTCGGTTTTCTTAAATCCATTTCTAGCAAAGCCACTCTTTTTCCGGTTAAAGTTAAACTGATTGCTAAATTCAATGATACGAAACTTTTGCCTTCACCTGAAATACTTGAAGATACCAACAGTACATTGTTTTTCTCGTTGTACCCCATAAAATTGAGGTTGGTACGTAATGCCCTAAACTGTTCTGCGATAACCGTTCTGTTACCTTCTGTAATCGCAATGGTTTCTTTATTTTTAGATTCTACAATTTCTCCAATTACAGGCACTTTTGTTCGCTTTTCAATTTCTGCTCTAAACATTATACGATTATTTAACTGCTCGTACAATTGAACATATATAATGAAAATTATCAACCCGATTAAAAACCCAGACCAATAATAAGTACTTGCAATTGGTCTGATTGGGCCACTAAATGAACCTCTTTCCAAAACCCTGAGATCAGCGCTGGTGGATGCAGATGACAATGCTGTTTCTTCTCTTTTTTGAAGTAGATAAGTGTATATGTTATTTTTAATGGCTTGTTGTCTGCTTATTTCTATGAGTGATCTTTCTTTTTGTGGAATGGAAGAATACAATTGTTTATTCGTTGAAATATTCTGTTCGTTTATGCGCTTTTGAGTTAGTAGGCTACTTTGTAAGTTTCCTAAACTTTCTCGAATACTACCTTTTAATTTTTCTGTTTTTTCTGCAGCTAGTAATACATTGTTGCTTTGTTTTCCGGATGAAGCATTTGCTTGATCCAATTCAAATTCTGCAGCATACAATTGATTCAATAATCCCTTTAGGGTTTCGTCGTTTAATAAGATTAGAGAAGGAACTGTTCCTGTTTTTTTCCCTTTATTATTGACATAATTAGACACTTCTTTCAAAAGCTGCAATTGCAAATCAAGTGTACTATTTGCTTTATCTAGTTCTTTTACATTTTCAAAAAAAGTAGTGGCCTGAATACCCAGTTCTAATCCACCTTCTCTTGTTTTAAATTGCTCAATATTTTTTTCTACACTGTCAAGTTGATTAATAACGGTGTTTAATCTGTCCTCTATAAAATTTAATGTCTTAGTTGCAATTTGATTTTTATCGTCTATTCCAGCTTTGTTATATACTTCAAAAAGTTTGTTTAAAATATCTATCCCTTTTTGAGGTAATGGAGTTTCAATTTTTACATCAATAACTGTAGAAGCATAACTGATTGGGGCAACTTTTATAGTACCAATAATTCCTGCTGCTGATGATTTAATATTATTAAAAACAACATAGTAATTCTTACCAGAAAGCTCTTTGTTATAATTTAAGTTTGGAATAATTTTATAAACGGATTTCCCAATTCGAATGTCTTCATTAAATGACACCTTTCTACTATCAATATCTACTTTGTTATTTTTCCAATCAATTGTAAAGAAATATTTTCCAGCTGATTCAATACTATCTTTATCTTGTGCAATAAAATATAAAGGAGCATCATTTCCGTAAAGCGATTCTACTTGCACCCTTCCTTCATTAAATACAGGAGCGTATAAATCAAGTTCTTTTACCACTTCTTCCATAAGTGAAGAAGATTTCAAAACAACCAATTCGTTCTCAACAATTTTTTTTTCGCTAAAAATATTTAAGGCTTCTAGTACCTTTGAATCTCCTCCCCCTTTCTGTGGGTCTTTCAATAATACTTTGGATGATGCAACGTAAATTTTTGTTTGTGATCGTAGCATTACCATCGAAACTATAAGTGTTATCGCTGCAACCAACACAAATACAGGCCAAAAAGGTAAATAACGAAAAATAATTTGAGTTAAAATCCCATCATTATTTTTTTGTATTTTTTCAAATTCTTCGTTCATGCCGATTTACTAAAATTATTTTATGAGAGCATTAATAATGATGATGATTAATGAGAATACAGAAACCCCAAGTGATGCCAATATTTGTATTGAACGTAATCTCTCCTCTTTGTAAGTTCTACTTAAATCTGATTTTACATAAACCACATCATTAGGTTTTACATAATACCATGATGAACTTAAAAGTGTATGATCTTCGAGATTCAAATGTTTGACTTGCTTAAAATTGATTGAATCTCTAATAACAATTACATCATTTACAAAAGCATCTTTACCTAAATCACCGCATTTAACCAATACATCAATTAATGGCGTGTACTCTTCAGTTAACAATACTACTTGAGGCGTTTTTACTTCCCCCATCACAGTGACTTTTTTATTTAAAAACTGAACAGTTACAATTGGTTCTTTAAGAAATGGTGTCAACTCTTTTTCAAGTTTTTCTCTAAGCTGATTTCTTGTCAATCCTTCAACTTGAACAAATCCTAAAAAATGAATGTTAATACTTCCATTTTCATTCACTAGAAATCCATCTCCAAATTGGGATCCGGATTTAATTATTGTAGTTTTATTGAATTTGTCATCCAATTCTGTATTTAAACTACTTACCGATATTCCAAGTAAATCATTTTTTTGTATTGCAACCTCCGGAAACTTAATTAGGTTGGTTTGTATGATGGTATCTCGTACCAACTTGTTAAAATATGTTGTATTTTTTGGAGCCGTGCACGATTGAGTAAAAATAATTACAATAAACACAAATAGATACGATATAATCTGTTTGTGTTTTATAAAGAAATATGAATAAAAAAAAGGCTTTGTCATAATATTTATGGGTACTTAAATATAGCAACCAACATTAAACAAATTTCATTAAAAAAAACAACTTTGCCAATTTTAAATCTATTGAATTTGTTAATGGAAATGAACAAGATGCTGATAAAAATGAATACTCAAATAAAACCGAAATTAAAATCAGTTAATAAAATGATGGCTTAGCAATAATAAAATCTTTGTGATTGAATCGAATGGTAAAAACAAGTATAAAATTTTGATTTTAATTATGTTTTTTGGCAGTTTTAATAAAGTAACAAATAAATAGAAATAAAAAAAGACATGGAAAAGTCCATGTCTTTATAAAATTTATTTAATAAAAAGTATACTATTTTTTTCTTCTTGCATTTTTTGCACCAATTCCAATACCTGCAGCAACCAAAATCAACAAGCCTCCATCAATTGGACAAGCAGGATCTAAAGGATCTATACATTCATCAGGTGGTGGCGGATCTATTTGTGCTTTTGATTCAAAACTAATTCCAATAGTTAATACAAGCAAGGCAACTCCTACAAAGGCAATTCTTAATATATTTTTCATCTTTAAAATTACTTGTTCACAAATTTAAGTGTTATTAATTTAAAACAAAATCTTAAGACTTGTTTTTTTATTGTCTTTTCCAATTATTTCTAAAGTATAGCTTCCATTCAATACGGATTTACTTAATGTGAAATCGTATTGTGTAGTAACCCCATCATGTTGAATTGCTTTACGCATCAACACTTGACCTAGATTGTTGGTTAGTTTTAATGTATAACGACCAGCATTTACATTTTTAAAGCTAATGGTTGCTTTTCTATCCAACTTAATTGGATTTGGAAAAATAGAAATCATTGGCTCTGCCTCATAAGATACTTTCACGATTTTGCTATATCCAAATTCACCTGCTACACCAACACTACGGATACGATAGAAATTAGTTCCTGTAAATGGAGATTCATCAACATGAGCATAATCAGTTATTCCAGATGCTTGCACAGTTCCAATTTTCACGAAGTTTACACCGTTGTTTGATTTCTCTACAGCATATTCACGAATATTAATCTCATTTTCTACTTTCCAATTTACATTGACTTGTTCTTTTTGTTTGATGGCTTTTACATCTACAAATGTTACTGGCAATGGACGCAATTGTTTGAATATGATTCTGAAACGATCTGACGCATAAGCACCCAAGTTAGTACTTATAGCAAAATCAAATACAGTTCTTTCCGTCAAGCTTACAAGTGTTAAAGTATTTGTATACGTATCTTCTAAGTATGCTTGTAAATTGAATGATTCGATGTTTTCTGGAATAAATTCAAAACGATAATTCGCAACACGCATTTGATTCAATTTGTAGAAAATGGTATCGTTTTCAGTTAATGCTTTTCTTGATTCGATTGAAATCAATTTGTTGTTTTTAATGATAGCGAAATTCTCTGTGGTATTGGTAAATTTCGTTGCATCATAATCATCAACTTCATTATTATAAGATTCATCAAATCTATTCAATACCCCATCATACAAATCGGCAGTTCCATTTTGTACTTTGTATAATCTTGTGTAGAATTTCTTTTGATTACTATTTTCTCTTTGTACTGAAGCACTTCCATCAACTTTATCGGTTTCTTTTATAGTCATTGTTGGATTAGCTGAATTGGTTTCCATAAAGAACCCTTGAGCAGATTGAATGTTGAAGTTGCCATTTGTATAGCTACCACCATTGTAAGCACTAGTGCCATCTTCTAAAACTGTAATCCAACCACCATTTACACCAATACGTGGGTCATATAAATAATAACTAGGCTTAAACCCGTTTCTTGTTGCTGGTAATCTTATTGCACTTGCGTAAGGATTTACAATTGAAGCAAACTTATTCGTCGCTGATGGCAAATTCGAAATGGTAAAATCACCTAAGTTCAAGGCGCCACGTTCTCTCATTACCGTTACATCAGGTACGTCAGTGAACAAAGTTTTTGCTCTACTACCTCTAATGAACAGTACATAAGGTTTTTGAGCATCGAAAGCTGCATTTGTAGTTGGTACATCTTCCCAAACTTGTGAACCTATATTGAATGTTTTTAATGAACCGCCATTAGCATTGTAAGAGTCAAACCCTAAAGCACGAGCTGCAGCATTAGTTCCTCCAAATCTTGTAATGATTTGTGCACCAAAACCAGGGTTAGGATTAAACACTATTGTTGAATCGCCATTTTCCTGCCATGATTGCTTAATCGTTTGAAGATTATGCGTTGTTGGCATAGACAATAAACGCCAAGCTTTTAATGTTGGTGTGCTGTTTTTGACATTCGATATATACCTTTCCACACTTACATTTCCAGTAATTGTGTTACCAGTACTGTTTCCTAAATTAGTTATATCTGCAACACTTGCCGTTAATGTATCTGTAGATTTTAATGTTAAGAAACTTCCTGTTGCAAATGTTCTACTGCTTCCTGTAAATGATAACTTATTCAATAAATTCAATTGGCCAGCGAGTGTTACACTAGAATTGTTTATTATTAAATTTCTCAAATTGTCACTAGAAAATAAATTTGCCGGTATGGTTTGTGCTGAAGAACCAACCATTTCAATGGTACCCAATGTAGCATTTAATCTACCAGTACCCGGACTGCTGATATTTCCATAAATATTCAACTTGCCACCACTTGAGATCGTTAAAGATGCAGTATTTCCAATTGTTAAGTTTTTGGTATTCGCTACAGGATTTGATGAACTAATGATTGGATAATTAGATCTGCCATTTGGAATGGTAACATCTGTATTGGCTGTTGGCACAGCTCCACACCAGTTTACACCATCATTCCAATTGGTATTTACACCAGCCCATTGACCAATACCACCCCCTGTTGTATTATACTCATCCGCTCCCATATCTGGAGGCGATAATCTTGTAGTTCCATCAATATCAGTTGATATACCTGACACATCGATACCCGTTCCATTAAACGCACAATTTAACGTTCCATTCATGTGTAGACTATCCAGATTCGTAAATAAAGGATCAGTTGACCTAGCAAATACTGGATCGATATTTTCAATTGAATTCAATTCCCTAGAACTTGCTTGTAATGAAGCCAATGTTTGGAAATTGTTGGATCCATCGTAATACAAATAATTAGATGAAGCTACAGTCCCTGCATAATATGCATTATTGCTTGATGTTGTACTATATTTTGTATTGGCAGTTAACTGATTTGCTGAAGCCCTTAAAACAGCTACAGTTCCTGATGCACCTGGAGTGGCATTATTTACAAACACATTGTTTCTATATGTGTATGTTGCAGCATTTGAGTTCATGTCAACGACACTGGTACCAAAGCTTGATCCACCAGTACCACCAATTCTAATGGTATTGAATGAAATATTGTAAGGTGTACCTCCAGCACCTCCTGTTATATCAATACCTCTGATAGCATCACTATTATTTAGAGATGTAGCAGATGCCCCATCAAATGCCTGTGTCATATCCAATTCAATCATATTGTTGTAAATACTAACAGGTGTAGTACTCGTTGGAGAAGTTCCAAGCCAGAATCCACGTGCAATACCACCTGCTGCACCAAATGGAACTAAATGAGCTACCCTATTGGTATACATTGATGTAATTCCAGTTCCTACTGGAATGTAAATACCTGTAACGGTTGAATTATATGCAGTTGCATCATTGTTGTTTCTAACATAGAGGCTGTCAATTCTATTTTGGAAAACGTTTCTCACGGTTGTATTAGCTGATATATTACCCAATTGCAACCCAGCAATAGTATGTGTAGCCGAACTTCCTGCAGCCGCTGAAATAAACAAATTGCTTAATTTATTATCCGCTACAGTTTCTGTTGGGTTAGCCCCAAAATTAGAATTGGTGAACAATCCCCATAATTTACCAACGTTGGTTGAATTTATGTCTCTCAAACCTATTTTACGAATGGTATTTGCACTGAAGCTCAATACAGCTCCAGATTTTGTTCCTCCAGAATAAACACCATACACATTTACAGCACTTGCATTTGAACTTGCAACCAATACGTCATTATTTTGAATAGAATTGTTTTGAATATTAAGTGTTCCGCAATTACCTATACCTGAAGGTTTTTGACTTAGCCAACTTAATTCAGAAACACCAGAAATGGTTTTTGAATTATTTGTTATGGTATTGGCACTTATCGTTTGTGTACCATAAGTATTTGCATCAGTTTGTAAACCGATAAATGTACCCGTTGCTAAAATTGTATTTGCAGAAATGATGTTGTTGCTCATTGTTATTACACCTGTTGATGCATTATTGGTATTGGTGGTATTGTAAATTCCCGTCCATTTACCAGCACCAGCGATTGTACTGTTATTGAAGGTATTATTGCTGATATTGATGGTAGCAGGGGTTAATAATGATACATTTCTAATACCAGTTACTGATCCATTAACAGTAGTTGTTACTCCATTAGGAATTTTTACATCCAATGTGTTATTTGTGATATTGATAATGGATGCAGCACCGCCACCGGTATTGTTTTCTATCCCTGCATATAATTTATCACCTGCACCTGTAATACTAATGTTGTTATGCTTGATTACAATACCAGTGGTTCCAGTAGTGTTATCAGACTTTACACCATATTGATCTTGAGCATGGCTAGCTCCTGTAATGGTATTGTATCCTACTAAAGCATTTATTTGATTTCTTAGTAAAACACCTGTCGACACTTCCGAGTTATTGGATGTTGTACCTCCACCTAAATTGGTAATCGAGTTACCTTTTGATGCTGTAATGGTATCTCCTACTAAATTGTTTACATCTGCAAATGTTGCTTGATCATTAGCTGCAAAACCAATTATACCAATACCCACATTTACATTACTAATTGTATTAGATATAAACGTATTGTTTGAATTAGCACCTGTGACATTGGTTGGTGTTAATATGGTATTGGCATTAATTGCAGTGGCATTTGTCATGGCAATACCCGTAGCACCATTGAAGAAAATATTTGATGTTGTAGTGTTATTTTTATTAAGTGTGATGGTACAATTTTTAATGGTATCAAATTGAGCACCATCTATAGCACTTAATTTAAACAAACCATAACCATACTCCATTTGAGATCCAGCTGTTGTGTTACTAGCATTTTCTCTGATGTCAATTCCGTCAATGGTAACGTAATCAACCCCACGCAAACTCCAAATACCATCTGGTGTGGTAGATGTTGACGTTGCCGTTCCTCCTGTATAAGCCGTTATCAATGGATTAACACCTGCTCCATTTTTTTCAAATCGAATTGTTTTTATGGGCGCATTTGAGTTTGTATTTAATATTGCACTTCCCAATGCCAATGTGCTGCTCAATGTTTCTGTGTATCCTGGGGCTACTTTAAATGTTACTGATTGCGAAACTCCATTTAAATTTAAGTAGTTTACTGCGGCTGCAATAGTTGAAAACACTTTACAATCTGACAACACTGTTGTAGGAATAAAATACGTTCCACTCAATGCTCCAGATGTTGGTCCTGTTGTTACAGACCATAAACCTGAAGTACTGGTAGTTGCAGAACATCCGTTACTTGTAATTATAGCATAATAGTACAAGTTACCTACCACATTTGATTGTGGCGTATAAGTTACCGTTTGTGCACCATTTGCCGAACCTAAATTTGTCCCTCCGGTATTTGTATTCGTTGTATTGCTAAACCACTGATAAGTTGGTGAGGGTGAAGATGAGGGAACAGTCAATGTTGTTGTTCCAGTAAATGGCGAATTCAAACAAGTAGTTAGATTAGCAGTTACTGGATTACTAACGTTTACTAAGGATTTTACTTTTATTGTAAATGCTGTGGTTGCAGTACTAGAACAACCAGTTGTTGAATTTTTTACAGATAAATTTCCTGTGTATGTTGAATTCGCTGTTGCACTTGCTGGAACTACTATTGTGATTGTAGATGCTGTCAAATTTGCATTTGTTACAGGAAGGAAACTATTTGTTGGTGAAACATTCCATGTAATGCTATACTGATTTGCACCATTTGTTATTCCAGTATATTCTAGAACAGAGTTTTGAGTAGATGTGCTAAAGCAAACTGAATCAGCTATATTATCAGTTAATGTTATTGTTGGTAATGCATTTACTGTCATTGCTGCGGATACATCACTTGTAGATGGACAAACGCCGCTAGTAACGATACAATAGTAATGAGTTGTACCAGCCACATTGTTTGGTAATGTATAAGATGCTGTTGTTGCACTTGGTATTGATGTACCGCCAACGTTGCTATTTGTAGCATTGCTAAACCATTGGTAAGTGGGGCTTCCAGCTGATGTAACAACTGAAACAGTTGGCGTAGTAAAGGCAATATTCAAACAAGTACTTTGTGCAGTTGTACTTGGTTGTGTTGTAATTGGTGGAGCAGAGTTTACAGTAATAGTTGCAGCACCAGAACTTACATTAGAACATGATCCTGTATTTACAATTGCTCTAAATAAAGTTGTTTGTGTTAAGTTTACATAAGGATAAGTTGCTGTTGTGTTGGCAATGGTTGTCCAACTGGTTCCGCCATTTACAGATTGTTCCCATCTAGTGATGCTTGTTACACCAACTGAACCAGTTAAAGTTAAAGTTGCACCATTGCTTCCACTACACACACTTGAATCTGCATTTACTTTACCTGCACCACTCGATATTTCATCAGCACCAATATCTGATGGATCTACTCTTGAATCTCCATCATAATCGGTAGCAACTAAAGGATTGCCAACTACTGCATTTTCAAAACTACTATTACTACCAGCACAAGGCGTAATGTGTAAATCGCCGGTCGCAGGAGCCACAAATGTAGGTAATGCTGAAATAGAACCAGACTCTGCACCTAGGCGTGTACGTAAGCCAGCTATTGCTTGTTCAGAATTCGTTCCATCATAGTACAACAAATTTGTTGCAGATGCTGTACCTGCAAAAAATGAATTGTAATTTGATGTATTGGAATAATTAGTTAGTGAAACATTATTTCTTTTAAAAGCAGCAACAATCCCATTACCAACGCTTGTACATTGATTACTAATGATATTACCTCTTAAGGTTAATGTCATAAAACCTGCAGCCAAATTAGGTTGATAAATACCGCTTGATCCAAAGAATGTTGTCCCTGTACCTGCCAATCGTATGCTGTTGTTGTAAACATTTACTGAACAAGCTGTTCCTTGAGTTGAACTCAATTCTATACCACGAATACCATCGTTAGTAACAGCACCAGTGTTTATTGCAGTACCGGATGCACCTGAAGGAACTCCGGTAGTTAAATCAATTGAAATGAAGTTATTGAAAATATTTGCAACCCCATTTGTGTTTAATGATGCCATTGAAATTCCTTTTGCTACAGACCCCCCTGTTGCACTTTGTCCTGGATACAACCCATATATTTTATTCTTACTGAAATTTACAGTGAGCCCTGTGTTATTTCTTATTGCAGTAATAGATGCAGAAAATCCTGCATTAGAATATAATGAGTTGATATTGTTGTTTGTAAATGTTTTAGTACTTGTACCTGAGTTTGTAATTATTCCATTGATTACATTCAATGCCGTTGAAGTGGCGGTACCTTTTATATAAAGCTGATTGATGTTGTTATTAGTAAAGTTTTCATTTGGAGATGCATTTACAGAACGGATCCCACTAACAGTCATTACAGCGGTTGAATTCGCATTTATATTAATCCCATTATTTGAAATTGTGTTATTATCTAATGAATATGTTGAAGCACTCCCTAGAAATAAACCTGCAGTTTCAATTGTTAAGGTAGTTGTTGTGTTGCTATTGTTAACTGCATTATTAGAAATGTTATTGTTATTCATTGTTACTGCACAACCGCTTGTACCAGGAAAACCAATCATATAAATTCCTGATGCTACTGTAGTATTTCTAAGAAATGAATTGTTTTTAACTTCGTTGTTGTTTATTGTTGCAGATAAAGAAGCTAGTGCAGTAATACCTGAATATACACCGTAGGTTGTAATGATAGTACCACTATTACTTAAAGTATTATTTTGAATGATATTACCACTCATATTAACTATTGTACAACCACCACCATTATATACGCCACGCCACTCTCCAGCTCCACTCATCGTCATGTTTTGTACTGTATTATTGCTCATATTTAAATTGGCAACTGCAGCAGTATTGTTGATGGCATAAAAATTACCAGCAGTTTGACTACCATTAGTACCAGTTACTATATTATTGCTGATATTAACTCCGTTACCTCCATTGGAATTTACAATTCCATTACCTATTAAATTATCAATTCCAATAGCATTAGAATTACTACCATTGTTTATAGTTATATTATTGTAAGTAATCGATGTAGTATCAGCAATTGCACCTGACTCTCCATGAATACCTCTAATTACACCTCCTGAAGGATTTGGAGTGGCGCCATTGTTGTTACTGATGGTGTTGTAAGATGCATTTAAATCAAACTGTCCCTTTAAACGTATACCACTTACATCATTTACTAAACTAGCACCGCCAAAATTGGAAATGGTATTACCAGTTCCTGCAGAGCTACCACCAACATCATTCAAGGTATCCCTTCCAAATGTACCATTCGTGCTAAGCGCATTCCATCCACTCAATCCAATACCAATGCTACAATTAGAAATGGTATTGGTGTAAAACTTATTTCTTGAATTTCCACCATCAATTGTAGATGGTACAAGTGAGGTAGTTGCTGCATTTACAATTGAATTGTACGCAGCAATTCCTACTGAACCATTCAATACTGGAGTTGATGCTCCTGCTGTATTATTGGCTTTATTTAAAGTAATCACACAATTTTTAATGGTGTTATTTTGTGCCCCATCATTAAGTGTACTAAACGCTATAACTGCATTGGGTTGTATTGTAGTAGGAGCAATAGAAACAACAAAACTTGTAGCATTTGTAATAGAACTTACTATTGTATTTGCTGCAAATGAACCTGTACCAGAAATTACGCTAACAGATGACCCAACTGCAATTCCTGTAGTGCTTGCAACAGTAATGGTAGTAGTACTTGTATTTGCTGTGGCAGTTGTTGTAGAATATCCTTTAAACAAACCATATCCATACTCCATCATTGTGGTAGCACTTACAGTGTTAGCGTCTACTAAATCTATCCCATCAATGGTTACATTATCTATGCCACTCAAACTCCACATACCATCAGGTGTTTGATCTGTTGATAATTTCGTTCCAGTATAAGCGGTAATAATAGGATTAGCTCCAACTCCATTCTTAGTGAATGTTAATATTCTTCCAAGAGCAGTATTGGCATTTAATAAAATACTTCCTAAATCCAATCTGCGGGTTAATGTTTCTGTATAACCTGCTGCTACATTGATAGTAACATTACCTGAAATTCCAAATTTATTTAAAGTATCAATTGCATTTTTTATTGATGCAAAATTTCTACAAGATGCCCCGCCGCTTGGTATAAAGTAAGTACCCAACAATCCCGTTCCTGTTGGTTCGTTTGCATTTTGTGTTATGACAACATTTGAAGAAGTTGTAGAACATGAAGTACTGATTTGTGTGACAGTTACTGAATAAGTTGCAGGTGTAGTTATAGTTTGACTTGCATTAGTAGAACCATTACTCCATAAAATATTGAAGCCTGCTCCAGAAGGACTTGCAGCTAATAAGATTTGAGTTTGTGTACAAGTTAATACGGTTGCACCACTTGAGTTATTGGTAATAGTAACCACCGGAGGTGTATTTACCGTTATTGTTGCGCTTGCATTTGTAAAACCAGTTGCTCGATTACAACCATTGGCATCTGTTACTGATGTTAGTGTATAAACTGTTGTTGTAGTTGGATTAACACTTGCATTAAATGGTGTTCCACTTGTAATACTATTGTAAGTAACACCATTTACAACTAAAGTATACGGACCTGTTCCTGATGTAGCTGTAAATGTAAGCTTCCCAGTTCCACCAGTGCAAAACGTATTACCAGCTAAACTTCCTTGTGGTGTTGGGTTTACCACCTGTGTCAGTGTAGCAGTTGCAGGATTGGGTAATCCACAACCATCAGGAGTCATTTCTACAGATACTACTTGACCATTGGTTAATGCAGAGGTAATATACGTTGCTGATGTGCTTGGGCCTTGAACACTGGTACCGCCGACAAAAAATTCATATAATGGTGATGTACCACCACCTGTTGGATTTGCGGTGAATGTTTTAGATATCCCACTACAAATTGCTGTTGTTGGAGAAAGAGTTACTGATGCTACAGTGCTGCTACTAACCGTCATCGTTATGATATTAGAAGTAGCCGGATTACTTGTTAAACAAGCAGAAAAATTTGAATTGAAAACTACTTTTATCTGATCTCCATTTACTGGTATATAAGCATAAGTACTATCTGTGTTGGGGCCTTGAACAGAAACATTATTAACGAAAAATTGATATGTTGAAGTTGGTGTATAAGTAGATGGAACAGCTGAATAAGTAACGTTTGTTCCAACACAAGACGTTGCACCAACAGAACTATTTAATGTAACGCTAATCGGTGTAAATGGAGTAACCGTCATGGTTTTTGGTAAACTCACGGCAGGTACTGGAATAACGCAAGGTTCGGTAGAATACATTCTCACCGTTACTACTTGACCGTTAGTTAATGATGAAGTACTGTACGTGTTATCTTCACTTCTCGATCTCACTACATTACCGTTTACTAAAAATTCGTATTCAGGAAAATCTCCAGGAAATGCATAAGGTGATGCTACAAACGTTACACTTATACCTGTACAAATGCTTGTTGAAGATGCACTCAATAAAACGCTATCACGGTTAACGGTGAAGATAGGCACCTCAATTGAGTTACTTACAAATTGATTTGATGTAGCGCAATTAATAAAGTTAGGATTTACCAACATAACACATCTAACCACGTCTGCATCGCTTAAACTGATGTTGGTTAATGCTCCAGGAAAACGAATGGTATCAGTTGTGCTGTAATTATTTGTAACAGCCACGCCATTCACGAAAAATTTAAAACTTGCTGGGAAAGTTGCATTTCCACCATTAACAGCTGTGGCTCTAAATGTGATGGTATCACTAGGACATAAATCACCCGTTGGGCGAATTCTGGCAATGGATACAGAAGGGGTAATGTCTCTATATGTAATCCTTGATGTATCTAATTTTGGACATGTGGTACCAGCAGTTGCGATATAGTCGATAATTGTTCCATTGGGCGCATTTGACTTAATATAAACGGTTGGTGCATTCGTTCCTAATGTATAAGGAATGGTTGCAGCAGCATCTCTAAATAAATGCGTAATTGGAGTCCAAGTTATTTGTGCTTGCGAACCATCTGAAAATAAACCACCTGATGTTCTTAAGCTATCAATATTAGGTTGTACGCAAATGGTATCTGCTTGTGGATTGATTACAATATTCGATGGGAATGGATTTATTATAGCCACAATCGGTGATAATGCACTTTCGCAATCTCCAAAAACGGCCTTCACATAATAAGTGGTGTTGGTTGATATAACTGGTGTTGTAAAAGTAGTCCCTGTGCCTACTAAAGTAGTGCCTGCTGCGTTGGAGAACCATCTGATAACAGAACCAGATACAGAAGAACTAGCCGTTAATAAAACAGCTCCTGATCCACAAACATTGGTTGCTGAACTTACAGTTAATACAGGTGTAGGTGTAACCAATACTTTTACTGAAGTGAATGTTGTTGTTCCAAATCCACTACATGTCACCAAACATTGGTACCAGGTTGTAGTGGTAATATTAGTTGGAGAATAAGTAGGTAAACTTGATGCACCTGCTATGTTATTGTAAGTTATACCATCGCTCGAACTTTTCCACTGATAAGATAATCCACCAGGTAAAGTAGCTGCATTAGATAATGATAAATTGGTAGATCCTCCTGAACATACCGTATCGATACTAGCAAGCACAGCTCCTGATGGTGGGGCTGTGCTACAAGCAGGAGGCGTATAACAACTTACCGTACCTGCCCAACCTGCTGCATTTAAAGTTGCATTTGATTTGAATACAAAAGTTAATCCACCATTGGTTGTATTTGAAGAAGTTATTGTTCCTGGGTTGGTAGTATAAGCACCTAATAAAGGTGCAGCTGTACTATTACCATCATATACTTTTAAAGTATCAGAAGGATCAAGCGTAAATGTTGAAAAAACTACTCTAGAAAAAGGTCCATTTGCAGAACCTGCTGATGTTGGCGTTATCGTAAATGTTCTGTTTTGATTTTCAGTATAATTCGAAGCAACGCCTCCATTATCGTAGAAATTTGCACTACAAGTTGCTAAAGTTGCACTTGTAGGCATATTAATACAAGATTGATCAACAATTACTTGAATTTGTGTAGATGAAGTCACCCCACCACCAACGGAAGTACATCTAACAGTTGCTCTATAATAAGTAGATGCAGTTAATGAACTTACCACATAAGTGGTTGATGTTGCACCTGTAATGTCTGACCAAGCAAGTCCATTAGGAGAGCTTTGCCACTGATATTGAATATTGGTTGCATTAATCGTATTCGCAGTTGAAAGTGTGGTAGTACCACCATAACAAACTGTTGTGTTTGATGCAACTGTAGCTCCAGGATTTGGTGTCCCTGTACAAGAGTTATCTACATAACAAGATATAGTAGCCACCCAACCTGATGAAACCTGAGATCCATCTGATTTGAATACGAAAGTCAAAGAACCGTCAGCTGCAGTTGAACTTACAACGCCTGGAGATGTAGTTCCATAGTAAGAACCTGCAGGTGCGGTGGTAGCATTTGCACCTACGGGTAAACCAGAGGAAATCAATGGCGCAGCGGTGCTACTTCCATTGTAAATCATCAATCCATCGAATCGATTTTCGGTACTGAATGATGTAAATGTTGCACGTATTTTTGTTCCTGCGGTAGCTGGTCTAAAAGTTACAGTACCATTTGAGTTATCAATATAATTAGCTCTTGTTCCACCACCATCAGTAAACAATGCAGAGCAAGTATTTACAGGCAATGTAGATCCATCAGAAGGCATTAATATTTCATCGCAAGCAGATGTTTCTATTTGTATAGAAGTGCTAAAAGCAGGGACAGCCGGAGCTGCAGTACAAGTAACTCTACATCTAAAAAATACGTTTGATGTAGGTGATGCAGTAAAAGTAGAAGCTGTAGCCCCAGATATATCATTCCACGAACTGTTATCTACTGATGATTGCCATTGATAAGTTGCACCTGCAAAATCGTTATTGGTTAATGACAAAGTAGTCGTAAAACCATTACATACAAAAGTTGAAGTAGCTAAAGTGGCCCCAGGTACAGGTGTGGCATTACATGGGAGAATACAAGAAATGGTTGCATTCCAACCCGGATTTTGGATAATGTTATCTGATCTAAAAACAAAAGTTAATGACCCATCAGGATCAGTTGATGTGATGGTTCCAGGTGAAGTTGTTCCATAAAAAGATCCTGCTGGTGCAGTAGTTGCGTTAAATCCAGCCGCCAATCCTGAACTGATTAAATTTCCTGGATCTGCGGTTCTCCCATTATAAATCATCAACCCATCAAATCCATTTTCTGTATTAAAACTATTGAAAACCACTTTTACTTTTGCACCTGTGGTAGAAGGATTAATGGTTAATTGTCTTACCTCAGAAGCGCCATAATTTGCAGTTGGTCCTCCAGCATCATAAAAAGTAGCCGAACAAGTGGATACTTCTTCATTTACAGGCATTACGATACAAGTATTATCATACGCAACTGTTGTTGAAGTTGAAACACCAGATGCTCCACTTGAAGTACAAGTTACTATACAACGATATTGTGTTGTGGCAGTTGGCGTTGCTATATAAGTGGCATTTGTACCTAATCCTGGCACATTCGACCAAGTGCTTCCCCCATTTGTGGATTGCTCCCATTGAAAAGTTGTTGCTAATGCAAAAGTTTCAAATGATAAATTTACTGTTGCTCCAGAGTTTGCACATACGGAGTTTACAGATGCAAATGTTCTTCCTGGGTCTGGTGTACCTGAACAAGGCGGTGGAGGAGTAAACGTATATGTTTGACCACGCACAGGTAAAGTAGATAAATTATTAGTACTTGTTGTTGAGCTTGCTGTTGGTGCTGTTCCTGTACCATTAACTGATAAAAAAACACCACTTGCTGTTGCAATTCCAATTGAAGCTGATGGAGCATTTAATACACCGGTTGGAATGGGATCATACACAAATTCAATAGCTCCTGTGGTTTGGTATAATTTGATTTGGAAATTAATAGATGCTTGTTGAACAGTAGCTTGCCAATTCCATTGAATATTTGTAAATTGAATAGTTAGCACTCCTCCTGAAGATTCATAACTAATGTCTCTTCCAATATCAGAAATCTCGATATCATCCCACAACGCTGCAATTAAAGGTGATTTCGGAATTGCAGCAAAATTATTCGTTAATCCGGAATTGGTTATGTTATTATCCCCATTGTTACCTAGGGTAATCCAACCATTTGTACTAACATTGAACTCATTGTATGTCACACTACCAAATTCAAAATCAAATCCAATTGGAAAACCATTGGCAAATCCATCATCACTGTTCCCATTATCAATCAAAATAGGATTACCAGTGATTTCTGAATACCCTCCAGCACTCGCACTAAAACTATACTGGGCAGCCGTTTGGGCATTTAAGTTTGTTGTAAACGCAATAGCTACAAAAAACAACAAAGACGCTAATAAAAATTTTAGTCGTTTTTTTACAGAATTTCTGTTGTTCACATTAATTTCCCTTGCAGTTGTAAGGTAGAATTTACGCATAAATCAAACTTTAAGTTTATAAAATTCATTATAAAATCTGAAGCAAATGCACGATTAATTGTTACGGATTATCAACAATATTGCAATACGTAGATATAATTCTGCAGCGTTTCAGAACGGTTTTAAAGGGTTTGGTTTTATTTTTATTTTTATAGGGGGTCGGAAAATCTTAATAAAAACAATTTACAGCGTTAAAATTACTATTAATTCATTGAATTGTAATAACTATTTTATAACAATTTTCAACAAATGTGGACATCATTTCAATCTTATATTTTTGACAAATTGAAATATTTTAGCATTTATTGAACTAAAATAAAAAAAATCAAATTTTTTGTTTGTTGTTTGGTGTTTATTGTTTGTAGTTTGGCAAATTTTGAATTCTGAATTTCTATCATAAAAACAAAGGAAATATTACAGAAAAAGCAGTTCCAACCTCCTATTCTTTTTCAAACCAAATTTTCCAATCATATTGTTCTGCAATTCATTAAACATAGGCAAAGCAAGAAAAGCAAGATGAAATTATATATATAACAACGAGGTCTGTTCGAAAGTTTTTAAACAATGAAAATATTTCCCAATGACTAAATTTATATTTTATCATTTTTTGCCAAATTCCATAATTTATCTAAAGCATCTAGATCCATGTCATGTATATTTTTCTTTTCTTTAGCTGCATATTCCTCCATTTTGGAAAATCGATGCATAAATTTTTTATTTGTTCGTTCAAGCGCATTTTCAGCATCCACGTTTAAAAACCGAGCATAGTTAACCATGGAAAATAACACATCGCCCATTTCATCTTCAATATCAGAAATATTTTTGGATTCAACAGCTAATTTCAGTTCGCCAATTTCTTCGGAAACTTTTTCCCAAACCTGATTTGCATTTTCCCATTCGAAGCCAACTTGTTTGGATTTTTCTTGAATACGAATGGCTTTTACCAAAGCGGGTAATGACTTGGGAACGCCCGACAAAACAGATTTTTTACCTTCTTTAAGTTTTATTTTTTCCCAATTTTGTTTTACTTCCGCTTCGTTTTCCAACTTCAAATCTCCATATATATGCGGATGTCTACTTATCAATTTTTCGCAAACGCCATCAATCACTTCTCCGATATTAAACTCTCTTTTTTCCTGAGCTATTTTTGAATAAAAAACCAGATGCAACATCAAATCACCCAACTCTTCCTTTAGATTTTTCCAATCATTTTCTGTAATCGCATCAACCAACTCATAAGTTTCCTCAATTGTCAATTGTCTCAAAGTTTCAATTGTTTGTTTTTTATCCCATGGGCATTTCTCCCTAAGCTCGTCCATAATTTTTACCAATCGCAAAAATTTGTCTCCAATTAAATTATCCATTTTTTATAATTTTAAATTCAATAGTAAAAATTCAAAAAAAGTGAATTAACGATTTTTTACTTTTTACTTTTTACTTTTTACTTTTTACTTTTTACTTTTTACTTTTTACTTTTTACTTTTTTTTATACCAAAAACATTTTTCAAAAACATAACCGCTATTCAATTGCTTTCGTATTTTTGATAAAATTAAGGAAGTTCAATAATTAACACCAATTCATATTAATTTCACGTTTATCAAAAATAAAAACATGCACAAGTATACGTTTAGTTTAATAATTTCTCTATTCATTTCAAGCGTAGTTTTTTCTCAATATTATTTTAAAGACATCATTAACTGCAAACAAACTGCTGAGGAAATGCTTGTTTACAAATCAACTAAAATAAAAAACATTCAAGTAAAAAGCTATGAACCAGATGGCGAGGTTAGTAAAGATTTTTATTGTGAAAAAAAAATATCAAAAGACTTTAAAAAATATAGTTTGTACACAAAAAACAGACAAACAGGCAGATCTTTAATGATATGTAATTTCGATGAAAAAGGCAGAATTATTCGTACTTACGACAGCGCTGAAAATGTAGTAACCACTTCGAAATTCATATACAATGATTCTGATGAATTAATTAAGACATTATCTCATTCCATCTCAAAAGATGATGATTTTCAAAGTGCAATTACAGAAGAACATATCTATCAATATCAAAACCATTTACCAATACAATTGGTTCGCATTAAAAACACAAATGACACAACATTAATCATTTTTTCAGCAGATGAAAAAAACAATGTTGGCATTGAAAAAAACACTAAAACCGGAGAAAAATACTATTATTATTTTGATGATGCAAAACATTTAACAGACATCGTACATCTCAATGAATTTAAAAATTCAATGGTACCGGATTATATATTTGATTACAATGAAAAAAATCAAATTGTACAAATGAATACATCTGAAGACACCAATGGCAATTATTATATTTGGAAATACGAATACGAAAACGGTTTGAAAAAATCAGAAAAAATATTTTCAAACAAAGGCGAAATGGCCGGAATGTTTGATTATGAGTATGAGAAGAGGTGATGACGGAGGGGTTTAGGTAGGGGTTGAAAATTTTCAACCCTTACAAAAGGTTTGAGAGGTTTCAGAGGTTTGAGAGGTTTGAGATATTCAAAAGGTTCAATAAGTTCAATGCGTTCAAAAGGTTGGACATTTTCTTCTGCCGATGTGGGTGTTTTCTACAGTCAACAAAGTATTGTCAAATTTCGATCTCGTTTTACATTTTATATCTAGAATAATTAAAGAGAGAGAAGCACAACGAAAATGAAGAAATAAGTCAGTATAAAATTTTCGCTCTCGTTTTCATTCTCTCTCTGACTTACTCAACCACCTCCACCTTAACCCTTGTCACCCCTGCTGTAGTAAGCCCAATTTTTTTTGCAGCCGACTTCGAAAGATCCACAACTCTTTTCATTTTTGGATGTAACCGATCATTTACCTTAACAACTACAGTATTTCCGTTTTTAATATTGGTTACTTTAATCCTTGTACCTAACGGCAATTTATTACACGCTGCAGTTAGTTTGTTTTGGTTAAATATTTCTCCAGAAGCTGTTTTTCGACCATTAAACATATCGCTATAATAACTCGCTAAACCATATATAATTTGAGCAGAATCCGCATGTTTAATAGATTTCTTATGCTTAGTGACTTGTTTTTGTCCACAAACATTTAAACATAACAATATCAAAAATCCCATTAAAGTTGTTTTGCTTAAAATCAAAAATAGATGTGGTTTATTTTTGTACAATGGTTTATAATTTAAAATTCAAAATTGAAAATTCAAAATTCAAAAAAGCAGATCAATAATTCTCTCGTTCAATTACAAACAATCCTTTTTTTTACTTTTTACTTTTTACTTTTTACTTTTTACTTTTTAAAGAGACAAATGCGTTTGATATAAATCGTTCTAAATTAAATGGATTTAATGTATTAAAACCCTAATTCGAATTAAAATACGTTTCAATCATTTTTTTATCAGACTCATAGATATCTTCATGAAAAACAATTTCACCATTCTTTGCTTCACAAGTTATGTAATTAATAAATAGTGGCATTTCATTTCTAACAACAATACGTTTTCTTTTTTTAGCAGCAAGCCAATTATTAATAGAGTCGATTGTGTATTTTAATGAATCTGAATTTTGGTAACGACTGCTATCAAACTGAGCAACAAATTTCGCCAATTGATCAAAACGCTCAACCCTAACACAACCATGGCTTAAAGCACGATTACTATTTTTAAATAAACTGCGCAAATTTGTATCGTGCAAGTAAACATCAAATGAATTTTTAAAATTGAATTTAATTACACCAAGTGCATTGCGATCTCCACTAGATTGACGCACTTTATAAGGAATTCCTTTTTTAAAATTGCCCCAATTAACCACAATAGGATTAACACGTTTTCCATTGTTATCCTCCAAATGCAACCCTTTACGAGCAAGGTAGTTGTTGTTCCTTTTCAAACCCGGCAAAATCTCTTTTTTAATTATACTTACTGGCACTGTCCAAGTTGGATATAAAACCATTTCACTAATGTTACTTTTAAGCACTGGCGTTGGTGTATAAGGCCTACCACAAACAATTTTCGACAAAAATTGAATGCTATCACTTTTCCATGACTCCAATTTGTAGGCTGGTAAATTTACCCAAACAAATGCTTCTGGCAAAGAATCAAACTCCAATTTATACCTATCCAACGACAACATTATTCGCTTTAGCTTAAACTTATCAGTTAAGTTCAAATGTCCAATAATTTGTCTTCCAATTTTTCCATCTACTTCTAAATGATTGGTTTGTTGATACCTAGAAACTAATGATGCCAAACCCAATGAATCTATATGTTTTACCGTGTCTAGTATTAAATAATTGGATTCAGCAAATCGCTTAATCAATTGTTTTACAAAATAAGCAGAATCTAGTGGCTGATTTTTATTGTATGGATAATTCAGGTATGTAAAATGTTGCGTATCCATATTATTTACAAAATCATGCAACTCATTTACTAAATCGGTATAAGGTTTCCACTTTGGTTGGATGGATTTGAAAAACAAATTGGCATTTTTCGAAACAAAGTATTTGTCAATATTTGGTATAAAAAAATCGTTTTGCTTACTTACATTTTCTTTCCATGATAAGCTATCTGGAACAATTCTTCCTTGTTTTAAATCTTTAATTACATGTAAAAATGCATTGGTAAACAAGATATCTGCTTTGGCAAAAAATGCAGCATCAGGATTAATGAATTTGTGATTATATAATGAAACGATGTTTTTTAATGATTCAAATTGATAATCATTTTTATTCAACCCAACATAAATTGCTGTATCTAAAAAATGAACAAAATCAATTGTTTTTGGATGTAATGAATCAGATTCAATCCAAACGGGATGAAAATCATTTTGTTTATATGCAGATTTTGTAACCGAAAAATAATCCAGAAAAACGGCATTATTTAAAATCACAAAGTTGGTAGAATCAATTTCAATTTGAGATTTAATAGAAATTGACAACTCTTTTTGAAAACCCGTTAAAGAGGAACTTGAAGCAGATTTGTTTTTATTTTCATTTAAATGCTTACACCCCAATAAAATAAAAAATATCAGAAATATTTTGATTGAAGGTGTTGATTTTAAAAACATATTTGGCTTAAAACATTGAATAGTTTGAATTCCCAAAACAAATTACGATAAATTATCATTATGCGTTAAAAAATTAATTTACAATATAATTTTTTGATTAAAAATTACATTCAACATTCGAATTGCCAATAAAATTTTCAAATGGTTTTAAAAGATTAATTTGCAAACTACATTCTACAAAAAAGGTATAACTATGACTTATTACATTATAGCTGGTGAGGCAAGTGGCGACTTACACGGTAGCAATTTAATTAATTCATTAAACAAATTGGATGATAAAATTGAAGTGCGTGCTTGGGGAGGAGATTTGATGCAAGATGCCGGAGCAAAAATTGTAAAACATTATAGAGAATTGGCATTCATGGGATTTATAGAAGTTGTAAAAAACCTTGGAACGATTTTAAAAAATATTTCATTTTGCAAACAAGATATAATTAAATTCAAACCTGATGTTTTGATTTTGATTGATTACCCAGGTTTTAATTTGCGTATTGCAAAATGGGCTAAATCAAAAGGCATAAAAGTGGTTTATTTTATTTCTCCGCAAATTTGGGCATGGAAGGAAAATAGAATTAACACCATTAAATCTAGTGTTGACAAGATGTTGGTGATCCTCCCTTTTGAATCTGCTTTTTATAGTAAAAGGAATTATATCGTAGATTATGTAGGGCACCCACTTGTTGAAGTGGTTGATTCATTTATTCAAAATCAAAACACACCAAGAAAAAAATGGGAATCGCGATCTATTATTGGCATTTTGCCTGGTAGCAGAAAGCAAGAAATAAAAATTAAACTTCCCATTATGTTGGAAGTGGCCAAACAAATGCCCAGCTTACAATTTATTGTAGCCAAAGCGCCGGGAATTGAAGATGCGTTTTATGAAGATTTATTAAAAGATTATAAAAATGTAAGCACGTTAAAAAACCAAACGTACAACTTACTTTACGAAGCAAAAGCGGCTTTAGTTACAAGCGGAACAGCTACATTAGAAACAGCACTCTTTGGTGTTCCTCAAATTATATGTTACAAAGGCAGTTCGATTTCTTATGAAATTGCAAAACGGATTGTCAAAATAAAATACATTGGGTTGGTAAATTTAATTATGGACAAACCAGTTGTGAAGGAGTTGATACAAAATGATTTAACTACAGAAAATATCACGACTGAATTAAATTTGATTTTGAATAACGAGTCAAAGCAACATCAAATTTTTGAAGATTATGCCACATTAAAAAAATTATTGGCATCTGGAGGTGATGCATCAAAAAATGCAGCAGAGATTATTTATGGCCTTTTTAAATAATCAATTATTTTTTGAAGAAAAGTTTCACAAGAATCACTATAATAGCAAATAAGAACAAGAAAATAGATAAACGGTTTATTCCATGCATATACTTCATCCATTGCGTATTTTTAGCATTGGGGTCTTTCTTTTTCAAGAACAAATATTCAGCCAATTGATTTTTAATATTCATAACATGTAATTTCTAGGATAACAATGTAGATGTGAAAATGTTAGTGATTATTTTTTTTCGAATAACCACCAACGTGGATTTCTTGCTTTTTTATATTTCAAATTAAATTTTTCAATGGCATTTTTTCTTAGGTGATTGATGGCATCGTCAACAGAATCAGTAAACAAGCAAAGCGATAAATCTTCAGTAGAAATAGTTCCTTTTGCTTTCATCAAATCGATATGTTCAATAAGTTCTTTGTGATATTCAGTATCAAAAACTATTATAGGAAATTCTTTAAGCATGCGTGTTTGTATCAACGTTAGGGCTTCAAAATACTCATCCAATGTACCAAAGCCGCCGGGCATTACAATAAACGCATAAGAGTATTTTATAAGTAAAGTTTTGCGTACAAAAAAGTATCTAATATTTACAAATGTATCAAGATAATCATTTTCTTTTTGTTCGAAAGGAAGCAAAATATTACAACCCACACTCTTACCTCCTACTTGCTTTGCACCTTTATTAGCAGCCTCCATAATACCAGGGCCTCCGCCAGTCATAACTGTAAATCCAAGTTTGGCCACTTGTGCAGACAACTCTTCGGTTTTTTTATAATAAGGATGATTTTCATTAAAACGTGCAGAGCCAAAAATAGTAACGCAAGGACCAGCAAAATGCAGTTTTCTGAACCCTTTGATGAACTCAATAAATACTTTAAATGCGAAGAAAAATTCTTGAATTCGATTTTGCGGCCCATCAAGAAATTGAATGTCGTTTTTTTTCATGTTTAAAAATGTTTGTTGGACTATTTAAAAGTACGATGATATTTTTGAGAAATCAAGAAGTTGATTTTTAGCATTTTTTTCAACGTCTATAAATTCAACTACATCTAAAGAAGTAAAAAAATCAATTTATCAGTACAATTCATACCAAATAAACTTATCCTGAACAATATTTGATTTTTCTTTTTTCAAGTAATTTAAAAATGCCAAAGATGCAGGTGCATGCTTCTTTCCTTTTAACCAAATCAAACTCCAGTTGGTTGTAATAGGAAGTCCTTTAACAGGAATGATTTGCAATTCATGGTTATGCAGTTCATTTCTTATGCCAATCAAAGGCATAATGGAATAACCTAACCCAGCTAGTAAAGCTTGTTTAACAGCTTCATTAGAAGTCAACTCCATTTTTTTTACAATTTCTAAATGATGACGTTCAATAAATGACTCCATTTTTTGACGCGTACCGGAACCTTTTTCCCTGAAAATCAAAGGCAACTCTTTAAATATTTCTTTTGTTTTTATTTCTTTTTTAAATTTTGTTTTTGAGCTTCCAACTAGGTATAATTTATTTTGAAGTAAATCCAATTTCTCCACATTGATTGTACCCGGCAAAATTGAAACCAATGCAAAATCAACTTCATTATTTTCCAAACTTTCTATTACTTTATTCTTATTGGTAACATCCATTAATAATTCGACTCCGGAATGCTGCTTTAGGAAATCAGCTAAAAAATAAGGCATAACATAGTTTCCGGTAGAAACCACTGATATTTTTAATCGACCAGTAAGTTGGCCTTTATAAGATAACATTTTATGGTTAAGGGCATGAACTTGATTGATTATATTTTCTGCAGTTTCAGAAATTTCTTTTCCAAAATCAGTAATGTATATTTTTCTACCAACAACCTCCGTAAGTGGTAATTCAAACTGCTCCTGAAAATTTTTGAGTTGAATAGATACCGCAGGTTGCGTCAAATGCAATTCTTCGGCAGCTTTTGTAACACTTTTTAATTGAACAATTTTTAAAAATATCTGTAATTGATTAAGGGTATAATTCATAAATTATTTTTATTAATTTTATTACAAAGATAAATGTTAGTTTATAAATTTCTATGCTGAAATTTGCAACGTAAATCAATTTAAAATACTAATCTTAATACTAGCTGCTATAACATTAAAATATAAATCAAAAACTATAAAATAAGTTAAAAAGAAAATACAAAACACATCTAATTACACTTATTGTGGAGTCATAAATTGAGATTAAAAAAGAATCAATATTATGTTTAATGGAAGAAAATTAATTATAGCCACAAAGCATAAAAAAGAAAATGTTATCTCGTCAATTCTTGAAAAAACATTAGGTGTAATTTGTTTTACTCCAAATGAATTTGACACAGATCAATTTGGAACATTTACGGGAGAGATTGAGCGAAAAGAATACCCAATAAATACGATAAGAGCCAAGTGTTTGCAAGCAATGATATTATTCAATTGCGATTTGGGTATTGCCAGCGAAGGATCATTTGGTCCACATCCTTCTTTGTATTTCGTCCCAGCAGATGATGAGGTTCTGATATTTATTGATAAAAAAAATAAACTTGAAATTATTGTACGAGAAATTAGTACTGAAACAAATTTTAATGGAGAAATCATTAACAACAAAATACAATTGAAAGCATTTGCTGATAAAGTTCAATTT
The DNA here is from genome assembly GCA_027489035.1 of Chitinophagaceae bacterium. Classification (GTDB taxonomy): domain Bacteria; phylum Bacteroidota; class Bacteroidia; order Chitinophagales; family Chitinophagaceae; genus Ferruginibacter. Next base: position 76,541 of record JAIYAN010000001.1, read on the forward strand.
CCAACGCATGCAATCATAGCCCAAAAAACTAAGGATGATTTTTCAGAAATTGAAAAAGGAATAAATTCATGGGATAAACTATTGGAAGTATTTGATTATTTCACCGCTAAATACGAATCTATTTATCTGGAAACAGATATGCGCGCCATGTTTAATCCAACCCGAATGAAAGTCATTGAAAAAGCAACCCTCAAATTAGCTGATAAAATAAATTCAACTTGTCCTGATTGCGATACACCAGGATTTGGAATAGTTGATTATAAAATAGGACTCCCTTGTGAAGAATGTAATTATCCCACCAATAGTACACTAAGTCATATTTATACATGTGTAAAATGCGCTTACAGTAAAGAACAAAAATACCCTAACGGAAAAAATACTGAAAACCCAATGTATTGCGATAGATGCAACCCATAAAAATATAAAATATGTTAACAAGAGATATAAATTTAGCTATTGACTCATTAAAGAAAAATGAAGTAGTTGCCATTCCAACAGAAACAGTTTATGGTTTAGCTGGTAATGCGTTTAGTGAAATCGCTATCCACAAAATATTTACAATTAAAAAAAGACCGCTGTATAATCCATTGATTGTCCACATCAAATCAATTGAATATTTAGAAAAAGTAGCCGTTGATATCCCAGAGACAGCATACTTGCTGGCAAAATATTTTTGGCCAGGACCACTAACTTTGGTTTTAAAAAAACATCCAGAAGTATCAGATTTAGTAAGTTCTGGAAAACCCACTGTTGCAGTTAGAGTGCCAAATCACTCATTGACATTATCTCTATTAGATTCACTTGAGTTCCCATTAGCTGCACCAAGTGCAAATCCATTTGGGTCAATTAGTCCAACATCTGCTGAACACGTTTTCAATTATTTCGGAACTACATTAGATGTTATATTAGATGGAGGTGAATGTGAAAGAGGAATCGAATCAACTATAATTGGATTTGAAAATAACGAGCCCGTTCTTTACAGGCATGGTTCAATTTCTATTGAAGAAATTGAAATAAAAATTGGCAAAATTAAAATACATACAAAAAACGATAGTAACCCTGATGCACCTGGCATGCTTTCCCGACATTATTCACCTTCCACTAAAACATACCTCACGAACAATGTAACTGAATTAATAAAAACTTTCCCTGGAAAAAAAATCGGTTTGTTAATGTTTCAAAATAAAGCGACAGTAGGCGATACTATTATTCAAGAAATACTATCTGAAAAAGGGGATATGACAATTGCGGCTCAAAATTTATATGCAGCATTACATCGATTAGACAATTGTAATTTGGATATCATCATAGCTGAAATATTTCCTGATGAAGGATTGGGTAAAACGATTAATGACCGACTAAAAAGGGCTTCAAAATAAAAGAGATGAAAAAAATCATTAGAAATGCACTGGTAGTTAATGAAGGAAAAAAGATTTACGCGGATGTGCTTATTTCCAATCAAAGAATCGAAAAAATTGATTCATTAATAAGTCTATCTCATAAAAGCAACTACACTGAAATCAATGCAGAAGGACTTTGTTTGTTTCCAGGTATTATAGATGATCAAGTTCATTTTCGGGATCCCGGACTTACGCATAAGGGTAGCATTTATTCTGAATCACGTGCTGCAGTTGCTGGTGGAATAACTTCATTTATGGACATGCCCAATACAATACCCAATACACTAACACAGGAATTGTTAGAAGAAAAATATGAGATTGCTTCAAGATCATCTGTGGCTAATTATTCTTTTTTTATGGGGATTAATCAAAACAATTTAGAAGAAGCGTTAAAAACCAATACAGAAAATGTATGTGGAATTACTGATGATGGCCTGTATTTTAATAATGACGATGGAATACTGGCTAATTACCCTGATTTTTTGGAAATACTATTTTCAAAAACAAATACTCTAGTGGCACTACATAGTGAAGATGATCAAATCATAAAAAACAACATCATACAATTTAAAAAGCAATACGGTCAAAATGTTCCCGTGTCATGTCATCCAATAATCAGAAGCCATGAAGCATGTGTAAAAGCCACTGAGCGCGTTTTGAATATTGCAAAAAAGCACAACAACAGACTTCATTTTTTTCACATCTCCACTTTGGAAGAAGCCAATTTATTTGAAAATACTTTACCAGTTAACCAAAAACGAATTACTGCAGAGGCTTGTATTCATCATCTTTGTTTTTCGGATAAAGATTACGAAAAGTTAGGGAATAAAATAAAATGGAACCCAGCTATTAAATCAGAAAAAGACAAAGATGGACTACTTCAGTCATTACTAGATAATAGAATTGATTTTATTGCTACAGATCATGCCCCGCATACTATAGAAGAAAAAAACAAAACCTACTTTAACGCAATGTCAGGCGGCCCTTTGGTGCAGCACGCATTGTATGCAATGCTAGATATTTTTTTTCAAGGCAAGATAAGTTTAGAAAAAATAGCTGAAAAAATGAGCCATCATGTTGCAGATGCATATAGAATCATTGATCGGGGCTATATCAGAGAGGGATATTATGCAGATTTAGTATTAATAGATTTAAACAAAAGCTGGATTGTAAAGCCACAAAATATTTTATACAAATGCAAATGGTCACCTTTTGAAAATCATAAATTCCAAAGTACAATAATCAAAACTTTTGTAAATGGAAATTTAGTTTATGACAATGGCATTTCTGAAAATGTAAATAATGGAATGAGATTGCAATTCTCAAAATATAGATAGTATAACATTTAATAAATTGCTATGAATTTTCACTTACTAATAGAAAACCTTACAAACCCGGCATTACTATTTTTTGTATTGGGCATAATTGCTGTTTATTTAAAAAGCGACTTAGTAATACCGCACAATTCATCCAAGTTCATTTCTTTGTATTTATTATTTGCAATTGGGTTTAAAGGCGGTCAGGAATTATCACACGAAAATTTTACCACTGAAGTAGCATGGTCAATGTTATTTGGAATTGGCATTTCGTTAATCATACCGCTTTATTCATTTTTTATTTTGAAAAATAAATTAAATGTATTTGATGCCGGTGCCATTGCTGCTGCATATGGTTCGGTGAGTGCCGTAACTTTTGTGACAGCCGTTTCTTATTTAGAATCTCAACAAATACTTCTTCATGGGCACATGGTGGCAATAATGGCTTTAATGGAGTCTCCGGCAATAATCATTGGACTGTTTTTGATTTCCATTTTTAATAAAGAAGATAAAGGCAGTATCAAAAAGCTATCTGTCATTAAACACTCATTTACAAATGGAAGTGTTTTACTCATTCTTGGGAGCTTGGTTATCGGTTATGTTGCCAACGCCAAACAAGCCGAAGGAATAAAGCCATTTACAAATGACCTATTTAAAGGATTTCTAGCGATATTTCTTTTAGATATGGGTATAACAAGCGGAAGAAAGCTAAAATCATTTTTCGCTTTGGGATGGTTTCCTGTAGTTTTTGCTATTGCTATTCCTTTGATTAACGGATGTGTCATTGCCTTTCTCAGTCAGTATATTACAAATGACATCAGCAATAGATTTATGTTTGCTATTTTGGCTGCCAGTGCTTCATATATTGCAGTACCTGCAGCAATGAAAGTATCGGTACCTAAAGCAAATCCTGGACTTTTTTTACCAATGGCGCTTGCTGTTACATTTCCGGTGAATATTACAATAGGAATGCCGCTTTATTTTCTCATTGTACAGTATATATGATCTAATGTTTAGAATTTTAAAATACAACTTGAGTATAATTTGATTATATACATCAATATAAATGATAAATTTTTCATACCTTGACTCAAATTAATCAAAATGGTATTTTTAATCTCTTCTATCTCGCCAGTAATTATTTTCATGTTTTTGATATATTATAAAGACAGCATAAAAGAACCCATTGGGTTGTTGATGAAGTGTTTTTTTGGTGGTTTTCTTACCATCATTATTGATTTAATAATAGTTAAACTTATCTCGCCCATAGGTGTTGGATTTAGTTCCGCTTTTGGCAAATCGTTTTTTGATGCTTTTTTTCAAGCTGGCTTTCCAGAAGAGCTTTCCAAATTAATCATACTTTATTGGATTGTATGGAAACACAAAGATTTCGATCAACACTTTGATGGAATTATTTACGCCGTTTTTGTGTCGATGGGATTTGCCTTAATTGAAAATTTATTGTATGTATATGAAGGCGGTTTAAGTGTAGCATTGATGCGTGCTGTACTTGCGGTACCCGGACATGGATTTTTTGGAGTTGCAATGGGATATTACTTTTCTTTAGCAAAATTTCATACTGGTCCTAAGAAAAATGAATTTCTAGCAAAAAGTTTATTGATTCCTGCTATACTTCATGGCTTGTATGATTTTGCGCTTATGTATGCAGGAAATTCTGCCAACAATCCTTTACTTGTAGTTGGGCTTATCATTGCTTTTACTATTATTGTGATTGTCATTTGGAAACGCGGATTACAAAAAATAGCATTGCATTATCAAAAAGACAAATTGGATGCGGAGGAGAAAATGGTTTAATTCGCTTCGCTGGTTTAAGTCGCATCACTGGTTTAAAGCACTTCGTTGGTTTAATTCGCTACGCTGGTTTAATATTTAATTGTTTAATGTTGGAAGTATTGATAGTAGATGCGGAATACCTGATGCAGTAAGTTCCATCGACAAACAAAACAATAGATATTTGTGTTTGAACATTAGAAACTTGACAATAAGTATTTGATTATAAAACTATAAAATGCTTCCAACCTCTCAAACCTCTTAAACGAATTGAACGATTTAAACCTACTTTACATCGCCTGTTCAACGATTTCTTCCATTGATATTGCAGAATGCGTTTCTTCATATATACATTCGCCGTTTTTGATAAGTAAAACTTGGGGAGACTGGTGGTAAACGCCAAACTGTTCGGCTATTTTATTGGAAATGTCACGATATTGAAGTAAATCGAGGTAATGGAATTGAATCTGCTCTGGCAATCCACTTCTTTCTAGCCTTGATTTAGCCATTACGCTAATTGAACAACGCGTACTGTGTTTAAATATAACTTGTGGTTTTTGATGAGATGCCTCAACCAATTGTTGTAATTGATTGAAATCATTCAATGTTGTCCAATTCATAAAAAAAATTAACGTGAAAGCATTTGTTGTGCAGGGCAACCTACTCTTCTACTTCCGCAAGAAGTAAGAACAATTGTAAAAGCTGATACCAATAAAGCGAATAAAATGATTTTTTTCATATTGATTGATTTTTCGTACTCAAATATAAGATTTATTTGTAAGAACGAAATTCATTTGTATTTATTACATTTGAACAAATTATTTTTCAACTCCTTAAAATTAATATATGTTATCCTTAATCCGTCCGATTGCTTTTCTTGATTTAGAAACAACAGGTGTGAATTTATCTACTGATAGAATTGTAGAAATCGCAATTGTAAAAATAATGCCTGACCACACAAGGCAAGTAAAACGCAAATTGCTTAATCCCGAAATGCAAATCCCAACTGAATCTAGTGATATTCATGGTATAACCAATGAGATGGTGAAAGATGCACCAACATTCAAACAAGCTGGTAATGAAATCAAACAATTTTTACAAGATTGTGACCTTGGAGGATATAACAGCAATCGTTTCGACATTCCGATTTTAATGGAAGAGTTTTTACGCGCCGGCATGGATGTAGATTTGAGCAACAGAAGAATGATAGACGTACAGCATATTTTTTATTCGATGGAGCCTCGTACACTAACTGCTGCTTACAAATTTTATTGTCAAAAAGAATTGGTTAATGCACATAGTGCAGAGGCAGATATTAACGCAACAATTGAAGTATTTTTGTCGCAATTGGAACATTATAACCAACTAGGCAGTACAGTAGATTCAATACTGTCAGTAATTGGAGAAGAAAAAATAGTAGATTACGCACGTCGTTTTTCTTTTGATGATAAAGGTGTTGAAGTTTTTAATTTTGGAAAATACAAAGGAAAATCTGTTAGTGAAGTACTTAAAAGCGAACCACATTATTACGATTGGATGATGCGCGGTGATTTTCCGCTACACACGAAGCAAAAATTAACCGAAATCATGAATCGATCGATTTTAAAATCAAATTAATTTTCTTAAAAATTATATTGCTCAAATTATCTTGCTATTTTAGCAACCAAAACTTAATCGTTGGATAAAATCGTTATCATACCAACCTATAATGAAAAGGAAAACATCGAAGCAATCATTGCTGCGGTAATAGATTTGCATCAAAATTTCCATGTACTAATTATAGATGATGGTTCACCAGATGGCACGGCAAATATTGTAAGAAGTCTTTTTCCAAAGTACCCAGGTCAATTATTTTTAGAAGAAAGAAAAGGGAAATTGGGATTAGGAACAGCTTATATCCACGGTTTTAAATGGAGCTTACAAAAAGGGTATCAATTTATTTTTGAGATGGATGCTGATTTTTCTCACAATCCTGTTGATTTAATTCGTTTGCATCAAGCTTGTTTGGATGGTGCTGATGTATCTGTTGGATCAAGATATGTAAAAGGTGGCGCGTTAAAAAACTGGCCAGCAGATCGTATTTTTATTTCCAAAGGCGCTTCATTATACACTAGGATTATTACATGGATGCCCATTATGGATCCTACTGCAGGTTATGTTTGTTATAAAAGATCTGTTTTAGAAAAAATCAATTTAGACGCAATACGTTTTATCGGATATGCTTTTCAAATTTACATGAAGTTTACCGCTTGGAAACTTGGGTTTAAAGTTAAAGAAGTGCCCATCACATTTACAGACAGAAAACTGGGTGCTAGCAAAATGAGCAAAGGCATAATTCAGGAAGGCATTTTTGGCGTTTTAAAATTGCGCCAAATGAGTATGAAATCTGATTATGTAAAACAAGTGAGTAATGCTTAAATCACTACTCCCATCTAAATAGTTTAACGGCGAGTGCATAAACTATAATTCCCCAGATCATCAATATTCCAATTTCAAATTTCACATCCCATAAGGATTGCCCTTCGAATGCAATTTTACGCATTGCAGCATTGATATGGGTTAATGGCAAAGATTGAGAAATGGGTTGAAGCCATTTTGGAAAATTATCGATTGAAAAAAATGTACCTCCCAGCAAAAACTGCGGCAACGTTATTAAATTGGCAAACGGAGGTATAGTACTATCTGATGTGGCTACCCCACTTACTACAAAACCAAAGCCCATAAATACAACCAAGCCAAAAAAGCTAAGCACCATCATGTTTAAAAATGTTTCAACGCCATTTATAAGTGTAAATCCAAAAGCAAAATAACCCACTAAAATAATCACTACAGCAGTAATCAATTGAAAAATCACCCTACTCAACCCTTCTCCTAAAATAATATAACTACGTTGGATAGGTGTAGCAAAAAATCTTTTTAAAACCATTGTGTTTCGAAGGTTGTAAAACATAAATGCAACACCAAATACACCCGCACTCAACAATGAAAATCCAAGCTGTCCGGGCAAGATAAAATCAATTGTTTTAAACTCTCTAACCTGCGCCACATCTGTTATTGGATTAAATTCAAATGAGGTATATTTATATCGATCAGCATACATTTTGTCACTGATTTTATTTAGCATATCATCCAACATTGATTTTACTTGTGGCCATTGATCATTACTCGAAGATGTAGTTTTAAAAGTCAATTGATATGGTTGTTTAGCATTGACTTCAGACTTTTCAATTTTTACAATACCTGCGAAACGTCCTTTATTTAAATCGGCTTGCATGGTTGCGTCATCAGGGAAATTTATAATTTTCAAACCATCCATTTGGATTAATGTTTTGTACACCACATTTGATGTGTCGGAGCCTTTATCGATAACTATTTTAAATGTCTGCCTCGCTCCATTATTGCCAATAAAACCAAATACTAAAATGAATATAAAAGGAAATACAAAACTAAATATCACAGCAGAAGGATTACGTGTAATAGACCTAAAACTTGCTTTTGTAATTGCCCACATGGCAACGAATTGATTATACTTCATAAGTAGTTCTTTTTATAAAGTGCAAATCTAATTAAAAGAGATGAGGTTTGAGAGGTTTGAGTAGGGGTTGAAAATTTTCAACCCTTACAAAAGGTTTATGAGGTTTGGTTCAAAAGGTTCAATATGTTCAATGAGTTCAAAAGGTTGGAAGTAGCGCCTGCCGATGTTGGAGCTTTCACCAATTGAAAAGGTTTAAAACGCTACGCTGGTTTAATAGTTTAATGGTTTAATGGTTGGAAGTAATTTTTATTATTAAGCATCTTTATTTTATAAAAAACTTTGTGTCTTTGTGTCTTTGTGAAATCGTGTCAAAAAACGTTCAAAAGGTTCAATTTGTTCAATGAGTTCAAAAGGTTGGTAGTATTTTCCGTTTTGGGTTTTTACAAAACATATGATTTTTTTGAACTTCAGAATACTCTAGCTCCCTTCACCTTTGGGGGAAGGGTTGGGGATGGGGGCTTTCATATCAAAAAAAAGAGGCTGTCAATCGACAGCCTCTGACTTATTAACCCAGAATTATTTATTGAATAACAATTTTTTCGTTGATGATGGTTTGGTTGTTGGTATCTAATACTCTAACAAAATAAACCCCTTTAGCCATATTAGCATTTGTATTTACTTTTTCAACTTGAGTACCTTTCCCAAGCTTTACTGTTCTGTTTAACAAGTTACGACCTGCTAAATCAGTTAACACGATTCTATATCTTCCTGCAGTAGCATTTTCAAACAACACATTGAAAGATGATGTAGTTACCGGATTAGGGAACACTTTTGCATCTACTGGAATATTTGAAGCAGTAACAACTTTACTGTTTAATAAATTATCAGCTTCTTTTTGTAATAATAAATTTGAGTTTGCAAAATCAGATACATTGTACTTAACATTTGAACCAGCCATTTTAACTGCTTTCAAATCGTTGATTTGCATTTTATAGTAACCGTCAAATAAATTTGCACTAGCTAATACGATTTCGCCTTCGTCGTTAACAGCAGCTGCATTGGTTGTGTAACCAGCAGGTAAACCTTGAATGTTTCCTTTGTAAGTAGCAATACGAGTATTGATATCTATTACATATACAGCATGACTCGCAGAAATAACATATAGTTTTCCAAAAGCATCAGCAATCATATCTCCACCCCAGCTTGAACATTTGTTGTGGATAGACATTCCGCCGTTTGAAGCAGCATCGATAATATTTCCTAAATCAGTAATAACTGGTTTTTTTCCTGTAGTAAAACTTAAAAAATGATTACCATCGTTGCTCATTGCATATCCATTTCCATCAGCACCTATAACCATACGTGTGATATTTGCAGCTTCGTCTGTTGGATCTAAAGATCTTTTACCTTCAAAGTTCATGGTATAAAACTCTGGAGTTTCTGTATTAGAGCCTAAGTCCAACCAACGCAATTCGTTTTTGCGCATTGGCGTGAAAAACAATTTGTTGCTTCTTTTGTCATAAGCAGCAGCAGCTACTAATGTTCCTGTTGGATATGAAGAAGATGTGAAAATATTTTCGTTAGGAAAAGCAGTTTGATTGTTTGTAATTTTTGAATTTACATCCGTAATGGTAAATGTAGATTTATTACGTTCGAATAAAGTCTTAATCACTTCGCCGCTATTGATATCCACTTGACGAATGTTCATCCAAATGAAATCGTTGTTACCATCTCCAGTAATTGCAAAAGTAGTTTTGTTGTGTTGAGCATTAGCAAATAAGCTAGATGCAATCAACGACGCCGTAAGTAAAATTTTGTTGTTCATAAGTGAAGGTTTGTTTTAAAAAATTATCTTAATTGTTTAGAAATTGAAAATACGAATAACTTTAATTCATTCCAATATTTTTTTTATTTTTTTTCAAGATTAAAATCATGGATTTTAAAACTACTTATTGGGAAACATTCTCTGTAAAATCAATCTTTATGGTATTGAATTAAACCATCCATAGGCGTTTTAATTATTTTACCCAATTGCAATTCGTACGCATTACATATCTCTTTTAACACATCTTTAAAACCAAATGCCACGCTACCTACAAAATGTATTGGCATCGTCCAACTTTCGCGATACTTGTATAAATGATTAAAAAAGAACTCATTAAATCCGTCTTCAATAATATTCTCTATCATAAAATGACCTCGATTTTCGATTAAAAATTCTACAAATGAAGCTAGATATTTATTTGCCAATGGTTTTCTATACACATTTTCTAAAATTTCTGAAGCACTTGTTTTGTATTTATTCGTAAATCTGTCCATCATATCGGGATCGAATGTACCATATAAATAATGCTGTAATACTTTTTTTCCCAAATATGCCCCACCTCCTTCGTCGCCCAAAACATAACCCAAGCCAGGACTGTTTTTCACAACTTTTTTGCCATTATAAAAGCAAGAATTCGATCCTGTACCTAAAATACAAGCTATGCCTTTTTCGTTACCACATAATGCCTTAGAAGCACCGAGCAAATCCGTATCTACAAAGATTATAGATTTATTAAACACCGATTTTAAAGCAGATTTTACCAATAAAACGTTTTCAGGATTGCTACAACCTGTGCCATAATAATATATGAATTCAGGCACATTCTTTTTCAATTTGGGCAACAATTCATTTTGAAAAATGTCAACCATTTGGTCTTTATTTAGAAAATAAGGACTAATCCCCTGAGTTGAAACGTGTATTTTTTTCTTGCCATCCAGCAAACACCAATCTGTTTTTGAAGATCCACTATCTGCAATTAGCTTTATAGACATACTTTTGAATTTTAAAATTTAAATTAACCAATTCTATTCAATTGTTTTAAAATATTATTGAGTTGGAAACAAAAAATTAACTTTGATCTTTTACAAATATTCAAATCGTATACATTCATATTCATGAGCAACAAAAAAACACAGGTTTGGCTTCCTTTACTTTTTAGTATTTCAATGGCCATTGGCATTTTTATAGGCTTTAAAATGCGTGATCAATTTTCATCCATTCCATTTTTTTCAATAGAGAGATCTTCTCCCATAAATGAAATTATGGGATTGATTAAAGAGCGATATGTAGACGATGTGAAAATGAATCAGCTTTCTGACACTGCCATTGAAGCATTGCTGACTAAATTAGACCCTCACTCTGTATACATTCCAGCTGCAGAATTGGAAGACATCAATAACGACATTGAAGGTAATTTTTACGGAATAGGTATAGAATTCGACTTTTTTCACGATACCCTTAATGTTTCACAAATTTTAAAAGATGGCCCTGCTCAAAAAGCAGGTATTTTATCTGGAGACCAATTTTTAAAAGCAAATAACATCGTAATAGCAGGGGCTAAAATGGATGTAGATTCCATAAGAAACTTATTAAGAGGTGCTAGAGAAAGCAAATTATCCCTTACCATTTTAAGGGATAAAAAACTTATTACCATTCCAATTCAAAGAAATTTAATTCCTATTAACAGCATCGATGCCTCGTATATGCTTGACCGTGAAACGGGCTTTATCAAAATCAATAAATTTTCTACGCAAACTTATAAAGAATTCATGACTGCTTTAACTGAATTGAATAAAAAAGGAATGCGCAAATTGATTTTAGACTTAAGAGATAATGGTGGTGGTGTTTTAGATGAAGCCATTGAAATTGCTGATGAATTTTTAACTGAAGACAAACTAATTACATACACAGAAGGAAAAAATAGACCAAAAAAAGAATACCGTTGTAGAAGAAAAGGTCAATTTGAAACGGGTGGTTTAGTTATACTATGCGATGAAGGTTCGGCAAGTGCGAGTGAAGTGTTGATGGGTGCCTTGCAAGATTGGGATCGTGCAACTATAATCGGTAGAAGAAGCTTTGGTAAAGGATTGGTACAAGAACAATACGATTTAAGCAATGGAGCGGCGCTTCGCTTAACAATAGCCAGATATTATTCACCAATGGGCAGGTGCATTCAACGTGATTACACCAATGGGGGCAAAGCTTATTATGAAGAAATCGAATCTCGAATGTATGATGGAACCGACAGTGTGCAACAATCAAATCAAAATAAAAACAGTAAAATATTCACCACACCAAAAGGAAAAAAACTATACGGCGGTGGCGGCATTACACCAGATGTTTTTCAAGCACCAGACACTACATCAATGAGCAGTGTTGTTCGCTTAGTTTTTTCAAAAGGATTGGCAAACCATTACGCATTGGTTTATAGTAATCGTTTCAAATCTGTTTTAAAACAATTCAATAGCCCGATTTCTTTTGCCGAAAATTTTAGTTTTTCCGATAATGATTGGAATGACTTTTCTACCTTCTCTAAAAAAGATTCGGTTGACATTTCAACTATAAATTCATCAGAGAAAAAATACATCATTCAATACCTAAAATCTTCAATCGCCAGGTATATATGGAGTAGAGAAGGATATTATCAAGCATTAAATATTGATGATGAAATGATAAAGAAAGCAAGGGGAGTTAAGTAAAGAAAGATGTTTAAAACGCTTCGCAGGTTTATTGTTTAATGGTTTAAGGTTGGAAGTGTTTATCTTTTGGAGATTTTACACTTTTATTGAAAAATCTTGTGTTTTTTAACTCTATATTACCGTCGAAATATCTATTCAATCTTATCGGTTAGAAACCGAAATTATTTACTGAAAAAAGCGGGAATAAATACCATATACTTTCGGTTTCCAAACCGAAATCTCTAAAAGACACCGGTTTGGAAACCGGCGCCAATAGTAAGAAAATCCCAACCTCTTAAACCTCTCAAACGTCTTAAACCTCTCTTTTACTCCACTATAATTTCATCCACAAACAAATGCGTATCGCCACCTGCACCTTCATGCCAGGAAGGGAGTTTACCATATTGTTTGGCAACTATTCGAATGTATTGAGCAGGTTGAGGTAAGAAGATAGCCTGTACATTTTTTACCTGTGGATTTATATCTTCTATTTTTAAAAAATCAGTTCCGTTATACACTTCATAAAAATCTTTTCCATATAACGAAATTGAGACGGTTACTTGTTTGGGCATAACTATCCAAGGGCGAACATCTTGTAAAAAACTTGCAGTTATGCTTGAAATATTTTTTACTTCTTTTAGATTAATCACCGCATCAAAATCATTTAATTGATAACCTTGCCAATTCCCCATTCTCCAATTTGTAGTGCCATAAATCCCATCTATCAAACCCGATGCGCCTCCTCCTTCATATTGAGGTTCAAATGAGGTATTTAATCTTACCTCCCAATTGTTATTTGCTTTTTTAAACGTTGATGTTGTAACAAAACTATTGTTGTTATTATTATCGATTCCTATTGCTTTTATAGTAGTGGTCGTATCTATAAAGAAGGGCTGTGTATATAAATTTGATTGTGGTGTTGGAAAAGATCCATTAGTAGTGTAAAACAATTTTACATTAGGTTGAATGGAGTGTATTTCAATCTTTTGTTTTTCTTTAAATGAAATTGCACCACCTTCAATTGTAGGGTTTACAACAAAATTGCCTCCCTCCCATTCATTTAATGGCTTTTGAATTTCTTTCATTTGCAAACGATTTTTTGGTTTGCTAATCATCTTGAACATTAATTTTCCACCCTCAGAAATGTCATTATAATTTATGTAATCTAATTTTAGAGTTATTGGTTTTTCATTTTTATAATTATTTAATGAAGCCGATTTAATATAAATATTATCATTACTCACTTCTGGAGCAGACACTATGAATTGCCCCCTATTTTCCAAATGAATGGTTGCTTCTGAAAATTGTGGCGAACCAATCATATAAGTGTTATCTCCTGGCGTTACCGGATAAAAACCCAATGCACTCAATACATACCATGCACTCATTTGTCCACAATCTTCGTTTCCTATTAATCCATCTGGCTCATTTTTATAAAACTCCTTCATTATTTTGTTTGTATAAAATTGTGTTTTTGAAGGATGATTGGTATAGTTATACAAATACGCAATATGGTGACTTGGCTCATTTCCATGGGCATATTGACCAATCAAACCCGTGATATCGCTTTGATCCCTTCCTGTTGTTTTTGAATTTTCCGTAAACAATGCATCTAATTTTTTCTCTAGATTATTCTTACCACCTATCATTTTTATATACCCATTAATGTCTTGTGGAAAATAAAAAGAATATTGCCAACTGTTGGCTTCTGTGAAATGATTGTTTACTTCACGAGGTTCAAATGGGTTCAACCATCCCCCGTTTTTTCTGGGACGCATAAACCCTGATTTCGCATCAAAAAGGTTTTTATAGTTTTGCGCACGTTTTAGAAATTCACGATACGTTTTATCATCACCCAATGACTTTGCAAAAATGGCGATGCAATAATCATCATAAGCATATTCCAATTGCTTACTTACACTTTCATGTTCATCTTCAATATTAATTACGCCTTGATTGATTAATGCAGGCAATCCCAGATGATTCCAATTGGCAGATTTTAACATCGCTTCCAAAGCCAATTTGGTATCAAAATCAGAAATGCCTTTCATATATGCATCTACAATTACAGGTACGCTGTGATAACCTATCATACAATCTGTTTCGCAAGATGCCAATTCCCAAACTGGCAGCCTTCCACCTTGCTGATATTGCACCAAAAATGTTTTGATGTAATCCAAAGTTCTTTTTTTATCAATAATGGTATACAGAGGATGAGCAGCACGATAGGTATCCCATAAAGAAAACACCGAATAGTATATAAAGCCATTAGCCTGATGAATTTCATTATCCATTCCACGATAACTTCCATCAACATCCATATTAATATTGGGCACAATGGCAGTGTGATACAAAGCCGTATAAAATATTTTTCGTTGATTTTTATCTGTTGATTTTATATCAATTTTAGATAACTCTATATTCCATTTTTCAACTGCTTTGTTTTTAATTTCATTGAAGGTTTGGTTTCCAACTTCAGCATCTAAATTTCTTTTTGCTCCTTCTACACTTACTGGCGAAATGGCTACTTTTATAAACACATCATTTGCTACAGAACGTTCGAAATAAATGTATGCTTTTATGTTTTTCCCAAGTGCTTCATTTTTTTGCTTTTCATCTTCGATGTCATTTTCCCATATGCCCCAATTTTTTATTGGCTGCGAAAATTTCATCACAAAATAAACATATTGATTGTTTGCCCAAGCCTTACTACGTCTCAATCCTGATATGGTTACACTGTCTTCAATTTTTATGGAAGATTCAATTACTTCATCCCTATGTTTTAAATCAATTATGATAAAATTATTTTTCTTTGAATTGAATAAGTAATGATGATACCCTACGCGTTCTGTTGCCGTTAGTTCTGCATAAATATCATCCTTTTCGAGATGGACTGCATAATAACCTGGACTAGCCTTTTCTTTGCGATGATTAAACGCTGAGCGGTATTTGGATTGTATCGGATTCGGAATTCCATTTCCTGGCATAATTAAAACATCTCCATAATCACTACAACCAGTACCGCTTAAATGCGTATGTGAAAATCCATAAATAAAACTATCTGAATAATGATATCCGCTGCATCCATCCCAACCTTCTAATCGAGTATCGGGACTGAGTTGTACCATCCCATGTGGCAATGTAGCACCAGGATAGGTATGTCCATGACCACCGGTTCCGATAAATGGATTTACGTCATCAACATAATTTATTTGTGCATGCACTCCAATGTATATTAACGCAAAAAAAAGAAAGCAGACTATTTTTTTCATTTGATAAATTTTTAAAGTCAAAATTAAAAAGTTAAAATTGTTGATTCTCCATTTTAAAATTTCGATTTTTTTGGTGGAAATATTTTTTGAATTTCTACTTTTGAATTTTTACTTATTAAAAAGAAAACCCTGGCTTATCCGTTCTGGAATCTATTGTAGAAACGCCAATGAGTTGATCGTTTCTATCCGTAAATGATTTGTAATACAACAAGATTGTGTAGTTATTTTCAGATTCCCAATAATTACCTTCCAATTCTACTTTATCATTACTATTTTTTTTATCTACCGCAACATAAGCATAATTGTAATATCCCTGTTTTAAAGGTGTTTTAATTTCATAGGTTTCCGTTTCTGTATTGTATTTCATTTTCCAATTTTCATTTATTTCATACCCTGTAAATGCACCCAATAAATAAATGTCTTTATCCAAATAAGGTTGAGCGTCTTTTCGGGCAAATGAAAAATGGATGTCTGAATAATCTCCTTGCCAAAACGGATTAATGCTTTCGTAGGTTACAATGTTGTACATGCCATTATAATCTGGAAAATAAGTGTATCGCTCTCCGGTTCTATCGAATTCTGTTTTTAGATAAAATGCGGCTTTATCTACTGAATACTCCCCAGATTTTACTTTATCACTTTGCAATCTAAAACTCCTCAAATCAAGCCATCGCCATTCTTTACCAGCTGGAAAAACGCCAACGGCTTCGCTATTATATTCCAAAACATTTCCTCTAACAAATGTGGGTGCAATATCTCTTTTTGCAATATCCCAACGATTGTTTTGCAAGATGACTGCTTTAACCTGTTGTGCAGCACTGAAAGAATTTACATCTTTCAAAGTAGCAGAAAACCGAACACGCTGATGTGAATAAAACTTTTCGGGTGTGAAGGGTTGTACTACGGTAGCGGTGATATTGGCTTTTTGTTCGAATACCATAAAAGGTTTTGTAAATACCAATTTAGATGTATCACCATCTAAATAAACTTTTAATAAATAATTCCCCGACCTTGAAGGCATTGAATTTTGGTCGGGCAAAAATGCTTGATAATGGGTGTATTTTGTGTATGCAATATTTGAGTATCTATAGGTGTTGATGCGGCTTTGCGTAAACCCTTTTATGAAATCGAAAGCGCTTAATTTTGAAGGCTGCCAATTATAATCACAAAGCACATACGTGTAATAATAGTTTTTGTAATTGCCGTCCATATCATCAAATTCCAACTCTAGTTTTGTATTGGAATTCAGGGTGATTATAGGTAAACTTTGTTGATTACCGTAAACATACAATTGGGCCGTACGAATGTATGGTTTGTATATCCGATCTGATACTTGTGCGTGCAATAATGCAACACTTAAGAACAAATTGGTGAAGAAAAAAAACGCAAGTTTAAAATTGAAATTCATTTACTAATATAAATATTTTACTTTTGAAAGATAGCAAAAAATCATTGATTGAATACATCACTTTTTATAGCAAAACGAATTGCCTTAAAAAACAGGCATAGTTTTTCAAGGTTTATCATCAATTTGGCAATTGGTGCAACCTGCATTAGTGTGGCTGCAATGATTGTAGCACTTAGTTTTGTAAACGGATTCCAACAAACCATTAGCAATAAAGTATTTAGTTTTTGGGGGCATATCAGAATTCAACAAAATCTTGAAAGCAACAGCGGCATTTCGGAAGAATACCCCATTTTAAGCAACGATACCGTAGAGCAATACTTAAAAAAAATAACCTCCATTAAATCGGTTGAACGATTTGCCACAAAATCTGCCATTTTGAAATTCGGCTCAGGTATTGAAAGTGTTTTACTTAAAGGAATTGACCAAAGTTTTGATTTTGAAAGAATGAATATTTTTTTAACTTCTGGCAGTTGGTTGAGGTTTAAAGACAGTGGCTATAGCAAAGAAATGATGGTAAGTGCTTTTACCGCAAAGCAATTAAATTTAAAAGCAAACGATAGTTTAGTTGTTTTTTTCTTCAAACAAGATGGAACTCGAAGTGCCAGAAAACTAAAAATTTCAGGAATATTTAAAACTGGGATAGATGAATACGATAAAAACTTTGCGATATGTGATTTAAATTTAATTCGCAGATTAAACAATTGGGCACCAACAGAAATTGGCGGTTATGAGGTTTTTTTAAACGACTATACTTTAGCTGATAGCATTACTCGATTAACTTACGAAAATTTACCACAAAGTTGGTACAGTAGGAACATAAAAGAAATTTACCCCAACATATTTGACTGGCTGAATTTGCAAGGGCAAATAAAAAACATTTTGATATTCATTATGCTAATTATAGCTGTTGTTAACCTTACAACATGTTTGATTATTTTGGTATTGGAAAGAACAAAAATGTCGGGCATTTTAAAAGCTATTGGTGCTAACAATTGGCATATTCAAAAGATATTTTTGTACAATGCAACTATAATAGCTGGTGTTGGTATTCTTTTGGGCACCTTACTTGGTCTATTCATCTGCTGGCTTCAAGCAAAAACAGGTTTTATTCGATTAAATGAAGAAGCTTATTTTGTATCAGAAGCAAAAGTTATGATTGTATGGTGGCAAATTGTTTTGATTGATGCAATTACACTTGTTGTTTGTTTTTTGACTTTAATCATTCCAACGTTCTTAATAAAAAAAATCAATCCGGTAAAGGCAATAGCTTTTAGATAATTTAATTACCGCTTGGTTAGCTCATACAAAAAAATGGAAGTTGCTACAGCAGCATTCAGCGATTCTGCTCCACCCAACCTGGGAATGGTAATTTGCTCATCTGCTTTTTCAATTAATCCTTGAGACAACCCATTGGCTTCGTTTCCAATCATCAAAACACCTTCCTTTATCGGTGCTCGTGATGCAATTGATTTTCCGTTTAAAACAGCTGCGAATAGTGGAACGTAGTGATTTTCTTCAACCCATTTTTCGAGGTTAGTATAACCTACATTTACCCTTCCTAAACTAGCCATTGTACTTTGAACCACTTTACTGTTAAATTGGTCTACAGTATTATCGGAACAAATGATATTTTTAATGCCAAACCAATCAGCCGTTCTAATTATTGTACCTAAATTTCCTGGGTCTTGAATGGAATCTAGTAAAATTGTCAAAGAATTCTTTTCTGCCTTAATTGAAAGGAATTTGGGAATTTTAAATAAAGCAACAACTTGATTGGGCGTTGTATAAGAAGCGATTTTTTCAAGTTCAAAATCTTCTATAAGCTGAACTTTTTCACCAATTGTAGCTAACAAATTTTCATCTTGCCAACCTTTCCATTTTGCAGTTGCAAAAACCTGCTCACAATCAAAATTCCCAACAGTTAATAATTCATCGACTACTTTTGGTCCTTCTGCAGTAAATAAATTACTTTCATTTCTAAATTTTTTGTGCTGTAAACTTTGAATATCTTTGATTGTTGCTTTGCTTAACATGTAGCGGAATTTATGCCATCAATAATTAACTTTAATATCGTTTATTTTTCCAGGATTGTAATGCTTTTTGGGATTTTGGCATTGGCATCATGTGGAAAGCCATTTGTAAAAAATCCGCCTAAAAATCAGTTTTATCTCTACAAAAATAAAATCGAAGTTAACGAAGTCAAACTTAGTAAAATAGAAAAAAAAACACTTGAAAGCAGATTGCTCGGTCAACTATCTGACAGCTCAAAAGTAAAGATTACAAAAAAATGGGGAATTTTTAAAATACTTAATAATCCAATAAAATACGACACCAACTATACCATTGCAACCTGCGAAAATATGCGTGGTTCATTATTTCATCTAGGTTATTACCAATCTGATGTTAGATACCATACGGATACAATTCGTAAAAAAATCACGGTACATTATAACATTTTTCCGGGGAAAACGACCATAATTGAAAGCATCAATTACAAATTGAATAAACCCGACCTACAATTATTGATTAATCGTTTTGAAAAAGACAGTTATCTAAAATTAAATCAACCAATTACTAAAGCAGGTGTAATCACTGAAATTTCAAGGTTGGTAGATAGTTTTAGAAACAATGGCTATTACAAATTCACGGCTTCAGAGTTAAAATTATTGGGGGATACTACTTTAGAAGCGCTTTCAACTTTAAATAGTGATCCATTTGAGCAGCTTAGATTATTAAACGAGGCGCAACAAAAAAAAGACATACCTACTATTCGATTAACATTTATGTTAAATCCGAGTTTAGACACAAGCAGAATGAGTCGTTATAAAGTCAACAACATTTTCATTTTTAGTGATTTTAGACCTGGTGACCAATTCGATGATAAAAATTTAAACGAAATCAAAACGAACAAATTCAACATAAAATACCACGCTCCGCTTTTCAAAACGAAATTAATTGAACAAAATTTACAATTAAAAAAAGGAAGTGTATTTAATCAAAATGATTATAATCAAACGATCTTAAACTTTACAAAATCTGGCGTTTGGCAATCGGTAAATATTCAATTGATAGATGTAAAAGACAGTAATAATTTGGTGGATGTGTACATAGAATTGGCACCTTCAAAAAAGCTGGGTTTTGAAACAGCATTGGAAGTAAGTTATTCAGCAGCTAGCAACACAAGTAATGTGTTGGCTGGAAACTTGTTTGGGTTATCGGGGAATATTTCTTTGTTAAATAGAAATTTGGCTAGGGAAGCCATACGAATGACGCATAATATCAGAGCTGGTATTGAATTCAATAACAATTCTGGTGCAAAAAACAGATTGATTAATTCAAATGAAATTGGATACTCTAATTCTACATCGTTTCCAAGATTAATCTATCCGGGCATTCCTAATTTATTTAATAAAAAATCGGCTTATAATAACGGCGAAACATTTATCAATCTTGGTATTGCTTATAATACACGACTTAATCTATTTAATTTAAGAACCATCAATGCAGGTTTGGGTTGGACTGGCACAAACAAAAAAAATTGGAAATGGGTATGGGCACCTTTAAACATCGGATACAGTAATTTGCTAAACCCAAGTGATAGTTTTAGGAAAATCTTAAGTGAAAACCCATTTTTAAACTATTCTTATAATACTGCATTGGTAAATGGCATGCGTGTTAGTTTTTCAAAAACCATGAATCATTTTGCCCATCCAAATTCTTTATCAAAGGAAATGACCATATTGATGAACACAGAAGAATCGGGATTAACATGGGGATTAATTCCATTGTTCAATAAAATAAAGCGTAGATATATAAAAACAGATTTCGAAATAAAACATACTATTGTTTATTCAAAATCAACTTTAGCCATGCGTGGTTTCCTAGGCGTTGGGGTTCCATTGTTGGGTTCGGATACAAACAAAACACTTCCATTTTTCAAACAATATTTTGGGGGCGGCAGCAACAGTTTAAGGGCTTGGCCAGTGCGCGGGATTGGGCCAGGTGGCAGACCATTAATACCCTATTCTTCAAATAAAACTGTTTTTAACGACCGAACAGGCGATATGCAATTGGAAGCGAATATCGAATACCGTTATGATATCGCAAGAATTATTCCTAACACGTTAACCCTTCGTGGTGCTGTATTTACAGACATTGGAAACATTTGGAACATCAGAAGCACTAAAGCAATTGGAGTTACAGACAGTACTCAATTTAATTTAAAAACATTTTATCAGCAGTTGGGTGTAGCTGCAGGAACCGGACTTCGCTTGGATTTTAATTACATTGTATTAAGATTGGATTTCGGATTTAGATTTAAACGACCAGAGTTTTATTACAACAATGACGGTTGGAGAATGCCGGATATTGGTTTTAATGATTTGTTGAAAAAATTATTTACTAGAGGTGATAATGACGAGTATAAAAAATGGCGTTATGAGAATTTCAATTTCACCATTGGGATTGGCTACTCCTTTTGATGAAAAGTCGTTTTAATCGACAGGTTTGTCTTTTTGCATTTCCTCAATCATATCCAAAAATCCATCCATAAAAATCGCATCTTTCACATCAAAATTTCCAATGGTGGTTCTTCTTAAAGCACTTAAATATGCACCACATCCAAGTGCTTGACCAAAATCGTGCGCCAAGCTTCGGATATAGGTACCCGTTGAACATTCGATTTTAAAATGAATTAATGGTAATTCGATTGACGTGATTTCGAATTGTGCAATATGAATTTTCCGAGGTAATAAATCTACATCTTCTCCCCTACGTGCCAATTCGTACATGGCTACACCTTGCTTTTTAATGGCAGAATACATTGGCGGCACTTGATCAATTTCACCGATGAATGATTTTGTTGCATTTAATATTTCTTCTGAAGTAAGATGTCCAAAATCTTTCGGCGATTCGGGCAAACTTTCCAAGTCGTATGTTGGCGTTATGGCTCCGAGTGTAAAACTACCGGTGTACACTTTTGGCAAAGCCATAAATTCATTAATCTTCTTTGTAAATTTTCCTGTACAAATAATCAACAACCCTGTAGCCAGAGGATCTAAGGTTCCCGCATGACCAACCTTTCTAACTTTTAAATAACTGCGGATGCTTTTAACCACATCAAAAGAAGTCCAATGCATGGTTTTATCAATCAACAACACTTTGCCATCTTCGAACGCGGCTAATGTCTCGGGATTAATCTTTACAAATGCACGTTTAGGGACATTTGAATCAGTAGTTGCAGATTCATTTCTGGCATTAAATTTAGATCGGTAACTTCCTTTATTATTCAAAACAAATTTTTAATACATTAATAAGCCCTAGCAAATAAAACCCTTTGTGTGCTTGGATTACCGGTTAATATACACTTTCCATTTTCTTGTTTATTATCAAGCGGAATACAACGAATGGTAGCTTTTGTTTGCTCTTTAATTTTATCTTCCGTTTCACTGGTACCATCCCAATGCGCCGAGACAAACCCTGATTTAGTATCTAAAATCTCTACAAATTCATCCCAAGAATTTACTTCACGGATATTTTCATTTCTAAACGCAAGCGCTTTATTGAAAATTTGTTGTTGAATTTCTTCCAACAATTGTAAGATATGTAATGCCAAGCCTTCAAAAGAAACCGTTGATTTTTCTTTGGTATCACGACGAGCCAATTCAACTACATTATTTTCGATATCTCTTAAGCCCATGGCTACTCTAACTGGAACACCTTTTAATTCATACTCTGCGAATTTCCAACCTGGACGGGCATTTTCACTATTGTCGTATTTTACAGAAATTCCCAATGCTTTTAAATCTTTAATTAATGACGCAACTTTTTCATCAATGATTGGTTTGCTTTCTTCGCCTTTATAAATAGGCACAATAACCACTTGCAACGGTGCGATACGTGGAGGCATAATTAATCCTTGATCATCGCTATGCGCCATAATTAATGCGCCAATTAATCTTGTAGAAACGCCCCAACTTGTAGCCCAAACAAATTCTTTTTTATTTTCTTTATTTAAGAATTGAACATCAAATGCTTTTGCGAAATTTTGTCCAAGAAAATGTGAAGTTCCCGCCTGAAGCGCTTTACCATCTTGCATTAAAGCCTCAATGCAGTAAGTATCTTCAGCACCAGCAAAACGTTCGTTTGCTGTTTTAACCCCTTTGATTACAGGAACTGCCATATAATGTTCTACAAATTCGGCATATACATCCAACATTTTTGTTGTTTCTTCAATGGCTTCCTCTTTTGTAGCATGAGCGGTATGACCTTCTTGCCATAAAAACTCTGCAGTACGCAAAAATAATCTTGTACGCATTTCCCAGCGAACCACATTTGCCCATTGGTTGATTAACAATGGTAAATCGCGATAAGATTGAATCCATCCTTTATACGTGTTCCAAATAATGGCTTCACTCGTAGGACGAATAACCAACTCTTCTTCAAGTTTTGCCTCAGGATCTACGATTAATTTGCCTTTATTATTGGGGTCATTTTTTAAACGATAATGGGTAACCACCGCACATTCTTTTGCAAAGCCTTCCGCATTTTTTTCTTCTGCTTCAAACAGGCTTTTCGGAACAAACAATGGAAAGTAAGCATTAACATGCCCTGTAGCCTTAAACATTTTATCCAATTGATCGCGCATGTTTTCCCACAAGGCATAACCATAAGGCTTTATAACCATGCAACCCCTAACAGATGAATGATCGGCCAGCTCACCTTTTATCACTAAGTCATTGTACCATTGAGAATAATCCGCTTCTCTCGTTGTTATTTCTTTACTCATTTTTAGATTGTAAATATTTTAAATTAATACTTTTAAAACCCATTAAATTAACATAATCAACACAAAAATTATGCTTTCAACATTTAGATTTGCATAGAAATTTCATTTCAATAATCGCACAAAAGTAATAACTTCAATTAACAATCCTTTTAAACTTGAAATTATGCGCTTAAATTTTTTATTATTTACATGTTTAAGTTTCTGTTTAATCAGCTGCAACAATACTTACAAATTAACACAAACTCCGGATGATGTGTATTATTCGCCAGTTCGCGAAATGAATGATTTAGTGGATAAAGAAGATAAAAATTCAGAAAATTCGGACAATCGAGAAATTACCATGAGTAGATATGACAGCAGATGGAGATCAATAAATGGAAATTACGATTACAGTTATAGTCCTTACGCTTATGGATATGGATACGGTTATTATTACAACCCTTACTATTATGCTTATCCGATTTATAACAATGGCTTAAATTTCTCAACAACCAATTCAACACCTCGAACTACCAATTTATCAAGTTATCAGTTTAACAATACAAACACGGTAAACCCTAAATATAATACAGGTCCAGTTAAATATAAAAGCTCAACAAGATCATACAATAACAGCAACTCGATTGGCAATACAAGAGAATACATTTCTCCAAATAACAATTCAACCAATAATAATACCAGAAGTTATACGCCTTCATCAAGTTCTTCATCTGGTTCGGGGAATACGATATCTCGACCAACGAGGGGTAATTAAATTAAAAAGTAAAAATTTAAAAGTAAAAAGTAAAAATTGTTGATCACCATTTTTTGAATTTTCACTTTTAATTTTTGTCTTAAACATTGATTTATGAAAAAATATCTGATTTATATTTTTATCCTTTTTTGCAACAAATCAATAGCTCAAGTTCCTGAAGATGCCATTCGATATAGTTGGCAACCTTTAAATGGTTCGGCAAGATTTATGGCTACTGGTGGTGTAATGGGTTCTTTGGGTGGAGAAATTACTGCAGCTTATGTAAATCCTGCAGGATTGGGACTTTTTAAAACGGGCGAATTTGTTTTTTCTCCATTTTACAAACAGACAAAAAACAAAACCAATTTTAGATCAAGTTCTACCGAATCTGAAAAAAATGCTTTACAATTTGGGCCTATGGGAGTAATTGTAGGAATACCTCATTTAAACAGTTCTATAAATAGCAGTTCAATCACATTTGCTTTTAATAAAAATGCCAGTTTCAATAACTATTTACGTTACAGCGGAATGAATAATTATAGTTCTTTCAGCGAGCAATTTGCTGAAGAATTTGCAAAAAGCAATTTGAGTATAAATGATGTGTTGTCCAGCAATTCAACATTACCATACACTTCAGCACCCGCATTGTACACTTATTTGATGGATACGGTAACTGTAAATGGAATGGTACAAATAAAAACGGCACCAGAATATTTACTCGATTCTGGCGTAGCATTAATGCAGGACATGCAAAAAACAACAAATGGCGGGATCTATGAATTTGCCATTAGCTATGCCTCTAATTATGAAGAAAAATGGCTTTATGGTGTAACCCTTGGCATCCCCATTATTAATTACAAAAGCAATACCATTTTTACAGAATCCGACGTATCGGGCGACACATCAAATGGGTTTAATTCTTTTACTTATTCCGACAATTTCGAAACTTATGGCACCGGCATGAATTTAAAATTGGGTGTAATATATCGACCAAAACCATACATTAGATTGGGCTTAGCTGTTCATACACCTAATTTTATGACGTTGAAGGATACTCGAACAACAACTTTAACAACGGCATTGGAAAACCCAATAGAGACCTACACTATAAGCTCAACCACATTTACAAACGACAAGCCAGGGGAAAGCCAATACATTTTCAACATGCCATGGAAAGCGATCATCAGCGGGTCTTATGTTTTTAGAGAAATAGAAAATGTAAAAAAACAACGTGCATTTATTTCTGCCGACCTTGAATACATTCGTCATAGGGCAAGTCGCTTTTTTAGCAACAATGAAAATCCGAGCAAAAGTGAAACTGGTTATTATGACCAGTTAAATAAAGTTGTTAAAAATGAATACAAAAGCGTTGTAAATTTCAGAGTTGGCGGCGAATTGAAATTCAATGTAATGATGTGCAGACTTGGATTTGCGTATTATTCAAACCCTTATAAAGATTTGGCATTCAAAGCAAACAATATGCGTGTTAGTGGAGGAATAGGATATCGAAATAATGGATATTTCATCGATTTAACTTATGTACATTCTGTAAAAAAAGATGTAGATATACCCTATCGTTTATCCGACCGTGCAAATACATTTGCCAATACCACACAAACCCTTGGAAGTATTTACGCCACATTTGGTTTGAAATTTTAAAACAATCAGATTTTAGAAAGTAACATTTTAAAATCAGGCTGAATCCAAATTGTAGATTCATCCTTTTTAAACCAAGTCATTTGTCGCTTTGCATAATGACGACTGTTTTGTTTGATCATGTTCACCGCTTCATCCAAAGATTGATTACCATTTATAAATTCGAAAAGCTCGGTATAACCAACCGTTTGAAGTGCATTCAACTTACTGTAAGGCATTAGCGATTCAACTTCTTTCAACAACCCTGCTTGCATCATTAGATCCACACGTAAATTAATCCTTTCGTACAATACGGGACGCGGCAACTCCAAACCCAATTTTATAATTTTAAAATTTCTAACTTTTTTTTGTTGAGATTGAAAGGACAAAATGGACTT
This sequence comes from Chitinophagaceae bacterium, assembly GCA_027489035.1. GTDB lineage: Bacteria > Bacteroidota > Bacteroidia > Chitinophagales > Chitinophagaceae > Ferruginibacter. Next base: position 103,259 of record JAIYAN010000001.1, read on the forward strand.
CCCTGTTGACTCAATTACTTCGAGTGCGCGCATCATACGTTGGGGGTTTTTCATTTCTCCTGATTTTGCAAAATCTGCATCTTTTTGAATTAATGATTCGGTAAGCCAATCTATGCCCAACAATTCGTATTGTTGAATAATTGCATTTCTGATATCGAGAGCAACGGGCGGAATGGGATCTAGCCCAGAACAAAACGCTTTTATGTACAATCCTGTTCCTCCAACTAAAACCGCTATATCATTATTTTGAAAAATAGTATCAATTGAATCTAACGCATATTTTTCAAAATCAACAGCCGTAACAGATTCGTGTATAGAATGAGAGTTAATGAAATGATGCTTTACTTTTAACAGATCTGATTCATCTGGTTTGGCTACGCCAATATTTAACTCTTTATAACATTGCCGACTATCCGCAGAAATTATTTCTGTTCCAAAATGTGAAGCCAATTCCACTGCTACTGATGTTTTACCAACAGCTGTAGGTCCAGAAATAACAATGCATGTTTTTTGCATAAATAGAGTTATATAAATGAAGATTCGCTAAAATCTACATTTTTGAATTATAAAATTAAACTTTCCAAGTAGGAATTAACGTAAAATTTAAACTCTTTAAAATCAATAATTTAAAATACTGCACAACTACAACATTGATTTTTGAATTTCTACGTATTTAATGTAAAAAATAAAACCAAACATAAGTATATTTGTCACTACTTAAATAACACTTATGCAATTCAAAAAAATCAACACGATTACAGGATGGGCGGTATGTATCGTTGCCTGTGCCGTTTATTTAATGACTATGGAAGCCTCAGGCAGCCTTTGGGACTGTGGTGAGTTTGCGTCAAGCGCTTATAAACTTCAAATTCCACATCCCCCTGGGGCACCTTTATTTGTGTTAATAGGACGTTTATTTATGATTCCTTTCGACCCTCAACATGCGGCAACTGGAATTAACACCATGAGTGCATTAGCAAGTGGTTTTACCATATTGTTTTTGTTTTGGTCTATAACGCATTTCGCAAAAAAAATTGTACAGAAAGACGGAACAGAAATGGACAACGGGAAAATTATCGCGGTTATGTCAGCTGGTATCGTAGGTGCACTTGCTTATACTTTTTCTGATTCATTTTGGTATAGTGCTGTAGAGGGTGAAGTTTATGCGCTATCATCTTTCTTTACCGCAATCGTTTTCTGGGCAATGTTGAAATGGGAACAAGCAGTTACCGACGAGCAAGCAGAGGGTATTAAAGGTCATTTTACCAAAGCTGATCGTTGGATTATTTTGATTTTCTATCTAATGGGACTTTCAATTGGGGTGCATTTATTGAATCTATTAACCATCCCTGCAATTGTAGTAATTTATTATTTTAAAAGGTATAAAGCAACCACTTGGGGAACTGTAGGTGCTTTTTTATTAGGCTGTATCATTACAGGAGTTGTTCAAAAAGCAGTTATCCAATGGAGCATTTCTGGTGCTGGAAATATGGACATCATGTTTGTAAACAATTTCGGACTTCCATATTTTAGTGGATTTGCATTCTTTTTTGTTTTGCTTGCAGGCTTAATCTTCTTCGGATTAAGAATTGCAGTTAAAAATAATTGGAACTTTTTAAGACTTGGATTATGGTCATTTACATTTATGATTTTGGGATATTCAACATATTTTACAACTTTAGTTAGAAGTAATGCAGATCCAAGTGTAGATATGTATAATGTAGACAATCCGGTGAGTTTGGTTGGATATGTAAGTCGTGAGCAATATGGAGATTGGCCAATTCTTTACGGACAAGATTTTACTGCAAAACCTATTGGTTTGAATAAAAGTGAAACTTATATAAAATCAAATGGGAAATACGAAAAAAACGGCAAGAATGCTGAGTATATTTTCGATCCTCAAGACAAGCATTTATTCCCAAGAATGTGGGATCAACAGAATGAACAAGGACATGTTGATTATTATACCTCATGGATAAATTCTTTTAGCCAAGACGATCCAATAGAAAGAGGTTCAGACGGTACATGGAACAGAAATCCAACCATGTTGGAAAACATTGGCTTCTTTGTTAGCTACCAATTTAATTGGATGTATTTCAGATATTTCATGTGGAATTTTTCTGGAAAACAAAATGATGTACAAGGGGTAAATATGGGTAATGTAAGAGATGGAAATTGGAAAACAGGTATTTCATTTTACGATGAAGCTCGTTTAGGCAATCAAAAATCATTACCAGATACATTGAAAAACAATAAGGCAAACAATAATTTGTATATGTTGCCTTTTATTTTGGGAATACTGGGCATTATTTATCAAGTTAAAAAAGACAAGAATGATGCACTTGTAACTACACTTCTTTTCTTCTTCACAGGAATAGCGATTATTATATACTTAAATCAAGCTGGAAATCAACCACGTGAACGTGATTATGCTTTTGTAGGTTCTTTCTATGCATTTGCCATTTGGATTGGATTGGGCGTTTTATTTGTTAGAGAACTTTTGATTGCACCCTTAAAAAATAGTCAAATGGCTAGTTTGATTTCAGGAGCAGCTTGTATAATGGCTGTGCCTGTATTAATGGCTAGTCAAGAATGGGATGACCATGATAGAAGTCAAAAAACAATTGCAAGTGACTTGGCTAAAAACTATTTAGAAAGTTGTGCGCCAAATTCCATCCTCATAACTTTTGGCGACAATGATACTTATCCACTTTGGTATGCGCAGGAAGTTGAAGGCATAAGAAAAGATATTCGTGTAATCAACAGTAGCTTATTGGGAACAGATTGGTATATCAATCAATTGCGTTATAAAGTAAACGAAAGCGATCCAATAGATGTAATTTGGTCAGCAGAACAAATTGATGGCCCTAAAAGAGATGGAATATATTATAATCCTATACCAGGAAACGATCCAAATCAATCAATGGATTTGTACACCATGATGAAAGATTATGCAGGATCTGATGATGAATCTAAAGTTGAAATATCAGACGGAGAAACCATAAACACTTTCCCTAGTCAAAATGTATTCATCCCTGTTGATTCTCAAATTGTTTACAAAAATGGCACGGTAAATTCAGCTGATAGAATTGTAAATAGAGTATCATTTAAAATCAACAAAAACGCTCTTAGCAAAGGAGAATCAGCTATTTTAAATATCATTGCTGCTAATAATTGGAAACGCCCCATTTATTTCACATCACCATGGGGAGAATTGGGATTTGAAAATTATTTACGTCAAGATGGAATGACCTATCGTTTGGTACCTATTGACAATAAAGGAACTGGTACACAAGCCAATGCTGATTGGGTTATGGATAAAATGATGAACAAGTTTTCATTCAGTAAAGCACCAAAAGGAGCTGTATATTATGATGAAGAAAATCGTCGTCATTTAAATAGTATTCGTTTGGCTTATGCACAAGCTGCTGGTTCATTGGCAGATCAAAACAGAAAAGATGATGCGAAAAAATTGCTCCACAAATGTGATTCAATGCTTGGACAAGATGTTCATCCATATGCCATGCCTGGACGCTACCAACAACATAATCAAATTTCAATGCAAATGCTCTACGCATGTTACAAATCAGACGAAATAACTTTGGCTGAAAAAATCAGCAATTTGCTAAAAAAAGACATGGAACAACAATCATCTTATTATAGTTCTTTACCAGAAAATAAACGCGTAGGTTTGAGTCAAGAAATTGATCGAAATGCAAATTTACTTAATGGAATTAGTCAGTTAAAAGAACAGTTTAAAATGATGAATCAACTACAAAAAAATCCTCCTGTACAAAATGTAGCACCTACAGATACAGCGAAACCATAATTAAAATTTTGACAATAATGAGAAAGGTCTTACAGAAATGTGAGACCTTTTTTTGTTACTAAAGAAACTTAAGTGTTTAATATTTTACATTAGCCATTGATCCTAAAATTAAAAAAATTATCAAAAATAGGATGATGTATTAAACAACTTAAAACATGAAAATCGATAACACCCCTTACGAAAAACTCATAACTCAAATTGGCAGCTTATTGAAAAAAGGTCGACAAAAAGCCGTTCAGTCTGTTAATACCATTTTGATTCAAACTTATTGGCATATAGGGCAGTATATTGTAGAGTTTGAACAAAAGGGAAATGAACGAGCAGAATATGGGTCTCAGCTTTTTGAACGGCATTCAAAAGACTTGACATCAATGTATGGCAAAGGATTTGGACGATCTAACTTACTGTATATGCGTAAGTTATATCAACATTTCCCAATAAGTGAGACACTGTCCCACTTATTGACATGGAGTCATTATTACGAAATATTAAAAGCAGATAATCCATTGGAAATTGGCTTTTATTGTAAACAATGCGAGCACGAACATTGGAGCGTAAGCGAGTTGAAACGTCAAATGAAAAGCTCATTGTTTGAACGCTTGGCATTGAGTAAAGACAAAGAAGGCATATTAAAACGCTCAAAAGAAGGGCATATAGTAGAAACGATGGAAGATTTATTGAAAGATCCATTTGTATTAGAATTTTTAAACATCCCAGAACAAAACCAATATTTAGAAAGCGATCTTGAAGAAAAAATTATATCCAATCTTCAGCAATTTATTATGGAAATAGGAAAAGGATTTGCTTTTATCGGCAGACAATATCGAATGAGTATTGGAGGAAAACATTTTCATTTAGACTTGCTTTTCTATCATCGAATAATGAAATGTTTTGTATTGGTAGATTTAAAACGTGGTAAAATTGACCATTTAGATGTAGGACAGATGAATCTCTACCTCAACTATTTCAAAAAAGAAGAAGCGAGTGAAGGCGATAACGAACCCATTGGAATAATTCTTGGAACAAAAGAAAATCATATTTTAGTTGAATATGCTACAGATAGAATTACGAATAAAGTTCTTTTGAGTAAATATCAATTGTATTTGCCAGATAAAAAGATGTTGCAAAATGCCTTGGATAAAGTTTTGGAAGTTTAAATTATTCTAAATCATTTTTTTTAAACTTTAAACCCCGCATTTTGTTGTTTATATTGTGTACAATTAAAAATCTTCTAAGAATAAAATGCGTAGTTTTTATTTCTCAAAATACGATCCTCGAATAAATGAAAAAAGCAGTTTTGAAAAACTGTTTGATTTATTTACACAACTACTCACCTATACCAATGGCGATTATAATGAAGCCATTCAATGGTTAACAGAACTAGATAAAGAATACAAATTAACAGACGACGAATACGGTATTGGTGATTTTATTGAAGACTTGAAAGCCAAAGGTTATATCGACAATAATAACCCAGATGGTAAAATAAAAATTACATCAAAAACAGAGCAAAGCATTCGTAAAAAAAGTTTGGATGAGATTTTCGGTAAAATAAAAAAATCGAAACAAGGAAATCACCAAACGTTTAAGGCAGGAACCGGCGACGAAATAAATCCTGAAACGCGACCATTTCAATTTGGCGATACGATGGAACAAATTGATTTTACGGCATCTATTCGAAATGCACAAGTAAATCATGGTATAGAAGGTTTTCGCATGCATGAAGATGATTTAGAAATCAGGGAAACGGATTTTAAAGCGCAAACATCAACGGTATTGATGATTGACATTTCGCATTCAATGATATTATATGGTGAGGATCGAATTACGCCAGCGAAGAAAGTAGCGATGGCGTTGAGCGAATTGATAAAAACAAAATATCCAAAAGACACGCTTGATATTTTAGTATTCGGCAACGATGCTTGGACAATAGAAATTAAAGACCTCCCCTATTTGGAAGTTGGCCCATATCACACGAATACTGTTGCGGGACTTGAGCTAGCCATGGAACTGCTTCGAAAAAGACGCAATCCAAATAAGCAGATATTTATGATTACCGATGGTAAACCAACCTGTTTAAAACAAGGAAAAAATTATTATAAAAACAGTTTTGGCATCGATAGGAAAATTTTGAATCGTTGTATGAATCTTGCGGCTCAATGCAAAAAAATAAAAATTCCGATAACCACATTTATGATTGCCAGTGATCCTTATTTACAAAAATTTGTACAAGAGTTTACTGAAACCAATCATGGCAAAGCATTCTTTGCATCACTAGATAATTTAGGGGCATTTATATTTAAAGATTTCGAAAGCGGCAGAAGTAAATCGCTGATGTAATTCAAAAGTGAAAAGTAAAATTTAAAAAGATAAAATGAATCAAATATCAACATTAGGAGAACTTAAAAAAAGTGGGTGGATATCTAAATCAATAAAAGATGAAATTAGAAATAATCTAATCAAAAAAATATCAGATAAAGAAAATCCCTTTCCTGGTATAATGGGATATGAAGACACCGTAATTCCGGATACTGAAAGAGCGTTATTAAGCAAACACAACATCCTTTTTCTAGGACTTCGCGGACAGGCAAAAACGCGTATGGCACGACAAATGGTTGATTTATTGGATGATTACATTCCAGTAATTGCAGGAAGCGAAATTAATGATGACCCATACCATCCGATATCTAGATATGCTATAGATTTAATTGAAGAAAAAGGTGATGAAACACCTATCAATTGGCTACATAAATCTCAACGATACGGTGAAAAATTAGCCACTCCTGATGTTAGTGTTGCAGATTTAATTGGCGACATCGATCCAATTAAAGCAGCCAATTTAAAATTAAGTTTTGCAGATGAACGCGTACTCCATTATGGAATTATTCCAAGAAGTAATAAAAGCATATTTGTTATAAATGAACTGCCCGATTTACAAGCAAGGATTCAAGTATCGTTATTTAATATTTTGGAAGAAGGTGATTTACAAATCAGGGGATTTAAATTAAGATTACCATTGGATATTTTATTTGTGTTTACTGCCAACCCCGAAGATTACACCAATCGTGGAAGCATTGTAACGCCTTTAAAAGACAGAATACAAAGTCAGATTTTAACGCATTATCCAAAATCAGTAGAAACATCATTAGCTATAACCGAACAAGAAGCAAACAAAATAGACGCCCAACAACAACGCGTAGACGTAAGTGATTTAATAAAAAGATTAATTGAACAAGTTTCTTTTGAAGCAAGAAATAGTGAAATGGTAGATAAGAAAAGTGGTGTGAGTGCACGTTTAACCATATCAGCTTTTGAAAATGCAGTAAGTGCTGCCGAAAGAAGAGCCATAATCAATCAAGAAGAAAAAACACAAGTTTGGATAAGCGATTTAACAGGTATTATTCCGTCAATAACAGGAAAAGTAGAATTGGTGTATGAAGGCGAACAAGAAGGGCCATACCAAGTTGCATACAACCTGGTAGACAAAGCGATTAGAGCATTGTTCATTACATATTTCCCGAATCCAGATACTTTAAAGAAGAAAAGAAACAAAGAAAATCAAAAAGCAGAAAACCCTTACGCGCCGATTACAAAATGGTTTGATCAAGGCAATAACCTAAATGTATTTTTAGAAACCAAAGACGCAGATAAAATTCATTTGCTTTACACTGTAGATGGATTATTTGCACTAGTAAAAAAGACCTTCCCAAATATCAATGAAATGGAATCAGGCTTATTGATGGAATTTGTATTGCATGGATTATCGAGTTACTCTTTAATCAGCAAAAAAGTATTGGACGGAAAAATCGAATTCAAAGATTTGATGGGCAGCATGTTAAACATGGGTTCGCAGCATTTTTCGGAGGAAGATTTTAATGAGGGGGACTTCTAAGAGGTTTGAAAGGTTTGAGATGTTTGTGATGTTTGAGAAGTTGTTCAAAAGGTTCAATGGGTTCAATATGTTCAGGAGGTTGGAAGTTTTTCCGTTTTTGCATTTTTGATGAAAAACTTTGTGTCTTCGTGCCTTTGTGCCTTCGTGTTTCAACTCCCTTGTTCCTTTGTGTTTCAACCCCTTTGCGACTTCGTGACTTCGTGTTTTACACCTCTAATAAATATTCACTTCCCGATGTAAAAAAATTCCGAATTTATCATGCACTGATGAAATAATATTTTCACTCAATTCAAAAACTTCTATTCCAGTAGCATTACCATGATTAACCAGAACCAGTGCTTGTTTATCATGACAACCCGCATCACCATTGCGATAGCCTTTCCAACCCGCTTGTTCGATTAACCAACCCGCTGCAATTTTGATTTTACCAGAATCTGTAGGATAACCATTGATATTGGGGAAATATTTTTTTAAAGATTCGAATTGAATAGTATCAATTTCAGGATTTTTAAAAAAGCTTCCTGCGTTACCAATAACATTGGGATTGGGCAGTTTGCTATTGCGTATACGCATAACCGCTTGTGCAATATGTTGAATAGACAGTGTATCAACTTTCATTTCTTGAAGTGCATATTCAATAGCTCCGTAACCCGTTTTAAAAATCGGAACTTTATTTAACCTAAAAGTTACTGATGTAATTACAAATTGATTTTTACATTTATTTTTAAAAACGCTTTCTCGATAACCAAATTCACAATCGGAATTATAGAAAGTAACTAGATTTAAATCATCAACATTTATGGCTTCCAATGAATGAAAAACATCTTTCATTTCAACACCATAAGCACCAATGTTTTGCATAGGTGATGCACCTACTTTTCCCGGAATTAAAGCTAGATTTTCAACCCCTGCATAATTCTTTTCCAAACAATACAAAACAAATTCATGCCAATCCACTCCAGCGCCTACTTTTACAAAATAATGATTGGCATCTTCTGATAAAAGTTCAATACCTGGAATTTCATTTTTTATGACAAGCCCATCGAAATTTGTGGTTAACAACATATTACTCCCTCCGCCTAAAACCAATACAGGATAATGCTTAAACGAGTCAGACGCTCCAATTTCCTGCATTTGATCAACAGTAGAAAAAGCATAAAAATATCTAGCCAATACATCCATTCCAAATGTATTGTAGGGTTTTAACGATATGTTTTCTTGAATTTGCAATGCGATTAATTTTAAACAGGATCTACATTTACGATAACTAAAATGGTTTTAAATTGCTTTTCTGCTAACATCAAATTAATGTGGTGAACAATAGCCATTTTTGCGTGGTTTATAGATTTAATATCCTTCGGCAACTTCAACATAATTTCCATGATGTATTGATTCCTCAATCTACCAATAACAGGTTTTGCAGGACCAATTACGCCATCTTTAAAATCTATCCTTAACGAATTTGCCAAATGACTCGCGCCTTGTTCTACGGTTTCAATTTGTTTATGTTTTAAAGTTAGCAAAATCAATCTACTGAAAGGCGGATAAAAAAATGTTTTTCTATTCTCTATTTCTAATTTAAAAAATTGTAGATAATCATGTTGTTTTACCAATTCAATAATAGGATGCTTAACATTAATGGCTTGGATAATTACTTTCCCTTGCTCCCCTTTTCTACCGGCCCTTCCACTCACTTGTTCCATCAATTGAAAAGCTCGTTCATTTACCCTAAAGTCTGCAAAGCTCAATAAGCCATCTGCATCCAAAATGCCCACCAACCCAACACTTTCAAAATCAAGCCCTTTAACCACCATTTGTGTACCAACTAAAATATCTATTCGTTGCTGTTCAAATTGTTGTATTAATGTATCATGTGCAGTTTTCCCTCTAATGCTATCCACATCCATTCTGGCAATTCTATATTGAGGAAAATCCGTTTCAAGTTCTTCTTCAATTTTTTCGGTTCCAAAATTTTTCTCCACCCATTTATTGGTGCCGCATGCCACACAAGTTACCAATTTGGGATAAGTGCTTCCACAATAATGGCAATGTAATTTATTGCTGTATTTGTGTAACGTAAGCGATACATCACAATGATTACACTGAGGAATAAAACCACATGTACCACAAATCAAATATGGATTATACCCTCTTCTGTTTTGAAATAAAATAACTTGTTTCTTTTTTTCAATGGTTTGTAAAATCATTTCTTTCAACGAATCGCTGATGGTTACTTTGCCTTGAAGTGCAGCCTGTCTGGTGTTTACCACTTCAATCAACGGCATTTTAATTCCTCCAAATCTTTCTTTTAGGGAAACCAAACCGTATTTACCTTGAAGCGCATTTTGATAACTTTCAAGTGAAGGTGTACCACTACCTAATAAAACTTTTGCACCAAATAAAGAAGCATAATAAATGGCCGCATCTCTTGCATTATACCTTGGTGCTGGATCTTGTTGCTTATACGAGGCATCATGTTCTTCATCAACCACAATTAAACCTAAATTTTGAAATGGCAAAAACAAGGCGCTTCTAGCACCCAGCAAAACATTCACTTCATTGTTCTTTACTTTATTCCAAAGCTCTACCCTTTCTTGATCATTAAATTTAGAATGATAAATGGCCACATGTCCACCAAAATGAATTTGCAATCTGCGTATAATCTGCGACGTTAGTGCAATCTCTGGCAATAGATACAAAACCTGTTTATCTTTTTTGATAAACTGCTCTATCATTTTGATGTAAAGCAAGGTTTTTCCACTTCCTGTAACGCCATGTAATAGACAAATGTTTTTTTCGTCAAACACTTTACTTAATTGAACCAGCGCATTTGATTGCAATTCAGACAATTCGAAATCAATGAAAATGTTCTTTTCTTTGGTGACAATTCTATTAATGTTTCGTTTTTCAACAACGAGGATTTTCTTTTCTTTAAGAGCGTTTAATTGCGCAGCACTTGCATTTGCTTTTTTCAACAACTCGGATTGAATAACTTCTCCATTCGTTTTTTGCAAATGTAAAAATGCCAAAAGTAGATTCATTTGTTTGGGTGCGCCACTCCAATCAGCAAATAAAGCTTCGAGAGATTCCGGATTTTCGTATGCAGCATCAAGGGTAACGAAAGATTCTTTTTTGGGTTTGTACTTTTCGTTGAGTTGCTCCCAAATGAAACAAATATTTTTATCGATAAGTGATTTTATGATGACATAAATATTGGTGTGTTGCAAAATTTGTTGGATTTCAACAAGCTGCAATTGTTTGCGAATAAGCAATGCCTCTGCTACTAAAAACTCATCACCATTTAAACTGCTAAAATCGTCATCAATATCATCGTTATAAATTAGAATGGTTTCACTATTTAATTTAAAATTCGTTGGCAAAGCGGCTGCCATTACTTCACCTAAACTGCACATATAATAAGAAGCAATCCAATCCCAGAATTTCAATTGAACAGAAAACAGAATGGACGTATCATCAATTACACTCAAAATGGGTTTGGTTGGAAATTGAGGCGCTGTATTTAAAATGGATTTTATAATTCCAGAATAACGTTTGTTTTTACCAAACACCACTTCAGCTCTGCAACCAATTTTTACTTCGGAAATTAAATGAGGAGGAACATGATATGTATAAACGATAGGTAGTGCCAAAGGCAAAATAACTTCTATCCAACAATTAACTGTTGAATCAGGAAAAGATATTTCATTTTGAGGGCACATACATTTTATTCTTTAATCCATGAAGCTTTGTATCTGATTAATGCAGCTTCCATAATGTCATACACTTTTTGACGTAAAATTGCTAGATCATCAATGGTGTAACCTTCAACAGAAACTTCATCTAAAAAAACAACACGAGACTTTCCGGGTTTTACCGAAAACAGTGAATTGTAATTTAGTCTATCATATGTATCTAAAAAAAGCAACGGTTTTATAGGTGTTTGTGTTTGAATGGCAATTCGAAATGCGCCATCATAAAAACGAGTAAGTGGCTTGGGTGTCATGTTGAATGTCCCTTCTGGCGCAAGAATAATTGAAATGTTATCATTAATGGCAGCTTTTAAATCGGCAACACTTCTGGCTCTATCTTCAGCATCCTCACGTTTAACCATAATCACCGCATTTTTATATACAAAACCTAGCAAAGGAATTTTAGCGATTTCAGCTTTCCCCAATCCACGGATAGATTGATTACGTACTGCTTTTAAGATCACCATTGCATCGATATATGAGATGTGGTTAAAAACGAAAATTACAGGTTTTGATGGATCATGTTCAGATTCAAAAATATTTTTATGATTGATGCCCCATAAAACAAATAAAACATCAAAGCCAATTCGACATGTATTGTAAATATAATCGCTTCTTCTCTTAGGCGAAAAGAACATAGAAAATAAAACAAACGGAAATAATGTAAAAAAAACTAAGAGTAGCGTAATTGCAGCATACACATTAAATATAAAATGAAGCAGCTTTTTAAAAATTTGCATAGACACGAAAATAGGTAGAAAAAAGTAGTTATTGAATAAAGATTTTTATGGATTTAAAACTTAAAAACGGGATTGAAGATTATTTTAAAAGTAACTATTAAAAAATGAAGGAATTATTAACAAAATGCTTAAAAATATTAATTAAACAAGCACATTTAATTAATTACCTTCGAGCAATAAATAAAATGGGGCTGACCGGTTTTGACAGCATAGATCTTTGTAAGTGTAAGCATGTAGTGCGTTGGATAATTAGCACTTAAATCTGAATATTCAAACTCTAAATGGCAATACTTCGTATGCCATGGCTGCTTAATCGATAGATTAGCATCCATTCGGGCCGCCGAGCAGGTTTATCTGTTACCATGCTCCGCCGCCGACTCAAAACAAACACAGGTTGCTGCCCGCGAATGATGTGACGTTGGCTTAAGACCATTCATCTAAGGAAAATATTGGTTTGTCTGTTCCCTGTATTTTCCCTACAAAAAATTACAGAATAAACATGTAGAAAGCTTATGGCGAATATGTTTGGACCAGGGTTCGATTCCCTGCAGCTCCACGAATAAAAATTTTGGTCAATCTGAGAAGGTTGACCATTTTTATTACTTGACTTTTGTCACCGTGAAGGTACCTGAACTAAATGGAGAAGGGTTTGTCCAACTACCATTTGTAAGATTTCCAGTTTGTGAAGAAAATGTTGCAATACCAGTCTGCGTTTGACCTACATAGCTTGGAAGTGTATTTCCATAAACATTAGTGATAGAATATGTAAATGTATTTCCATTTAAAGCCCATGTTCCAACTGAAAAATATTGACTACTTAAATTACTGCTTGTTTTAGTATCAGATATTACCGTTCCATCAGCTTTCACAATTAAACTAAAATATTGAGGAGTGGTACCTCCTGTAGTAATTGCAGTGCCAGCCCAAAGACCCAAAATTGAAGTTGGTGTAGAAGTGCTGTTTGTGGTATTATTTTTTGTACAACCAAGCTGGGTGCCAATAACAAAAATCATCAAAATTGATTTTAGTAAAATTCCGTTTAATCTATTTTTCATTTTTTTAAATTTAATCGACTACTATATTTTATACATTTTTCGGCTAACCTGATAATATATAAATTTAGTGAATTGACATCAACGGTAGAAGCTTGTCGTCGTTGAGATTGATTTACAAATGTATGTAAATAATGTACATATTATACTTTACCTTTTACTTATTTGATACATGTGTTTCATGATAGCTTTAATCGTGTTTAATAGGTTACAGTTGTCTTTTCAGAGGAGGCAAAAGTGTTAGAGTTTTCACACAAAGCGCGCAAAAAATCATTGGAAACACAGTTGGCAGACATATAACCTCTTGAATAACTTGCACCCATTGAACATTTGAAACCTTTATTGATGATTGGTAAAAACACCAACATCGGCAGAAATCTGTTAAACTTTAACTGAGAATAATCCTTAATAAGTGAATCGAATTTTTTTGAAATTTATAGCTTAATAAATGAAGTTCGAGATCTAGTGAATTAATACGATTTATGCAAGTGAATGCTAATGGAAGAACATCAAATTAGTTGTCTTTGATTAAAGTTTTACTTTAACAGTTTATATTTGTGTAAATTATTACGTTTTATAAAATAAAACAGTAGTTGGTACGTCATCATCTATCTCAAATATGGATGCAAGTAAATTAGGTACAACAACTGTTTAATTTTATATGTGGTGTCAGAATAACTCACTTTCTTTTATTTTTAAATTAAACAAAACAACAAATGTGTTTAAAACAATACCATCACAATTACTAATTGACTAATCGATGCGTAAAGAATCACAGGCTAGACCAATAATTAATAAACTACTTAAGGATAGTGAATAGCTATTGATAGATACTACAACCAACTACCCCATGATCAAGTTCAAAAAAAAATTTTACCTCTTTAAACTCACAGACCATTATTTTAATACGGTTTCAACCATTTCGAATTTTTGGAGGATCCGAAAGTATTCGTTTCTACCTGAAAATCACCCGACACCATTGGGGTGTATCAAAATTGATTTCCACACCGTAATACTGGATATGACGCTTAATGAGGATGAAATTATTGCCGGCTTTCGCAATACGGTCCGCCAAAACATCCGCAAAGCCGAAAAATTGGGCATGGTGGCTGATTTCGATCAGGACTTGAAAAGCTTCATTAGCTTTTACAATATTTTCGCAAAGTCGAAGGGAATTTACCCTATACCAGAAAGCTTAATCAATGAACTAAAATCAAATTTTAAAATCTGTTGGGTTCGGTATGAAGGCGAAATATTGTATGCTGGTTTATCCTTTTACGATGAAAGATTGGGCATTGCTTATGACTATTTGGCCGGAAGTCGCCGATTGGATGAGCGATTTGATCGAACAACGGTTGGATTGGCCGGTAAACTGATGAAAAAAGAGGAAATCCTGGAATTCAAAAAAATGGGAATGAGCAAATATGATTTTGGTGGATATGCCTGGGAGACTTCGGATAAATCGTTGATGGGCATCAATGAGTATAAACTATCTTTTGGTGGTTCGGTAGTGAAGTTGGCTAATTTCAAATCAATTCCCTACTTCTTCTTGACAAAAATGGCCAGCCTTTTAGATCGTCGATACTAGTAATTTTGTTTCAACCCTAGCATGGAAATTATAGAAAAGCAAAGTAAATAACCGCTATTCTATAATTTGACTCCTGAATATTTTTTTACCTAAAAACCTTAAAATATCGTCCCGATTAATCCAGCATCATTGTACCCTATTCAATGTTTTTTATCAAGATATAAGCACTTTTTTTATCAAAGTCTTTAGTGTTTTTAATGTGAATTTCACCAAAGATCTACTATCTTAATTTTTCTGTAATTTTTGGTTGCACATCAAAGGGTATTGATTTTAGTCAAAAGGGTTTATTGCTAATCTTATTTAATTGATTTTATGTGTGAGAATACGTTGATGAATTCATTTAAACTGGAGTGTTTTTTTAGTTGAATGACAAGATTTTATTCACGATTAAATTCATTTCTGTCAAATAGAAGCGACATTATTTATTTTTTTATAAAGAACAATTTTGCTTGTATAGGTTAAAATAATCCTAGTAAAAAAGACATAGTTTGATGATTTTTAAAACACAACAAATGAGGTTTGAGTTAATGAAAAGTATTATAGCATTATATTTCAATGGCATGCAAAAAAGGACAAATAAAAAACCCACGATAAATTCGTGGGTTTTTTATAGTTATTACTAGTATTATCAATTATTGTAAAACACGGTCAATTACATGAATAACACCATTAGTTGTTGTGATGTTTGCTTCAATTACATTAGAAACAGGACTTGCAGAACCTGTCAATTTAACAGAAGCAGGATTTGTTCCTATAGTTAATGATACTCCAGTTTGTAATGTAGGAGCAGTACTTGCATTTATTAAATCACCTGCAAAAACATTTGTACCAATGATATGTGCTTTTACAATAGCAGTTACTGCATTTTGTGGAGCAAGATTAATTGATGCTGCATCAGGAAATCCTGCAGCTGCAAATGCTGCATCAGTTGGTGCAAAAACAGTGTATTTACCATTGCTGCTTACTGCAGTTGCTAAACCTGCACGAAGAACTGCTGCAAGAAGAACCTCGAAATTATCATCGCTAGAAACTACTTCAGCAATATTATCAGTTGGCGGAATCAATACATCAGAGATAACATGTATTACACCGTTAGCAGCTTGAACGTTTGCTGTTTTTACTTTAATGCCATTTACAAAAACGCCGTTAGCATTACTAGATGCATATAAATTTAAACCATCAAAAGTGTTTACGGTATCAGATGCTGGAACGCCAGAAGCTTCAACTTTCGCATTCAATACATGGTATTTCAAAATATCACCCAAAATATCTTCAGGTATTGAAGCAATTGTTGCGCTATCTAAACCTGCCGCTGCAAATGCTGCGTTGTCTGGAGCAAATACAGTTAGAGAACCAGAAGAAAGCACTGTGGTTAAACCAGCTCTTACAACAGCTTGTTTCAAGCGTGAAAAATTAGGGTCTGAAACCACAATTTCAACGATATTTTTTTGTGCAGGTGTCGGATCATCTTTTTTACAAGAGTTTAAACCTGTTAACAAGAATCCTGCAGTGATGCAGATTGCAAATAATTTTTTGTAATTTTTTTTCATGATATTTTTTTTGATTTTTATAATACTAATACAACACATATATTTTTAAAAAGTTCGAGAAAATATATTTTTTTTAGGATTTTTTTTATTAACAACAACTTCAAGATTATGTTCATTGATAATCAATGTAATAACACAAACATCGGCAGAAGTTTTTTTGACATAATAGGATTGAAACACAAATGGATAGAAACACGAAGACACAAAGGCACGAAGAATTTTTAGAGCGAGTAACAAAATGAGAATGAAGATAAAAGCTAGGACTCATTCAATGCTCACGCTGTCATTTTCGCGCTGACTTTTTAAACCTGCGAAGCAACTTAAAACTAAATTGTTTCACGCAATGAACACAAAGGTAGGAAACACGAACAATTGGATAGAAACACGAAGACACAAAGGCACGAAGGCACGAAGAATTTTTAGAGCGAGTAACAAAATGAGAATGAAGATAAAAGCTAGGACTCATTCAATGCTCTCGCTGTCATTTTCGCGCTGACTTTTTAAACCTGCGAAGCAACTTAAACCTAAATTGTTTCACGCAATGAACACAAAGGTAGGAAACACGAACAATTGAATTGAAACACAAAGGCACAAAGACACGAAGTCATGAAAGAATTTTTAGAGCGAGAAACAGAATGTGAATGAAGAAAATAGTCAATTGTGAATATTCGCTCTCAATCTCATTTTCACTTTGACTTTTTCTCCCAACCATTAAACAAGCACAGCGAATTAAACCCTTAAACTTTTCAACCCCTTCTAATACATCGTATTCAACACACCAAATGAATATTCAACATCCAATCCTGCTTTTTTACTTTTATTGATGATTTCATTCAATTTGATTTGGGCATTGATGTAACTCATTTCTCGGCTGTTGATCATAAACAATGAACTTTCTCCCGAATCAAACATACGCTTTTCAGATAACCATAATCGCCTGTAATTGAGTACATTTTTACTGTATAAATCAATTTGATTTTTAAACGTATTGAATTCATTAAACGTTGCTTTTACTTTATTCACAAGCTCGTTTCGTTTGTTGCGTGTTTCATAGGTTGTATTTTCAATTTTTATTTTTGTGAGTTGTAGATCAGCACGCTCCTTTCTCAACAATAAAGGAAATCCTACTACCAATCCCCATTTATAATTGTTTTGAAAACCTGATGACAAGTTTTTAGCATCAAATAATGGATTGTAATTAAAATTCAAATTGGGCTTTAATTTATCTTTCTTAAACTTTTTTTCAATCGCTAATTGTTGCAATTTAAAATCGTACACTTTGATGCTTGGATGATTATTGATTAAACTATCTAATTTAGTTAGATTGGATAAAAGTGCATTTTCATTTTCATAATTTTCTACCGCAATTTCAGGAATTGTTTTATCTGTCAACTCAATAGGCACATCATTTTCAAGCCACAAAAAATTTGAAAGCATCAATGATTTTGTTCTGTAATCCATAAGTGCTTGTTGAGATGCAACAATTCTATCTTGAAGCTGAATGATTGCTTCAACCGTATCAATAGAAGGTCTATCTCCTAAATTCGATGTAGCTTTTATGGCATCAACCCTTTCCTGACTTAACTTTACCGCATTTTGAAACACTTCTACATTTGTAAAAGACAATTGCCAATCCCAGTATACTTTTCCGGCTTTATACAGCAACTCATTTATAGTGTTAACTTTTTCAAATGCAGATAATTCTTGAAACAATTTGGCTTGCTTAAGGATAGAACGTCTTTCATCAATAATTAAACCCTGTAAAAGCGGAACTGAAATTTGAGAATAAAACAATCCCTGATTGGGCGTAGTATTTTCAGGATTTAAATTGATACCTTGATTTCTTTCAAAACCCGTTTTAAATTCAACCCCATACCAAGTTGGAATTTTAAATCCTGCATTACCCAATTCATAATAGTTTTTTTTATCGTAAAATTTATTGTTGAATTCATAAAACAATTTCGGATCAAAACTTCCACGTGCCAGAAGTGTATTGGCATTGGCTGTTTTAGGGATTAAATTCGCTTGCTTTGCCAAAGGATGATTTTGCTTCACCAATTGTAGAAAATTAGCATAGCTTAATTTCATACTTGTATCTGATTGCCCAAAACCATTTAATGCAATTACAACCAGCATTAAAATAAATCCACATTTACTTCTTAGCATCATTTTTATTTTTATCCTTATTTTGATTTGTATTTTTTTTGTAATAATCTGCAGGGAATCCATTGATTTGACGCCACAACTCATACCAAATAGGCACTTCTTTTAAAAGCGTCATGGATTTAGCGCCAGCACCAATTCTTATTTCCTTTGGCCAAGCAGGATAATTTTTATCGTGTGAAACAAGCACCCTGTATTTCCCATTTTCATTGGTAAAATTATTAATCGCAACAATTGTTCCACCATAAGTGCCGTAAGAGATTCCAGGCCAGCCTGAGAAAAATATTGAAGGCCAACCATCAAATTGAATTTGCACATGCTGACCAATTTCCAACAATGGAATATCCATTGGTTCTACAAACATTTCAATGGCCAATTCAAAATCCGAAGGCATGATGCTGATTATTTCATCTCCTTCTTTAATGGTTTCACCAATTCCGGATTGTATCGCTTGAGTAATATATCCATCTTGGGGAGCTAAGATATAATACATCCCAGATCGAATGCTGTAATTCACAAATTGATTTTGCAATTTCGTAACGGTGGCTTCCGCATCATACATGTTTGAAAGCGTAGCAAATTTATCTGCCTCAGATTTTGAAATCTTATCCATATAATCTGCATTGATGCTTTGCAATTCTATTTTAGCATTTAAAATTTCATTTTTAGTAGTAATATATTTATTCTCTTGAGATATTACCTTAGCCTGTGTTTCCTGTAATTTCAATCTTCTGGTTTCCAGCTCTGTTAATGATTTCAACCCTTCTTTATACAGCTCTTCCATACGAACCAATTGTTCTTTTGCAATTTTATAATTCACTTGTGCTGCATAAAGTTCTGTACTATCAATTTTAGCTTTTAAATTAGCTTGTATAAGTTTATTTTCCGCCTGTTCGTATTTTAATTTACGCGCGTTAGTCATTGCATCAATTTGATTATCATTTGCCTTTACTTTCTCCATATAAGATTTCACTGCAAATTCTTTTGATTTTAATTGCTGCTCTGTATTGCCTATTAAATCAGGATCTAAATACTCAGATTTGGTTTCGCTAATAAAAAGAATGGTATCTCCCTTCTTAACGAATTGCCCTTCTTGAACAAACCATTTTTCAATTCGTCCAGCAATAATTGATTGAATGGTTTGTGGTCGTTGATTTGGCTTAAGCGCTGTTACTTTCGAATTGGATCTGATATTTTGTGTCCATGGTAAAAAAAGTAAAAGCAATACAATTGCGCCAAGCACATAGAGAAATTTAATTAATTTCCTATTGTTAATGCGCGCTGCTAATACTTGGAATGAACTTAAATTCTCCAAATATTCTTTATCTTTTAAGGTATTGTGTGTAATGTTTAACATAATTTATTTTATAAAAAAACAACTAATTAATAATAATATCTTTTCAAAAAGCGTCCAATGATTTTAATATTGTTATCATTGAATAAAAAATTAGCCCTTAAGCTTTTAAAATTTCACCATCTTTCATAACTATTATTTCATCTGATTTTTGTTGGAGATATTGATTATTAGAAATACTGATCAATGTCCAACCATTTGATTTATTCGTTAAAAAGTCAATGATTTTATTTCTTTCATTTTCATTTATAAAATCGATTTGATTTTCAATCAACAATAATTTTGGTTTATTCACGATGCTTCTTGCGATAATGATTCGTTGCACAATACTTTTCGAAAGTCGATCTCCGATATCAATTAACGTATCTAATCCCTTAGGCAATTCTTTTACATATTCGGTAAGATAGACTTGTTCAACAGCCCATAGCACATCATCAATCTTTACAAACTCCCTGCCTAAAGTTATATTTTCCAACAATGTTCCTTCAAATATGGTTTCTTCTGCCAAACCATTACCAACTACTTTATAAAGCTGAGATATATTGTAATTATTAATCGGCAAATCATTTATGCAAACCCTACCTGATTGAGGTTGATACAATCCGCTGATTAAATGTATAAGCGTTGATTTTCCAGAACCATTATTCCCTGTAATGCAATAATTCTGATTTGCTTTGAAATGATAATTTATGTTTTTTATGATGGTCTTTGTTCTTCCTGGATATGTAAAACTCAAATCTTTCAGTTCAACTTGAATAGGCAAATTAATGTCATGATTTAAAGTTGAATTATTGGTTTGATTATCCAATTCCAAATCCGTTACTTGTCCTAATTTTTCTAATGATGTTAGTATATCAAAAACATTTTCAAGATTCATGATTATTTTTTCAGACGAGTCAATTACCAATAAGATGATAATTTCTGCAGCCACAAATTGACCAATATTCATTTGTTGATTTATAACTAACAAACCTCCAACAATCAACAATCCCAATGCAACTATGATTTTGAAAAGCAAGAGTAATACGTATTGTTTTTTTAGCACCAGAAAATGATTTTCTCTGGATTCTAAATAACCCAAAACCCTTTCATCCGTTTTTGATTCAGGAAGTTTTGAAACACCCGCAAGTTTAAAACTGTCTTTCACTCTAGCCAATTCTTCCAACCAGGAAACAACTTTGTATTTATATTTCGACTCATTTAAGCTGGTTTCCAAACCTTTTTTACTGGTTAATTTTATAATGCTAAAAACTAGAACAATTAGTAGAATACTAAATAAAATAAAGAAAGGATGATACAACGACAATAAGATTAAACCAAAAATTATCTGGAGGATTGCTGTTGAGAAATCAATAATAATTTTCGATAGGCTTTTTTGTAAAGTGAGCACATCGAAAAATCGATTCATCAGTTCGGGCGCATAATGCTTGTAAATTTGTTCGAAAGTTATTTTCGGTATTCTATATGTAAAATCAAATGCAGCACGCGTGAATATTTTCTGTTGAATGGTTTCAATAATTCGCATTTGCATGAGCTGCATGTAACCGCCTAAAGCAATACCAAGGGTTACTATAAAAACAAGTATCATCCAAGAAACAGAAACGGCCCCGCCTTGAATGAGATTGATGATGGATTGAATTCCAATAGGTAAAGAAAGTGCGATAACGCCTTTAAAAAAGGCGTACGTGTATACTTGATAAATCTCTTTGCTATCGGGTTTTAGCAAAAGCCAAAAACGTTGATACGGTGTTTTCATAAATTATCCATTTATTGATTGATGTGCAAGATTGATATAAAATTTGGTTATGTAATCCGGCGTATTTTGTTTGTTTGTTAACCGTGGCAAATGTTCTCCGAAAAAAACTTGTAAATGCGCGCCTTCAAAAATGGTAGTCAGCAGCATTTGAGGGTATTTATATTTCGGATTAATTTCATTGATAATTTTTGAAACACGTTCAACAAACTGTTTGTAATTTAAAAATGCGCCTTCTTTATTTGACGTGTCAACATCTTTATTTAAGTATGTCTTAATGGATTCAGAAATGGTAATTTGATGCAATTTATACACTTCAACACCTTCAATGAGGAGATTTTCGTTAGCATTAGACAGAACCAAGGCTATTGATTTTTCTAATCTTACAATTGGAGAAGATATATTGGCGATTTCCAAAATCAATCTACATTCCATCCATCCCCAGTACCAAGAAATTAGATAACAAAGCAGTTGATTTTTACTTTTAAAGTACCTGTAAATAGACGCTTCAGGTGAACCTATAGCATCGCCAAGTTTTTTAAACGTAAACTTTTCAAATCCAAGTTCCGTAATCATCTCAACTGAATGAAAAATAATTGTCTTTCCTAATTTACTAGAAAACGGATCGATTTGATATAATCCATCGCTTACTTTTATTTTTAAATTGGGTAACAAATTGTCCATTTAATTGTATTAAATGCAAATATAATAGTATTACTATCATTTTGAAAAATAAATAATTATTAAATTTTGAGAAATAAGAAAAAGGATTAATAATTCTAATTCGGAGGTTTATATAATTTTCTTCAAAAAAACATGACCATCCCAAAAAGTTTTACAAGAATCAAATTGTGATTTCGGCATTTTGAAATCTGGGATAGGCATCGCAGACTCACCAGAGAAAGCGGTAATAAATGCGTACCCTTCGGGGATGGGTTTTAAAATTAAGGTACATTGGTTGGTTATGGGTAATGTATCAACCAGAATATGCGCCAAAGCATAATTTCGATTTTTCTCTATAAATATTTGAGCTTTTTGCGCTGAAGAAATATCTGCAAGAGACACAACAGCTTTAGTTCCAATTCCATTTGGATATTCATCAATTGGCAAAGTTGATTCTATGATGTGATTGCCATTTAAGCCGGTTGATTTTTGATAAGGATGAAGCAAGATTTTTTCTAACAGTACTTTTATATTATTTGCAAAATGGGAGAAGAATTTGGAGCCGGGTAAGGACAATTCTTGCTGGATTTGATTTTGGGTGTAGCCGTTATTGTTTAGCAGTTGTAATGTAGTATCATCCACGGATTCAAAATGCCGAAGCATGTGAAATTGGGATTGGAGTGTAAATGATACTTTATCTATTTCAATCATTTTTAAAAAATATCTAATTGTTTTATTTATTTCTACAAAAACACTGTACAAAAAATTGTATACAGGAAAAAACGCATTTCTTTTGTTGGTTATTATAGCATTTCATTGAATTTATTATTAAAATAATCAGCTATGATATCATAAGTTGGCATCAATATATGTTTTTCATTCTTTTTATTTACAATTTCTTCAAAACTATTATTTGTGGTCTTAGTTCTAATTAACATAAATAATTCGTTTCGCACTCCATTTTCAGTATATCTATTTTCATGCATTCTATTAATGATTGTGGAAGTTTGTAGATTAACTTCTTCAATACCTGCACCTAACACCCAAAGAACAGATTTGTCATTTTGGGTTTGAATGATGACATCATTTAACAGCTTAATATTTTCATTACTAGAATTATACAATTCAAATTCAATCTTATCAGATATTTTCTTATTTTGTATACTGCTTAATAGTTTGTAATGTTCCAACTCATTAATTGCATTTGGACTTATTATAATTACTTTATTTACTGAATCTTTTAAAGCATTATTGTTATTATTTAAATATCCCATTAAAGTATGTTGTCCAAAACGACCAAAACCAACAAATATGATTGTTTGAGGACAAGATTGCTTTATCATATTTAGCCATTTATTATAAATTGGGTCTTTCATCTTTGCTTCATTCATCATTATTTCTATTGCTTCAATATGAACATTAAAAAAAACAAATTGGCTTTGAATATGGTTTTGTTTCAACTCTATTAAGATATCTTCTGATTTAATTCTAATAAATATTTTCGGGATTTTTTTCAAATTGGGTTTAGACAAAAAATGATTTTTCAATTGAAAGAAAAGATTGACATTAATCCAATCATTATCAGTTAATATGAAAATCATATTTGCCTTCTCCAGATTTAAATTCTTAATAATAGCAGCGTCTTCTGCATTACATGATATAATATTGTATTTAGAAAATAAAGCACCTTTATTTTTATCAGCAACCACAATAGGTACTTGTATTCCTAATTTGGTTCTTTTATATTTTTTTTTATAAAAATGATTTAATATTTCAGGAATTTGTGTAGCTACCCTACCTGCACCGATTATTACAAAGTGATTTCCTTGTAAAATTTTAAACCGCAAATAAAATCTTGCGCTGGTGAATAAATGTTCAACTAAAGCACCTAATGAAACTGCAGGGGCTAAATAATACATGACATACAATAAACGAATTCCCCATAAAGGCCCACTAATTGGTACTCCCAAGCTTACACCTCCTAAGGTAAATAAGCTTAATGAGTATAAGATATGCATAAAAATGCCTTTGGAATCTTCATTAGAAATATTTTCAACATTAACACCAAATTGAAAACAAATTGTAGAAATAATTACAATTAAAATAGGCACTGTAAACCTAACCAACCACCCTTTAGAAGAAACTTCTGAATCCATAGATAATTAATTTTCATTCTTAAAAAAATGAATAGCGATTTTATAACTGATTTTTAATAAAAATTTTTTTCTTTATTTTTTTTACAAGTTCTGGCATAAGAAAAGACAATAAACCAAGACCGATGCCTAATAAAATTAAAACCAACAAAGTGTAAAATAAAAGATTACTCCAGCCGAGATATTTCTTCGCCAATGACAAACCATCAAACACCGGCATAACTGAACCCAAGCCACCCAAAACTGAAACAAACTGAAGCAATGCATTCGTTCTTGATTGCTTCTCTTCTTGTATTGCAGTTGAAATTCGATTAATGCGTGTTTGGAAAGTATTCAATTCCTCATCCAAATCTAGTGCAACACCGATTTTATTAAATATTTCATTCGGAAGAAAATTGAATGAGATATGACTTAAGTTATATTGATTTAGAAATTGTTCGAATTGATTTCGTAGTTGCACTGTATTGTCGTGTAAGTCGGAATTGTAACGATAAAGATTGTATTTGAAAAATAATCGGAATAAATAAACACGGAAATAAGAATCTTCCCAGCTTATCCGGCTTCCATAGTTAGATAGTATCCCATTTCCGATTGTGGTAAAACTATCAAATAAGCATAACGACTCCCAATTATTAAAAATAGAAATCTTATTTTTCATTATTTCATTAAAATAATCAGGATGTGGTGCATAATTTCCTTCACCAATTGAACTATTGATTGGTGAAGATGTTCCTAAATCAAACAGCATATTCCTACGATCGAGAGGTGAAATTTCACAATCAAATACACTAAACACTTTGAATTTAGAACCACTGAATTCATCTGCTTTTATCATCTTCTTTTCATCTCGCAGTGCTGTTCCACATAAATAATTTTTTGAAATCCATTCATGCCATTTTGGACCAAAATTTTCATTTGTGGCGTTGATATTTATTTCGGCATCAAAGTTTCGACATTGATTAATGATGTTGCTAATAAAAGAAAAATTTTGATTGTTTTCATTTATTTTCAATGTCAATGAAAATAAACCGATTTGCTCACCAAAAAGAAAAATCTCCGATTTAACGACATCAACATTGTAGTGTTCAATAATTTTTTTATCTCTATCTCTTTTAACAAAGTCTAATGTTTTTAACTCTTCTGATCGAAATCTTCTACTCAATAATTCCTCATCTTTTTCAACAGCTTTTTTGATAAACATTAAACTTCTAAAGTCTGGGTAAAAAATATCTTTTAATATTTTTTCTGATTCAGCCGAACCTGCGTCTTCCTTATATCCATTTTTTAAAAGTTGATTTTGAAAAAGCTTTCTTTTTTTTGTTGGATATTCTCCAAGTAAGCCTACAATTTTGATTATTGAGTTGTTAATCTTAGTATCTATCATGATAATTTATTGAATTATTTTAGCAGAATCTCTTGTTGAAATTTATTATACAATAATATCCGCTGCTTAAAAAGAAAATTCATAATTTATTTTATAAAAGCTACGTTTGGGAAATATTATTAAGATCACAACAATTATAACTCCATTAATTTGATTAACTTTTTTTGTAAAAGATTCGAACCAAAAAAGAAAAATAATGGAAATTGCGAAAATCATTAATCCTAAATTAATTATTGCATCATTACATTTATATTAAAATGGAATTTTAGGATAAGGAATAAACTCTGATGCTATCTTCACTAGAGCAGGAGATATAACGAAAGACAACGATATTAATATAACAGCATGTATGATGGCTAATTCAATATTATTTTTCAGTAATTCATCTTCTTCTTTCTCAGGTGTAAGCAATCCTACGACTAAATAACTTAATCTAAATAATAAAATTGAGAATACCCACATTCCTGCGAAAAAAGAAAAAGCAAACAAAATCGAAGATCCAAAATTACCTGATTTTAGAAAAAACCTCACAGTATCGGCTGTCAAATCAGCAATATGTATTAGGTTTACTGAAGCTGAAATCAATGATGCGATAAAAACAATTAATACCGCATTGTTTTTTTTTGGCTGACTCAAATGTTGAAAAAATCGATGTTGGATTTTCGCAAAAAAGAAAAGATAAAGTAAGCCCAAGCTTAATAATGATACCAAATTGATAATTTCATTTTTCATAATTTATAGTATTGATTTTTTATAAATGAACTACAACCCAATTATTCCATGTGTTCCAAACATGTTGTCCCAACTCATTTCCTGGAGAAGTTGCTTCCCATGCGTAAAATTTATTTCTAGTAATATCAGTTACATATCTGTTGGTGTAAGGTGGATTCAATATGTTTACACCCAACATTGCATGAGTTCCTGCATCAACTTCCCCAATTAACATTTCAGCTTCATAAAATCCTAAGTTTAATTCTTTTAATATTGTGCAAGCGAACAATGATTTAGTATCACAATCACCAGACCCATTTACTGCGTATTCGATAGGTGAATATACCCCCCATGGTAACACAAAACCGCAACACCCATCAGGTTGATTTTTTCTTGGTCTGCAATCATTAGTAAACCTAACACCAAATGCATTATCTGGACAATCTTCAGGTGTTATTAATACATAAGGAATACTTTGAACACTTGAAACTACCATATTTAAAGCTTCAATCCCGTTTAGATTGTTTTTTATGATTATATTTTTGTACTCATTTACCATTTGTTTTAAACCTGATTTATCATTATTGTACATCTTCGACCATATCTCAACTCCAGCACTAGAAGACTCTCTGCAACTTGAAGATTTTGAATAATCAGATCGTTTTATTTTAAAATTCAAAGTATAATTTTTACCATCATAAGATTCCCACCTCCATGTCCTAACATAAAAATCATCATTATTCTTTAAGGAAGTATCTTTTTTAATTTCACTTGAATCTTCTTTTACAATTTCCTCCTCCCAATTTACCTTACTCAAAGAATCTTCAACAATAATATCTCTTGCCGTATTTTCACCATTGAAAATTCCAGGATTTAGTTTCAAAAGCGCGAAAACAGTTACAAGCAAAATGAGGCCCCAAAACAATTTACTGCCTATTGAAAAATAATTGTTTTTTTTGCCCATTTTAAATTGACGCTTTCAGTTTTTTTGTTTTTGTGAATTTGATTTCCTTATTCTTCACCTCTTGAATGATTTTCTGACAAAGTTTTTGAGTATGCAAATAGTGATAAAATGTAATCGTAATTTCACTCAAGGCCAACTCTCGCATATACTCACTTTGTTTTATTTCTTTACTTTTAAAAACCAATGCCAATGGAATTAAAAAAATAATCAAGAAAATAATATCCATAACTACTTTCCAATATCCCAACCCTCTTTCTAAAATATCAATCGCCAAGAGTAAAGAATTGGCATTGAAAATATAGAATTGGTCATTGGGGCCAGGCGTTAAAATATTTTCCACCATCCAGGTTTCACCATGAGAAATATATTGGTTTTTCAGCTGTTCCAACACATCATTGATTTGATTTTTGAAAATAAACAACTCAATACCGGTTGCAAATACAATAGCTATAATCGATAAAATAACTATCCTCAATGTCATTGTTAGGACATCTGAAAACTTTAATTGCTTGCGTCCAATATCCATTTGTGATTTCTCTCTCAATTTCTCTTTACTGATGGCAACTATTTCTTGTATTTTCTCATCACTAACATTCGTCATATCACTGCCAATCTCATGATGTTCTGCATAATGTTTTTCATGATCAACGTAAAATTCTTCCAATGAACTTCCTGAAACATCTAATGCTGTCATAACAAATAGCCTGTATAAATTAAATACCACAAGCGCTAAAAAAAATCCAACACCAATTGCTATCCACCAATTGTGAAAAACAATAAGTGTGTATAATATGCTGGAGAAAAAACAAATCAGTGATACGATAAGTAACATTATGGTTAATGACGACAGAATAAAGGTCTGCCGTTCATTTAGCTTAGGATCTACTTTTTTTAATAAATCCCTATCAACACCGATTTGTAAATGCCAACTCATAAATTAATACTTAACTATTTTTATCTCAACACGCATGTTTCTGTTATATTTATTTCCGTTAGGATCTGTTTCTAAATAATCTTCCGGAACCAAAGGTTTTGTATTTCCTAAACCTACTGTGCTTAACCTACTTTCATCGATACCTTTATCAATCATCAATTGTTTGACGCGGTTAGCTCTATCTTTATCTAAGTTTGGATTTGCAACATTTCCAGAACCATTATAAAACCCTTGAATTTCTAAATTTAAACTTGGGTACTTATTTAGTATTTCAACAATATGGTTTATTTCATCTGCTGAATAATCTCTAATATCAGTGGTCCCTCCATTAAAGAAAATTTGGCTTGAAAGATTATTAAGTTCATTTTGAATTTTTTCTTGTTCTAATCTTTTTTCACACAAACTATCTTTTTCAGAAATGATTTTTTTTAATCGTTCAATTTCAATCAATAAAGACTCATTTTTTTTCATACAAGTGGAATCCACATCAACTGGCACAGGATCTTGTTCTAAAATATTTCTAAATGATTTGCATTGTTTTAATAATAATAGTAGCAACAGTAATAACAACAACCATTTTAAAATATCCCAAATCCTAGTAAAACAACCATTGTTTCCACCTCCAGTAATTATGGGAGGTACCCATCCTCCCCCAATTGGATTTGGATTGGTTCCCCCTCCAATAGGTGGTGGCGGAATTATAGGCTTTGTTGGATCTGTTGGCGCAGTTATAGAAGATAGTTTTTTAATTTTTCCAACGAGTTGTCCTTTTAAAATGCCATAAGTTTTATCATTCACTTCCCATGAATTTACAACCTCAACATTTTTTAACACAATCTGGTCAAAATCATAAATCTTTTTTTCTGTTAATGGCGATCCTGCTCCTGGATGTAATTGAATATTGGTGACATTGTGAAGCAATAGTCCATCACGATTCAAATGTTCTTCAGGCTTGTAAAAATCAATTGTTTGCACATTCGTCAACTCGCCTTTATACAGATGTACATTATGCAATCCCCCTGTAGGCGTTTGTTCCCCCTGAATTAGTGCATTCTTTTGATGAGTAAAAAAATACCCTTCAAAATCCCCAGTAACATGATTTAAATTATTACCCATTTAATAAATGAATTATGATTGGGGCTCGTCTGGTTTAATAAACGATTCCGGATTTTTTGCAATTTCTTGTTTTTCCTTTTCTGCAAATTGAGTAATCGCCTCTTTGGCATTCTCTTCTTCTTTGGCATTCTGGTGCTCTACAATGGCAATGATCCGTTTAGGATTAAAGTTTTCTTTTAATTTATGAATTTGAGAATGCTCATCTGTCATATGTTTCAAACTAATACCTTGTTTGGCTTCTAATATCTGATTGACATTTTCACCCATATAATCATAAGGAGATTTAATCAACATCAATTTCAATAATACTGGGGCAATTTCAATTATCATAAATAGAAGACGGACTAGCCAAATAGGCCAAAAAGCAGAACCATATATCTCTTGTTCTGAACCTTTTATTACTTCATTTGTAGCAGGATCAAATTTAGGGACAGTTTTGCCTTGGCTTGATAACCTCTCAATCATCATAATTTCATCTAAAAATCCAGGCTTCGATTCTTGAGTAAGCCTAATTACTGAATCTTGCTTTGATTTTATTAGATTTTCATTAGTCCGCTGTACGTTTCTTAAGGAATCTCTTTCATGTTCTATTACTGTAAGTTTTATGGTTTCTTTATCTAATAAATCTTTCATTGCTTTAGCTTCAGGTCCAATACCTCTACCGCCACGCATCCCAGTTGCTTCTTCCTCATATGCTTTTGCTCTTTCAGTTACTATCATTTGCTGACTAACTGCATCAGATTCAAGTTTTGTTACCTTATCATTCAATTCTTTATTATGTTCATTTTCAATTTGAGCAATTTCATATTTCTTACTAAGTGATAATTGATCCATCGATAATTTCCATTCCCTTTGAATTTCATTATGAAAAATTCTAGTCTCTAATGGCGCAGATATTGTCAATCCTAATAAAATGGCCATACACAATCTTGGAAACGCATTTAGCAATTCTTTTATGCTAATAGAAGATTCTCCATCTCCTTTACCTGTGCTAGATACAATAAATCTATCTAAATTAAAAACAATCAATGCCCAAACCAATGCAATAGGAATGGTAGCATACCAGCTGTTAAAAATTGTGTGAATGGCGAAACCCATAGCAAGTGCTGCCATAAAACCTGTGGCAAGCACCACTCCACCTATCCCTACATATTTTACATGATCGGAGTAGCTTGAGTATTGAAGAATTTTTTTATCAGCACCGGCGCACCACCATAAAAATCGGGTTCCAGCATGAGCAGGCTTTGCTACGTAATCAACATGTTCATTCATATTGTTTTGTTTTTTGTTTGTTGGTTATGAATTGGATAAATCTATTTTTTGATATTTTTTTGTACTAAAAGTATACGATTTCATTAATCGGGAATCATCTAAATTTTTATATAGTTTTTTCCTATTCATATTTGCATGAATAAGTTTGTCTGTAACAATTTTTGAATTTGCCGGTTTAAGTAAATGAGTCCTTAGCCAATCATTCATTTTAAATAGTTTCCCTTGGGTATATTTTTGAACAATAATATTAGCTTCTGTGGTAGGCATTACGCTAACTTTGGGCGCTGTTCGAATTATATTATTTGAATATTCTGAAATAGGTGTTGTATCTATTATATAAATCTTATCAACTGGGATATTGATTTCAGCAGTCAATTTCTTTCCCCAAAAGCCATGGGCAGTGAGTGTATATTTAGTTACATTTGGATCTATTAAAACTTCAGCAGCATTCCCCTTTAGCTTAACTCCAACAGGATTAATGTCTATTCTATATGCACCGTCAACTTTCCAATAAATCTTAAGTTTTGTACCACTTATAAAAATATCATCATTGGGCAGGTCTAAATAAATATCATTTCCATTTTCATCTTTTCCTGCATAAATATTTTGTTCAACACTATATTCAAAAAAATGAATTTCAAACTTTTTTCTTAATACAATTTGTCTTAAATATTTTATTATAATTTCTGTATAGGGAATCAATGCTAAAATTGAAGCAATGATGAGGAAGTATTTCATACCCTCAGCTGTACCCATTTCTGACATCCATTTAAATAACGATTCCATTATTAATTATTTTATGTCAACCCGATTATTGACGTCGCTTTAAATGAATTCCAATCAAATGCTCCGATTACAGTTGGTTGTGTTGTTTCGAGCAGTAAATATTCATTATTTTCAAATATAACAGATTCGCCTGAAATACCCAAATTTGAAACTGCAGCCATCATATGTGCGCCATTTGTTTTGTCATTCTGAGATTTTACAAGACAGGTAACCAATACAATATTTTGTATTGGTATTAAATTAACAAGAATGGAAGCAAAAAAAACGGATTTGCTGTCGCAATCTCCATATCCCAATATTAATGTTTCAGGTGGAACGCCAAGTTCATGATAATACCAATCATTAGTATCTAAATTGGGGCAGCCATAAGGAATAAATTGTACAAAATTCAACGCAGCCTGAACCCTATTAAAATATGAATCATTTCCATTTTTTGCTAAATCAGAAAAAATTTGTTGTGCTATTAAATTAGAAAAATCGGCATATTTCAAAACCAGATATTTATAATCAATTCCAGCGTCGCTAAATGAATTAAAATACCAACCATCTTTATTCATATTTGTCACAAATTCACTTTCACTATTTGAAGTATTTAAGGTATACCCATCCCCAGTTTTTTCAATTAAATGATTCTGTAAGCCGTAAAAATCCACCTGTTGTGAAACATCATTTGGGTATAAAGTGATTTCAAATACACCAATTTCATTATGAAATAGTGGATATTCGTATCTAAAAATAGCTTTGTCATTTATTTTTTTCCCAACTAAAGATTTATTGTAAGATGAAAAGCCTTCTGGTATTCTACGATAGTTTTTTGTCTTGGTTTTGTGTTGAGTTAGAAATTCAATTAATAAAAGATCGTTGTCTATTTTGTAAGACTTGTCCAATTTGATGTAACTATCAAAGAATCCAGATAAGTAAATAATACAAAGAAGAATAAATAACGCTATTATGTAAACTTGCATTTTAAATCGTAAAGTTATACATCAAATATATTAATTATTTTTACAAAAAAACAATATGAAATTAATAATATTCAGCTTTGTAATTTTACAAGCTGGCTTAATAAAATCTTGCGCTAAAATTGATAAAGTAGCCCTAAAGGAAGGGGTTGAAATTGAAAAAGGAATTGCTAAATCAGAGAGTTCTATTTTAAGTAAAGAAGGCAAATTAATTTCAAGTGAATTAATGTTGTCAAAAGCTGAAATTAAAATATTTGAAAATAATAATGTTATTTACAAAAATTTGAAATCTAACAAAACAATTTCAAGTGAATTCAAAAAAACAAAAAAAGATTATACTGAAGACATCATTGAAGGAGTTTCTGATTTTTTAGATGAAGCAAATAAGATTGACGAAAATGATAAATTCTTAAAGAATGTTATAAATGAAATTGTTGAAGGACCTAATTCTATTATTTTGCAAAAAATCTTTATTTACAAATTACGAGATGATCATTTCAAAAAGGAAAATTTAAGAACCTTGCTAAATGGAGGCCAGTATGATACTTTAAAATTTGAGCCCTCCCAATTATTTTCAATTTATTTCAAATATAGTCAACTGTTCGCCTCAAAAACATTGTCTGAAATGGCAAAGAATTCAAATTGCGACAGAAAGAAATTAGATGAAATTGAAGCAATTGCAATTGCAAAAAAAATCGAAAAAGACAACGATTTGTTTAAAATAATCAACTCATGTAATTGATATACTTTTTAAAAAAAGATGAATTTTTGAAAACCCAACTTGTAAAAAATAGTATCTGATCAATTTTAATTTTGAGCACTGATTATATCTGATACAGAAACAGGAATATAAGTTCCATTTGAAGTTCTTACGATATACTTCACAGAATATTCATAAGCCCCAGCGATTATTTCTATTGAGTTTATTACAGCAGAAGCCGTATCAGGCATTATCGTTACCCGTTGTCCATATCTATACGGCAAAGAATTATAAGCAGAATCTTTAAGTTTCAGATTTCGAAGTAACGGTTCATACGGCAAATAGGAATCAAGGATTCTTTTTTTACCATTCAAATCTGATGAAAGCGAGTTGTTTTCAGACTCCAATTTAATCAGTCTATCCCTCAACTCTTTCGACTGTTTTCCAAAATTATTTTCATAATCAAGTCTGCTTCTATAATTTAAAATGATTACAACAATCAGAATTGCTATTGATATAAAAAACAACCATTTAAATTTGTTATTGTTGTTTTGTAATGGCTGATTCGTTTCAATTTGTGTCATTAATTAATTATTTAGCTTTACTCGTATAAAGTATTTTGATTGATTTAGAAAGCATCAAAATACAAGGAATTAATTATTTGTGAGCAATATTGTTGTTTCCCACAATTGAGAAAAATTATCAATGAACCCTGTAACGATATCATCATTGTCTGTAATGATGATATTTTCTTGATTGTATTGAGCTGCAGATCTTGTCCAATTGTATGATCCAGTTAACACCCTTAACTCATCTACAATCATGTATTTATGATGCATATGATTGGAACTATGGTCTATTTTAATTTGAATACCAGCATCAACAAGGTTTCTTATGTCAGAGCCATCATCATTCATTTTTTCATTATCTGAAATAATCCGAATTTCAATCCCATTGTTGTATGCTTTAATTAATTCGTCAGAAATTCGATTGTCACTTATTGTAAATACACAAATATCCAAAAACTTTGATGCTGATTGAATTTGTTCAATGATATCATTCATACAATCATCACCCGGGCTAAAACTAACTTTTGTTTCGCTCATTGTTATATTTTTTTAATAAATATAGGAAAATATTTCAACCCATTGTTGATACGAAAATTTTATTTAAAATTGGAAAGCGAAAAATTAGTAATAGCTTCACTATACCCAAATTTTAAACGATTTAATTTAGTCGAATTCAAATAAATACTCATTTCTATTTAACCATATCACCAATTAATAAAATTGCCAATATTGCAACAATTAATGTTTTAATTTTCTCAACATTTAAAATTAAGAATAACACCTCTGATTGCTTGGGTATTCATCATATTTTTTGCGGTAGTTTTGTATTTCTTCTTTGTGAAAAGATTTTATTTCATATGGGCAAATTTGAATAATAAAAACAAAAATCACCTAAATTTGCTTTTTTTAATTTCACATTATTTTCAATATTTCAATTGAAGAAAATGAGAAAATTCTTAGCAGTAGAAAATTAAAATTATGACTGAGATTCTTGATTTTAATTGATACTATAATGATGATGAATTGACTTATTGTTGTGTTTATGGGAGACAATTTTACTTATGTTTGAAAAATTGGCTTTGAAAATTCAGAAAGAAATTCAGAAAAATTACCTAAGATCATTACTAATTCATTAGAACTTAAATTTAGTTTTTGAATTAGTTAGTATTTAGGTAATGCTTCTTTTAAAAACGTGCATTTCATTATGGTGACTTTTAATGCACGATATTAAATCGATAATTTAGGTTGCATATCAAATCGACATCAATTTGATTTTCGTTTTTTCAGCTTCAATTAAACAAAAATAAAAATACAAAATGACCAAAAAGATTATTAGACTTTCAATTCTGTTAAGTTTTTTATTTATCAATAATTTAAAAGCTCAACAAAATTTACCAGATAAAGCTATAGAAATAAAATTCGGAATTTTTATAAAAAAAATAGTTCCTGATTTTAAAGAAAATAAATTTTATACTGAATTTTTTTGGTGGGCAAAGTATCCAAGTAATACTGGACTTGCAGATTCCGAAATCTTGAATTTACAATATGTCAATGGAAGTAATGTAGAGAATGGTACATTTTTTGAAGAAAAAGAAGACGATCCAAGGCCCATAGCTAATGGCGAGACTTATTGCGAAGGGTTTCATCAAGGTGATTTTTATTTCAATCCGGATTATACATATTATCCTTTTGATGAGCAAAAAATGGATATTCTTATTGAACATGCTATGGAAACAAGTGACAAAATAAAATTAATTATTGATACCGCCGACTACCAGTTTTCTAAACAAAATCCTAGCTTATGGGGCTTATCAAATGATATTTTAAAAAATAAAACGGCAAGTTATAAAATCTTCAAATCAGAAATTAAAACTGAAGATGGATTATACAATACGAATTTCGGTGATCCTGAATTCTCTGCAACTTCTAATTATAGTAGATTAAACACGAGTATATTTTTAAACAGAGCATTTACTCCTTATATAGCCAAACTTATTATTCCGATTTTCATCATTTTACTTTTGGTATATTTTGTATTTTTCTTACCTGCAGAAAAAATTGATATCGCTGCCGGTTTAACGGTTACTTCATTGTTAAGTGCAATTGCATTTCAATTGTCTGTTTCTAGCGATATGCCTGATATTGGCTATATCATTTATATAGACAAAGTGTTTTACACTTGCTATGCATTAATTGCACTTTCAATGGCTCAATCACTATGGACTTTTTATTTGGATAAAACAGAAGAACCTAAGAAAGTTAAGCTTGCTATAAGAATTGATATCATTTCAAGGTTTTTATTCCCTTTAATTTTCTTTGCTAGTTTAATTTTCTTTGCCTCATGAAAAACAACAGGATAGTAGCTATTGATTTTCTAAGGAGTGTTTCTATAGTGATAATGATAATGGCAAATTCTGCAGCATACGTGTTGGAAAAGCCACATTCATTATTATTAAGATTTATTTTTTCTTTAGCCGCGCCTACATTTATTTTTTTATCCGGGTATTCATTCAATATTTCTTTTAAAAACAAATTCTCGATAAAAGATAAATACTTAACTGGGATTTTCTTACTAATCACAGCAGCTTGTATTGATGTTTTTATATGGCACATCTACCCTTTTTGCACTTTTGATGTATTGTATCTCATTGCTTTTGGAATAATCATAAATACACTAATTGCAAATTGGCATTACAACTCTAAATTGATTTTAATTTTAATTCTAATTATATTTCATTTGATTTGTCTTCGAATAATTAATTACAGATTTGAAATCACCGAAATTGAAATCAGTGAAAATCCGAGGACTGTTTTAAATATTTTCATAAATGACATTCAAATTTGGAAGCGTTTTTTATTTGATGGATGGTTTCCTGTATTCCCGTGGCTTGCTTTTGCTATTGCAGGGAATGTCGTTGCGGAAAGAACAGCATCGATTATTAATAATAAAACCATTTACAGTGTAACTTCTGCATTTATTATTTTGTGTGGAATTCTGCTTTTCATCAATTTAACGCCTACCCAACTTGAAAGAGATGATTATCTAGAATTATTTTATCCGCCAAATGCTTTTTTCATTGCAACAGTAACTGGTTTATTGATTTTCTCTATTGTATTTTCATACAGAATAAACAAAACCACAAGCAAATTGATGCTTACTTTTTGCGAACTTGGTAAAAAAAGCTTGTTTGTTTATATTTTACATGCTGCCGTAATTTCTTTTTACATCAGCAATACAGGCCCATTCAATCCACTCGAATTTTCGATGGTATGTATACTATTTATTGTATTCTGCCTTTTGATTGTTTTAGTAATCAATTTTCTTAAAAAAAAGGAATTACTAACATTCATCCCAATATTTATTTTAAAAATATTGGGTTTAAAATAATCACCTAATCTTTTTTAATATTTATACTTAGTTTACATTAATAATTTTTTTTAAAGAACATATGTATTCAGTATTTTATAAATTATTGCCTACTAAAACCAATATCGCAGACGGAGATATTCATCTTTTGAATGAACTGGAAATAAAATCAATAAAAAAAACGGAGCGATTAGCTATTATATACGCTGCTGTAATCGGAGGTATTATGGTTATTGCTTTGTATGCTCCTCAATATAAATATGTTTCCTTTTTTTCTCCTAGAGAATTTACAATCCCATTATTTCAATACAAGATAAATATAAGCTTTACATCATTTATTTATGGTAATATTCTTGTATTTGTAGAAGTTGTTTTTTTAACCATGCTAAATATTTATTGCGCGCATGAAATTGCATTATCAACAGGTTTTATTGATAAAGGGAATAAATCTTCAAAAGAAAAAAAAGAATTCCTTTTAAATATCAGCCATCAAAAAAAGAATAAAGAAATTCATAAACTAGGAATTGATCCATATCTGGGGTTAGGAAAATCAGCTATCTTTTTTATGAATCTACTTTTTTCATTGAAGGCTACACTGAGTAATTATTTTGTTAGAATTATTTTTCAAAGACTATTAGGTAGGTACGCCATTAGAGTGGTAATAGACCTATTGGGTATCCCAGTTTTTGCATTTTGGAATGCGATGGCAACGGCAACAGTTTTGAAAGAATCTCGCATCATTTTTATGGGTGTCAATTATCTAAAACACTTCGAGATTGAACTATCCAAATTCAGAGCACTAAGTGAAATAGAAAAATCAATACTTTATGATACTTTACAATACATATCCATCAGTAAAAGAGATTATCATCAAAACCATTATGCCCTTTCGAAAATCATTATTGACAAATTTTCTATAGCTACAGAATCTGTACATTTGATTTCAAAAGACTACGAAATAAATTTAAAATCTTGTGAAAGCGATTTTAAAAAACTGAATGAAAAAATACTTATTCTCGGAATTGTGTTAGATGGAAATGTTTCTTATCGAGAAAAAAATAGAATTAAAAAGCTAAACACTTCTGGTGTACTTACGCTTGAATTTAGCAAAATTAAAGAAATAGCCAATGGATTTATGTATGGAAAAGGAATTGAAATTTAACTATTAAAAAAATAAATACATTCTGATTTCTATAATTTCATTATAACATTTGCAAATAAATTTCTTCTTCAAACAAGCCGATAATATTGATAAATGAGCTGTTAATCTTAGTATCTAATCAATTTATTTTATTGAAATATTTTAGCTGAATCTCTTGTTGAAACGTAATATACGATGATATCCGCTTCCTCTTTTTTATCCACTTTAAAAAGACTTACAGCATCTCTGAAAAGTTGTTGATTCTTTACAATGTACCATTCGCCTGGCTTTCTGATATCAGTTGGACCGGTTACTTTATAAATCCATTGATTTGCTTGTTTGGGATTATTAGAAATAAATACCCTAAATTTTGCTTGATATGGGTTTTTAATAAATTTTACAGATTGGGCAGAGGATGTATTAAAATACAACCCACACAAAATCATCAACAAAATCCTCAAACGCATTCCTTTAATTTAAAATTTCAAATATTATCGAATTTGCAATATAGATGGATATGGAATAAGCGCTTCGCATAAGTGACCAATGTAGTCATCCATAATCAATGATAACCCCAAAATTAAGGCTGCAGAAATTAAGGCAGTTGGAATATTATTTAGTTTAATTTGCTCCCACTCATTTATCTGTGTAAGTTGAAAGAAAATAAAAACTGAAGAAGCTATTACTGCAAGTGTAAAAATTATTCCAATGATTACAAAAACGACCACGTAAGCTAATGAAATCAGAAAGCTTTGCATGTTAAAAGCACCAGCTTTATTTAAATACTGAATGGCATTTACAGCTGCGCTTAACACAGATGATAAAATTAATGACCCCGATAAAACAATACCTACCTGAAAAATAGCGAATGCAGTATTGGTTTCTTCAATCTGAAATCTTTTGCGCATAAAATAATTCAATAGTCTATACAACAAAAAAAGTGCACCTAGACCTGAAACAAATGCGATAAGAACTTGAATGATGATAATTGATTTCATATTTAATTTGATTTATTTTTTATGTTTATTTAATGGTGATTAAGCAATGTTTATAATTTGTAATTAATGATTATAATAGATGCTTACATCCCAATTGTTTGCATTATTATTTTCTGGAGCCACCATGCCCAATCTAAAACCTTTTGCCGTTAATTCAACTCCATAGTGTTTAACTCCATTCACATTTTTATAAATACCAAATCCAACAGGTACACCAACGCCTAGAATACTATGTCCATAAGCTTCACTAATCCATACAGAGCTTGCAATGTTTAATTCTTTTAAAATTGAAAAAGCTAATAAGCTTCTGGTATCGCAATCTCCTTTTAAATTATGTAAAAATTCATATGGTGATTGAACCCCGGCCGCAATATCAGGTAAGCAAGGTTTTCGTTCTTGATGATACTCAAGCATAAATGAATTTCCACTTTGCATGGCTTCGTTACAACTACCTTCATGAACCAAATAATAAGGTATTTCCTGAACAAAGGTTGTAACCATTTCAGCAGTTTGAGCTGCATCCATATTTTTTTTAGTGGCAGAATCGCTGAATATTTTTGCGATTTTCCTTATTTTATCCTGATCTATTTCAAACAATCCTGCATAGAATTGTGTGTAGAAATCTAGAGAAGAATTATACTGTGTTATTTTATTTTTCAATTCATCTTGTTCTGAGGTTGAATTGTTAAAATCAGTAGTTGACGTATTGTATTTTGCTGTGTAAAAAGCATTGGAAAAATCGTACCAATTCACTTCTTTTTCAGTTATCTCATCGTCTATTTTACCATCTCCATTCGTATCTGTTTTTTTGGGAGGTGCTATTTTAATATTTCCATCTTTGTTTTTAGTAGATCTTAAACCAGAGCTGCTATCATAGAATAATTTAAAAATAAAATACCCAATAAAACCCAGTAACAAAAGTGAACCAATAAAACTAATGATTCTTCCAAGATTAACAAATCTTGTAATCAACCAAATAATACCTAAACCTGCTAAAATATTAAAAAGAGGTCTATTGGAATTCCATAAATAGAATAGTAATAAAAGTAAAATTATAAATAGCAAGATACCCGATATCCATTTTGACCATCGTCCGATAGATTTAGAAATGGGTATAGTTTGATTTATTGCAGTGTTGCCATTCCCACTTAAGTTATTGCCGCTATTCTCATTCTGAAAAATCAGTTCAGATTCATTTCCGGAAAAATTATTAAGCCCTGCTACTTGATTGTCTTTATTAATTATTACTTGAGTTTGATTTTGGTTTCCCCAATTATTTACTCCGGATACATTATTATCTTTCTTAGCTATTTCTTCTTTTATTTTTTTTGTTGGTTCTAATTGAAAATAAATATCTCCAACAGCTTCTCTCCAATCAGCGCCAATAAGCGATGCTTGGTCTTTTTTCAAATCAATATTTTTAATTAAAACATTGTAGATAGTTCCTGAAAAAAAACGATCAACTCCAACTGGAATAAATATTTCAGTCTTTTTTCCGAATTTCCAAAATTTTCTTGGGGATATTTTTTTGTAAAATCTATAGTCATGCGTTTTTTGTGACTCCGGATCAAAATCAGCTATATTCTCTAAATCGGTAATTTCTATATATTTCCAATCAAAATCTGAATGCACATAATTACCAGCATGATTGCTGTTCCTTTTTTTAAAAATACCCTTAAATTTCGCTTTTATAAATGGTGACATTTTTAACAATTGTGCTTAATTAATTTCCTGTTGATTGCTTTGAATCTTCATTTTTTATTTTCGATCTTTTTGTACTTACAAATTCAGTTTCTGTCAATTTAACCTCAACCCTTCTATTCATAAGTCTACCCTCTAAAGTATTATTATCCCCTTTGGGCTCTTTATCTCCCTTACCTTCTGCATTAAGTCGTGACTCTTGAACACCAAGACTAGATAAAAACCGCTTGACACTTTCTGCTCTTCTTTGAGACAATTGAAGGTTTGCTTCTGGTTTTCCTACATTATCTGTATGACCATAAATAGTGGCATTCAATGAATCATTTTTTATGAGATACTCTGCAAGTTTTTGAAGATCATTCGCTGAAGACGGCACTAGTTTATCACTGTTCGTGTAAAATTGAACATTAGGCAGACTAACGGTTTCATAATTTACGCGCGTTGTTGAATCAACATAAGACAGTGTATCGCTTTTGATTATAGTTAGTGTATCAACTCGGTCTTTGATTACCTCAACTTTAATTGTATCGTGAATTATTATTGGTGCTGTATTATTTTGATTTTTATTACAACCTGACTGATTTAATAGCCAATATAATAACCCAGCCAACAAAAGCAATAAAAGCGGAATAAAACATCCTGAAGAAAAACACCCTCGATTTTTAGCTGCTCCAAAACAACCCGCATTAGTATTTGGGCTAAGGTTCATCCCAGATAATTCTGTTCTTCTTTTTCCATATATGAATGGAAAAAGACCAAAGGTATTGGCTAATTTACCTATATTAGTTTGGCTGAAATCCTTAATTTCTTGAATTTTATTCCTTTCAATTACTTCTTCATCGAGCAATGGAACATCATCGTCATTTAGGTGAATTGCTTCTTTACAATAGGCTATGCCTTTTATTTTTCCGTGTGTTGGATTAACCAACATGGCATTAAACGACGAGTAATAAGTTTCTATCCCATCTTTTTCATCCAAGTATGTTTCAAATGGATACTTCCCTCCTTCTGTTTTTTGATCTAAAGGTTTTAAACCAGTATGCTCATTTTCTAGGAATAAAATAATCTCAGATATTTTTACAACTTTTGTTTTATCTTTTGATTGTTGATCGAGTTTGAAACTCATTTCAACATCACTTTTTTCATTGGAATTTATGTAAGGATTTTCTAAAAGTAATTTTTCATCAGGGAACTCAGATTCCTCAATCAATTCAACCTGATCCATCCTGTATCTGGGTTCGAGTTTAAATCTGGATTGCTTATAGTTTGTTACACCAAGCTTTTTTTGATCTTGTGTAATAAACTGACACCTAAGAAACCCTTTGTAATATTTATATTTTATTTTCAATTTTAAATTAAAGGTTTAGTAATTGATGTTGTTAATTCATCCTTATCTAATTCATTACGCAATTTGAAATGCTGACTCTTCTGTGTACAGTATGGCGGATTTTCCCAAATAATGGTTTCATGTCCTATTGGTGGCGTATATTGAAAGTTATCCTGAAGAAATCTTAAAATTTGTTTTTGGTTGTCAACATATTTTTCTTCAATTCGTTGTTTATAATATTTGGTTGAAAGATCAGCATAAACAAATTTCTTATTGGTTTTTAATCTAAATAAAATAAGATGCGGGTTAATTAAAAGCAAGGCTATTAAAATAAAAGCCATAATAAAAAACGGAAATTTTGTGACCGCTTTGAATGAGTGCACAATAAAATAACGATTAGAAATATCTTCCCTAAATGCCATTAATTTTGATTCGAAATCTTGATTATGTTTATTAATAACATCAGATAATTGTTGATTTAACTTATTTAGTTGAGCTGATTTATCTTTTAATAGTCCATTCTGTTGATTAATTTCATTTTCTGTGTTTTTTATTGTTGCTTTTAAATAGGCTGTTTCCATCTCTAGAGATTCCTGGTCATCTTGGATAAATTGATTAATATAAGCATCTCGTTTTAGTTCATTAGTCTCCTTTATTTTGTTAAAATGCAATAAACAAACCAATGGAAAAAGAACCAATAATCCAATAATAGTGAGGATAGAAAATCTAATTATCCCCGTCAGAATTGGAATTGGGGAATCATACTTTAAAAATTTAATTTTAGTGAAAGAAGTGAGAAACCGCTTCGATTTTTGATTGATGTTATTAATTTTATTTGCAAAGTTATTTTGAACTAATAGCTCATTTGAAGATGTAGTGCCGTTTCCTTCAGGCAAATTATTTTCTACTATTTCTACCTTTTCAATTTTTTCTACTTTTTCTACTTTTTTTTCTGGCTTTATTTTTTCTAAGTCAAAAATTGACTTCCTTAAAATCACCAATGAAAATCGAAGAATACTACCTATCACAAAAGCTAAAACTAATCCGAATGGAATTGAGATAAAAATAGATGATGTAATTAAATACAGAAGGGTAATCCCTGAAGTAATCGCCAGGATCATAAAAAATACAAAAAATAAAAATGCCCAGATATACATCTTCTGTTCACCCTTGGGCGTTTCTTCCCAAAGCTGTTTTTCCAAACCAAACATCGAAATAGTTAAAGAATTTAAAAGCATAGTCAATTAAGCATTGTTTGTTTCCATACTTTCGTTGCCCTCTGTGAAAAACTTATTGGGATCTTCACTGATTTGTTTACGTTTTTTATTTTCCCAATGCTCAATAATTTCTTTGTTTATTTTATCAGTAGAATTTACTTTATTTACTTTTTCATATTTCGCACTCTCTACATCTAAGTATCTCCATTTCTCCATGTGAATGGCTCCATTTTTACTTTCATAAATGAAGTCTTCTCTAAAAATTCCATTTTCTACTTCTTTACGTTTGTTGTAATTTTCTACCAAGAAATCATAAACACCTTTAGTCATCATCATTTTAAAGAAGATTGGCCCCATTTCTATACAAAGAAAAACAAGTAAAATTACCCAAGGTACAATGCCACCTATTTCATGACTGATTTGTATCCTTTTCAATAATCCATCATAACCATGGGATTTTTTTTCATTTTCAATATAGGATTTCCTTAAATCGTCTGATAGTTTGTTGAGTTGATCATTGTCAAAATTCAACTGCTTTTGAACTGCCTCTACCTCAGAACGTTTTAGTTCTATAAACTTTGCTTTTTCAGCCCTTTTGTTATCAATATCTGCTTGCATTTTTTTGGCAACTGGTCCAAATCCATAAGCACGCTTGTCTTGCATTTCTGCTTGCTGTACTTTCACCAAATCATCAATTTGTTGGTCAAAACTGGCTAACTCTTTTTCGTATTGAAGTTTCTTATTTTCATATTCAGCCTTTTCTGTTTCTAATCCCAGTCGCTTTTGTTTAAATAAAGAATCCGTTTCTTTATTTAAATCCTGTGTGTACTTTTTTTGAAATGAACTCAATTCGGAATTTATTTCTGATTCTAAAATTTTTATCTCCAGCGGTGAAGAGATAGCGAAACCCAAAATAAGTGCAATGATGATTCTAGGTAAAGCTTGAACAAATTCTTTACCCGTAATTGCATCTGTTCCATCCCCCTTACCGGTACTTGAAATAATGAACCTATCTAAATTAAAAATAATCAGCCCCCAAACAATTGCAAAGGCAATTGTTGCGACTAATAATTCAATTGAAGATGTTAAAGAAGCATCATTTGCATCACCTTTTGGTCCAAAAATTGTTGAAAATGCATAGCCTCCTGAAACGGCTGCTAAAAATCCAGTACATAATACAATACCTCCAATACCAGCATATTTTACCCTGTCTTGCATTGGCGAC
This sequence comes from Chitinophagaceae bacterium, assembly GCA_027489035.1. Classification (GTDB taxonomy): domain Bacteria; phylum Bacteroidota; class Bacteroidia; order Chitinophagales; family Chitinophagaceae; genus Ferruginibacter. The sequence continues at coordinate 148,119 of JAIYAN010000001.1, forward strand.
ATATTCATAAAATAAGGATCTGCCCCGGCACACCACCATAGAAAACGAGTGAACTTACGAGGTTTATCAACATTGTAATCTTTTGTTTGCATATGTTATTGTTTAATTATTTTTTGAATCGGAAATTAATTTGTCGAGTTCTGTATGATCGTTGATTATTAATGTTTTTTTGTCAAGCTGCAAATTTATGTCTTTACTTTTATTAAAAGAGGGTAAGCTAAACTTGGGAAGCTTATAATGAATGTCTATTTTAGCAACCTCTGGCTTTCTGATTGGGTTAACTTCTATTTCAGGAGGTTTGCTGTTGATGAAATTAATTTTTAACCTAAATCGAAAAACTTTGATCCCCCGACCCAAGGCGATGATTTTCAAATTGGGATTATAGGAATTGGTTAGATTTTCAAATTTACCTTTGGACTTTTTAAAGTATATTTTTTTATAAACCTTTAATAATTGTAAAAACCAATAAATGGGATTAACTAAATTTATAAAAGGTGAAATAATCTTTTGATAAATCGTATTAAAAACCCCTGTCTTTTTTTGAGGATAGTTGATTTTTTCAACTTTATCGCCATTATCATATATAAAAATCAAAGCAAAGCAATTACTTACGTCATAATCAATTCTAAAATATTGACCATGAATCAAGTATGCTATTTCTGAATTATTTAATGAAAATGAGGCTTTCACTACTTCTTTTTTTTTAATATACGTTACTACCAAAAATAATGGAATAAATTTATTTATTTTGTTTTAATTCAAAAGAAATTTCATCATTTCTCAAAATTGTTCCATCCACTAAATATAACTCGGTTGTACCATCTTCAGTATTATGTACAATATTGTAACCAGGACGGCATTTTTTATATCTAGAATAAAAAGCTTTTAAACCAACCAAAAATCCTTTTTCCTTTGTTACTCTGTAAACATACCTTGAACAGCTTTCCGCAAAAAGACATGAGTTACGATTGGATTCAGGGATGATTTTCCAATACAGTTTGATTATGGTTAAGAAAATGAATTTCATACTTATTAAAATAGTGACAATAAAAAAACGCTTAAATAAATTGAATATTCAACATTGATGATTTATTTATAATTCATTTCGAGACTTATAATCATCTTGATCCAATTCTACTTTAAAAGTACATTTACAATTTTCACAAACGGCATCAAAATAATAATTATGAATTTTTCTAAATTCAGAGTTGTAACGCTCGTCTAAAGAACCATCTTTAGTATATCTTCCATTACTTAAATATTCTGTTTCATCATGACCATGATTTATTTCTGTTTTTTTAACATCTGTAACTGTTTTACAATCTGGGCATAGATATAAGTATTTGAATCCGTATTTTATTTGCTTAATTAAATCTTGCCTACCTGCGCTTATCAAATTTCTTTCCAAATCATTGCTATTAAGACCATATTTAAAATCATCTATTTTTTTAAAATACTGATAATAAGGTGAGTCATAAGAATAATTTAAACCGCCTTGCTTTTTTATTCTTTCTAAAATACCTTCTGCAAATTTAATTGCTTGTTTTTGTAATTTTTCAGCTTCTTCTCTTTCTTGTAATTCAATAGCTTCTTTTAGTCTTTGTAAATCTTCAGCTTCTTTCTTTTGTATTTTAATAGCTTCTCTCTTGCGTAATTCAATAGCTTCTTTTTGTCTTTGTATTTCTATCGATGCTCTCTTTTGTAATTCAATAGCTTCTTTTTGTCTTTGTATTTCTATTGACGCTTTCCTTACTTCGGCTTGCTTATGCAGTTCAATAGATTCCTTTATATTCTGTTGTTTTAAAAAATATCTATGTATAATATAGAATATAATACCAGCGATAAATAAAATTTTCGTCATAAATAATTTATTGTTTTTTTTAGAAAAATCATTTCTCTTTTAACTCTAAATATTGAAATTCCACCCATCCAGAAATGATATCATAATTGGATGTTATGAACATTTTCGTGTAAGCCATCCCATTGGATATTTTAGAAACTTGAATCTCTTGCATGGCCGCTATCTTAGTCTTGAATTTTTTCTTGCGTAGTTTATCTTTATAGATAATAATACCATTTATCGCAGAACTTTTTACGAGATAATCCCCTTTTTCTTTATCAGGAAACATGTCATCATAATATGTCACTTCATCCATTTTTACCCAACCACCAATGTTGCTATATTGACCATATAAAAGTTCTGAGTAACCCATTCCGTTTTCAATTTTCTTTATATCCAACTCAGACATGCTTGAAAGCTTGCTTGGATATTTCCTTTTTTTGAAAACATCTCTGTACACGAAAATTCCTTCAACTAATGTATCATTTACAAAATAATGTCCAAGCGTTGTTTTTGGAGTCGACTTGTTTGAATCTAATTGAGACTTTAACTCAGATTCTTTGGTTGTTAATCCATTCTTTTCTATTTGATTTTTGGAAACAGAATTGCCTGATTTAGATAACCAATTTTTTAAACCCAGAAAGATTGCTGCAGCAATACATATATAAAACAGATACTTAAAGAAAGATGCCATTGAAGTTTATTTAAATTTTAAAATCAATAATAATGTTTGAATGTCAAATAAATTATCCAAATAACAGTTAAAATGGAAAAGAAAAAACCATATTCCTTCAAACCCAAATCTTCTTCAATAGAGTCTTTAACCTTTATCTTTTCTCCATATATTTTTTTGCAATGTTTTTGAATATGCATACTATAATCAACAAAATTATTTTCCTTAAAATTAAAGAAGAAATTATTGTTGTCACCATATTTAATTTCCATAATTCTATATTTTCTTTTTTTTGTTCTATACCAAACCTCATCCTCTTCTACTTCATCAAAATCAATTTGTATGGGAACAATTTCAAATTTCTCTCCATTAGGATTAGTAATCGTCATGATTTGATCGGTTATAATAATCTGTGTTTTTATATTTTTTAAAATATGAAATACACCTTTTACTGAAGCAAAAATAAATGGCAAAAAAACAATAAGTAAATACAGTTTATTTTTATAAATAGAAAAATAAAAAATCGTTCCATTTAAAAAAATGAGGATCAATACGGAGAATACTTCATAGATTAAATTTTTATTAAAAACAATAGATCCATCAGCTTTAACTTCTCCATTCATATAATAGGTTCTATGTAAATGATTAAAGAATTTAATAATCACAACAATAGAAATCAAAATAAACATCTCGTATAAAAAATCAATCATTTTTTGTTGTTTTAATAAATTTTAAATTATGCTTGATTAAAATAATAATGGGAAATGACATTGTATCATTATTTTTTTTTGCCAATATAATAAAATTATTAAATTTACTTATATTTTTAAATTAAAAAACTAATTATTATGGCAATAAGACCTTCAAATGTAACAAACCTTCATGCTATCGCTTTCTTGTACATTGCTATGGGAAAAGATGATGGCGAAATTACAGATTCAGAATCAGAATTAATTGTAAAAAGTCTTTTTGAGTACGATTCAACAAATCCAGAATTTATCAAACAAGCAATCAAAGAATCCACAGATTGGTACTTTAGTTGTGCAGATATCAATGAAAAGGTATTGATATTTATGGAAATGGTTGATTCTCTAAGCAGTCTTAATTCAAGTTTTAAACTAGCAATCATAAATGATTTGGAAAGAATTGCAGAGGTAGACGGTGTAATTCACGAAAACGAACAAGTTTTTTATAGTTATGTTTTAAACGCTTTTAATAGCTAATAACTAATTTATTAAAGTAATCATTAAAATTTAAAAAAGTGGGTCAAGTAATTGTCCCACTTTTTTCATTTAAATATTTTTATATGCTTGTGAGATTTTTAAATTACAAAATTCAAAAATTGTCACAACTTTAAATGGTTCATTTTAAAATAAAATGTTCATGCATCTTTTGAATTTGTTCGACTAACATTTTTTAATTTAATTGAACAAAGGCATAACATTTATTTAAACTATCCGTATTACTATATTAAACAAAGATTCCAGGCGCCTTCCACCACCATCCAATCATCCTGCCACCCCAAAACTGATAAATCATCATGTATTAAATCCTGATTATCTAGATTGGTCTATGATGGATATTTTATATAGTATAGACATAGATTATTTTTAAAAATATAAATTAGGTAAAAAATGAAATGTATTTGATTTTGGAGTTATTTATTTACTGGGTAAAGCAGATAATACACTTAAAGTTTGCTATTTTTAAAAAAATATTTAGAAATTAATTCCAAAATAATTCTTTTAATGAAAACAGTCGCAAGTTCAGAAACAACATACACAGAATTAATGATTCCGTCATTTTCTAATTTTGGTGGGAAGGTACATGGAGGAATACTCCTATCTATAATGGACAAAGTGGCCTATGTGTGCGCAAGTAAGCACAGCGAAAGTTATGTTGTTACCGTTGCTGTTGAAGGAGTAGAATTTGTATCTCCAGTTGAAGTTGGAGAGCTCATTACGGTTAACGCTTCAGTAAATTATGTTGGGAGAACCACAATGATTGTAGGCATGCGTTTGGAATCATTCAATACAAGGACCAGTGAATCTCGTTATACAAATTCATGTTATTTTACAATGGCAGCAAAAAATGATGATGGCACTTTAAAAGAAGTTCCAGGGTTAATCATAAGCAACAAAAAAGAACTTGTTCGATTTTGTGAAGGCAGAATGATTCGTGAAATGTCGTTAAAAAAGAGAACTGCGCTGAAAAGTGATTTAGATGGAATAAGTGCTGAAAAGATGTTTGACCTTTGTAAAAATGAAAATTGTAAAATAGACTATAGTATATGAATTTAAGTGGCAACATTATTTAATTTCATTTCTAAATCTTTGTTTACTTGTTGCTTATTCTACTTAATTACAGACAGCTCCTGTTCTACGTTGATAATAATATCATCCTCGCCCATATTGTCAAAAGGGTTTTCAAGATTGTCTTGTATATTTTTCAAACTAATTAGAATAAAACTATACAAGATAGGCATAACAAATGCCAAGCCACTGCTATATTCTTTTGATATAGCAGCAAAATATGGTGCATAGAGAATTGGAAACGAATAGATAAAGACTCTACTAAAAATTCTAAGTGATTTAGGTGTACGATAAACACAAATGGTTTTTATACTATCAAATGCAATGATGATTTTACTTACATATTGATTCAAACGGGAAATTTCTCCACTTTGAACATTCAATTCCCTCAATTTAATTATAAGCTGAGTAAGATTTGCAAAATGAGCATACATCTGTTTTTCATGATTTATCCATGAAGCTCTATCGCACATCATGATTTTAAGCAAACTAAATATTTTCTTGATTTCTTCATAAAATTCAGATGAAATTTGATTGTTGTCATTGTTAACTGGCCAGAATTTCGATGCATAATAAATTGAAAAAAGATGCCCCCTAAAATCCGACATTCTCTGCAAAGCGAGTTCTCTTCTATTGAATGCAGAACCGATTGAAAAAACGATTGGAAACACAATTGCCATTCCAATTAAAAGATCAGGAAACTTTGCTGAAATTTTCCATTTAATACACATCCAAGTAAAAAGAACAGACAATGTTGTAACTACTAGTGTTTGAAAGTTAAAAACATTACTAAACAATATTTTTTTAGAAAAGAATTTTTTAGTCATTAAGGATAATTTTATAATTTAAGCAAGTTAAATAAATCTAATCTCTTTTTGATTTAATTGAAAATATGATTGCTGTGATTTTTTATCAAAACATTGCTTTATCCAAGTATAGATTGGAATCATAATCCATTTTTCTTTTCCAACAAGTATATCTACCAAATCAGGTTGCATCACATCTATAAAATTCGTACGAATAATGGAATACTCTTCACAATTTGCTTTTTTTTCGGGAGTAATAAGCAGCCATTGAATATTTTTTTCTTCGTCTTCAATTTCAAAAATGAAAAATGTACTCAAAGCCAAATATGAAAGTATCTTGGGTAAAAGATTTACAATTTTATAAAACACTACAGAAAAAATTATATATTAGCTAATTGAGAATTTTGTAAAAAAATCTTCTATTTCATAAATAAAACATGACAGAAACTGATCAATCCACAGAAAAAGAATCTTCAGATGACAAATTTAATCCGTTAAGTTGTATGGCGGTATTATTATATTATCCTGCTTTAGGATTTGCCATTCGATTGGGATTTTCTATGTACGGATATTTATTTGATCATTTAAAAGGTTTCGCAATAATAATAGGCATACTAATTACAATTATAATAACCATAATCTATGCCTTTATAGCTGTGTTTATAGTTTATCTGCTTATACGTTTGGGAGAAATTGTGTGGGGATGGATAATGCGAATAAAAGCGAATAAAGTGTAAATTAAATTAACAATAAAAAGATAACAAGGAATTGATTAAAAAAATTAAGATTGAAAATTTAATATCTTAATTAATCTCCCCCACCCAAACCCCTTTAATTGTCTTCTGCTTGAGTTTTTAATCTTTTCTCAATTTGCTTTACCGATAGTTTAAAATTAGTTGAACATGAGAGAATATATAACTCATTTCTAGTAATCTTATTCCAAATACCATCAGTGCAAACAAGTGCTCTATCTTCAGATTTTAATTTCATTAATTTGCATTCCAAAATAGTAATTGCGGTATCAACAGAAACAGAATATGATGGATCGATATAATCTTTATTAATTTTCACTAAAGGAATTTTTAATATTTAGTACCCATTTGAATTGAATTTTATTTTCGAAATCTATATCTAAATCATTGTTATAAACAATTCGATTTAACAGATATTTGTTCAACAATAATTCAATTGAATCATTATTATTTCTAGAAATCCAAAGAAGCGGTTTCAAATTTGAAAATGATAGATTTTTAATGCTTTGATTTCTAATCATACCCATTATAAAATTATGGTTGGCTTCATAATTTTTATACTGAACAAGCATTTCATAACACTCAGAAAATCCCTTTAATTCATATAATACTTCTCCTGATTTAGCCCAACAGTTCATTCGTTTTTCCCCTTTAGATATTTTGGAAATTAATGCTTCTAATTTATTAAAAGAAAAATGAGTTGAATGACAATAATTTATTGCTTCAAAATCAATTATTTTATTGCGATAATTTTCGGAAATAACTGAATCAAATATTTTATTTCGGTTTGTCTCATTTAACGATGCGTGAAAAAACACAAACAAATCATACAACGTATTATCGCGCCATTCCGAATCTTTAATTTGTAATGCAATATCTAATGGGATGTTCAAATTTGAAAAAGTAGATAGATTTAAACATAGCTTATTTATTGCTTCCCCTTGCAGTGAAACATTTTGAATTTCATTAATTGAATCAAAAACTGAATTGACATATAAAACCATTTCTTCAGCATTTTCTGCAAATGAATAATATTTCGATTGCAGACTTAATGCATAACTTTTCCAATAATTTGAGGTTATTTTGACATACACTAGTTTTGACATTTCAGGTTGATTGGCAAACAACAAATAGGATGAGATCTCTGCATACATTTCATTTCGATGAGATTCATTTTCAATATTATCCGCTGAAAATATGGCTAAGTTGAAAACATCAAGTATAGATTCGTTGCTGCTTTTATTATTAAACAACTCCATAGCCCATCCTGCATAAGATTTAGCTTTCCAGAAATCAGATGTAATCAATTTTACGATTTCATTCAATTTTTCAAATTCTAATTTCTTTGCCTTAACTAAAATAAGATCATATAATAATTCTCCGCGTTTGGAATTATCTCTTATTTTGATTGAGTTAGCAACGATTTCCGATTCTATCATTTTTGCCTCTTCACTATTTCCAATTTCAAAAACCCGTTCAAGTTTTCTGACCATTTTTTTATAATAACTCAATTCAGATAAATTATTAACAATAAAACGCCTTGTTTCATCTGAATTTTTATCAACCATTAAATCATCGGCAATTTGATTTAAGAGTTCTATTTTTTTAGTGTTCGCTTTTTCATTGGAATCATATTTAATGAAAGCAAATACTACATTTAAAAGAGCATCTGATTTGCTGTTTTTAATTTGATGACTGAGTATTAATTTTAATGATTTTTCTTTCCAATCAAAATCTGATATATAATTTATTAATTGTGTTGCAAAAGCCAAATGATCAATTTCACAATATTCATTTATAATTTTAAACATCAACTCTCCATAATGAGCTGGATTTACAACATTTGATGCTGTTTTTGTTGCTGTATCAAGATATAAATTTACTTCTGACAACATTCCTTTGTTTCGGAACATAGTAGCTAAATTTATATAAGAACAAGTCTTCCAGAATTCAGAAGAAATGTTTTCTACAATTTGATTTGATTGGTCTATTTGATTAAAAAAATAACAACTAGCCGCCAATTCCATATAAGCCTCATTCTTTACCGCATCGCGTTTTATTTTTGAAGCTTCAGCATATGCCGTATTCAACACACGAATCGCTTGTTCTTCAAGCCCTGAATCCATTAAAATCATTGACAATTTATTATAGCCAATAGATCTCCAATAATCTGACTTAATATCTTTTAAAATATTTTGTGCGTTTATAAAATCATTGTTTTTTGTGTATAGATATGAAAGATCTTGATACGCTTCGCTTTGAACAGAATCATTGCTAATGGCATCAAAATTTATTTTAGCCTCATTCATATTTTTTACAAATCTAATTTCGTCTGATAACGATTTGCAAATAGAAGCTATCTCTAAAAAAGTTGTTCCGCGCCAATAACTGTTTGTAATTAAAGAAAAGATTTCCTCAAATAAAGTGACGTCCATTTTTTTATATATCACCACAGAAAGATTTTTAAATGCCTGATTACGCTGGGAAGCATTTTGAATATTCCGGGCAGCATTAATTGAGCATTCTAAAAATCTATTTGAAAAAACATACGCTTGAAATACTTTCCATTCATCATAAAGCATCAAAGCCGTTTTATGTTTATTTTCTTCGTCGTCAATTTTGCTTAAATAATCAAATATCAAGTTTATTCGATCATTTATTTCAATAGATTTATTATTGTTGATTTCAAAAATCAAAAGCTCACTTAAGCATAAACACCTGCTTGAATAACTGTTTAAGTTATTTATTGTTTCAAAAAGAAATTTGATTTGATTACTATTAAAATCATCAGAAATGTTAATCCCAAGCCCATCCAATTTAGAAGCATATGAAAATAAATGTGAGGCATCTATTTCTTTTTCAAACAATTCCAAAGTCAACTTAATGACAAAATTTGAAGGAATAAACTTCGACCAATCTAATACGCTACAATCAACTGGAATTTCATTTTTAAGGTGAGTTATTAATTTATTTGCAGTCTCTTTAACCCAAGCAATATCTTCATTTGGCAATTGATTTAATTCAAACAAACAAAGTAAATAAACAAGAAACTGTCTTGAACGACCAACTTTCGAAATATCTCCAAATGCCACTATTCTATCTGAAACGATATCGATATTTCTGCTTTTCAATAAATCGATTATGTTCTCCGCATCATTTTGTTCTAAATAATGAAGTCGAATGGATGAAAAATAACTATCCAAATAGGATTGTTCATTGTATTTAGCAGACCACAAAATGGCATCGCCAATGGCTTTATTGCTCCATTTATAGCCATTACTCAATTCCACTTGTCTTTTCCAAATCAAATCGGAAGTTGCAAAATCAATTATTTTTTTCCCCTTGTTAGAATCATGTGCATCAATTAAATAATGAGCAGTCAAAAATTCCAATCCATACATCTCTAATTCATCTGAAGATTTTTGCTCTATAGATTGATTGATTGCATGAATGATATTATTATTAATCCGAGCAACTTCATTATTCGAAACTTTATTCAACAAAAAAGACTTCAACCTTTCATGGTATAGTTCATATTTAGCTGAATTTGTGACATTAAACCATTTTGAATATTTGGAAATAAACTCGATTATATCTGATTCTGGTTCACTCAAAACTATTGAAGCAAATTTTGCAGACACCTCTTTTTTTAACAATGAAAAAAAAGCAAATCTGTTTAATTGCAATTGAGATTGGCTCACATTAGTTGCGCCTAAAAACAATTCTTCATAGAGCCCTGTTAAACCCTCAGGCAATGAAGATGCATTTTCAGCATGAATGCTTCCACTATTTAAACCATCGTGAATGTAACGTAGATAAGATGGATCGATTTTATTACTCATTATGCTGTTATTTTTCCTTTTTCAATTACTGCAGCAATAAATTCTTTCGAAACTTTAAATTTTTCAAGTGCTTTTTCTACTGCGTTTTCACCCAATCCTTTTAATGGTTGTAACATCTCTATAGACTCCATTTCCTTAAAATTATGCAACTGATAAAACTGCTTTTCACCTTCTGAACTCGACCTGTATGTAAATATCCATTTGATATTTGAAGAACTTCTCCAATCTTCCTGTGGCTCTTCTTTTTCATTGTATGTATAAAACCAATCAGATAAACGCATTGTAGAATTAGCTACAGCAGCTTCATCTAAGGCATCTATAATAATGATTAGATTTCCGGATTTATTATTCCTGGGTGATTTGAAATTAGAAGTCAACAGTAGCTGAAAAAAATGAATTAAATCAATGTATTTAGAAGGTAATCTTTCCAGCTTTTTTGCTACCTGTTCATCTGAAGTATCCCACCATTGATTTTTTTTGCCTTGCAATATCAAATGATATAATGTAGCATGCAAACTATTCTGCATACCCGATCCGCAGAAATGGTATAATACAGGGACTTGTAAGTTCTTAGATTTTAATTGTTCAACAACTTCGGCTACCAATGCCCCTTTTCCCATGCCAGCTTCAGCATAAATAGGCAGCACATTATTTTTTGAATCCGACTGGCACCAATCTAATATTTTATTAAGTTCTTCATCTCTTCCTACAAAGCATTCTTGGTAGTAAGCAATTCTTTCGCTATGATCAAAAACCTGCCCTGCTCCACCTCGTAATGCCTGTCGCATGGGCTCGAATGTTGGTTCCAAAGATGCTGTTGCAATTTGTCTTGATTTTTCGAGCCCATCATTTTCTTTAGTATCTGGCCATTCGTTTCCGAAATGGGTATTGATAAATTTTGCTTCTGTTTTATTGCCATACAACCCCTGAAACAAATAAGGCAATCCTTCTTCTTCGCCATTTTGTAAAAAGGGATGTAAACAATATTTTTCTGTTGGCGTGTTGAAATAGAATTTATTTTCTTCCAAAGAAATACTTGTGTTTTCAAACAATTCAGCGAGTTTTGCCATCTCATCAAACAACACCATTGATTTTTGAATGGATGCAATATGCTCCGGAATAATTCTTATAGATTGATGAACAAAATCGTTTCTGAATTTTACAAATCGGCCTAATATATTTTGTCCATTACTATCCTTAACCAACGGATTACTCCAATGAGTATCATTTGTCGCAGATATCTCCCAAATGGTTCTCCAACTGGTATCACTCGGTAATGTTTCTCTGAGATTATCAATTACTTGCTTCATGAATAATGCATCACCTTTATCATCCAAGTGATGTAGCTTTTTACATAAAGAAACAACAGCACCCAATCTGAGCAAAAGTGTACTCAAACCCAGTGCAGCCATGTAGTAATTGTTCAGATCTGATTTTTGATTTAAAATCAATTCATTTAATTGCTCAGTATTTGCAGTATGCAGACCTAATTTATTTTTTATATCCTGATACCTGTCGAGATATCTTTTAATGGTTGACTGTATCATAATGATAATGTTTTGTGTTTGTATTCAAGTTTCACATCTCTACGCCCAAGCGAAAGAAAGATAGCTGTAGTTTCTGTAATGTCTTTAGGGAATCCATACAATTCATCAACTTCATCTTTAATAAAATCTTCTTTACCGGATTGTAGGAAAGGATTCAAAATGGCAAAACATTCATGCACATATTCTATTGGGTAATTGTGTTTATCAGCGAACCTTCTGGCAACAACTTTTCCTCCTTCAATTTTACAAACTTCATTCAGTTCTTCTGTTAATTTGCTCATGATTTCACAAAGCATATCATAATCTTCTTTTCCATCTTCTTTCTCAGGAGAAGGGCCTTTAAATCTTAGATAATTTTGAAGAGATGATTTCCATTCTAACTCTGATGGAATATAAGAAGGAGAATGAATTGAAAAAGACTGATTAATGTATCTGTCTAAATAAGTAAAATGCTCACCAAAAACAATTAAAGGAATTTCAGCATCAAAAAGCGTATTGGCTAATTTGAGTAAATGGTTTTCATTGAATAGTCCGATATGAACACCATAAAGTACAACTACCGGCTTCTTTTTTCTTTTCAAAATCAATTCTTTATTCTTAATGGCCTTGTCGGTATCAGATTGATATTTAGCATTGCCGGTATCAGTTGACAAGGCCTGCCCTAATACTCTCAACAAAAAAGAAGAAGTTAATGTAAGACCTACATCCTGTAATCGAAAAAATACAGGAAGTAAATTCTCATCTTTTTGCAACTCCTGAACAACCGATTGATACCCATTGATGGCATTTACATTATTAGGGCGATGCCAAAAAGCAAGGGCTCCTTTTTTGTTGTGATAAATAAAATCAATTGCATTTTTGTTTACTTCATCAACAGTTATTATGTTGCTGTTTACAAAATCATTTTCTTCCTTAATAAACTCGTCACTTAGTTCCACACTTATTCGCTCTGCCAATTCTGTAAATTGAAAGCAGTTGTTGAATAAGGACCAATCCGCATCATTTGAAACAGACCAGTTTCCATTAAAACCTTCTTTGTTTACAAAATGAAAATCGTATTTTAAATGCTCAAATATTTTAGCTTCAGCAATCTTCTCCAACAAACTAGCAATATGTTCTGCCTCTTTTAGGTTTCTCTCAGGAGGCAATACAAAGAAACCATGCATCACTTCATTTCTCAATGACGACAAGCGAATAAACTCTTCTTTATAGTCTTTAAAAAAAGGCAAAATACTTTTCACCTCATCTCCTTCCGCATCTTTTATCATATTGGTTGCCCATTTGTATAAAGGACCTGCATTGTATGAATGACCTCCGGATGTAAACAGATTAATCAGAAAATCATTGTACACTGATTTTTGTTTGTGTTGCTTTAGATATGTGGCAAAGCCAATGGCGGCGAGTTGAGAGAGAATTTCTTCAGCCAGTTCAACGAGTTCGTCGGCTGCGTAGGAAGCATCGACCTCAAATTCTTGAATACATATTTTTGATTTTTGAATGATACTTTCTGGAAGATTAAACTTTGACGCCTTTTCTAAACTTGGTGAGTTTAATTTATTTGTATACATGTATGCTTGTTAATTTTTGTTGAATTTATTGGCGATATCAATGGCCCATTGGATGTTGAGGGTGTGGTTGAGGCGATCTAATTTTTCATTAAAAAGATTCTCATTAAATAGTTGATTAATTGTATATTTTTGAAGTAGATTCTCCAAAGAATAAATATCCTCTGGAAATTTACAAATAGCTTGTTTTAATAAATCTGAATTAAATTGATTTATTTCTATATTTTCTAACCACCCTATTAAGTAATTATTTTTAGATTCATATTTTTTTAAATGGAATGAAATAAAAAGTGAGCTTTGTGCATCATTTTCTTCTAATATTGATTGGGAAATTATTCTCCAGCAACTTTGTCTTTGTTCTTTTAAAGAAATTTTATTTACAACTTCTTCAACTTTAGTCCATTTGCTCTGTATTGCTAACTCTTTTGCTAAATCATTAAAAGCAATATTTTTATCTGAGTCATTTTTAAGGCTATTTGTAATTTCTAATGTTAAACTAATTAGTTCATTTGATTTATCTTTTTGAAACTTCTTAAATAGAATTGTTGAAATTTTCGCTAGAGAAGTGATTTTGTTAACATCATTAGCTAAAGTAAAAGTAATTTCCAATGCTAAATCTATCTTTTCTTGTTTAAGTAATTGTGTACATATGGATTTCAATGATATACTCTTCCAATATTCAGAATTAATATTATTTGCAAAGTCTAAACACTTCTGGTTAACCTCAAAATATTTCTCTTCTATTCCTTGTTCTTTTAATATCGATGAAATCTCTAACATTGCTAAAATTCTGTCAGAATCTTCTTTAATATTATTGGCTATTTTCAACCCATCTTCTAACTTTCCCATTCTTATCATCTCTATTGATATTTCCTTTTCATAAATACTTCTAACGTATTCATCAGTTATTTTATTCGCATAAGTTTCAGCATCATCAAACTTTCCTAACTTAAACATTTCTATGGAAATCTCCTTAAATGCGTAACTTTTATTCCAATAATCACTAATACTATCAGCACAAGAAAAAGCCTTATCAAATTTCCCTTGCTTACATAATTCTTTGGATATTTTGTATTTTGCATCACATTTATCTTCTTCATAACTAATTTGTTTTGCAAGTTCTAAAGCTTTATTCATCAAGTTTTCAGATTCTGTCAAATTGCCTTTTTTTGTCAAAACACTCGATATATCTGCAATAGCAAAACACTTCCAAAAGTCATCACTAATTCCAAGAGCAGTTTTCAACGCTTCTTCTATTTTGTCATTTTTCGCAAGTTCAATGGAATAGTATTGAAGAATTGATTTTCTAGTTAAATTATCAGTTATACCATTTAAATGTCCAATATTGTTGTACATTACCGATAATATTTTATTATAATTTTCACTATTTATAAACTCATAATATAAATATATTTTTGTTGCATAATACTTTTGTGATTCATCTCTGATATTAGATATGACTTTCAATGCCTCATCAAGTTTGCCTATCTTACTTAATTCAATAGACACAGGATTTAAAAAATTGCTTTTAGTTAATTCATCTCTCACATTATACGTTTTTTTTAACGCCTCTTTTAATACCAAAATACCATTAGTCAAATCTCCTAGTTTTAACAATTCTATTGAAATTTCAATTAAAGAATTAATGCTGTAATAATCATCGTGAGCATTACGAGCAACATCTAAAGCTCTTTCTAATACAAAAGCATATTCAGATATTTTACCTTGATTTAAAAGTGCAATAGAATTTTCAAAAATTGCCCATCTTTTTTCATATTCATCTTCTATCCCATTTGCTAATTCTATGGCGGTTTGCATTGTTGAAATTGATTCGTTATACTTTTCCTGCTTGAAAAATTCATTTGAAATTTCTTTGAACAATGCACTTTTCAAATATTGAATATCAATATTTTTGCAACAGATAAGGGCTTCATTCATTAGCGAAGCAGATTCTGCATACTTCCCATCATTTTCTAATTTGGTTGAGATTTTTGTTAGTGCACAACCTTTCCAATATTCATCACTAATATCTTTTATTAAAGCAAGTGCTTCATCTAATTTTTCGTGATAAGCTAATTCTGTAGATATGATATTTAGCACCTCGCACTTTTTCCATACATCATTTATATCTCTAACACATTCAAGGGCATTAGTAAACAATCCCTGTTTTGATAATGAGTTAGCAATAATTTCTAAACAATTATTCTTGTGATTAGCATCATAAATATTATCTACAAATTCTAATGTATAATCTAACATATCAATATTTACTAATCCGATAGATAAATTTTTAAAAGCAGCGTCTTTATCGTCTTTATTTTCAATATTAATTGCAAATTCAATAGCTTTTTTCATTAGTAATATAGACTTATCATTTTTTTTCTGTCTATACAATACTGACGCGATTTCTATTAAACATATTATCTTTTTGGAAATAGAGATAATACAATTTGCAGATTCAATCATAACCTCATATTGCAAATCGGTGTATGTACCTTTTTCTTTTATCCAAAATATATCCCAACTATCTGTTCTATTAAATAATAAAAAAACATCAAAAATTAACTCTTTTAAATTACAGGCAATTGTAAAAACTAAATAACTCGGAAAAAAATCATTCCAATTTAAAATTGAATGAGCTATTGGCATATTCTCATCAAAATGCTTCAATATCTTTCCAATAGAATCTCTTCTAAATGGCTTGTCTTTACTATCCAATAATGTCAACTCCATCAGACAAAGCATATAAAGAATGAATTTCCGCTGAAGTCCTTCTTTATCATTTCCACCAAATGATTCAATTCGCTGCAATGCTCTTTCAATATCATTCTGTGCTACCAATTCCACAATACGCGGGGCATCATTTTGCTCCATGTGGTGTAAGTCTATTTTATTAAGAGCACATTCAATCAACTCATCGGTGTTTTGTTTGGCTGCCCAGGTCATTGATTGGTTCAACATCTTCTTGGACCAATCATATCCTTTGTTGATTTCCAGTTGACGGTTCCAGTAAGAAGTATCATAAACCAACTTTTTAAAAACAGCTCCATCTGATTCAGACTGCATGGCAGCAATAAGTAAATGAGAAGGAAGATGTTCGAGTGCATACACTTCCCATTCATCTGCATTTCTTTGTTCTAATGCTAATTGACATTTTGAGATAATTGTCTGATTCGTTTGATTAAGTTGATGAGATGAAATCTTTTGTAGAAAGAAAACCCTAAGTCGTTCATGGTACAATAAGTATTTGCCGGAAGATGGACTATTAAACCATTTAGTATAAACAGAAAGAAAATCAATTACCTCCCACTCTTCCCAATCCAATAAATCAGCCATTAACGTAGTACTCACTTCTTTTTTCAGCAAAGACCATGCTGTGAAGAATTTTAAGAATCGCTCTCTGCTACTAACATTCTGTTCATTCGAAAAGGCTTCTTCATACATGCCAATCAATCCTTCCGGCAAAGCGGAAATATTGTCTTTGTGGATGGTATTCAAAGAAAGACTGTCGAATATGTAGCGGAGATATGTAGGTTCTATTTGTTTTTGCATTTAAATTCAGTTTTTTAAAAAGCTATTGTATTTTTTTACTTTCCCAAATCCTCCTCCAAATGATGCCATGTCCATTTGAAAGTCTCTTCCCTAGAATTTATAACCGGGCGATATTGCATCTGAAAATGAAACTCAAGATATTCCATACCATTTTCATCTTTCTCTATGGTAGCATGGTATCCAATAAAAAAATCAAACTCAGGTTTGATGTAAACCCTTCTACCATTCATATACTTTAATTTTTTGTCGAAGAAATCAACAGCAACAGCTTCATCCCCTTCGAATGCACCTTTACCAAAAAAATCTTCGGAATAAAAATCGAGTAACTGTTTGAAATAGGCTTTATACAAACTCATTTGTCTTCGTGCGCCTTGCATGACTACATCAACCAAAGATTTACCATCAATATTGAAAGGAGTCATTTCAATCATAAAACGTTGTTCATTATTAGAGACCAAGGGAAATTTATCAAATCTCGCTTCTTCATGAAATGAAAAATTAAATCTGCGATTAATACTCAAAAGATTTTTATAATCAAACCATCCGTAAATCATGCTCAACAGAGGTGTAACAATACCGTTGTCTTCCAAAGAGGTAAAGGAAATTTCGGGATGCAAATCATGAGGATGAATGAGTACGATGACACGAAGATCATTCCTGATTTCTGTAATTCTAAGCAGATTTGTACTGGCTTTCCAAGCATCATCTCCCGGAAATTCAACATTGTTTTTATAATCAGCGAGGACTGTTTTAAAGTCGCGGCCATTCAGAAATGACAAGATGGTTTCCGTTGTAAAAACCGAATTAATCCAACCCTCCAGAAATACTACCGGATCTTGAAAATCAAAAAATGCCGAATCATAATTGAGGGCATCATTTACCAGAAATTTTTGTTGAGATGATTCACCATAATTATCCTGCCAGTTCTCTTTTCTTTTTGCACGAGCTTTAAATGCTTTAGCAGATAGTTTTCTGATGGGTTCCAAAGAAACTGAAAAATAAGCATTTGTTGGACTATTGAATACAACTCGATTAAAAATGCTATCTACAGGCGTTTTAGGGTATTCAATAATATTTGCCGACAACCCTCTACCTGCAAAACCTCTTTGATTAAATGGAATCTTAAAACCACTATCCTCATTTTCGATAACAGAAAAATATTGACGGGCTTCTTCTAATGACTTTATTTCTTTAAATAGCATTGTTTAATCTATGTTTTTAATTTTTAATTTTTACTTACTTTAACACATACCCTTCACATTCTCCCCAAACTCCTCCTCTGTCATTTTACCCTTTGCCACCTGTTTTGCCCAAAGTCTTATCTGGTCTATATCATCTTCATCCTCCACCTCCGCTATCCACTCCTCCAAATTAGTAGACAACCTAACCACATTTTCTTCTTTTGGAAATGTTGCAATAACATCCAAAGCCCATTGGATATTAAGCGAACGATTAAATTTTTGTATTTTTTCTTTTGGTGTTTTTTCAAAAAAAGCACAATACAAAGCATGCATTTGCAACAGATACTCGGTACTTTCTTTATCTGCTTTTACCAATGGGAGAATTTGCAAAATGGTTTCTTCTGTAGCATTAGTAGCCGTTATGGATTGTGCAATGCCTTTTTTGAAGAAAGTTATGGCTTCATCGTTGGGGAGTTGGGAAAGTGTTTGATGAAGATTTTGTAATTGATGTTTTTTGTAAAATTCTTTGCCTATTTCTAGCCAAGCTTGCATTCGATCGGCTCCACTGTTAATTTTTTGTATCACATCATTTGATGATGCTATTTTTTTCCAAATAGCTAACACAATTGCAATTTCCTTTAAGGCTAAATTTTTGTCGTAATCATCATTTATCCCTTCTGCAATCTCAATCGATTTATTTAACAATTTGCTACTCTCTGATAAGTTACCATGATTAGCCAATACAACAGCAATTTCCTTAAAAGCTATACTTTTTCCTCTTTCATCATTTATTCCTTCAGCCATTATGATTGATTTCTCTAATTCTCCATGGTTGGAATACCATTGTGAAATTTTTACAAATACTGAAGATACATTCCAATCTAAATTTATACAATTAGACATTTGAATCGATTTTTCTATTTCTCCTTGATTTGCCAAAAAGACAGATAACTCCTTGAAAACTACATCTTTTTGTAAATAATCTACAAGGAGTTCTGTCATTTGAATTGCTTTATCTAATTCACCTTGATTTGCTAAAACTATTGCGATTTGCATAAAAGCATTACTTTTTTCAAAAGTATCATTAATAATCTCAGCAGTCCGAATTGACTTCTCAAACAACATATTACTCTCTTCAAACTTATTTGTATTCAATAACTCAAAAGAGATTTCTGCAAACAATGAACATTTATCAACTTTATAATTTATTCCTTCGGCAACTTGAATTGCTTTCTCTATCTCAATTAGATTTGAAAACCTTAGCGCAATATTCTTGAATATTGAAATTTTATGCCAATCATCATTTAAACCTATGGAAGCTTGTATTGATTTCTGAATTGTATTTATAACCATTGAAAATTTATCTTGTTTCATTAAAACAACAGCTATTTCACTAAATGCTAAAGTTTTATGCCAATCATCATTTATTCGATCAGTCATAAGCATTGAGTGCTTTATCTCACTTCGATTCGCTAAAACGATAGAAATCTCCTTAAAAGCTAAACTTTTTTTCCAATCTGTTTCTATAACTTCTGCTATTTGAACTGATTGCTCTAATATATGATCACTTTTTGCTAACATACCCTGATTTGCTAATACAACTGCAATTTCCCTATAGGCAGTACTTTTGTCGAAATCATCATCTATACCTTCAACCATCAAGATCGATTTCTCTATTTGTCCTTGATTAACTAATACAACTGCAATTTCCTTGTATACTAAATTTTTATCATAATAATTATTTATATCTTTCGCTATATCTATTGATTTTTCTAATATATTTCTACTTTCTTCAAAAAACTCCAAATTCGCTAAAACAACTGCGATATCCTTGAAGGCTAAACTTTTTTGCTTGTAATCATCGATATTCTCGGCAACCTGAATCGATTTATCCATTTCACCTTGATTCACTAATAATAAGACTATTTTATTTAAAACATAATTTTTTTGCCATTCAATTTTTATCTCTTTTTCGATATTATATAATTTGAATAAAATATTATTACTCCTTACTATCTCACCTTGATTAGCCAATAAAATAGCGATATCAGAGTAATATGAGCTTTTGGAAATTAAATCATCGACTTCGGAAATTTGCATTAATGTCTCTATTATTTTACTAAACTTTACCAAATCCCCTTGTTTCCCCAACTCACAAGCTATTCCTATAAATGCAGAAAATTTTTTCCATTCCTTATTTACAATTCCGGCTGTCTGTATTAATATATCAAATTCTTTATTTGAGTATGGTCCTTTGTTTTTAATCCATTTATTTTCCCAACCATCTGTTCTCTTGTAAATTTCAATAAAATCCAAATCCATTGCTTTTAACTCTACAGCAATCAAAAAAACCAAATAACTTGAAAAAAAACGATCCCAATCCAAAATACTATGATCAACAGGTATCTGCTCCTCCATCAATCCCAACAATTTTTCAATAGCATTTTTTCTCCAAGGCTGGTTTTTGCTTTCCAATAAAGTAAGCTCCATGATGCAAAGCATGATTACAATAAACTGCCTTTGTTTATCATCTTTACTTAGCCCACCCAATGCTGTAATTCTTTGCAAAGTCAATTCTATCTCATTTTGCTTCACCATTTCCAAAATGGCTGTCACATCATTTTGTTCTTCGTATTTTAGGTCCACAATAACTAGTCCACAATCAATAGCAGCTTCATTCCAGTTATTTTTTGTAGCTATTTCAATTCCATTTTGAAAGAGCTGATGAGTAGCTTCAAAATTTCGCAATACTTTTTTCTGTGTGGCGATAAATTCAGCATCTTTTGTTAAAGCAATCAATGTTTGATGATGTTCTTGATTTTGCTGAGTAGATAAATGTGCTGCAAAATGTCGTAAAATATATTGCTGCTCGTAATTGCCTTCTAAAGTATTCCATCTCCCACAAAACTCAATAATCTTCAACTCCGCTTTGGCAACTTCTGTGGCTCGATCTTTTTTCAAATACTCTCTCAAACTTTCATGAAACAACTGATAATCCAACACGTTTTCGGTCATGGGATTTTCGTACAACACTTCCACCAAAGTGCTCAACACATTAGTTTGTGTAGCCGGACCAAAACCCAGTATCTCGCTCAGGTGCATGGGTGTGAGGTAATCGCGGGCGGCAGCAAATACAAAAAGACTGTTCAATAAATGATCGCCATCGGGCATTTGTGCATAGCGTTGCAAGATGGCTTTGTAATAATCATCAATCTCTTTGGGTAAGGCATCAACATCATTGATGGCAATACTTCCCTCTTCAATGGCATTGCAGAGTAATTTCAAATACAATGGATTCCCCTCAGAACGTTTTTGTAAATAATCAATCCATGCAGAGTCTTTGTCAATCTCATATTTGTTGGCCACTTCATACAATAATGCACGAATGTCTTCTTTGCTCAAACCACCCAGTTCAATTTTTTGATGATGTTCTACAGATAATTCACCCCAAAATTTATCAAGTTGTTGATGCCCGCCTGGACGAGAGCCATACATGAAAAGGATGTTATTAAAATTTTCACGAGGCAGGTATTTTAAAATATCATTCTCCACCCCTTCATCCAAACCATCGATTAAAAAAATGATTTTAAATGGAGATTCAATTTCTCCGAAAGCAGTCCATTTGTTGTACAATTGCTGTTGCAACTCCCAAGTGGTTTGTCCTTCGGCACGTATTTCCTTTCCCGCCGGAAAAAATTCATCGGTTTTTTTAAGCAAGTAGTTTATCAAATACGACACTTCTGCTTGTGATGTTCCTCTTCTAATAAAATACTCAACCAATTGTATGGGTAGTTTTTCTTCAGAGTTGGTCAAATCTTTATACACCTGTGCAATAAGTGCCGATTTACCAATACCAGGATTCCCTTGAATAGAGAGAAAACCTTTTTGCTTGGTGGTTACAAATTTCTTGATGGTAGCCCTTTCAGTCAAACGACCTTTAAAAGTTTCCGTTAGTTCTTCAATGCGCTGGTTAAAAATATTGCTGCCGGTCTTCTTCCATTCCTGCAAGGGCAGGTATTGATTAAACTCACTAAAGAAAGATTTATCTCGATAATGCTTACTCAACGGATAATTGAGCAACCCTACTTTATCATTTTTTAAATCATTGAAAAACACAAAAGGCTGTTCGGTTTCATCTGTACGATAAGCAATGATGGGATGAAGATTGAGTACATCTGTTTCATTTTTCAAATATACTTTTCCATCAATGGCTTCAATGTTAGATTCATTCAGCCATTGCAAGGACAATAATATGTTTAAGAAAGGCTCAAATTGTTTGATGTCATTTTCACATTGTTCATCTGTGGGTGTAGCTCCATGTGCGTATCCGTTTCGAAAAGAAATGACATTGGTTTTTTCTTGGTTCAACGCTTTATCCAATGCTTCAAATGCTGTTGCAAAATCATTACACAAAAAACCATGATTGGCTTCTTTCAACTCTTTGTACAATTCTCTACTAAACAATTGCCATGTTCCCAAAGAAGGCGTCCTCAAACCTGCAGCCAGCATCCCTTTTGCGGTATCGCTGATTTGATTATGCTTGAAATACTCTCCCATCATTACAGCCGTATGGGTTTTGATGATGGTTTCAAACAAATCAATCATGCGGTGCACCTTGCGGAAAGGCTGGGTTTCGGAGAGGTAGATTTTGTGAAGCGTAATTATGTGGAGCATGGAAGACCTTGTTTCGTTGTTTGTTGTTTGGTGTTTGGGGTTTAGGGTTTGGGGTTAATCGCATTTAAATGAGTTGGATATTTTACCAATGTATTTTTCAATAACATTCTTTTGTGATGGCAAATATTCGATTTCTAAATCAGCGATGTAATTATTGCCAACATATCTTTTTTGATAAAATATCTTTCCGTCTTTTTGTCCACTTAATACATAAAAATGTTCCGACTTAAATTCATAAGATATTGTGATGTCTTTGTTGGCTTTTGCCTCATCAAACAGGGCATCTATATCAGTGGTCTCTAATCTGGAACTTAACAATGAATGTGCTTCCAACAGGATTCCTTTTTCTTTGAATTTCACTTCGTAATCACAATAATCTGCGGAAGTTTCTTCATACATATTTTTGAACACATAGTTTACAGGCAGACTAATGCTGAATGAACAAGGATGATAATTTTTGAATGCAGTAGTTTGTGAAAACAAAATCTGACAGTTTAAAAGCAATGTTGCAAAAAGCAACAGAATTAATCTTTTCATATAATATTAGTGTTTTTTTAAAATAAGGAATTGTACTTGTACTCTATTTACATCCTTAAATTTTATTATGGTTAAATTTATTACATTTTGACATAATGTTTTATTATTGCTAAGATTATTCATAAATAAATAATGGCTACCAAAAAATCATCGCTAAAAATAGATACTGAACTCTCGCGTTGCATCAACCAGCTTTTGCTGAAAGAGCCGTTTTTTGCGCATATTCTGGCTGGAACCGTGCGTAAAATAACTGATGAAGTGCCTACTGCTGCTGTAGGGTTTAGCAATGATTTGATTTTGCTGATGGTCAATGAAGATTTCTTTTTAAAAGAATTAAAATCCGAATCAGAACGCACCGCCGTTTTAAAACACGAAGTGCTGCATCTGGTGTTTCGCCATTTATTTAGAGATAAAATAAAAGAAGATGCAGAACTGTTTAATATTGCTGCAGATATTGTAGTGAATCAATATATCGGTTTTTGGAAATTGCCCGACTCTGCAGTTACGTTAAAAACTTTTCCAGATTTGAATTTAAAACCGGAGCAACACCTCGAATACTATTACGATATTTTATTCAAACTGAACGAAGCCAATCAAAAAGCTTCGGCTAATGGTAAGGGTAAGGAAGGTAATCAAGGCAATGATCAAAACGGCAATTCTCCTTCTGGAAGTGGCGACAAACCTAAAAACCAACCCATGAATGAGAAGCACCCGCAAAGTGCTAAAGCATTGGCAGATATATACGGACATCAACGACACAGCGATCATTCTAAATGGATTATTAAAGATGGTACACAAGCCAAAACCGCTGATGGCAAATCTATTCCCGATAATTTAATTTCAGGCATCGAACAAACCTTAGGCAAACAATTGCTAGAAGCCGCTGCCAGAACACCTTCAAAACATTATGGGAATT
The DNA here is from genome assembly GCA_027489035.1 of Chitinophagaceae bacterium. Lineage (GTDB taxonomy): Bacteria > Bacteroidota > Bacteroidia > Chitinophagales > Chitinophagaceae > Ferruginibacter. The sequence continues at coordinate 172,316 of JAIYAN010000001.1, forward strand.
TACCTGCAGCTCTTATTATCGAAATTGATTTGATTAGAGAATCGATGAAACCAAAAGTAGATTGGAAAAGGGTGTTGAAAATTTTCTCCAGCTCGAGTGGCAGAACGGTGATTTACCAAACCATGAAAAGAATCAGCAAGAGATATGGTACACGACCGGGTATACGAATTAAACAATTCAAAAAAATCGCTGTTGCCATAGATACTTCAGGCTCAATACAAGAAACAACCCTTGCACAATTTTTTAAAGAAATTGATACTATCCATCGAAACGGCGCCGAAATTTTCATCATTGAATGTGACGCTGCCGTAGGTAATGCCTATCCTTACAAAAAGAATGCACCCATCAAAATCAAAGGTGGCGGCGGCACCAACTACGACCCTGCTTTTGAATACATCAATAAAAACAAAAAACTTCAAATTGATGCCTGCGTTTATCTCACAGATGGTTTTGCTCCTGAACCTAAAATAAAGCCAAGGTGCAAATTATTGTATGTAATTACACCGGATGGAAATAATGGAAATCATTTAAAATGGGGTAAAATCATTACAATGAAATAGACAGTTAAAGTAAAAATTCAAAAATCAAAATTATAACTTCTCACCATTTTAAGGTATTGACTGCCAATCTATGTTAACTTGGAGGTGTGCAGGGAAATCTATTTTTTTCAACAAACAACCAGAAATATACAATTTATCTATTTTGATATTGTCAAGCGCTTTGATGTCTTTTAAATTCTCCATTCGCGTAAGATCCAGCATTTTCAAATGCTCAAATTGTTCCAACCCTTCAAGTGATTCTATGTTTTTGCAGCCGCCAAGTTTTATTTGTTTCAGATTTTTTAAACCTTTTAACGAAGTGAGGGTATTTATTGGCGAACTTGCATCATATCCTTTTTTTAAAGACAAATATTCAAGTGCTGAAAATTGCTCAATCCCATCCAACGATTCAATACCGCCCAAAACCAAATGTGTGATATTATTTGCAATAATGTTTTTAGGGAACACCTTCACATCAAGAGACAGCTTATTAATATTTAGGGAAAAAACATCGTTGATATTTTCAAGATTTGTACAATTATTGAATGCCAAAAATTCAGAATTCGAATACCCTATATTCATATACTCAAGTTCATTTAACCCTTTTAGATCAAGCAACTGATTACAACCTGAACAGTCAAACCATTTTATTCTTTTTACCCCATTTAGTTTTGGTAAAGAAGTAAATCCACTGCCATCGAGTATCAATTCTTTCAATTCTTCATTGAATATAGAATCCGAAATTTTAATTAATTTTTTGCAGTCCTCAAGCCTTAATCTTATGAGATCTTTTAAAACAGGTGCCAATTCAAGCGTTTCAAATTCACCTTTAGTTAGTTGAAGATTCTGCAATTTGTTTAGGTTAGTTAATGCTGAAGTATCTTGGATTTGAAAACCATCAAGTGACAATTCTTTCAACTCAGTACAATTATGTAGTCCATGTAAACTCAAAATTTTTATAGAAGGTGTTGAATAACCAGAGCCAATTTTAAGCGTCTCTAAATTTACTAATTTTTCAAAATCCATAAAGCTTGTAGCATCAGAATTTTCCAACCGAAGTTCTAAATACTTCAGCTTTACAAGGTTCTTTAAACCAGAAAAACCATTTACCTGATTTATGCTAGATCTCAACTCAAAATTCTCCAAAACAGGACATCCGGAAACAACTCCAAGATCCAACTTAACATCACCAAAATAATTTAGTTTTAAGAATTTCAAATTCTTCAAATTTAAATTCGAATCCGGGTCTGTCAAATTTCTGAGATTCAGTGATTCAAGATTTTCAAAACAATTGAGGTATTTAGAACCAATAATTTCAAAATCCAATGCAGTTACGGATTGCACCAAACCCTTCCATTCGTCTATATCACCTGCGCAGCTTAAAACTCCCGTCAATGCATAATTAAGATAAGGCTGAGCAGGACCAGTGCCCGTAAAAGTTCTATTGGTTTTAAACGCATTTTTTTCGTAAGCGATTCCAAATAGCAATTCATTCATCAATTCCTCATCCTTGATTCCTGCCAAAAGTGAAATGGCTGTATCAATCATGGCTATATCCCTTTCCTTCAGCAACTTTTTAATTTTGGCAGCATTTTTCTTTGCGTCTTTCTTTGCTGGATCAGATTTTTCATTTTCAACTTTAACCTCTAATGTCTTCGTCTCCAACTTATAATGCTCCGCCAATTTCAACTGGTATTTAAGAATTTGCTCCTTATTGATTTTCCCCAAAGGACGGGGCTTAACTTCTAAAGAAGGACAATCCACAACTTCCATCTCTTCCAAAACGTTTAGTGGCACTAAAGAAGCGCTATCTTTTACTTTGGGCAATTTCAACATTGTTAATGATTCTAGCAAATGCAAAGCTTTCAATGCATCAATATCAACCAATGATTTTAAATTAGTCAATTTCATTTCTTGGAGAGATGGAATATCCTTCAAACCTGAAAGGGATTCCAACTCTTCTAAATCTGTAATGGTTAATTTTTTAAGCAGAGGCATCCCCTCAAACCCAGTCAGATCTTTAATTTTACAATTTTCTAGATTCAATTGAACCAAGCCAGACCCTTTCAACACAAATTCTTTACAATATGTAATTTTAACAGGAAGATTAATTGGCAACCCATCATTGATGGTGACTTTAGATTGTGTGATTTTTATGTTGATGGGTAATTTTGAAGTAACGAAATCATGAATTAATTCCTGATTAAAACTATCATTAAAATCAATTCTGTTTAATTTGAGAAACCCTGACAGTTCTCCAATCTTTTTCAAATTAGGTAGATGATAAAAACTTAACCAATCTACAGTTGCCTGAATGTTTTTATTTTTCATCATTCCTTCTGCAGATTCCAAGGATTCACAAATACGTAGACTTACATCTTTTAATTTTTCGAGGTTTTCCGCCTCGTCAATTCTCATCAGTTTGGGGCAATGCTGAATTTGCAATTTTTCCAAATTCTTCAACGTTTCTAAACCTTGCAAATCCACAATCTCAGCATAATTTAGATCAAACTTGACCAACTTTGGCACATGGCGTAAGCCTTTGATATCCATCAATTCCTTACAACTTATTCTGAGTCTTCTAAGATTAGGAAATCCATTGAGCCATTCAAGATTGGACATTCCATCACAAGACAGTTCAATATTTTCTGTGACTGTAGAACCTATCTTTTCAGATTCGATCCATTTATTTACAAGCAAATCAATTGAAACATTTTGAATTCCAAACATTACCGGATGAAAATCACATTTAGGCAAACTTACAGTCTGTTGAGATTTGTATTCTGAGATAGATTCAACTCTTTGAAGAGAAGGCAATTTCTCTAATGCAGAAACATCTGTGATATTTTTACATTCATACAAATCAAGCCATTCCAAAGATTGATAAAACTCAATGCCATCAAGGTTCTGAAGTGATTCGAAATTCCAGATTATTAATTTTTTCGTCTGACTTAAATCAGTTTTACCTTGTAATGCATTCAGGCTTTTTATTTTATAGCAACGATTAAATTCAAACGATTGAATAGGGAAAACAGACAAATGCTGTATATCCTGAATTGTAGTGCAACCTGATATATCGAGCTTTTTAAGTGGCAACTGTTCATCTAGTTCATCAAGTGTTGTAAGTTGTCTCAACGAATCTTCTATCTTCAGATGCTCTAATCCATAGAAACAATGCAAATAAGAAAGATCAAAAACATCAATAACCAGACTAGATATTTTTCTTTTGATTTTTTCAGCTAATAATGAATCAGGACCTGCTAAAAATAAAATTCCAGTTAATGCATAATTATTAAAAGGCAAATCTTTTTTGGGACCTTTAAACACATCTTCAAGATTCAATTTTTGATAGCCAAATTGTTCATTTATCACCAACCTTTCAATCAATTTATCGAACAGATAAGGATCTGAAAATGCGGACAACAAACTCAAACCGCTATCTATAACCTCCTTATCGGGTGTTGACAGCAATTTCTTTAAATTGCTGAATTCTTTTTTGTTTGATACCAACGATTGTTCGATGACTTCTTTATCATAATCATTTTTAGCTACTTCAATTTCTTCTTTCTCACTCTTAAGAGATAAAAATGCTTCTGATTTTTTAAACACAACTTCTAGTTCATTAGAAATCGATTTTAAACCGCGTAGTGATAAATAACTGAGTTGATTGCTGGTCAAAGCCTCAGCAGTTTTAACATCAAGCGAGGTCAATCCATTAAGGAATAATTTTCCATTTATGGCGCTCAATTGTATAGCATGATTCAACTGTAAATCCGACAAGCCATTTAAATTCACACTACTGAATGGTCTTGACATGATCAATTGAACAACATCATCGTTGATGTATTTAATTCTATCTATATTGATGGTTCCCGACTTTTTACTAAACACCTCTTTTGATGCGAAAGAAACATAACCTTCCAAATCTGCAAGCGGGAATGTCTTCCTTTGTTTTGATGCATCATGAAGGGCATTAATCATTGAAGTAAAAAAACGGAATGCTGTTTTTTCTTCATCAGCAACTCTTTCAATCTGGGGGAAAAAATTATATAATGATGTCCAGATGATTTCGGGTACAGCATTATTTTGTTTGCTTAGCAACCAATCTGTAAGAGGTTGTGCCTTTGGATCCGGCGTGTTTACACTAAATGCAGATGCAGAAAATCCATCATTCATAAATTTATAAAGACTATCATGTCCCATTTGCTTCAACAAGTCATGAATGGAACATGGAAATTGATTATTGGCAACCAAATAAAATCTATAATCAGTTCTATAAGACAGATCTTCTCTGTGGACAGACAATTCCCAATTAAACCCATTTTCATCATTAAATAATATGGTTTGGATTCTTTCTTTTGGAGAAATAGAAATGCTGAAAAACTTAAGTCCCACAGCCGCATTTTTGAGATGATTGATTTCTTGCATTTTTTATTTTTTATAAACTACCTAATAACAATTTCGCCAATTTTTTATCTTTCAACATTGCCTTCACGTCCTCCTCTCCTTCTTTGTTGAGATCCATAAACAAACTCATTTTCAAATCATTTGGAATAGCATCAAGTAACATAAATTCAACTAGATTTTCTTTATGATTTTTTTCAGGTTTGTAGGTTTCATTTTTCAAATGCAAATACAATCGTGTGCATATTGTGGCGATTCTATCAATTCGCTTTTCGCCGTTTTTACCAACAGCAATCGTCTCCATTTTTTTCTTTACATCATCAAACTTCTCTGCTGCTAAAATATCAATTGGATCAATCAACATCGACAAATCATCATTGATAAAACTTATAAAGCTACTCACCGTTGTTTCATCCAATGCGCTTTTAGAAAGTGCCAATACCAAATCAAGTTCTTCTTTCAAATCTGCGATATCATGTATCTGATCAAAAAACTGCACCAAACTTCTTGGTGTGGTTCGTTTACCCGTTATGGTTTCTGGATAGGTCAGTACAAAATCAATTCCTCTTTTATCTACGCCTGCACCATGCGCCCAAGCTGCCCAGGCGCGTGCATCGAATTTAAGCGATACATGCAATAGCCTCGTGAGCATCGCATCATCCATAGGCGTAACCGAATAATCGCCATCATCCGGATTGGCGGTAGCCACAATCTGCCATTTAGCAGGCAGTTTCCAAGATTGCAATTCAAAATTTTGCAGTAACTGCATCACGCCCCTCAATATCCTATCGTCTGCACGATTGATATCATCGAGCAATAAAATACCAGGACCTTCTTCTTTAGGCACCCACTCCGGCGGACTGTACACGGTATATTCATCACCCGATATTTTTTCATCAGGATCTACGATCGACGGCATGCCATGCAAATCGCCCATCTCCTCAAATTGAGCAGGTGCACAATAAGCCATTTTCCAATTGTTCTTTTTGGCGAATTCTACTACAGTATGGGTTTTACCCAAACCATGATTACCCCATATCATAATGGGCGTACCGCGCTGCCCTTTTTCGTGGAGCTTGTTGTTGCGGTTGAAAATATGCTCAAGGAATTTATTGAGCTGAACTGTGTTTACGTGTTGACCGAGTTGGGACATGGGGGTAAATATTTTATTTTTTATTTTTTATTTCCTGGTTTTTTATGTTTATTTCTTTGCCTGTAATAAACCCATAAACATCAATAATTTTTGCCTTCTTATAAGTTATTTTTGTCTTTTTTGATGTGTTAAAATCAGTTGTGAAAGTATTAGATGATAATTTGTCAATTGATTCTTTATTGGCTTCATAAAAAATTTTAATCGACTCTAAAGCTTTAATATTAAACGCAGAAAAACCACATTCTTTCTCAAATATTATTTTAAATGAACTTTTAAAGTTCACATCAAAAGCAGGAACAAAGCCAAACACTCCAAGTAAAATCTTAGTCACTAAAGTTAAATCAGAGTTGTCTTCATAAATTAGTTTAGCTTTAATATCATTATATAATTCAATGATTTTTTTTATGTTATCATTGCTATAATTATCAACATCAATATCCCAAATTGATTTATCTAAATCAGATAAATAGATGATGGTATTTTCAAAATGTTTACCACTTTTATCTAATAAAAAACTTGAGCCTCGATACATCCCCCAGCTTGCTAAATAAAATCCAAGGACATAGCAGCTTTTCTCCATGTCTTTTGTTAGATCATTATTTGTTTTAAAGTAATTGTAACAATAGTCATAAGAAGTAAACCGATCTTCCGGATTAGATTTGTAAAGGTAAGTTTTGAAAACACTTTCAATATCTGACTTTTTTAAATTATTTATGTTCATTTTTCTTATTTTAGGAAAATTGATTATTATTTCATCCACTCAGGCAACTCATCTTCCTTTCCCAATTCCTTTGCTAATCTTTTTGTGTTTACAATTGATTCAATTGTTGTTTTATCTTCTAAACCACAATCTGGATCTACTTTTCTAATTTCTGCTGATTCAATAAAATATTTAAGTGCTTCACTTTTATTTCCCATATTTTCATAACAATGAGCAATATGAAAAGGGAAACCTCCTTTTTTTTGAATCATGAATCCACTATAAAAAGCTTTGATTGCCGATTGAAGATTTTTTATTTTCATTTGACAACTGCCAATGTTAAAATAAACTTTAGCTAAAGAAGTATGATTACTATCAAGAGATTTCAATTTGATTTGAAGGCTATTTTCATAAAACTCTAACGCCTTGAAATAATTACCTTTCATTGCCCAAACGAAACCAATATTATTATAAGTATTTGCTACATCGGGATGTTTCATGCCAAAGGTTTTTAAACGTATTTCCAAACACTTTTGATAATACTCCAAGGACTTATCGTACTCGCCTTTATGGTCCCAAACAAAACCAATATTATGATAAGTAACTGCAACAATAGGATCATCTAATCCAAAAGTTTTCAATCTTATATCCAAACACTTTTGATAATACTCCAAGGATTTGTCATATTTACCTTTGCTGGCCAAAACTAAGCCGATATTGTTATAAGAATTAGCAGTATCTGGATGCTTAAAACCAAAAATTTTCAATCTTATATCCAAACTCTTTTGATAATATTCCAAGGACTTATCGTATTCTTCTTTTTGAAACAAAATGGAGCCAATATTGTTAAAAGTAGTTGCTACATCTCGATGCTCTACTCCAAAGATTTCCAATCTTATTTCTAAGGACTTATGATAACACTCCAATGACTTGTCGTATTCACTTTTGCTATCCAAAACTAAGCCGATTTTGTTATAGGAATTAGCAATATCTGGATGCTTAAAACCAAAAATTTTCAATCTTATATCCAAACTCTTTTGATAATATTCCAAAGTCTTATCGTATTCTCCAAATTTATATTTAAAATCAGCAATAGATGAAATCAAATCAGCATCATTACTTAAAATATTTTCATTAAAGTTTAACTTTGAAAAATAATTATTTGCATTCTCTTTATCAAAAAAATATAAAGCTTTTAGTCCAAGCCAAATAGATTCTTTTGTTTGAAAAGAATTATAATTAATCAAAACTATTAAGTATTCTTTTCTAACAACATACATTGCTAATTCATTAAGCTTTTTATCTAATTCCAACAACACTTTCCAATCATTCTCCGTCGGTTCCTCCAAAACTTTTTCAATCATCGCCTCCACCCCATATGTTTTCAAATAAAATAACAAAGCCCTAATACAAAAATCCATTTGTTCAGTTCCGGCATCTATCAACTCTGTCACCAAATCCAAATCCCCTGCTAATGCCTGTTCACACAAAAATGATTCAATCGCTGATTGTTGTAGCTTGGTTCCTGATGATAATATATTTTGGATATAGCTCAATTCTATTTTAGGTTCTTGCTCTTGTAATTTCACCCCCAACAAATACAACAAAGCTCCTTCCACCGTAAAGCCCAAACATCCATTCATTTCTTTTACATATCTACTCACCCAACCCATATTTTTCATACGGGCATAAGGAGAATTTACCAAATCGGATGTGAGATAAGGTTTTATATTTTCATTATTCAATAAATCATCCAACAACAATTCATTCTCCCCTTTAATCCAAACTTGTTTAGCCAATAATTTTAAAAATGTTTGTTCTTCATGGCTAAAAGTGTTGAACCAATCTTTCCAGATATGCAAATGCTTTCCACCTTTCTTGGGTAAATTTTTTCCGTTGTATATTTCCAGAAACAACCGCAATACCAAAGGGTTGTTGATCTGGTTGTACATGGCCCTGTCGAATGTAGCAATGTCATCAAAAGAAAACAATGGCTTGTATCTGCTTTTATCTTTGGCAACATAATTCTCCCATGCACCTTTCATTTCATTCATATCCAAAGGCGTTAGCCAAAATGCATAAGCGCCTAATCCTATTTCATGATCTTTGTTTTCGCCGTAAAGAAAATTCAAATCAGTTTCGTCTGTTTTATAACGCTCTAAATCGGCTTTGGTATTGGCACGGCTGGTTACAACAAATTTGATGCTGCCGGGTTCTATGATTTTACTCCAATCCATTATTTCTTGCCAGATGGCTTCTGCATTATTTGCTTCATTCAATCCGTCTATCAAAATAAAACTAGGTTCGGCCTGAGTTCCAGCTATGGAAGCATATTTATCAAGTCCTTCATTAGCATAGACATTGAGCAAATAAGCCACCTGTTCTTTTAATGTAGTTTTCTCCATTCTTCCGGCGCGTATCAACAAACCGGGATAGCCTCTTTCGGTATATTGTTTTTGTATTTCTGCGAGTAGATTGGTTTTACCGCTTCCGGCTTCGGCAGCAATGAAAAAGATGTTTGCTCTCGCCCCTATCCATTCGCGCAACTTTATCTCCATGTTTTCGCGATGCTGATAAACCCCGGGGATAATTTTCTTTTCGCTGATTAGAGTATCGAGGAGTAATTTATTTTCTTCTTCGATGCGTTTTAGGAAGATTTCTTTGGTGAAAGTTTCAGGCGTAAATGAAATTTCTTTTTGTTTGTCTCGCAACAGCAAATTAAGTCGGTCGAGTATTTTACCAGAGGTTTGTTTCTCTATCCCTTCAGGACTAAAAAACTTGATGGTTTTACCCGTATAAGATTCGTAGGTAAACAACTTCGCTTTTTCTGATGATTGGATCGCCAACTCTCCGGGAACGATAAAAAAAGGAAGGATAGATAAATAATTGCCTGCTGCATTTTGGATCCAGATATTATCATCTGTGATACCTTTATTTTCAGTGGCAACAATATCAGATGATTGCAATAACCAAGTTTGCCCTTCTTCTTTTTTGAGCATAGGGTAATCCTTTGCGAAACTCATTTGCTCTAATAATGAACGAAATATGGGAAAATACTCTGTCCATAATTGAATAGATTTTTCATCATCTGGCATTGTTCCATGACCCAAATGTTTGTTTCTAAAGTTTATTAGCATTCCAATTGCTGTAGCTTCTTGCTTTTTAACCTGTATATCTCCATTTGGATCAATAAATTCAATTTCCCCTTTGTATTGTGTAACCTTCTTTCCAGATTCTACATGTTCATAATAACTCACTAATTCAGGACAGAAGAACTGATGGTTTTTCTCTTTCAGAAATTTCAATGTCTCGCGGATATAATGATTCCATTTACCAAAAGCCGTTTCAGTAAGGTTTTGATGAAATAAAGACACCATGCCTCTGTCTTTGATGTTGCTATTAAAAAATTCAGAAGCCGATAGTAAACCGAGGTATTTCAGATAGTTGAGGAAAGTATCTTTAAATAAATTGATTCTTTTAAATGGATCTTTTGCTAAAAGCGTTTGCTTCAACGGATACGCAATAACATAAGGCAAAGACGCAATTAACTTTTCATCTTCTTCAGAAAGTAAAGGCACAACTTTCAGTTCCACAAGTGGTTGCTGGCATCCTGGGCATTTGCCATTTAAAACATCATAAAGTTGTTTTGCAAAATCTTGTTTGGAAATGGCAATGGCGCAAGTGGGGTTTTGGCAGGTAAAAGACATATTATAGAATCAATTTTAATTATTGGTTATTTTTGGGGAATTTAGGCTCAAATTCCCAATTCAAATGTTGAAGTCTATTTTGCAAATCGTTTAGATTATTTATTAAATCTTCAAAACTTGGTTTCTGTTCTTCATAGATCATCTCTTCCAACATTTTGACGTAATCTGCTTTCCAAAACTTTACTATTTCTACAAATGGAATTGGGTTCAATGTTTTTGGATTGTGTTGATTGTAATCTACTCCAGTGATTCTTGAAAACTTATATCGATGCGCAACAATAGTTTCATACAATTCCTTATTAGCCATAGCCTTTTCGGCAATGCCTGCTTTTGTTAAATGGTAAACATCATACAAATGGCGACTCAATCTATCAACACGCATTTTTTCTTGGGGCCGATGAAATTCTTCATGCAACAAAAATAATTTCTCCAAAAATGTACGTTCAGGATTCACAGATGGCACAGTGAATAATGGTGTAACAAATTCTCTACCTTCAAAAGTCTCATCAACCAAAGAACCAAAAGTTTGATTTGAAAAAGGTTCGCGAAGCGATCGACAGCCAATTTCAATAAGTAATCTTGGCTGAATATAATCCGTAGGTTTCGGAATAATATTTTCATAATGCACTTCAATAATTCTTGGATCCTGATCGCTGTCTTCAACTGGTAAAACATTGCATTTAATTTCAGCAAATCCATTTTTCTGAAAAGCATTTTGTAGCTCATTAAAGAAAACACCTGCGGTGAAAGCGCCTGCTTTTTTTCGCAATGCAGTTCTTTTTGATTTTGACCATGTCTTCTCGTATTCAAAAAAATAATCCATATCTATTGCCAAATCAATATCTTCAGAAAATCGATGTATTAATTTAAAAGCTTTGCTCAGAGAAGTACCACCTTTAAACACCAGATGCTTAGCGATATCCATTTGAAAAATAATTTCCAACGTACGGCTTACCCACCAATCTTTTTCTACGGCAAATGGCTTCATACCCATTTTTGCGGCTACAGCCTCAAAAACAGCAATTTTTTCTTCCTTCTCAATATTATAAAAATCAATTTTTGCCATTGTTTAATGCCTTTTTCATTATCTTTTGAATCCATACCGGAGCTAATGCAATATCATTTTTCAAATCATTTTCATCTTCTTTTTTTAGCAATAAAATGATTTTTTTCTCTTCTTCAACACTCAATTTCCCATTACCAATTTCCTTCAATGCTTGAATGACCAAACGGCTGATTTTTCCATTTGCCATTAAGTTTTTTGGCGTCGTTTTCTTAAACTTTATTTTGCGCTTACCTAGTTTTATTTCACGAGGTGAGCCATCCGTAAGAAACACAATATTCATTGGCACTTGGGTACTTAATCCCAAAGCGTTTAATGCATAACTACCTGAAGGCACAGTTCTAATACAATCACGTTTTGCTATTGCTTCTGCAATTTCTTCAGCGGCGGGCATCAGCTTTCCTAATAGATTACTTTCTTTAGGCCTAACATATATCCCCTGTGCTATCCTGGCAATAATGTCTTCTTTTTCTAACCTAAAAAGTGAAATCCTAACAGCCTCAGATGAGCCCAAATCACTAAAATCAGCAGGAAACAACAGCGTTCCTTTAGGAAGACTTTCTATTTGATTTAATATTTTTTTTTCTATACTCATAATAGCATTTGTAACAAATTTAGCAATTATTTGTTACAAAAAAAATAACAATGCCCAATAAAATCTTTGATGAAAAAGCAGGTAAAAGATATTAATATTAATTTCTATAAAACTATTAAAAAAAGACATCATATCGTAACAATCTTATTAATTTCTAAAAACAAAAATCTCCTTTGCCAACGCTTATATCCTCTTCACACCTCATCAATTTTATCTGGAGCAATATCCGTTTCATCAGAGTCTCCATAATCATATAACCCTACCAGTATAAAAATCAAATACAATACTGAAAAAACAATTTTATTTTGTGCATAACCAAAGATGGTTACAAAAAACAAAATGCTTACAATTATGAATAATGCGAGTTTGCTTTTGTTTATCATAGTTTAATTTTTAAATGGTTAATGTATATTTTCAATTTTGTGCTTTTAATTTTAAAAGAAAACATCTACATAATCCACCAATCTCCCGCCTTCACAATTTTCCATTTCTTGTAAACGCCAATATTTGCGACCAGGCTTACATATAAAAATGTAGGTGCCATTTTTTATACATGGCTCTCCATTATTGTTATACGAAACCTTGGTAACAATTTCACCAATGAATTTCATTTGTCCTTTTGCAACAGGAATGAACACACCATCGATATGTACATAATTGCCTTTTTCATCTTTTTGCGAACCTTTAATGCTGTATTTATTGGCATTTATTTTTTTGATGTTAACGCTACCAAATTTCTCCCAACTAATCCATTGTAATGAAAAAAAATGCTTGCCAATTCTTGGATGTATAGGGGCATATTGTTTTGGATATTTGTGTTGCTCATTATATAATCGATTCATTTCTGCATACCGCTTGTCACGAATTTCAATTTCACGTTCTACACTATCCATTATTGGACGAAATGTTTCTTCCATTTCTATCTTAAATAAAATAGAATCTTCTTTAGTAGGCAAATGATCATACTTTTTTGTATAACTGTAATAATTTCCATCGGCATCAAAGGTTGGAAAACTCTTTATCACAAAACTATCTTTTGCAACATCTAATTCTTGTGCTTTAATAAAAGTTTGACTTAAAATGAGAATTGATAAAAGGAGGATAGATTTCATATTATTTAGTTTAAGATTAAGATAGAAAGGAGGATTGTAAGGTATGTACAATTAAAAGTTATCTTTTAAAAATTCAAACCTGTTAACATTTAATTCCTATTAAAATTCGAAACAAAAGCAGGTGAATTGAGTACTCAATAAATTAAAACCCATTCATTAGAATGTGATTTAAATTTCCCTATTGATTAAGTTCATCAAAAATTGATTTCATTAAATCATAACAACCTTCATCAAAATTTTCATCCCATATTTTTCCAGCTATAATTATATATAATACTTTACAAAAAATTATTTGAAGTTCTTCATCTGGATATTTTTTTCTTCCAATTTGTCTATTATCAAAATCAAGATCTTTAATTAACATAAATGCGTTGGCATAAATATCTGCTACCTCATCAAAACCATAATCAAGTTCTTCATAATTTGAATAATTCTCCAGGTTTTTTCTTCCTATTTCATTTACTTTTTTTAAACACGCTCTATAATTTTGATTGTAATATTTTGTTGCATCTCCATCATTTAAATCATCAATCAATAGTATAACAGCAAAATCTCGAAATAGAGATCCTATGGTTCTTTCGCACCAAAAACTATATTTACAAAATTGCTCCAGTAAAATTGTAATTTTTCTTTCAACATCAAGATCCAATTCCTTATTTATTGAATCAATGTAAATATCAATAATCTCAGATTGATCATTTTCCGCTAAGCATTCAAAAATAGTTTTGTGCAATAATCCTTCGCTTAATTGTGCTTTTGTAATCATAATAATTGATTTTTAAGTTTAAAATTGGAAAAAATAAAGAGATAAATAGTAGAAGCTTCAAATTAAGAGTCCTGCTTGTAATCTATCTACAATCAGAAATTGATTCAGAATTATTTTCTGTAAAAAAGCAATAACACCATAATATTTATTCTTGAATGTAAATAGATTACAACCTACAATTGCATATTTGACATTCATCAAAACCTAAAAAATGTCAACAGAAAAATTTAAAACATTTAATTTAAATGAAGTAATCTCATTTTACAAAGTAGATGAACCTTTTGGTGCATTATCCAATATGTCTGGGAAGTATTTTCATTTACATGTAAATGATTATTTAATTAGAAGTAGTGAAGCTTTATATCAAAGTTTACGGTTTACCTCACACCCCGAAATTCAAAAAGAAGTTATACTCAACAAAAGTCCAAAAGGTTCGAAAATGATTGCGAAAAAATACAGGGCTCAATATACGAGAGCAGATTTTGATGAGATAAAATTGGAGATTATGTTTTGGTGTTTGAAAGTGAAATTATGTGCGCATCCACTTGCTTTTGGTTCATTATTAGAAAAAACGGGTGATAAAGAAATTGTAGAAATCAGCAATAGTGATCGTTTTTGGGGATGTGTGCGTGAAAAAGGAAATGACAATATTGTAATTGGAGAAAATAATTTGGGTGAATTGTTGATGAAACTCAGACAATATTACAGAGATAATAAAGGCAAAATGACTTTATTAAAAGTAGCTCCTTTGGATGTTGTTGATTTTAATTTATTGGGTGAGCAAATAAGGGAAGTGAGAAATGTAGGATAGATCTACATTTCTCATAAACATTTTAAATAAATCCCATCACTTATACAACCCCACCAACCCCTCTGCCCTATTCTTCACTCGATCAATCAATTCTTGTGGAGCAAGCACTTTTACTTTTTCAGCATAACTTAAAATAGTGCCTTCTAATTCTGGTGTTAAATAACATTCAATTTCGAGATGTAAGAAATCTTCATTATGTCCCAGTATTTTTTGAGTAGAATGCAATGGCTTGGTAAGCATATAACCAGATAAAGATTTATCAAATAACAATTCTACTTTAAAAGGCTTAGAATCGCTGTAAACCGTAGCTCCAAAACCGTATTTGAAAAAATCCTTTGCATCAAAATCTGCAGAGCGATATCCGCCTTTCATAAGCTCCATGTTTACAACTCTATCTAACGCTAAAGTAGTAATGGCTTCCGACTTTTCCGAATAACCTGTGATGTACCAACGATTGCGGTATTCCCTGATAATGTACGCACTAAAAATATGTTGTTTCGTTTCATCACTATTAAACTTCTTGTAATCAACATGAAGTGGCAATTTATTGATGATGCTTTCATAAGCCATTTCTATCCAGCGTAAACCTGTATCCGAAATGGGTTGTTCTACTTCAATGATTTGTCGGTTCTCATAACCTGGAATTTGAGAAATTCTAAATCCACTTATGAGTTTATCGATAACCGATTCAAACTGATTGAAATATCCACTGTATTTAATTTGTTTAAGTATAGAGGATGACATATCCAACACTCGAATTTCATCATGTGTAAGTGGAAAACTATTTATGGAAAAATCTTCTTCTGTATAATAATAACCTCCATGAACTTTGTGGTTTTCTATCGGGGCATTATAAATATCTTTCATTGCCCTGATGTCTTTATTGATTTGAGAATCCGAAAGAGATTCCAATCCAGCACCTTCCATAATCATTTCTTTGAGCATTTGTAAGGTTGGGTATTTGCGCATTGAATTTCTCAAACATCCATCAATGATTCTATAGCGGAAAGCAGCATTTTTATTTACGGGCATATCGTATGTTTTTAATTTGGATTAAGCAATATATTAATTTTTGTTTATAAAATTTACAAGTAAAAAAATGAATTGTATTTATTTTAAGAAATAACTTTTTATAATTGTAAAAAGATTACAATCGCTGTTTTTATATTTAATTGTCGAATAATTCTATACTTCACCTTTAAATCTAAATGCCATGTATATCAGAAATTTAGTTCGATTTAGAAGAATGAGATCCATTTTATTGGGGTTAATCATCATTAACATCATTACCCGATTTGTTGTTGATATAAATTTCAACGACAACTTTTCTTTAATCAGTTATTTATTGGTGAGCATTATTTGGATAGATTTTGTAAGGGTATTATCTGAAGAATATGTTCAATTTATAGATGATGAAATTCGAAAAGAATCCTAACCAATTAAATCCTATTTATTATGAAAAGATTCATAGAAAGCAGATTGCTATTTTTGTTTGGTGGCATGATTTACCTCAACATATTTTTCAGCTTTTTGAAAGTCAATACACATGACGACAACTGGTTGATGATTTATTATATTTTATTGAATATCCTTTGGATAGATTTTTTAAGGGTGAGTACTAAAAAAGTTATAAAAGAAGTTATGGAAGAAACCAAATAAAATCCCTGGCTTGGACAATATTGCCAAGCCAGGAAAACTTTTTATACCGAATGGATATCTGTACTGGTCCAATAAAATTGTCCCAAACAGCTATCACAACGGCATTATACAAGAAAATTTTAGACTAATTTATAATTCAAGTTGGTATCATTTAGCATTCAACATAACATAAACAAAAGCCTCCTCAAAACGCACAACCCTGTTGTCTAGTGTGTACTTTTCTAAAATAAGTGAGCATCTATTTCTGAATTCCGAATCCATTGGAAGATATTCAAACCTTGATTTTTCTTCTCCTTTGTATTTTATTTCATCAAACCAATACCGCATTACAAATTCCCGTTTCCTTTTTGATGAATCAATTACAAATGCTTCGGTAACATCATAAGACATGATTAATTCAATTTTTTTAACTACTTTTTTCGATTCTTTTTCACCAGCACTCCCCTTTTCGATTTCTTTACTTTTTGCTTTAATTACTTTTTTTACTTCAATTGATGTTGCATTTTCAATTGCTTTTGTTTTCATTTTTACCATAGTTTAAATTTTAATTTTTTAAATAATTAACAATAAAAATTCAGCTAAGAACTTAATTACATTACCAATATGTCAAAGAACTAATTGCTATATCGATATATTAGATATCAATATTTAATTTCAGAATCGGCATTTGAAAACATACTTCTCCTGATACAACTTTTTTTGTTGTTAAGCGATAAATGATTAATGAATGGGAATTAGAAGACGAGGTTGAAATTGAAATTCATGAAGCGAATATAGAAATGCTGATTGTAATGTATTTACAATGAAGAAATAAATTTATTGTTTATTGTTTATTGTTTGGGGTTTGTTGTTTGGGGTTTGGGGTTGGAATGAAATACTATCTGGCATCCTTTATCCAGTATCCAGAATCTTACAAAAATGAAAAAGCTGACCTTTTTATTTCACTCAATTCTGATATACCCCCAACCAATCTCTATACAAATAATAATAATTCGGGTAAGTTGTGAAAAATAATTGCTTAGATAAAGTACCTGATATTTGAGAAACGATATAATTGTATATCTCCGAAACTTGTTCGTTTGTAATTTCATTATTCTCCGTATCGGTTACGAAAACATTATCCCCATCAAATGCCATATCTATCAATGCTATTTCATCTCTGAAAAAAGCATCTATCATTTCTTGAGTCGTATTGATCACAAAATACTCGGATTTGAATTTCAATATCAATACCATTTTAAGGTGGCCTATTTTTTTATACAAACCAAGTTGCATATTGCCATCATTATCCA
This sequence comes from Chitinophagaceae bacterium, assembly GCA_027489035.1. GTDB lineage: Bacteria > Bacteroidota > Bacteroidia > Chitinophagales > Chitinophagaceae > Ferruginibacter. Next base: position 190,117 of record JAIYAN010000001.1, read on the forward strand.
TTAACAAATATCCGAGCGGACCTACTGCCTCATAATTTTTGAATGTAATTTTCATTGAGATCGATTTTATCTAAAAGGTTATTAATTAAATGTTGACTGGCAATTTTATTTCTCCAATCTAATGGAATATCTTCTATCCCATAATACAACCCAGCCAAACCACCTGTTATTGCTGCAATGGTATCGGTATCTCCACCTAAATTTACAGCTTTCAAAACAGCATCTTTATAATTATCGGTATTTAAAAAACACCAAATCGAAGCTTCCAATGTGCTCAATACATATCCTGTAGATTTGATTTCAGATTCGGGTAAAGCAGCGAAATCAGCTTTGAATAAAAGTTTAAACCATTCCCATTCTGCTTCGTGATCATCATCGCTATCGGTAATCCGCCAACCATGTTTCAGATAGGCAGCTCCAGCTTTTACCGCTTCCAATTTATCTTTTCCATCTAACAAAGCACGCATCATTTTTACGTAAAACATACAACAATACGAACAAATACTGTTGCGATGGGTAATGTTGTTTTCTCTTGTCATATTAAAAACTGACTTATTAATATCTTCCACAAAAGCATAAGGCAAAGCCCTCATTAAGCTTCCATTACCTGAAGAATTTTCATCATTACCTCCTGCTAATCCGGGCTTTACCCCAATCATCACTTTCTGTAGCGCACGACTTGTTGTAATACCAATATCAAATAGTTCGCCGTGTGGCGTCATATAATCATCGCGATACCACTTTACAAACAATTCAGCAAGCGAATGTATATCACCATCGTTAATGATATTTTCCAAAACACATAAAAGCATGGAAGTGTCATCACTCCAGGTTCCGGGTGGCTGGTTGTACGTTCCATAACCCACCATATCCACTGCGGGATTTTCTTTCATCATGTTACGCGTAGAAAATTCATAGGGTACGCCTAATGCATCTCCAACCACAAAACCCCAAAGGGCATCTTTTATGTTTTTCATTTTATTAATTTAAAATTCAAAAGTTAAAATTTAAAATATCTGTTTATTGTTTTTTTAATTTATAAATATGGCATGTAGTTAGCTTTTTACTTTTTACTTTTCACTTTTTACTTTTTATTTTATTGAAATACCCCCATAATAAATTAGCCCCTTTAAAATTCGCATTCCACACAAAATGATTTTCTTCTAACGTTCTTTCTAAAACTAAATCATAAAAAGAAAGCCCATCGGAGATTTTGATTTGTTTAACATATTCAATTGCTTCTGGCTTTTTCTTATTCCAATCTTTTCTTAGTGTAACAATATCATAATTTGAATTGGATGGCAATTTGGAATATATCTGTTCAAATTGATGCGCATATAAAATATAACCATAAGTTGGTTTTAGGATTTCATCCAGTTGAGATATCGTTTTAAATGATTTTGAATTGTTGATTAAATCAATTGGATTGTAATTTGAAATGGTGCTATAATAAGTAAGCGCAAATATTATAGAATCGTAATTCAATTCTGGCAAATGTGATAACAGTTCTTTTAATGGTGGCAATTGCGAAACCCTTGATGATAATGATTCCCCACCTTTTGAATGAATTAATACAATGGGCTTAGGTAAATCTAGGCTAATCAAAAATTCATAATTAAAATCATACTTCTCATCATTACTAGATCCAATATTTTCTGAATTAAATTTTTCAAGTTTGATTATTTTTTGAGACAATGGAAGTTCTTTAATCAGATTGTTATTCATTGATGGACTTATTTTCCACAATGTTAAAATTCACTTTTGTACTCTATTTACAATGAAAATTTTTCTTTTATTTTTTTAAATTGTAAAAAGATTACAATCAGATATTCTAGGTTTGATTTCAAATACATTATCCACCTTTAATATTATCAACATCAATTAAATCATTGCATTTCAAAACCAAGTTCAACTAATTTTTTAACCATTAAAAAAAACATTATGAATAAAATAAGAATAAGCAATTTGCTTTCTAAATTTTTGGGAATGTCGGTAATTAATGAACTTTTCTTTTTATTTATCCGGTTCAAAGGAATCGACACAATAGCATTTTCAACCTATATTACTTTGATATTTGGATGGTGTTTTTTTGTGGAGTATAAATATAGGCAAGTAGAAAATTCATGAGTTATTTTCTAATAATTCGATTTGATTTTTTATAGGGTAAAATCTAAAGAGAGATATTTCTTTATTCACCACAGATTAAATGTCATCTTGAACAGTTTTCAACAAAATATCTTGAAAATATGTTTTTCTAATTGACCTCTGATCTCCAATCATTTTAATTGCTTCATCTGCAACCATTTTTACTAAATCTTTTTCGCCAATTTCATTTAATTTCAAAGCGGCCAAATAAAATGATTCAATAGGTAAATTATCGATTTTCTTTATGGTCGATTTTTCTTTTTGCAATAATATGTATTGGATTTTTTCTTGGATAATCGAAGTTTCAATTTTTTTATTTGACAAACAATAATACATCAATTCAATATTAGCCATTTGGCTTTGTTGATTTGGCTTTGTTGATTCATTAATGAGTGATTTTGCTAAGGTATAATATTGCTCTCGTTCTGAATCTTTCATCAAAGAAAACAATCGGTGTATTGAGCCAAATATTTCTAGATTGTCATTTAATTCTATGTTTAATAATAAGGCCTCTGAATATAATATTCTAGCTATTTCTATTTCTCCATTTTCAAAATTCAAAATACCAAGGCTATTCAAACTCAAAGCTATTCCTTTTTTATCCCCTAATTTTCTTCTGATTTCCAAAGATTCTTGATGTAATCTCGCTACTTCATCAATTTTCCCTCGCTCTTCGTATATATTCGCGAGTTTATTCAATACAATACTTATTCCTTTTTTATCTCCTAATTTTCTTCTGATTTCCAAAGATTCTTGATAGAAATTCTCTGCCTCTTCAAATTCCCCTTGCCCCATGTATAGTTCCCCAAGATAAAATAAAACAATGCCTGTTCCTTTTTTATCCCCTAATTGTTTTCTAAAATCCAAAGATTCTAGAAATAATCTTTCTGCTTCATCAATTTTCCCTTGCTTTTTGTATAAGCCCCCTAGGTTAAGCAATACATAACTTGTTCCTAATTTATCCCCTAATTGTTTTCTAATTTCCAAAGATTCTAGATACAACTTTTCTGACTCTTGAAATTTGCCTTGTTCTGAGTATAAAAAACCAAGATTACTCAAACTTTCTCCGATTCCTTTTTTATCGCCTAATTGTTTTCTAATTTCCAAAGATTCTAGGTATAACTTTTCTACTTTATCTTTTTTATTTTGTGAGTTATAAACCACGCCTATATCATTAATTATATTAGCTTGTAGTTTTATGAATTTATTTTGTTTTGATAATTCTAAACCCAATAAAAAACAATTTAATGATTCATTATAATTTCTTTGATGATATTCTAATTCGCCCATTTTTATATATAAATTGCAAAGGCCATAGAAATCTTCGATTGCTTTCTTTTCATTTATAATAAAATCAAATTTTTCTTTTGCTTGTGTATATCTACCTTGAAGCGTATCAAGTTGTGCGTCAAAAAGTAATAAATCACTAAGGATTTTTTTATTATTCAACAGTGTTGCTTCTTTTTGTGCTATTTCCATTGCGAGACTAAAAAAGTCAAAGTTTCCAGTAGTGTAGAACTTATCGACCAATATAATAAGTATCTCCAAATCTGTATTTCCAGGGTTTTCAGGAAAACGTTTTATTACTGATTCAAACTGAACATAATTTTCGATAGCTAGCGAAAATAAAATGTTAGCAATCATTTCAGCAGATAGTTTCTGTATTTCTTGCGTTTCATTATCTGCAAGGTCAGATATTTCAATCAGTACTTCTGTTTGGTCATTATTACAAAATCTCAACACAATCATTTCAACGGCTCCTTGTAATATTTTAAATTCCGCTATCCGATTAAATAATTTCATCACATCTTTTGCATCATTCACTTTTGAAAAATGCAACTCTGCCAACATGAATTCAAGAAATCGATCAAAAGAAAAACGAACAAAACAATCATCTTTTTCCCATTCTTCCATTAACACCCCAAGTTCTAGTAACTGAATATATGGGCTGTCTTTTTGTGTATTTATTATGTATGATTTGAACGAATCCATTTTTATGAGTGCATCTCGTTCTAATCGTTCACTATTTTGTTTATCTAATTCTCTTACCAACAAACTTAAAAGTTTAAGTCGCTCAGGAAATCCAGCGGATTCATTTGTCTTTTCTATTATGATATTATCCAAATAGAGACGCATCGCTTCATCATTTTTTAACTGCGATGGTAATTTTGAGCGATGAAAAGATTGCAAAATCAATCTAGTCATGAGTGGATTTCGAAGCAATTCTATAGTAGTTCCATTCGAATCTAATTCTGAGAAATTTGTTAGTGGCCTATATTTATATATCCCTTCATCATCTAAAACTCCAGAATCTTTCCATTTGAAATTACGATAAGCATTAAAGAGTTGTTCTGTAGAGTTTTTTGCAACAGGTTTAAGGCGCACTACATTTGATGATATCTTTTCACCAGCTTTTTCTTCTTCAACTTTGAAATATTGATCAGGTGCTATTTCTCCGAATTTTGCGAGAGTCCTACTATATGCACTATCCCGAATACTCACAATCACTTTAAACCAGCTGTAATTAGATGATTGAGCAACAATGTTCTCAACCGATTTTATCAAATCGTTTATACTACCAGAATATTCATTCAAGGCATCAATAATCAAATAACAATTTCGATTAGATGTAGAAAAAAGATTATCAGTCAAACTCAAAAACTCTTCGAGGTAATTTAGTTTCAAAGCACAATCCCGAAGAAATTTACTTGCAATATCTGTTTGATTCAAAGCACTACCACGATAAAACATAACCATATGTCCTTCACCATGCCATAATTCAGTTTTTTGGGCAAGCAAAGTACTTTTGCCAATTCCGCTCTCCCCACCCAATACAAATCCATTAAAAGTGCTCGAACTAAAAGCATCTAAATATTCATTTAGATCTGCTCTTTCAACAGTTGCTTCACGAAGATATTTTCCAGAAGTAATTAATGCTTGAATTGCATTGGAGCTAATGTTTTACCTAAAGAATGTAAAATTTCAATTGATAGATTTTTCTCATCAACTAATTCAACATCCATTTGCTTTTGTGCGAGCAAATCTTTCCAATGCTGAAAGCGTGTTGTTTTTTCAAGATGTTCGCCTGATGAAGAAAGATAAATGACCGTATTTTTTGTGTTGCCCTCAAAAACAAAAACATCTTTACCCATTTCTGGCAATCCTATTTCATTAGTCACCTCTACATCAAAAAACGCATATAACGGGAGAATTTCTCCTGTAGAATCATTGATGATAAATAGTGGGGAAATAGCTGGGTTTACGCTATCTCGGGTGAAATCAACTTTGCTTAGTGCAGGGTTTGAACCCATTAGACGGATACCATTAACTCCATTTTTGCTAGATTCAACATGCCAAAGTGTATATCTAGACATATAGCGTACTTCTTGTAAAATCTCTGCAAGTAAAGGATAGTATTCATCAAACTCTTTCTGCGCTCTTTCTTTACTTTGATTAAATCCATGCGCTAATCCATTTCTATAATTAATGAGCGCTTGTATTTTGCCAAGTTTCTTTGTTTTGTTTTTTATGTTTCCATTTTCATCACTATATGATTGTGTAACTAGAAAAGGATCTTTACACTTACTTTCTAATTTTTCATACGCGTTTTTAATTTCTGGTGAAAACAATCGAATCCCTTTATCTTTAAAAACAGGTAAAGCGCGTGCAATCAATAAATTCCAAGCAGAAATAAGTGGACGTGAAAGATCCTTAACAAGCGTTTGATGAATTTGAACATCTTTCAAATCGGGAGTACGGATATATTCACTTGCTAATTGAAGAGACATATATTTTAAAATAGCCGTGAATGTATCAACCATTAATTTGCATTTCATTCGCGGATCGGTTTCACTTAAAAGATCGCTAAATGGCCTTGCAATAAGATAAGGATACGAGGAAACAACCTCTTGTTCAAAAGAAGTAAATTCTTTTTTAATTGAATTAGAATCTATCGGGTTTACGGATGGAATAATTGTATTTGTTATTCCTGGTTTTATTGGAATAATCCCTTCATTTGAAATAAACTTTACTTCACCTGTAAATGTGTCTAGCACATAAAGTCCATTTGATGCTAAAAACCCTTCGAATCTTTTTTCCATGTCTTAAATTACTTTATACAATTACAATATAATATATTTATAATTTTTCATCAGGTCTTGATAATTTAGCTTCACATTAAAAAGCACACTACCCTGAGTTTGCACCTAAATTCATAATCAAGCGAAATCACACGGACTGATATCTGTAATTTCTCCAGAAAGCGTAGGAATATCCTCTTTAATGCTCTCAATCATATTTTCAAGATCTGTCTGCATTTCCATCTGATCATCTGTCAGGTCTTCCCAATCTTCAACATTTTCTTCCAATTCCCTGTGCGTATCGCCCAAAGCTTCAAAATTTGAAAATATAGAGTCGATTCTTTCTGCCACATCGTACTTCTTGAATTTTTTCAAGTAATTATCTGCTTGCTTTTCGGTTAAACCTTCGGCATTAAAAACAAAACTTCTGTTATTACGACCAAGTCCAAATGCAATAAATTGATTTGTGACAGAATTGAAAATTCCTACTATAGGAGCATGTTGAAACGGAGGGAAAATATGATCCTGAAATCCCTTTATTAATTTTTTATTAAGTAATTGAATAATTGCATTGTAATTATCTTCAGAGTCGTGATACCCACCACCATGTGCTTTTAATGGGAATATGAATAAATGGCTTTTATACTCAGGTGGTAGTTTAGAAATTTTTGACTTGTAAAACGCCAACGATTCTGGATCTCCATATAAATCAAAAACAATACTTTTCTTCACCAGGTCAAGTATTTCGTTATCGAATTCAGTTTTTGTTTTATCAATTTTATTTACCGTTTGTTTAGTTTTAGAAACTGGTTCTGATTTATTGCTTTTTTTGACTGTTCCAGTTTTTTTAGCAGCCTTGCTTTTAGAAGTAGTAGATAGATTATTTGATAACTTGTCAGTCTTAGATACAGTTTTCAAAACCTTAGGGGTGTCTCCTGTTTTTACAGAGGTGCCTTTTTTTGTAGGCTTAGTTGATTTTTTAGCCATATTATTTTTTTTGAAATTTAAGATAAAAAAAGGAATTACAAATACCATTTAGATACCTTTCGTACTTTTCATTATTTTCAGGTACAAAAAAAGAAATTGAGTTTTCTGATTTATCAAATGTGATTAGTTAGATTTTTGTGATCCTTTTTTCGGACTGATGAACAGATTTATTTTGTTTATCAACAAAATGGCAAAAACACCAAAAGACAATCCCCAAATAAAACACCCCTTAACAAAACTTTACCAACCTCATCCCCCATTTTGTAAAAACATTACAATTTGATTTCGGATTTTTATCCCGAATCAAAAAATAAATAGTAATGGAAAGTAAAACCCCAAAAAACAGAAATCCACAGACAAAATTTTAATCTGAATTTTTTATTTTTTTGGATTGTACAAAGATTACAATCACGGATTTTATGTTTGTCCTCCACCATCATTATCCACTTATAAATCCTTTCATTATGTTCAACATTAATCAATCCAACAACAACGTTCTTGATGCTATTGAGCAAATTTATTGCATCACAAAAGACAGTACGCTAACATTTGATATGAGTAAGGAAACAAAACTATCAACATGGTTAGATACCCTAAAATCGTTTTTTAATTGCGATGAGGAACAAGCTATTTTATTGTCGATAATGATACAATCCAATTTAGAAAACAATAATGTTAGCATAAAAGAAATTTTAGACCATGCCAATTTAAAAACCTCGGCTTCTTTATATATAAATAATGTACTTGCGCCATTGGTGAAACTCGAGTGGATTTCGCCTAAAAAAGATGTAAAATTTTATCCGCTTACCGAATACAACATCAGCAACAAACTGATACGTTCTGTTTTAACAGGAAAATTAGAAATGAGCAATGAAGTTAAAATTGAAAACTCTTTTCAACTACTTTCTCATTTTCAAATGAGGTTGGGCGAAAAAAATCACAAACGCATTTCTTATGCCGAATTCATAAAATGGACAAATGAATTATTGAATACACATGCGTCAATTGAATTATCTGATTTTATTTTAAAAATGAATATGCCTGAAGATGATGCTACGCATTTCATGTATGCTTGCTCGAGATTTTATACTGGACAGGAAGAATCAGATCATGATGACATCATTAGAGATTTAACCCCTCCTAAAGATGTTCAATACAAATTGAGGAATTCATTCAAATCCGGTTCCAACTTTTTAATCAAATCGGAGTTGATTAAAGAAACTGTTAGTGATGATATGTTTAAAAGCACATCTTATTCACTTACTGAAAAAGCCGTTCGTGCATTTGACAAAACAGCTGTTGTGAAAAATAAAATGGTTGAAGGGATGATGAAACATTTGGAACCTAATGCCATTACAGAAAAGAAATTAATATTCGATAGCAACGAACAAAAATTGGTCAACAAATTACATAACATGTTGAGTGTTGATAATTTTTCCCAACTAACCGAAAGATTAGAAAGTCAGGGCATGAAAAAAGGCATAAGTGTTTTATTATATGGTTATCCTGGTACTGGTAAAACTGAAACAGTATTGCAACTGGGAAAAAACAGCAACCGATATATCATGATGGCTGACGCCAGTAAAATTAGAAGCAAATGGGTGGGTGAAACCGAAAAAAACATGAAGGCATTGTTTGATGAATATAGAAAAGCAATGATAGATTTTAAAGAAACCCCAATTCTATTGTTTAATGAAGCAGATGCGATTTTAGGAAAACGACATACGGTAACCGATCGTGGCGATCAGATGGAAAATGCCATGCAGAATATTCTGTTGCAAGAGCTTGAAAATTTCGAGGGTATATTTATTGCAACAACAAACTTGGTTGACAATTTAGACAAAGCATTTGACAGAAGGTTTCTATATAAAATTAGATTTGAAAAACCAGGGGCACAAACGTTGATTCAAATTTGGAAATCGAAATTCCCAAAGATTAAAACGGGGATATTGAAAAACATCTGTGCTAAAATAAATTTAACTGGTGGACAAATTGAAAATATCCGTAAAAAGATTGCCGTAGATTCTTTGCTAGATGACAAGTTAAAAATAAATGAAAACTATTTAATGCAATTGGCACAACAAGAAATGATGTTGGAGAAAAAGAATGAAAGAAATGCAATAGGATTCAATAAGGGAATATAAAAATAATACTCGCCTTCGACTTTAACCGTGGGCGATTTAAAAAAAATAAATAATTCGGAATATTTTTATGAATGATTTTTCATTTGTAAATACAATACAATCACTAATCTGAGATTTGATTTCTAAAAAAACCATGAAAAAATAACACTCTCCAAACTCGATTTTATTGTAAACTTCAAATGTAAACATTATGAAATCGATTCCTTATTGCCCAATTGCACGAAAAAAAAGACACACCATTAGTACACCAAAAGTTGAATGGAAAAGATACCGACCAAATAGATATTTATATCATGTTAGTTATGGCGGTACATTAAATGTAAATGAAGAAAATGTATTGTATAAACGACTGAGTATAGCTACCGAAGGAATTTGTGGAAAAGAAAAAGGTTTGGGTGGTGTATGGGCAAACAATCAGATTAAAAGGGTAAATCATTTATGGCCCATTTGTTTTGACAGTTGGGACTGTGATTCACATGAATCCTATTTAAAGATGTTGTACAAATATGATGTTTGGCAAATTGACACCAAACTAATTGACAATATTTGGTATTTAGATCCGAATTTGATAGAAGGAAATGATGGAAGTGGCGACGCTACAGATTATTTGTATTGCGAAAATACCATTCATCCTCGTGCATTAAAATTATATACATTTACCATTAATGATTATAAGTTTTTGTATGAAGACAAATTCAATGTTGAATTTAGTTTAGATCCAGTAGAAAACATAAATAATTTTATTAAAACTAAATGGTGGTAATTTATATTGAAAAGAAATTAATGGGATTAATTAATTTAGTAAAATGCTCATTCCACTTATTATAGGCAAAAACAGTAATGGCGATAACCAGATGATTGATTTAGCTCAGTCGCCGTTATTGATGATTTCATATTGCGAAGAGGAGCAGTTAAAGAACATTGTTACACAATTAACCAATTTAGATTACCCTTTTAAACAATCTGATTATTATATTGTGTCAAGTAGAAAATGTGCGTACTGGAATATTGATTTGCAACATGCCATTCATTTTTATAAAGACGATCCAAGTAAAGGTAACATCAACAAAAAATCGAAATTACTAAAAATTATAAATGATGAAATCTCCAGAAGAGAACGGATTTTAAAAAAGAATAAAGGAATAGATTTTAAAAGGTACTTTTCATTAAACACCTGGAAAGATGAAAAACTTTCTTACCAATTTTTTATAATTGATGACATTTGGGATATCGTAATTTCCAAACCTAAAACGATTGGATTAAGTTTGATGCGCATCATTTTATACGGAAGCGATGTTGGCATTCATACTATATTTACCAGCAAATTGTCTTATAGAAATTTACTTGAACAATTAATCAATATCAATCCTTCCATTACTAAAGAGTTACAAAAAAATATGGGGTGCCTGAGCCTAAAAGAATCAACAGTATAGGCCACGAACTTTTATTTACTGCCGACAATATTGTATTTCATAAAAAAGCAGGTTCAATGGAGATGGCTAGAATGTATTTTTGATAACTAATTTTCATGAAAATATGTTGTTTAAATAATCACCTCACCCGCTCTAAATCAGCAAAAACGCCTTCTTTATTCAAAAATACTTCAAATTCGTTGAGATTCTTTTTATGAATAATCAACTGCCCTACATATTTTATATCAGTTGATTTTTCAGTAAACATTGTTTTATTTTCAGCGATATAAATAGCAAATGCAGGGACAGACAACGTATTGACATCAACAACTAATTCTGAATCATCTACATAAAAAGAGTTGTATTGACTATCTAATAATGCCTCATTAATTATATCAATATTTATTTTAGAAACATCTTTTGGAGAAACCGCAGTAAAGCCCGGATAAAATAAATTTAATTCGGGAGAAACCAAAAAACCAATATATACCCGCTCCATAAAATTTTCAAGTTCATTTTTTTCCATGAGGCTATAAAAATAGTCAGCACTAATTTCATGATATTCTTTAAACAAAAGAACAACTTCGTTATTTTGATAATCTACCGGAAAATCAAACTCAAATAATGGGTTATAAATTACCCGCCAATCGATAATGTCCAAATCATCTTTTGGCGGATTATGCAAAAATGCTTCATATTCCTCATTGGCATCAGTGCATAATTGCAAACAATTTTCAATGGTGGGTTTTACTTCTTCTAACATAATTAAGCAAAAGTAAATGCCATGTTTGTAATAGAAATACAATTGAAATAATTTTCAATAAAATCTGAGATTGTAAAAAGATTCCAATCAGGACTTTTAAGTTTGTAAAATATAATCTTCCTCATTTAAAAATCAACCATATGAATATCAATATCGACAATTTAAAAAAGCTCATTGAATCTATTAGAAACATCCATTTTTTTCAACGATTATTCAGCTGGGGAAAAATCAGACAGCAATTAATAGATGGTGTGACAGATCTTCAAAAAATGGAATCTTTGATTGAACAATTAAACAATCAAAACGATGTATTGATTTTGGAATTAAATACTTCAAATGCAAATTTAAAAGCAGCTAACGATATCGTTTCTAGGTATGATGGAGAAAGAGAAAAATTGAATTATATCATTCAAGAAAAAGAAAACAAATTAACCAAAATTGAAAAAGACCTATCCTCCGTTATTACAGAAAATGAAAACAATAAAATCAATCTTGCCAAATCTGAAAATCATTTGGCTGTATTAACTCAAAAACATCAATCAATGGAGGTTGAGTTATTAAAAACACGAGACGAGAACAACAATTTAAATGCCGAAGAAAAAAATAGAAGGGATAAATATGAACAAGATGTTGTTGTACTGAATGCCATAAGAACGCAAATTCAAGATGATCGAAATAGGGAATTAAATGATAGAGCCATTGCAGAAGCTAATAGAAGAGATAAACTTAAAGAAACCTGGAGCAAGCATCAGATTAATGTAAAAGGATTGATAAAAAACATTTGTCAAAAACATACCATTGAATATGTTGAGGCCGTTCCATTCAAAGGAGAACCAGATAACACGATTAAAATTTGCGATGAGTTTGTAATCTTTGATGCAAAAAGTCCAGCTACAGATGATTTAAGTAATTTCCCAACTTACATTAAAACACAAGCCGAATCTGCGAAAAAATATGCAAAGCATGAAAATGTAAAATCGGATATCTTTTTTGTGATACCGACCAATACATTAGAACGACTGACTCAATTTGTATTCAACTTGGCTGATTATAATGTGTTTATTATTTCAGTTGATGCACTTGAACAAATCATGCTTAGTTTAAAGAAGATTGAAGAATATGAATTTGCAGAGCAATTGAGTCCGGAAGAGCGTGACAATATTTGCAGGATACTTGGGAAGTTTGCGCATCTTACTAAAAGACGCATTCAAATAGACAGTTTTTTTGCCAAACAATTTATAGAACTCGCATATAAATCGGAAGCTGATTTACCAAAAGATATCTTTGAAAAAGTTGTAGAATTTGAACGATCTGAAAAACTAAATCCCCCAATAGAGAAAAGAGCAAAAGCCATTAGCACCAAAGAATTGGAAAAAGATTTAAACAAAATAAATAACGAAGCTTTTTCAAAAGGCATAATCATTGATGATACTAAAATTTCTAATGGAATAAACGAGTTGGATTTATACAAACCTGAGAACGAGTAAATGAGATGAATTATTAAATTTATAAAAATTGCATCTTCAACAATTAATTCCATTAGAAAAAAAAGTATATTTATGTAATTACATCTTTAAAAAATCAATTTAAAAACACAAAATGAAACAACATTTAAATACTTTATTAATTTGTTTAGCCGTAATAATAGGAATAACAATTCTTGGAAATGCTTATAAATATAAATTCACCTCTACTGAAACCGTTTCTGTAACAGGATTGTCTGAAAAAGATTTCACCAGCGATTTAATCGTTTGGGGTGGCTCGTTTAACAGAAATGCAATGGAATTAAAAGAAGCCTATGCTGCTTTGAAACAAGATGAAGCGGCAATAAAAACTTATTTGAATTCGAAAGGTATTGTAGATAGTTGCATTGTATTTTCGGCGGTAAGCATGACTAAAGAATTTCAGCGCCAATATGATGATAGAGGAAATGAAATAAGCGCAAGTTTTGCAGGTTATACCTTAACAGGAAATGTGCGTGTAGAATCTCATGCAATAGAAACAGTTGAAAAATTATCGAGAGAAATTACAGAATTATTGGAAAAGGGAATTGAATTGAATTCAAATACGCCGGAATATTACTACACTAAATTAAATGAATTAAAAATAGACCTTTTGGCCAAAGCAAGTGAAGATGCCAAAACAAGAGCAGAAACTATCGCCAAAAACAGTGGTGCATCTTTAGGCAACATTAAAAAAGCCAATATGGGCGTTTTTCAAATTACAGGAAAAAATGTGAACGAAACATTTAGCTATGGCGGTTCATTTAATACCAGCAGCAAATTAAAAACGGCTTCTATTACATTGAAAGTAGATTATCAATTGAAGTAATTAACCAATTGATTTGAATACATAACCATTTTATTAAAATGGACAATTTAGACAAGATTTCTGATAAGAATATCATTTATCTTTGCCCACTTTATGAAATATATCAACGAAATCAATAAGCGGAAAACATTTGCCATCATTTCTCACCCGGATGCCGGAAAAACAACGTTAACGGAAAAGTTCTTGTTGTTTGGTGGCGCCATTCAAACTGCGGGTGCTGTAAAAAGCAATAAAATCAAAAAACATGCAACGAGTGATTTCATGGAAATCGAGCGTCAAAGAGGTATAAGTGTTGCAACGAGTGTAATGACTTTTGAATACAAAGACTTTTTGATAAATCTACTAGATACGCCTGGGCATAAGGACTTTGCTGAAGATACCTATAGAACATTAACTGCGGTAGATAGTGTGGTTTTGGTGATAGACAGCGTAAATGGTGTGGAAGCACAAACGCGTAGATTGATGGAAGTAATTGCGATGCGAAAAACACCCGTTATTGTATTTATCAATAAAATGGATCGTGATGGGAAAAACAGATTCGACCTTTTGGAAGAAATCGAAAACGAATTAAAAATTCAACTTCATCCAATGACCGTGCCTATAAACAGTGGAAAGGATTTTAAAGGTGTGTATAATCTACATGAAAAAAATCTGGTATTATTCACTGCAGGAACTAAAGCAAACGATGAAGATGTATTGGAAATAAGCGATTTAAATGACGCAAAATTAGATTCGATCATTGGCGATAAAAATGCAGAAATTTTACGAGAAGATGTAGAGTTAATTGATGGAGTTTATGGCGAATTGAATGAAGCAGATTATTTATCAGGTAACACGGCTCCCGTATTTTTTGGTAGTGCCGTAAATAATTTCGGGGTTAGAGAGATGCTAAATACTTTTATAAGAATAGCTCCTACCCCACGTCCGCGTGGCACAACAACACGCGATGTAAATCCGGAAGAAGATAAATTCAGCGGTTTTATTTTTAAAATACATGCCAATTTAGATCCAAAGCATAGAGATAGAATTGCCTTTTTAAGGGTATGTTCGGGCAAGTTTTCGAGAAATACTTTTTACAATCACGTTCGATTGGAAAAAGATGTTCGTTTTAATAATCCATATAGCTTTTTAGCTCGTCAAAAAGATGTCATTGAAGAAGCATACCCAGGCGATGTTGTGGGTTTGTTCGACACAGGGAATTTTAAAATTGGAGACACCTTGACGGAAGGTGAACAATATTATTTCACGGGTATACCTAGCTTTTCACCAGAAATATTTAAAGAGGTTTCTAACAAAGACCCGATGAAAACCAAGCAGCTCGAAAAGGGCTTGATGCAATTAACAGATGAGGGTGTAGCCCAGTTGTTTACTCAGTTTGGTGGCAATAAAAAAATTATTGGTTGCGTTGGTGAGCTTCAATTCGAGGTGATACAATATCGACTTTTACAAGAGTATGGCGCTTCTGTACAAATGAATAATCTGCCGTTTTATAAAGCATGTTGGCTAACGAGTAAAGATGCAAAAAAATTGGATGATTTCACAAAATACAAACAAGCCAATATTGCAGCAGATAAAGATGGCAATATTGTTTATCTCGCACAAAGCGAATGGTTTTTAAATACGGAAATAACCAATAACCCAGATATAGAATTTCATTTTACTTCGGAAATACACAAATAAAAAATTCAAAAGTCAAAATTAAAAACCAAAGCATCGAATCAATCATAATTATTTAAACAACCACTAATTATGCATCGTAACAATAACGACAAAATCTTGGGAGGTGTATTATCTGGACTCGCTACTGCATTGGGCATTTCTGCTGGTTTAATCAGGGTGATATTTCTAGTAGGATTTTTCGCCATTGGAGGCATTACATTTGGCATATCATCTGGTGCCATGTTTCTAATCTATATCTTATTGTGGATTTTCTTGCCTGCAGAATAAACATCTTTTAAAAGTTAAAAAAATAGCAATTATATAAGAATTCTACCTAATCAAAAGTACATTTCCTTTAAGTACTTTTTCTTTGCCATACTTATCGATACCTTTTACGATGTACACAAAATTCCCTGCATTTTGTTTGATACTTTTATACATCCCATCCCATGCTTTTCCCATATTATTTGTCTCAAAAACCAAAACGCCGTATCTATCAAAAACCCTAAAATAATCTAGGCGCTGAATTCCAACATATGTAGGTTTAAAGTTATCATTCAAGCCATCTCCGTTTGGCGTAAATGCATTCGGAATATAAAATGTTGGACCTTGTAATACTTTGATTAGTACTGTGTCATTATCTGAGCATCCAAAATTATCAGAAACGGTTAGAATAAATCGAGTATCATCTGTTAAAACAGCAATTGGATTAGCAATGGTTGAATTATTCAAAACGGAAGCCGGAGACCATAAATATTGAATTCCCCCAGAACCATTAAGTTGATATGGATCATTATAAATTGCAATATCATCCGGTCCTGCATTAGCTACTATTTGGGGTTGCACAATAAGATTAACATTTGCTGTATCAGAGCATCCGAAAGAATTTGTCAAGACCAATTGATAATTTCCTGATGTATTTATACTACTAGGATTTGCAACCACGGTGTTATTAAAAGTCCATGTAGTGGTTTGACTTCCTGTATTAAATGCACCATTAAGATTAAAATACGTTCCAAAGCAAATATGTTGCTCAATATCGTTTCCAAGAGATGGTTTCCTTACTACCCTTATTCTGATTTCACTTCTAGGACTTTCGCAGTTTCCATTAAATTGACTAACATAAAAACTATAAACGCCAATTACAGAGGTGGATGGAATCGGGGCAATAGAACTGCCTACTCCACCAACTGGATTTGTATACCATAGTAACGGATACGTTCCAACAGCAGTTAATGAATTAGGAATAGCGTATTGACAAATTGTTTGACTGGATATTACCTGCGGTTTTGGTGGCGTTGGATTTACCGTAAGTTGTAAAGTTGCAATAGAATCACAACCATTATTGTTAACGAGTGTTACAATATATGTTCCTCCTAATGTAAACGATTGACCATTCCACAAATAAGGTAATTCATTACTACAAATATTTATTGTAGTTGTACTCGTCGTTGTAAAAGCAATAGAAAGATTTACAATTGCTAAACTATCACACCCTGCAGCATTAGTTGTAGTAAATGTATAAGATCCCGCAGCATTGTAATTTGTTCCGTTCCAGTTAAATGGCAATTGATTGTTGCAACGAGTAACGTTTGATATGCTCTGAGTTGTATTTGTTATAGATAAATTTACAATCGCCAAACTATCACATCCTGCTGCGTTTGTTGTAGCAAAAGTATAAGCTCCAGCAACAATGTAATTCGTCCCATTCCAGTTGTATGGCAATTGATTATTGCAACGGGTGATATTAGTTATGCTTTGTGTTGTGTTAGTCACCGTAAGATTAACTATCGCCAAACTATCACATCCTGCTGCATTTATTGTGGTAAATGTGTAAGATCCCGCAGCATTGTAATTGGTTCCATTCCAATTGAATGGCAACTGATTGTTGCAACGTGTCACGTTCGTTGTGCTTTGAGTTGTATTATTTATCGTTAGATTCACTATAGCCAAGCTATCACATCCTGCTGCATTTATTGTGGTAAATGTGTATGATCCCGCAGCATTGTAATTGGTTCCATTCCAGTTGAATGGCAACTGGTTATTACAACGAGTAACATTGGTTGTGCTTTGAGTTGTATTATTTATCGTTAGATTCACTATAGCCATACTATCACATCCTGCTGCATTTATTGTTGTAAATGTGTAAGATCCCGCAGCATTGTAATTGGTTCCATTCCAGTTGAATGGCAATTGATTATTACAACGAGTAACATTGATTGTGCTCAAAGTAGTATTTGCTACTGTGAGATTTACAATTGCTAAACTATCACAACCTGCAGCATTTGATGTTGTATATGTATAAGCTCCTGCTGTACTGTAATTTGCTCCATTCCAATTGTATGGTAATTGATTGTTACAACGGGTAATGTTGGATGTGCTTTGAGTTGTATTATTTATAGATAAATTCACAATCGCCAAGCTATCACATCCTGCGACGTTTGTTGTTGTAAAAGTGTAAGTACCAGCAGAATTGTAGTTTGTTCCGTTCCAGTTGTATGGCAATTGATTGTTGCAAAGCGTAATGTCGGTAATACTTTGAGTGGTATTTGTTATTGTAAGATTTACAATTGCTAAACTATCACAACCAGCAGCATTTGTTATACTAAATGTATAAGTCCCTGCTGCATTGTAATTTGTTCCATTCCAGTTGTATGGCAATTGATTGTTGCAACGAGTAATGATGGTTGTGCTTTGTGTGGTGTTAGGCACAGTAAGATTGACTATCGCTAAACTATCACATCCTGCAGTGTTTGTTGTACTAAATGTATAAACCCCTGCTGTATTGTAATTTGTCCCATTCCAGTTGTAAGGCAACTGATTGTTGCAACGAGTAATATTTGTAACGCTTTGAATTGTATTTGTAACCGTAAGATTTATAATCGCTAAACTATCACATCCTGCTCCGTTTGTTGTTGTGAAAGTGTAAGTGCTAGCAATATTGTAGTTTGTTCCATTCCAATTGTATGGCAATTGATTATTGCAACGAGTAATATTTGTAATGCTTTGCGTGGTGATAGTTACCGTAAGATTCACTATCGCCAAACTATCACATCCTGCTGCATTTATTGTTGTAAAAGTGTAAGCTCCTGCTGCATTATAGTTTGTGCCGTTCCAATTGTATGGCAATTGATTGTTACATCGAGTAACATTGGTTATGCTCTGAGTAGTATTAGTTACTGTAAGATTTACAATCGCCAAGCTATCACAGCCTGCAGCATTGGTTGTTGTAAATGTATAAGCCCCGGCTCCATTGTAGTTTGTTCCGTTCCAAGAATATGGCAATTGATTGTCACAACGTGTAATGTTTGTGATGCTTTGAGTTTCAAGTTTAATTGCCAAATTCAATATCGCTATACTATCACAGTTAACTGAGTTAGGCACCGGCCCAAATGTATATGCTCCAGCGCTATTGTAATTATTGCCATTCCAAACATATGGTAGCTGATTCTGACATAATGATAAATTTGTTATGCTACTACTTGTTGTACTAACACTCAATGTCAGTGTTGCCAAGCTATCACAACCTGCAACATTAGTTAAAGTAGCAGTTTGAGTGCCC
>JAIYAN010000010.1 GCA_027489035.1 Chitinophagaceae bacterium
ACATAACCAACATAAGTGACATTACATACTTTAGTAACGATGTTTTTTGTGTCATTTGATTTATTTTATTTGTTAAAATACGCATTGTTTTTCTATTTTCTAAATTATTAATATGGACGTGATGCAAAGATTAATAATGTACCGTTGTTCTCGATCAACTGGATGTCGAAGATATCCGTTAATCCATCTCCATTACAATCACTCGCATCGTAACCAAATAATAATCCCGCAGCGTTGTTCTCTGTAATTTGGACGTCAAATAAATCTATCGTTCCATCCTGATTTACATCTCCTGCATATAACGCATACTTACCGCCACTTACTGATTTTAACGGATTGTTAAATCCATCGTTATACGCTGAACTTAAGCTTGTGCTAAAGTCGTAGCTAGTTGTTGACGCTATCGTTACTGGCGCTGCACTCCATGTTTCAATGCTATTTCTGTGTTTCAACGCGATATAGTAACTGTTGTTTAATGTAGCACCTGGGAACACAGCTGTTAATGTACCATCAGTATGTAATACCGCTGTAACACTGTAATCAGGTGTTGCTGCAGATAAATTAGCAGCACTCCATAAGTTAACTTGTACGCTATCTGTTTCTGTATCGTCCGTGCTGATGCCGATGTTATACAAATTAGGAGTCATTGTTCCGCTACCTGTGTAGAATCCTTCTAAGAATGCAGTTACATTTAACGTAGTAGTACATGCATTAACCGTTAAGTTCAACGTTGCTACTGAATCACAACCCGCTGCGTTGGTACTAGTGAATGTGTAAACGCCAGTAGCTGTGTACTCAGTTGAATTCCATATGTATGGAAGTTCATTTGAACAAATTGAAACAGAAGCAGAACTAGCCGATGGTGTATTAATGGTCAAGTTCAATGTTGCTACTGAATCACAACCTGCTGCATTTGTACCATTAAATGTATAAACACCAGATGCAGTGTATGTTGTACCATTCCATAAGAATGAGTTACAAGCAGATTCTGTAGCAGATGATGAAGTTGGTTGTTTAATGGTTAAATTCAACAACTCTGTATTACAACCTGTAACAACACTATAAGAACCACTTGAAGTGTAGGTAGTACTATTTACAGACCATGTATATGAACTACAATTTGAAATCGTGGTAGTAGTAATAGAGCTTGCAACTATTGTAATGTAAGCCGTAACTACTGAATCACAACCCACTGCATTTTGATATGTATGTGCATATTCTCCGCTAGCGGTTGCAGTAACTCCCCATGGTAAATTATAAGAATCACATGCAGTAGCAGAAATCGTAGAAGATGTGCTTGCTTTAATGGTTAAATTTAATGTAGCCACTGAATCACAACCTGCAGCATTTGTACCACTATATGTGTACACACCAGAAGCTGTATATGTTGTACCATTCCATAAGTATGAATTACAAGCAGATTCTGTTGCAGAAGATGACGTACTATTTCTGATAGTTAAGTTTAACGTTGCTACTGAATCACAACCTAATGCATTTGTAGTAGTGAATGTTTTCACACCACTAGTTGTGTAAGTTGTACCATTCCACAAGAATGAGTTACAAGCTGATTCTGTTGCAGATGATGAACTGCTATTTTTAATAGTTAAGTTCAACGTTGCTACTGAATCACAACCTGAAGCATTTGCAACACTGAAGGTATAAACTCCAGATGCCGTATATGTTGTGCCATTCCATAAGAATGCGTTACATGCTGTTTCTGTTGTAGTTGAAGTTGATCCTATATTGATCGTAACATTCGCTGTAACTACTGAATCACAACCTGATGAAGTTTGGTATGTGTTTGTGTAAGCGCCTGATGCTGTAACAGTTCCTCCCCAAGGCAATGAATAGCTGTTGCAACCCGATGCAATGAAGCTTGATGATGAAGAACTGTTTATGGTTAAATTCAAAGTAACTACTGAATCACAACCAGAAACGTTAGTTGTTGCAAATGTTGGTGTATTTGTTGAAGCAGTATACGTTACTCCTTTCCATGTGTAAGAATCACAAGCAACAACTGTTTCAACACCTGTATTAGAACAGCTTTCTCCAATTAAGAATGATCCAAAAGTATTTACTCCTGAAACCGCTGTATTGGTAGCTGTTGCTGTTGTAAGTGTTGGGAAAGACCATCCGCTGTTATATTTTCCAACCTTGAAATTGGCAGCAACTGCACTATTTAAAATATTACCTGAAGTAAATCCGAAATCAATTGAATAAGTATCAAACACTAAATCGTTGCTATTTAAATTTGTATAGAAATTTAAACGATTGGTTTGACTGATGTTTGAAGTTGCAATATTTGGATGAGCTGCAACAATTTGAGAAACGGTTAAATTACCTGCAGTTGTAACGTTATCGAATGTTACATTAACTGGAGCATAATTCAATGAATCTGTACCTACTTCAAACGTTGTAGTTGTTGATCCTGTTGCAATATATTTTTGAAGGTTACTTCCTATAACCCAACCATTAGAAGATCCGGTTACGCTAGCACCTTGTGCTAAAATAATGTTGTTTGATTTTTTATATAAATGTCCAGATACAAAATTCAATACACCATTAATGGTTATTGAAGGACTACCTGTAATGGTATCCATTACACCTCTTGTGTTATTAATTGTCAAATTGTTGATACTTGTAATTTCTGTACCGAATGCAGTACCAAAATTTGATTTCAACTGTGAGGTTGATGTGTCACTTTTACTGAAGTTGTAGTTTACATTATTTTCAAATGTTCTTCCAGTAGTACGAAGAGCGCCACCTGTAGTTCCTGTGCTATTGATACCAGCAGCAAAAGTAATGATTACAGTACTTCCGGTTCTTGCTATGAAAGAACCAGTACCATTTAATGAAGCAGTTGCAGTTGGTGTTCCAAAACTGAATCCTGCACCATTCTTAACAGTTAATGCTCCAGGTGTGTTTACCGTTTTCGCAGTTTCTAAAGAAACTACTGCAGTACCTGCAATGGTTACATTACCTGTTAATGTATTCGGAAGACCAGCGGTAGTTTGATTTACATCACCATCAAATTGGTAGTTGGCTTTTGTACTTAACGTTTTTGTAGTTAAGATACTTCCATTAATACCACCAGAATGACCTGCATAAATTGTTGCAGTAGAATCTAAAACAAATGATCCTTTTCCAGAAACCTTGTTTGAATCAACGTCAAGCTTACCCTTTACTGTTAAAGATTTCAATGAATCCAAACTAAAGTCTGAACCTAAATTTACAGAGTCATTTAAACTAATGGTAATGTTGCTTGCAGATGTTGGTGCTGAAGTAGCAGCCGTATATCCATCTCCGTCAGCATATTCCCAAATACTAGCATTTGAAAAACTACCACTTGCTTTTGTTCTATAATCTGCATTAGCAGGATTAGCTGAAGTTCTTACTGCTATTACATTTGAACCATCTGTTGTAGAGTTTGCCCCAACAGTACGTACCCTGTAATAGTAAAATTTATTTGATGACAATCCTGTTGCTGTATAAGATGTTCCACTTACAGGAATATTTCCTAATCCTGTAACAAAACTATTGGTAACACCCGTAACTGATATTTCATCAATTCTGCTTTGACCTGTCGCAGATCCACCTGAAGTGTTTATAGTTGTCAATGTAATCCAACGTAAGAATACTGATGGTTGATTTGAACATGCTGCAGGTAATGGTAAATTATTTACTACACCAGTTGTAAAATCATTGGCAACCTTAATGGTATCCGTTAGTGTTGTCCAAGTTCCAACTGTTCCAACTCTGTATTCCAATCTAAAATCTCTTGGACCAGTTGATGTAGAACGTTGTGCTGAAGAAAGTCTTAAATAATCGTATCCTGTTGTATTTAATTCTACCATCCAATGTTTACCAACAGTTGTCCAAGTTGATGCACTAATACTTGAATCTGGTGAAGACAATGCACCTAACTGACCGTTTATTGAAGTAGAAGGCGTTACAGAAATTGTTTTTGTTCTGTTATTAATATTGGTATTTGCTGAATCAGGCGTTAATACTGTACCGTTTCTATTATTTGCAAATGACCATTTTACAAGATTTTGTCTTGATCTCAAACTATCATTTTCACTGATATCCAATAAATAACTAGAAGCACAATTTGCTGCATTCCAACTGGCTGTAAAGCCAGAACTTGTAATGCTTGATGCTGCCGTTGCAATTGAAACATTTGGCAAGCTTGTCAATTGACTTCCTGATAAAGGAGAAGAAGTTAAATAGCTGATTTGACCACCTGTTCCATTGTAGCTGTAAATTTTTACAAAGTAAGTTGTATTGTCAACAATTGATGACAAAGCAACTGAAGTACCAGAACCTACATAAGCTACTGTTGCATTTCCAATTGTGTTACCAACTGAATATGTAGTTGTAGATGAAGGATTTGTATTTGGTGTTGCACCACTACTTTGAAGAACGATGTATCCTTCAGGGCTTCCAGATGCTGCAGACCAATTTGCTGTTAAACTATTACAAGTAACGTTTGTAAAATTCAAATCTGTTGCTTGTGCTGTTGGCAATGGCGCTACAGTTGTAGCACTTGCTGTAGCAGCACTTGTTGTGTAATAATGGTATGTTTCAGCATTCACACCATCCCATGTAAATGGAATGATGGTGAAATCATACGCTGTACTTCCTGTCAATCCTGTTGAAGATGCTGATGTTGCAGATCCTGAGATTGAGCTGCTTACAATTGTTGAACCCGAACCAGCCACTGGCGCTTGTCCGTTGGTGTTGCTGATAGATGGCGTAGTGCCTGACAATGCTCTAACTACAACATAACCATTTACAGATGCCCCAGTTGATGGGAATGTAGCTGCAGACCAAGTTAAATTTATTTGATCTCCAGATGCAGGTGTAGCGGTGAACGAAGTTGCTGCACTTGATGGTGGATTAGACAATGTGAAGAAAATGCTTACATTAGAATAACCCGTTGCTATTGCATTGATGGCATATCCTGCAAAATAATATTTTGTTTGAGGAGACAACCCTGTTCTTGATTGTGTAAATGTTCCTGTAGATGTACTGCCATCTACTAAATTGTTATTGTCTGTTGTAACTGTATTTGTAGAGTTATAAACAGTACCTCTTGAAGTAATAGCACTGCTGTTATCAGAATCAATAGTTGCACCTAATACAGCTGAATTTTCAGTGATTGAAGTTACTGTAGATGCAGACATTGAAGGCGCACCAGCTGGTGCAGTTACTACGTTACCTGAAGCAGGTGTTGTGATATTTACTGAAGTTGCACCTGTGCTTGACAATACAATGTTTTTTGAATTGTACACACCTGCAACCGGTGCTGATGATGATAATCTGATGCTTAATCTGCCACTAACTGTACCGTCATTTGGCACAAAAGTTACAGAACTTGAGTATGTAGCACTATCTGTAGAAACTTCAAATCCTGCTGGAGCAGTAGCTGTTAAATCCGCTACTAAGTGAGACGCTCCAATTGAGAACGTTTGAGCAGCAGATGCTGTTCCAAATTCTGTCACAAATGCACTTGTTGTTGTTGCACCTGAAATTACTGGGGTTTCAATTTCAGCAAAAGCAAATTCACCAAAACCAGTTACACCACTTGCAGTTATTGAAGTTGACGTGCTTGAAGCAACTGTTACATTGCTCCATGTTCCTGCACTGTATCTTTTAATACGAACATTCGACATATTAACTGATGCATCGATATCGCCGGCAGCAAAATTAAATGTTGGGCTGTATGATGTCAATCCATTTATTGTTGAACTTTCCGTAATGGTGAAATATTTATTGATGCTCTTATTGCTATTCAAATGAGAAGAAGCAATTTGAGGATGATCTCCAGAAGTTGCGCCAACGGTTAAACTACCTGTTGAATCAGCAATTGTTCCGTTCAATGTAAAACTAACTGGTAAATAAGATGTAGTATTTCCCAATTCAAAATTGGTTGAAGTAGCGTTTGCGAAAATAAACTCCTTAAAATTGCCATTTACCCAACCATTTGTACGATTAACTACTTTTTTAGCAGTTAACACATTAGCTCCAGTTGTAACGATTCCTGTTGTTAATGATAATGTATCATTAACAACAACGTTTCCAGTTAATGTAAATCCATTTGTATTATTTAAATCAACTTTATGTAATGTAACGCCACTTATTGAAGTTGTTGTAGTGTTACCTCCAATGGTTAATTTAGCTCTGTTTAAAGGACCTGGTGCATAAGTTCCAGTTCCGGTGATGTTTCCTTTTACTGTAAAGAATTGATCTGCATCATTGATTGTTCCATTTAAAACTAAATCGTTGATTACTCTGTTTGAATTTGCAAAAGTTAATGTCTTGCCAGCATTTACGGTTAAATTTATTTTTCCAATATAATAAGTTGCACTAGTTGATGGCAATTCACTTGAAGCATTAAAACTACCATTGATGATAACATTGATAACATCATTAGCGTTGTTTCCAAATTTATACTGACCACTACTTTGCGTTAAATTACCAGTAGTTCTTGTGATTACTACGCCATTATTAAACGTAACCACATTCCCTAATCCTGCTGTAAAGTTTCCGCCGTTCATATCGAAATTACCTGTAAAAGTTGCAGCTGCAGTAGTTACTGATGCACCTGTTCCAACTTCAAAGTTTTTCAATGTTACTGCTGAAATTGTTTTTGAAGAACCGGTCATTTTAATTTCTCCAGTGCCTGTATGCGTACCAGTACCTGCGATGTTTCCGCCAACAGACAACATAAATCCACCATCATTTAATGTACCACTTGTAAGTGTTAATGCTCCTGAACAAACGATATTAGAACCCATCGTTACTGTTGCAGGAGTTGAATTGGTATTGTTTAAAGTCAAGCTTGTTAAAGAAGTAATTGAAGATGGAATGGTAAAAGGACCAGCATCTGTTCCACCGTATGTCAACGCTCCAGTCATGGTTAATGAACCCGAACCTGAAATAGCTGGACCATTTAACGTAAGTGCATTTGCACCCATTGCTAAAGATCCGCTAGTAAGTGCTAGTGTACCGCTAACTGTTAGTGCTGCTGATGCATTGTAAGTTGCAGCTGAACTGTTGTTTAAGGTTAAATTATTGATTGCTGAAACGCCAGCTGGTATTGTAATTGGACCAGCACTTGAACCACCATAAACTAAATTAGAAGATGATGAAGTTGCAAGCGAACCTGCACCAGATGTAGTACCATTAATTGTAAGTGTGTTACCAGATACTGCGAAAGTTCCAGCTGTTAACGTAAGTACGCCATTTACGGTTACATTTCCACCCATACTTACACCCCCAGCATTATTCACTGTAAGGTTGTTTAATACTGATGAAGTTGAAGGAATTTCAAAACCTGTAAAATAAGCAGTTGAACCACCAAGGGTTACATTTACAGATGAACCAAAACTTGGAGCAGCATCTAAAGCACCAGCTGTTCTAACAATTGAAGCGCCATTTGCTAAAGTCAAAAAGCCAGACCCTGTAATTGTACTTGTTCCTGTAATATTTAAAGTAAATGTACCAGACACAGTTGTAGCGGCAGTAAACGCTTTAGGATTATCCAAACCAGAAACGGTTAAGTTGAAATAATCTGATCTTGGAGAAATATTGTAAGTACTTGCATTCGTTCCTTTGTTGTACTCTACTGTACTTGCAGCACCCAATGTCAAATTATCCGTTCCTAAGAACCCGATAGCACCACCATTAGATCCATTAACACCAGCAACGATTAAACCTTTTGCTTTTGATACAAAAATGGTTCCATTAATTGTTGCAGAACCACCACTGTTTATGGTGATAAAGTTTGTAGAACTTGCACTTGTTGAAAATTTAGAACCCGCATCTACAACCAATGCATTTTGAATAATGGTATTTCCGGTAACCAATAAGCTAACAGTGAAACCACTTCCGCCATCCATAATTAATTTACCAAATCCCAATCCATCGGTAGGTACTGTTGACAAATTAAATCCTGCACGACAATGTACTTCTGATGTACTGTGTAATGCACCAAATGTTGGAACGGTTAAGTTAGATAAAATCAAACTGTTAGAACCACTTGAAGCCGCAGCAATATCAATAGTACCGGTAATTGCACCAGCAGATGAAATGGTTAATGTAGTTGCTGCAGCAGATGCATCACCTAAAACAATTTTAGAACCCGTTCCAGAAACTGTCCAAGCGGCATCCGTAGTTGCACTATTTAATATTTTATATGTTATACCCGCTGTTGTAAAATCAGCCGGATTTGAACCTGATCCATTAGCTAAACTTGTCCAACTTGAAGTTGATGACAATGAACCTGATTGATAAAAGAAAGTACCAATTGAACCTGATACAGAAACAAGTTGAGATGATGCTCCTGTTGAAGAAACAGTTACATTACCAGAATTTGATCCTAAACCTGTTGGGCTAAAACGTGCGTATATTGTTGTACTTGTAAGGGATCCACTAGTTTGAGCAAATGCTAATCTAGAAGTGAATCCAGTAGTGCTTGAAGTAGATACCTCGAAATTTGTTGGTGCAGTTACTATAACACTATCAGTTAAATTGTTACCTGCTATAATAAAGCTAGAAGATGAGCTACTAGAACCAGCAGCTACATTACCAAAAGCTGATAAAGCATTAGAAGTTGATGTAATTGTAGGAACAGCAGAAGCTGTTACAGAACTATTTGGAATAGCCACATTTGTTGTAGCCGCTCCTGTACTTGTTAATACGATATTAAGTCCATTATAACTGCCCTCTGTAGCAGAAGCAGCGATTCTAACATAAATAGTAGTTGAAGCAACTGTACCGCTTGAAGCTGAAACAGTTAATGATGAACTGAAAGAAGTATTGTCAGTAGACACCTCAAATCCAGCAGGGGCTGTAACTAAAATTCCATCATTTAAACTAGAACCTGAAATAGAAAAATTTTGTGAAGCAGACGCATTACCTAATGTTGTAGCGAACCCAAGTAATGTACCACTTGTTGAAATTGAAGGATAAGTAATTACAACTTTACCTTGATATCCCGCACCACCTGTTTTTGAAACACCGGCAGCACCACCACCACCGCCACCTACTTGGGCAGCTGCATTTGCAGTACCTGAAACCGTTGTTGGCCCAGCACCTGCTCCACCACCTGTTACTGCAGCACCTAAAGTAGCTGCATTAAACACAGCAGTAGAACAAACTGTCCCAGTTACAGTTGCACTTGTTGCATTATTACCATTTGATCCTGTGCCCGCTGAAGAACCGCCCGCGCCACTTAAATTAGATGCACAAGAAGCTATATAAACACCTGCCGATCCACTACCTCCAATATAAGAAGTTGTAGCCCCTGTTACATTTACTGCATTAATAACTGCAGTTGCAGTTGCACCTGTTCCGCCACCACCAGTCAAGGTTATAGTTGGTGCTGTTGTATATCCTGATCCTGCATTTGTTATTTGTACATAAGAAACAACACCAGTTCCGAGACTCGAAGTTCCTGTGGCAGCAACACCTGCATAAGTCAATGTAGCCGTTCCTCCAGTTGCTACTACTGCGCCGCTAGAGTGTGTAGGTGCAACTGTACCTGAAGTCCCAGCAGTAGTTACTGTATATAATTTACTTGCATTAAAAACTTGTTGATTTAAAGTATATGTTGCTCCTGATGTCCAAGCTGTACCAATTGTTACAGTAGGTGCTGAAGTATAACTAGATCCTCCAGTTACTGTGATATAGTGAATACCTCCATTAACACCACCAAGTCCTGCCTTTTGAGAAGCAGTTCCACCATGACCACCAGTTCCACCACTAGCATATAACAAAGTACTAAACGAGGTTGTTCCTCCACTTAAACCAAACGAACCCGAAGATGAAGTTCCTCCACCATTTCCTCCAGCACCAACGGTAACCACATAAGTTTGTAAAGGTGTAACACTAATGGTTGCTTTTGAATAGTTACCACCAGCACCACCTCCACCAACATAATTATTGGCAGAACTACCAACACCGGCACCGCCGCCTCCACCGCCCCAAGCTTCAACTTGAATTGAGGTTACTCCAGCAGGACAAGTCCATGTGTATGTACCTGCTGTAGTATAGGATGTTTGCGCATTTAAGCCTCCTATAAAAAATGAAAAAATCAAACCAAATACCAGTAAAAACTTACTGAATAAGGATTGATTTTGGGTGCTCCTTGAAAACCCTGAAACAAATTTCACGTTGTTTTCCATGCTAGATTTCATGTTTGTTTGATTGGATGTAAATGACTTCATGTTTAATGAATTGGTTTGCATTTGGTTTATTCCATTGCGTAATAGCAATGAAATTGAAATAATTATTTTATTAATTCTTGTTTTTTGAGGGTCGTAATAACTAATTATAATACGGTACGTAGGGATGTTTATGATAGGATACGGAAAACTATGTTAATTAATTACTAATTTATGGCTTAACAAATGCCAAAACAATATTAATGATGTTGATAAAAATCTAATTATTTAAGGAACTATTTTGAAATTTGTCAACGTTCCCGAAACAATCATAGAAAACCATTAATTTTATTCTTTGCAATCGTTACCGGCAACGATATTTATAATTATCGAAACCGCATTTTTCATATATCTTTTTATAACTCTTTTATATGATTTTCAACACAATTATTTAATTATTAGAGATTCGCAAATGGATAAACCGGTTCCATTTAAACAAATCTGATATACACCAGCATTTATTGATTTTGGTAATACTACACGAATCTGATTTCCATTTGTATAAACCACCTTGTTTTGATACACTTTTCTTCCTGTTGCATCAATTAAACTAATCTGAATATCTAAAACGTTATTCATCAAGCCAGTTATGTAAAATATGCCGTCTTTCCCAACTGGATTAGGCGAGATCGTTATCATTTGAGAATTTGTTCCAAATTTTATAGAAGCGATTTTGCTATATTGAATACTTCCGTCGATTCCAATACTTTTAACTTTATAATAATTATTCCCTTTCTCAGGATGTTGATCTACGAAATGATAAGCATTTAATTGCATTGCATCCAAATTCCCAATCTCTGAAAAATCAACTCCGTTTGTTGAACGTAAAATTGCGTAACGTTGAATGTTAACTTCTTGATCAACGTTCCATTTTACATTTACTTGTTTTGATTGAACGGATGCTTTTATATCGATAAAAGTTACCGGCAAAGTAGTTACTGGTCTAAATACAATTTTGAAACGACTGCTTGAATTGGCTCCAGGATTATTTGACACCACGAAATTGTAAGTTGTTGTTGATGCAAATGACAATTCCGTTTCTGTTTGTAAATATTGATCTAATAGTATTGGTTTTAAATTATTGTAGTTGATATTTTGAGGTACAAATTGAAGCTGATAAGTTGCTTGCTTCATTTGTGTCATGTTGTAGTTGATGGTGTCACTTAATAAAAAAGGCTTTCTAGTTTCTATTGACAATTGTTTGTTGTTTACCATCAATGCAAAATTTTCACCAATATTCACCATTTTACTTGCATCTTCATCATTCAAATCATTTGTGTTAGCATTATCAAGCATTTGTGTAACTCCGTCTACTATTTCGGCTACACCATTGGTCATTTTATATACATTGGTTCTGAATGAAGAAAACACTTGATTCTCTCTCAGCACATTTGAACTTCCGTTGAACTTTGAAGCTTCTTTAAAAGTTATTGACCCTGCACCACCCGAACCTGTTTTAACCAGGAACCCTTGACCTGATTGTATTTGCGTATTGGAAGCATTGGTATATGTAAGCGTTATAGGCGTTGGATTACCTGCTGCATCGATTGTTACCCATCCACCATTAACCCCTACCCTTGGGTCATATAAATAATATACATTGGTCAACCCAGATTTTATTGTGTTGGCACTGTTGTAGTTGATTGCAGATGCATAAGGATTGGCAACCGATACAAATTGATTGGCTCCAGTGCCTAGTGCAACAGTAACATCTCCAATATTCAATTCACCTTTTTCTCTCAATACTGTTGTATCTGGTATATCTGACATTTGATATTTGGCACGACTTCCTCTTACAAAAACCATATATGCCTTATTGGCAATAAAATTTGTATTGGTGGTAGATAATCCAGCCCAAGACTGAGTAGCAATATCAAAAACTTTTATGGATGTTCCTCCAGGTTGATCAAAACCAGCTCCAGAGCCAGACATATTTGTACCATAACCAGGGTTGGGGTTAGATAAATTTCCTGCTCCACCTTCTTGCCAAGCTTCATTAATGGTTTGTGCATTATGTTTCGTTGGCGGTGATAATAAACGCCATGCTTTTAAGCTACGCCCTGTATCCTGAATTGTATTTTTTATGTTTGAAATAAAACGTTCTGTCCAAACATCTCCAGAAATTGTATTGCCCAAATTTGCGCCATTATTTGTGACATCTGCAATATAACCTGTTCCACTTTTTTTACTACGTAAATTAAGGAACCCATTTGAAGCAAAAGTTTTACTAGAAACATTTCCAAATTTAAAAGTGCCTTGAACAATGAGTGTTGCACTTAAACTAAAATTGCCTAAAACGGTAACATTATCAGTTGATGCAAGATTGTAGGTATTTGAAAAATCGAATGGGTCCGTTGCCAATTCGCCACTATTTACGGTTAAATTTCTTACGGTTTTATTGTTGCTTTTTAGCGTATATGTAACACCGTCAGCAATGGTCAAATCTACCTTACCTGTTGTACTTCCGGGCAATTCATTTGATGAGGTTAGGCTACTATTTATAAACAAATTCATTAGATCCGAACCTGCTTGCCCAATTGCCATCGTACCACTATTATTGTTGATATCCCCCGAATTGCGAATAATGGTTGAATTGTTTTTCATCAAAAGGGTGTTGCCACTTCCAATGGCAATGTTACCACCACTCATTGTTAACGTTCCCGAAATGATGGCCGAACAACCGGAAGCGCCGCTGATTGAAGCTCCTGAAGCGACTTCTAAATTATTCAAGCTTGGATTTCCAGTAATGTTTTTATTGGCGCCCGTCATTTTTATTTTGCCAGCACCTATCACTATCCCTGAACCAATAATATCGCCTCCAACCAAAACGTCAGTGGTACCAATATTTAATGTTCCATTTGATAACAATAGATTGCCAGTTAAATTTACAGCAGTACCCAATTGTATTTGAGCATTTAACCCACTACGAGAAATTCTTAGAAAGCCTAAGTTTGCAGAGTCTGTTGTGAATTTTAATGATGTAGACAAAGCATTAGGATTTGCTCCCAAAAAATGCAAATTGGCATTGGGTTTACCTGAAATCGTTCCTGTGCTAGTTGGCAAAATATCGCCATTAATATAAAAATTGCTGGTATCTTTTAAACTTAATTGCGAAGCACCTAAAGCATTTAAATCAACAATGGTTCTAGAGCCACTCAGGTTGTAACGAATGCCCGAGTTTAAAGTTAATGTACCATATCCTCCAGGTGTAGTAAAACTGGCAAACTCATTATCATCAAACATGGTAGCGCCAATGATGATGTTTACTTTATCTGCTGACGTACTTCCTAAAGCTAAAAATCCATTGGATAATGTAAGTTTACTAACTTCAGAATTTCTAATAATGGTAGAACCACCGCCCATTCGTAAAAAATTGCCCGCATTTACCCTTAATCTACCACCGTCTAATCTTAATAATCCTGGAATAGTTCGGGTAATATTTGCAATCGCTACTCCACCAATTACCACTGTACTTGGCACATCAGGATAAGTTAATGCGAATGAAAAAGTGTTTGCCGTTACTGGAGGAGTAGTAGCAATCGTAAACGTACCTCCAAAAACAAAGCCAAATTCTGATGTATTTAGGCCACCTAATGTAACTGAATTGCCAGCTACAAAATTATGTGTACCAGAAGTTGTAATTGTAGCAATATTATTTGTTAGCTGAACATTTGAGACAGTAAAAGTATTAGGTGCTGATGGCGCTTCAAATTGCAAAGTTCCACTGTTTACAGTTACGTTTGTTGGCCCAGAGGTTTCTGGCCAAAATGGACTTGTTTTGAAAGTATTTAAAGTTGAAGTCCCTCCGCTGAAAAACAATGTTGCATTTGCTCCATAAATTATTTTGAAAGCACTTGTTTGCAATCCGAATTTTCCTGCAAGACGCACACTGTTTGTTACATTAATGTCGGATGTTATCGTATTGTTTGAAGAAGGTGCAGACGCATCAGAGATAATTAAATTGTAGTAATTGAATGCAGGTATGGTTTGCCCACCTGCTGCTAAATTAAAATTAAATGTATTATCGGTAGTTGGCGTTAAGTTATATGTGCCAACACCTTTTGTAAATACACCTGACACGCCAATGGTATCAGCTGCGACGGTTGTGTTTCCACTTGCATTACTTACCGTTAAATTGTTGTAATTGAATTTTGGAATATTTTGACCACCAGTTGAATTATAGAAATTAAAGGTATGCGGGGAAGCAATAAAAAACATATTTGGAAAACTGCCTGGATTAAAAACTCCTTGAACAAATATTGTCCCGGTGGCTAACGACTGATTTACTGTTGCATTTGATGTAATTGATAAATTGTTATAGTTTGTAGCAGGAATGGTTTGGCCACCACTTGCATTGGTAAAATTTATTGTATTACCCGTAACCACATTTGTTGTTGATGTTGAAGCTGCGGCAAGTGTGAAACTACCAGAAATATTAATTACACCTGCCTGAAAAATCGTTCTCCCTAATCCTGCATTTGTATTTGAAATTGAAAGATTTCTATACGTTCCTGTTACTACTGTTTGACCAGTACCACCCGAACCAACTGCATAATTTACTGTTCCAGTTGCTCCCAATCCTTGCCAATCTTTACCTGCAGGAATTGGCGCCGCACTCGTGCTGTATGTTCTTATAGTGCCGTTATTATTTACAGAAGTAAGTGCTCCAGTAATATCATAACCTCCAACCAAACTCATATCCAATGTAATCCCTACATCTACTTGCAAACTACCGCTGATGCTAATGGCAGACAATGCATTAACAGTATGTACCGTTGTTCCTGAAATTTGAATATTGTTATATCCGCCAACACCAGATGTATTTGTATTTAGTTGTGCAGTAGAAAGACCTGGCGAAGCTGCATCTAAACCAGAATTTTGTACCAAGCTCTGCGCTACTAACGAGGTGTATAAAACTGTACCACTATTTACAAATTTTGTTGTACTCATGTTTGGAGTAGCTCCTGTAAATTCCAAAGTACCACCTGTTTGGATTACAATCAAATTGCACTTTGAAGTACTAGAACCTGCAATAGCATAAGAAGTACTAACTGCACTGGTTAATTTAGCCCCATTTCTAACAACAATACTAGTATCTGTTATTGCAGTGGCTGTATTACAAGCTAATATCTTACTCGCTGTAATAGAACCACTTGAAACTATTATTTTTTTACCTTTGAAACCATCTGCCAAAGTACCTACAATTCCAGCATCTAAGGCAAACTCTATGTTTAAATTTGAGTTGCCGCTACCAGTCCATTCTCCTGCGATTATTATAGGTCGAACACCGCTAGTACCCCCACCAACTAAACGCAGTAAGCCAGTGCTTGAAGTTGCAATCATTGCGGCAAAACCAGTTGCTGTACTTGTTCCTGTATAAGTGCCATCTGCACCAGTACCAATTTCTGCTGCTGTTTGGCCAATCATAGCCCTTATTTTTCCAGACACATTTACGTTAAACGTTGAATTGATAGTAAGAGACGCAGCGTTATTATAAACATGCAAATCTTTACAAGCCGCATCAGCTGTTGTAACTGTAATTAAATTGCCGATTTGTATATATACATTATTTGTGGAAGATGGTAAGACTGTTGCAGCTGTCCAAGTATTAACGCCTGTTCTCACTTGCCAAGTTGCAAGGGTATGCCAACTTCCAGAAGCTACAGTTCTATAATCTCCAACTGCAGGAGTTTGCGCTTCCACATTAAAAAAGTACAATAAAATTAAAGTAACGATGAGTAAAAAATTTTTCATGTGGTCGATACTTTTATTTGGGGTTTAGTTTTTTATAAGATTTATTGCTTTCGGTAAGGGTTGCGGATAATTATAATTTAAAATTTCACAATTTTTGTTGCAAATTATAAAATTTTAGTTTGATGCGTAAGCTATTGTTTAGTTTTCAATATTATTTTACCGGATATGAGATATAATTTCTAATTTTTTAAAAGAATATTTAAAACTATCTAAATAAATTTAACTTATGTTAATTTTTTTTTAATTTAAATTATTGGCATCGTTGCCGGAAAGGGTTTTGCTCTTTTTTAAAATTAGTTTTATCTTTTTACAATCATAAATTTTAGCGCAATTATTTTAACGTTTTTTCTAAAATTATTGAAGAAACAACCGTTTTGTTTAACGAATCTCCTATTTGAATAAACGACTACGCCACAATTGCTTTGTATTTTGGCACCAATGACTTCATTAAAAACCAAGCCAATAAATAGGCTACTGCACAAAACGCAAACATGATGGTATATCCCGTTTGGATATGTCCTAACGCTTTGTATTTATCAAATAGTGCACCCCCTGTTTTGGTTACAATCACACCGCCTAATCCTCCAGCCATACCTCCAATACCAATTACAGATGCAATTGATTTTTTAGGAAACATGTCTGAAACGGTAGTGAATAAATTGGCGCTCCAAGCCTGATGCGCAGAAGCTGCTACACCTATTAACAATACAGGCATCCAAAAACTGATGTCTCCTAAAGGCTGTGCCAATAGTACAACCAATGGAACTACCGCAATTAATAACATCGCTTTCATTCTTCCATCATAAGGTGTATACCCTTTTTTTATAAAATAAATAGGAAACCATCCACCACCGATACTCCCAAACATCGTCAAACTATACAAAACGGTTAAAGGCAAGATTATTTGTGTTCCCGTCATGTGGTATTGATCTTTTAAATAGGCAGGTAGCCAAAACAAAAAGAACCACCAAACGCCATCCGTTAAAAACTTACCAACGGCAAATGCCCATGTTTGATTGTAGCCTAACAATTTAACCCAAGATAACTCTGCTGTGTTTTTTATTGAATTTTCACTAACTGATTCTTCCTGATCGCTATTTATGTAATTGAATTCTTCTTTTGAAAGTCGTTTTTGATTTTCAGGTTTTTCATAAAATATGAACCAAAAAATCAACCATAAAAAGCCTATGCTACCGATAATAAAAAATGCAGCTTCCCAACCCCAGTTGGTTGCAATCCATGGAACAGTTAGTGGTGCTAAAATTGCACCTACGTTCGTTCCAGAGTTAAAAATTCCGGTGGCAAAAGCTCTTTCCTTTTTGGGGAAGTACTCAGCTGTTGCTTTAATAGCGGCAGGGAAATTACCCGATTCGCCAAAACCTAACACAGCACGCGACAACATAAAACCAGCAATTGAAACAGGCACCGCTGCAATGCCTACCCAACCCAATAAGGCAACTACACTTTCGCCCATTGGTATTGCTAATCCATGAATTGCTGCGCCTACAGACCAAATTATGATTGCCCAAGCAAAGCCCCATTTTGTACCAAGCTTGTCTATAATTCTACCGGCAAACAACATGGAGATTGCATAACTAAACTGGAACACAGATGCAATGTTTGCGTAATCACTATTTG
The DNA here is from genome assembly GCA_027489035.1 of Chitinophagaceae bacterium. Taxonomy (GTDB): domain Bacteria; phylum Bacteroidota; class Bacteroidia; order Chitinophagales; family Chitinophagaceae; genus Ferruginibacter. Next base: position 17,622 of record JAIYAN010000010.1, read on the forward strand.
TCCAACCAAATTCTTCTTCCAAAGTTGGCTTTAATAAACTCAACACTTGTCTGTCTAGATAATTTACCGTTGTTGCAAAAAACAAAAGAGAACAAATCGTCCATCTATATTTGCCAATTTTTGAAGTATCCATTTTATTTGGTTTTTATCGTTTGTAAAAGTGCCAGCACTTGTGTTGTTGCTGATTCTATTTCTGTGTAATTTTTTTCTTCCATTAATTTTTTGCTAATAAGCTTACTGCCCATGCCTACTGCACAAACGCCTGCTTTAAACCAACTTTCAATGCTTTCTTTTGTAGTATCCACACCGCCTGTAGGCATGAATAATAATTTAGGAAAGATCTCTTTTATTGAACTTAAAAATTCAGGACCCAGCATATTACCAGGAAATAATTTAATAAAAGTTACGCCGCTATTTTCGGCAGCGATAATTTCTGTTGGCGTCATACATCCCGGCGCATATAGCATACCGATAGTGTTCGCTTTTTCGGCAACTTCTTTTACAAAACCTGGACTTACCAAAAAATCTGCACCTGCAGCAATGTAATCTTCTGCTTGTTGGAGATTTTTTATCGTTCCTACGCCTAATAACATTTCGGGCATTTCTGCATTTCTAACCTCAACCATTTTTTTGAAATTATTTAATGCGGCTTCTCCACGATTGGTGTACTCAACAGCTTTAACGCCTGCTTTGTAAATAGCACGTAAAATTTCAACACTTACTGTTTCATATGCATTGAAATATAATGGCAATATGCCTTGATTGATTATTGCTTCTGTAGCTTTTTGTTTCATATAGAAAAATGTTTGTGGTTTGGCGTTTGTGTTTTGGTGTTTGGTGTTGGAACGAATCACTATCTTGAATCTATCATCCAGAATCTAATATCCCGAATCCAATTTTTATCTCTGCACTCTTCCGCTTCCATCTCCTTTAACCAAATCTTTAACCTCTGCTAATGTAGCATGGTTTAAATCACCTGGAATGGTATGTTTTATTGCACTTGCCGCAACACCAAATTCAGCAGCATCTGCCATTGGCATTCCTGTTACCAAACCATAAATCAAACCACTTGCAAAACTATCTCCACTTCCTACACGATCTACAATACGAACATTGTATTGTTTGGTATGATAAAATTCGTTTCCATCATAAACTAATGCACTCCATCCATTATCACTTGCACTATGACTTTCTCTTAAAGAAGATGCAATAAATTTAAATCCGAATTTTTCTTTCATTTGATGAAACACATCTTTAAAACCATCCAAATTTAATTCGCCTTTTGTAACGTCGGTATCCTTAGCTTTAAAGCCTAATGTAGTATCAGCGTCTTCTTCATTACCAATACACACATCTACATATTGACACAACCTGCTCATTACCTCTCTTGCTTTTTCTTTGCTCCACAATTTTTTTCTATAGTTTAAATCGATACTTGTAGTGATGCCTTTTGCTTTCGCTGCTTTTAAAGCCGCTTCTGTTAATGCAGCAGCCTTATCACTTAATGCGGGTGTAATTCCTGTTGTATGAAACCAATCAGCACCTTCAAATATTTTATCAAAATCAAATTCACTTGCATCAACATCAGCAATAGACGCTCCTGCTCTATCATACACCACTTGAGATGCACGCATTGAAGCACCCGTTTCTAAAAAATAAATGCCTAAACGATCTCCACCCCTAGCGATATATTGCGTATCAACACCATAACGACGCAAGTGATTAATTGCTGATTGACCAATTGGATTTGCGGGCACTTTAGTTACAAATGTTCCGTTTAACCCATAATTACATAATGCTGCAGCCACGTTAGCTTCGCCACCACCATATGTGATATCGAATGTATCTGCTTGCACAAATCTTTTGAAATCAGGTGTTGATAAACGGAGCATGATTTCTCCCATAGTAACTACTTTTTTTGACATAGCTTTTTGTTTTTTTCTTTTGTTTAATTAAAATATTTTATCGGTTTTTATTTATTAATAATCAATGGTAATAATCTTGATGCAGACTCAGCATTTATTTGTATCGAATACCTACCATTTGAAATGCCATGTAATGAAATTATTTCACGAATTACACCCGCCTCTTTTAATTTGTTTTTACAAAGGGTTTTTATTTTTTCACCATCCTCATTCAACAAACAAACAGATACTGTTGATGGTACATTCAACGTATATTCTAAAGTAGATTCGAGATTTGATTGCCTAGGGTATAAAATTGAATTTCCTATAGCATTTAGATTGTTTTGATTTCTACCAACGGTGTTGTTGTTTATTAAACATTCGCATCCATTGTATGATTGACTTGAGCTTGTTGTTTGAACCAAAAACTGCATCCAATCTCCAGAACTTTTAAAATCATTTGTTGCGCCAGATGCATATACTCTAGCCCTGATTTCGCCTGTAGAAGAGATATACATTAAAGGCGTGGTTGTTGTATACGAAATGGCAACATCCGAAGAAGACACATTGCGACTGTCTATTTGAGTCCAACTTGATGTTAAGAAATTGTAGAGGTATAGAATCTGCGTATTTGATGAAGAATTATTCCCGTCATAATTTAATGTGAACTGAGTAACAGATGAAGGCGATTGAGTAATTTTCACACTGCCATACCAATCTGTTTTTCTACCATTTTGATTGATAGAATTCACCACAAAATAGCTAGAATTGTTTGTGGTTAGATTTCCGAAAATTCCAGTTTGAATACTGCCAGATAAAACGGTTGTTGAATTGGGAACGTAAGTTATTAAGTTATTTACATTAAGATTCTGACTTACACTAGTTGCGGCAGTATAATAATTATCTCCAGCCTGAGAAGCAGTAATTGTAGAAACGCCAACGCCAACAATATGAATTAATCCATTTACGATTGTAGCCACGCTTGTATTTGAACTAGTAAGGGTAACCGTTAGTCCCGAACTTGCGGTAGCATTGGAAACGAAATCACTATCATTATAAAACTTGGTTGAAAGTGCAGGGAAAGAAATGGTTTGTGTTTGTCTGAGCGGCTCCAAACGTTCCGACAATTGTTTCATAAACAAACTTGGAATTGCAGAAATGCGCGTACCACTCGACTCAACAATTCCCAAAGGTTCTGTAGTCATGCCACCTACATTCGTAATTTCGTTAAACACACAACCTATAGCCCAGTTTCTATTATCACCTTGAGGATCTTGTAAAATCATTTTATCACCTTCGCAGTTCCAAAACATAATTTGGGCACCAGCCCAACCATGACCGGTACCTGAACTGGTACGATTTTGTACATTCATTTTACCGTTTATGGCAAAAATGTTATCGTACAAAATTCCTGTAGACCAACGATGATGAGGACCAATATCATTGTATTGATTTGTAGCCGTACAATTATAAAAAACCACAGGACCATTGGATCTGCTGCCATTTACAAAATCATGTCGTCCTTTGCGTGTGAAACAATTTTGCACCAAACTTCTTTGTCCATCCACATTAAATGAATAACGTCTACCCCCTTCAATAAGTGATTTAGGATCGAAATTTCTACAATCCTGAACCGTAATCCATGCAGCACCATCCAATACATGTACAGCGGAATAAGCAAAATAGTAAACATCTAAATCTTTTGCCCAACCATTGATGATGTTATAAAATGTAACGGCTTCCCAACCATGATTTTCGTCTGTTTCAGAAGCATAAGTTGAAGAAACGCACATATTTTCAATGCCACATTTTTCTATACGATTTGATGTATATCGAAACAATTCTGCAGTGGCATAAGTAGTATCAATATGATCGACAATTGGCGCATCAAGGGAAATTACATTTCCGCTTACAGCAGATACTTTTCTTTCAACATAAACATCATAAGCGCTAAATGTCCAACCCCATTGAGCCATCGATAATAAATCTACCCAAGATTGTTTGGGTATCCTGTGCAACATAACTTTATCGCCAGTTACGAAAGTATGTCCTGAAGCTACGGTAACTTGATTGGTACCAAATGGCACATACGCATCTATAATTGCTTTTTTAGATGTGTAACTTAAATCTGTACCTCCGTTTCCTGAGAAATAGAATAAACTTATAGGTGCAGTTTTGGTGCAAACGAAATGAGTACCGGTTGTGCTATCTTTTCCTTCTCCTCTTAAAACTATTCCACTTGCATTTATTTTTATAGAATCACTAATCAAATATTTTCCAGCTTTAAAAAGAATTGTTCCTCTAAATCCATTGGCATCTAAAGGCAATGCGGCTACTTCATTAATTGCATTCTGAACATTGGTTAAATTATCTCCACTAACAGGATATACTGTGCGAACAACACCAACAGTTGGTATGGGCGATTCGCTATTCATATACCCAACACCACTAAAATCTGGCACTTTGTTCCCTTTGCTATCAGCTGTGTAAACAAGCTTTCCATTTGAACCAACAGAAACTAATGTTGATGTTTGTGCATCAGAAAAGTGAAACACGAATAACAACAAAATAGAAAATATCGTTTTAATCAAATTTTGCATAGGTTATTAAAAATCAACTATTTTTTTTGTTGAGATTTTAAGTATTCTAACATTTTTTCGTGTACTTCTTTTACTGCTTTTTTATATGATGCATCATCCGCCACATTTACTTTTTCTAATGGATCTTTTTGATAATCATAAAATTCTTTAGCGTAAACTCTATCATCTGAATATACATCCGTTGTACTTCTAAAATTATTGTTTAACCAAATAGTATAACGATAACGATCTGTTCTAATACTATACCCCATAAGCTTTCTATTCTTATAACCTAATTTGGTAAATTCTTCTTTTGAAAGATTTCTTGGATATTGACTCATGGCATATTCATTTACAACAGCTGTTTTATTTTGCATAACAGGTTTCAAACTTTTACCTTGTAAAAATTTCGGAATTTCTAGGTTCGACAAATCGCAAAGTGTTGGGAATACATCTAGATGTTCAGCTAAAGATTTTGTAGTACCCGCTTTCAATCCTGGTGCTGCAAAAATCAATGGTGCACGGGTAGCTTGCTCAAAATTGGTATGCTTTCCCCACATATCATGATCGCCTAAATGCCAACCATGATCGCCCCATAAAACAATTACAGTGTTGTTTAACTCGCCTAGAGAATCAAGTGTATTCAACAACAAACCAACCTGAGCATCTACGTAAGAAATAGCTGCATAATATGCGTGAACCAATTCCTTTTGTTTTTCTATTTTCAAACCTGCCCTTAAAGATTCTTTCGAAGATGTTGTATATGCTGGAATATCTGTATAGTTGCGCAACTCTCCTGATGATTCATAGGCAACGAATACTTCATTTTTGGCATGCTCTTGAAACTCAGCAATGGGCATATCCTCTCTTTTGTATAAATCCCAATATTTTTTTGGAGACACGAAAGGTAAATGCGGTTTATGAAAACCTACTGCAAAGAAAAACGGCTGTTTCCCTTTTGATAAATTGATGATTGATTTCTTTGCTATTAATGCTGTAACTCCATCTTCATAAGCATTATCGGGTAAATCCAAACATTCTGATGAAGGCTTTGTAGCACCTGTAGTACTTTCACCATCACCTTCTTTTTTATCCTCTTTTACTTCTGCAGCAATAGCCGCTTTGGTGGCAGGATCTTGATAATGTTTTTTCGCTGGCTCGCCCAATCGATTTGCATAATCAGCAGCAGTTGGTTTGATAAATGGAATACTCCATGATGGCTCATCAAACTTTTTATCTGTACAAGAAGGATGATAAATTTTTCCAACGCCAGAGGTAACATAACCTTGACTTATAAAATACTGTGGAAGTGTTATTACATTAGGATTCATGTCGCGCATTTTGGTTTTCAAATCCCAAATTTTTGTTGAATCCGGACGTAAGCCAGTCATCAAACTTGCACGAGTAGGCCCGCAAACAGCTTGCTGACAATAGTTTGAAAGAAACACGGTTCCCATTTTTGCCAATCGATCTATATTAGGTGTTTTCACAATGGTGTTTCCATAGCAACCTAATTCGGGTTTCAAATCGTCTATTGCTATAAATAAAACATTAGGCTTAGATTTTTTTTGTGCAGAAGCATCAGAAAAAACAGATACAAATACGGATAGAATCAATAAAATACGATTGGTCATTTTAATTTTTAATTTTTTTATCTATTAATAATAAATTTCACGGAAGTCGAATTTTCTTTGGTATCCAAATGGATAAAATAAATTCCATTGGATAAGGCTTCCGTTGGAATTGAAATTCTTTGTACACCTATTAAAGAGAATTCATCTTTTATAATCTTTTTTACAAGTTTGCCATTGACATCGTATATGCCAATATTGACAGGTGTGGTTTGGTTTACTTGATATTGTAAATACGTTCCTCCTTTTGTAGGATTTGGGAACAATACCACTTTTTCAATATTGCTTTTCGGAGTTGCAACACGGCTAAATCCACTGCCCAAAGTGTCTATCAAACAATTGCAAGCATCTGCATTACGAACCGCGCTATTGGATTGAACAACAAACTGCATCCAATCGCCTGAGCTCGAAAAGTTACTTGTTCCTCCTGAACTATACACCCTCAATCTGATTTCTCCTGTTGAAGAAATAAAATTAGCCGGTGTATTTTGCACGTTAGTAATTGATACATCTGTAGTAGAAACCGTTCTACTATCAATTGATGTCCATGCTAAAGTTGACCAATTGTACAGAGACAAAATTTGCGTTCTAGAATTGCTGTTTTTGCCATCATAATTGATGGTTAATTTAGAAATCGAACTAGGCAATTGAGAAATTCTAACAGCACCATACCAATCTACTACTCTTGTATTTCTAGTAGTAGAATTCACTACAAAATAGCTTGCATTGTTTGTACTTAAATTTCCGTTTGTTCCACTATTTAAGGTTCCATTTAAAATAGTTGTAGTTGTAGGCACATAAGTGTAAGATGTAGTAACACTAAGCAATTGAACAACAGCTACTGCTGGCGTATATATTGAATTACCTGCTTGCGTAGCCGTAATGTTAGCATATCCTGCAGCATTAATATGTATTTGATTATTGATAATGGTTGCTACTGAAGCATTTGAACTAGAATAAATAACCCCTAACCCTGAGGTTGATGTTGCACCTGGATTAAAATCTGCATCTCCAACTAGTTTTGCAGGGATAGCTGAAAAACTGATTGTTTGTGATAATCCAGTTACCGTTAAGGTTTGACTAACACTTTGAGCAGCAGTATAAAAGGCGTTTCCAGCTTGTGAAGCAGTGATTACGCAACTTCCATAACCTACTAAATGAATATTTCCGTTGACTATTGTTGCGATATTGGTATTAGAACTAGTTAAAGTGACTGGCATACCTGATGATGCAGTAGCACCAGAACTAAAATCTGCAGCATTTACAACTTTAGTTGGAATAGCAGGAAAACTAATGGTTTGCGCTTGTATAGGCTGTGTAGGTTTACCTGCGCCAACCAAATTGCTATCCAAAGGAAAATTCAAAAAAGATCCTGAACCATTTATTTCATCGCATCCAATATCAAATACCGAACTTCTGGTTTGTCCTTGTGCATCTAAATTTGAAATCAAACTTGCATACGTTGACGTATTTACAGCAGCATCTTGTACATTAGATGGAGGAGTTAAAATTCCATTTGCCCTACTTCCAAAAGTTAATGTTGCAGATGTAAATCCTGAAGTATTTGTCATTACCAAACCACTTGGCGCATTGTATACATTCCCCTCAGCTGAATACGTTAATGTACGATTAGCCGTATCATTATAAGCAGCTTGACCAGCAGACATTTTTATTACATTATTTGCAATTTTAAGTCCTTTAGGTTGATAGATTGCCAATCCGTTATCAGTATGTCCAATTCTAATTCCCGGACCGCCACTACAATTCACAATTGTATTAAAAGCTACAATCGCACTATCTGCCGGAAGATAAGCACCATCTAAAACAAGCGGGTTTAAACTATCAGATACCGGATAATAACCATTAAAAATAACAATAGGCGTTCTCATCGATGTTAAACTGCCACTACTACCTAATAATCCTTCAAAATAATTATTAAATATCTTATGACCTTTATCAATAATTCTCACCCCATAAGAACCCGTTTTAGTGGCATCATTATTTATAAAAAAGTTGCCGTAAACAGTACAATATTTACCCATTCTTAAGGTTAACCCCCCATTGCAATTTTTAAATGTGTTGTAACGATATGTGTTGTAATACGATTTGTTTGAAATAATTTCAGGTTCTGCTTGCGTACAATTTTCAAATAAATTATACTCAATGATGTTGTACCCAAATGTTCTAGAGTTATTACCTACACCCACTCTTATTGTTTCTCCTCCATTTCCACCCATGTAACTTCTTCCTAAAAAATAGTTTGAATCAATTCTGTGGAATGTAGATATTGACCTGTCGGGGAATGTAGCCGTACTATACCAAATCACTACTGTGGCTCTAGGATTTGATTTATTAATGAATGTACAATGATCTAATCGATTATTTGTTCCAAATAAACCTGCCCATTCATTTTCTGTAGAATCAGATGAATTGTAATTATCAATTAAGATGTTTGAAATCCTTGAATAATTTGCCAATACAGAAGATGAAGATCTAAATGACAAAACAGGATTTGTTGATGAATTACCGTTTGCAAATTTAAATCCATCTACTAAAATTTTTGTACCACTAAATTGCAGATATGTTGACCCAGTAAATATTACACCTAAACGGGTTTGTGCTTTTAACACAATCCAATTGCTGGTTGAATTATTGTTTGAATTTACCAAATTGATTTGCCCCCAATTATATGTTCCATTGGCAACGATAATCGTATCACCACCACGGGCAGCCGTAAACGCTGTTCTCAATGTAGTCAATGTATTTACCGTTGTTCTTACTGCAAATGATGAATTTGCAAACAAGCAAAATAAAATCAAAAAAGTTGACTTTAAAATATTTTTCATTTTAGTGATTTTTTAATTTTTGAATGGATCTAAACCCATAATAAATGCTATAATTTGAGAAGCTAATTCCGCATTTTTTTCTTTGGTGAATTTTCCATGTCCTCCACCTTCTACAGTAATCAACTGAGATTTCACGCCAACATCTTGATACATTTTCAACAAATCAACCGACTGTTTGTATGGTACCGTTGAATCAGCATCTCCATGAATGATTAAAGTAGGCGGACTGTTTTTTGAAATATAATTTACAGGAGAAACGGACATGGCAAATTTCTGATCATTTTTTTTAGGGCCTAACCAATCACCAGGAGAGCGACTTTTCCTAACTGCAGGTCCATAATCTGTATAAGCCCAAGCCCATACATCTGTAATGCCCCATTTATCAATAATCGCTGAAACTTTTATTTTTCCATCGAATTTGCAATTTGTATCAAATATTGAATTATTGCCCAACAAACCTGTCATCAAAGCAAGATGACCACCTGCCGAACCACCCATAACTGCAATTTTATTTACATCGATATTAAATTGTTTCGCATTTTTAATCATGTAAATAAGCGCACATCTTACATCTTCAACTGCAGCTGGAGCAGTTGCATAATTGGTCATTCTGTACTCAACGTTTACAACTGTAAAGCCTGCTTTAAAAAAAGCATGAAACCCTCCCTGAGACTCTTTCACGCCATTTTTCCAACCACCACCATGAATGTTAATGATAACCGGAGTAGGTTTTGAATTTTGTGGTTGATAATAAATATCCATCCTGCCATTCCAATCTCCTACATTTGTGTACACTTCATCAAGATTTGCTTTATACGTAGCAGGATACTCTATTGGCTTGTATTTTTTTAATGAATCTGGTTTAATACTTTCTGATTCTTGTGCAAAAGAAAACAAAACAGTGTTTAGTGCAATAAAAAGACAGACAAATTGTAGTAGGTGTTTTTTCATGTTTGGATTATTATTTTTTAAACGCTTCTATATTTTTAATAAAATTTAAAATCACAACATTCAGTTCTGCGTTTTTTTCTTTCGTGAATTTTCCGTGTCCACCACCTTCAACAGTTATAAATTCTGTTTGAACCCCATTATCTTTTAAAAGTTTATACAATACTTCTGATTGATTATAAGCAATAGAAGAATCTGCGTTGCCATGAATAATTAATGTAGGTGGACTTTTTTTATTTACATAGGAAACCGGCGATACAGATTTCGCAAACTTTTCATCATTTTGTTTATCGCCTAACCATTCTTTGCCATTGTAATTTTTGCGTACTGCCGGACCATAATTGGTGTACATTTTAGCCCAAACATCTGAGCATCCATACTTATCGATAATTGCGGCTACTTTAATGTTTTTTGTACCTGGGCAATTGCCATCAAAAATTGAATTGTTGCCTAAAAGCCCTGTCATAAGCGCAAGATGTCCGCCAGCAGAACCGCCCATAACAACAATACGATTTACATCTATGTTGAATTTCTTTGCGTTTGTGATAAGATAAATTAAAGCGCACCTAACATCTTCCACGGCAGCGGGTGCTTTGGCTTGAGGAGACATTCTATATTCAACATTAGCCACACTAAATCCTTCTTTAAAAAATGGAGAAAAGCCACCTTGATTTTCTTTAACGCCGTTCTTCCATCCTCCACCATGAATATTAATTAAAAGTGGTGTAGGTACTGAAGATTGTGGTTGATAATATAAATCCAACTTTCCATCCCAATCCCCCACTTTTGTGTACACCTCATCAAGATTTGCCTTAAAGCCGGTAGGATAAACAACTGGCTTATACGTTTTAGCTGTTGAACTTTCTGTTTCCTGTGCTTTTGAACAAAGGTTAGAAAAAACAAAACTGCAAACTAACGCAAATATGTAGACGAAATTATACATAATTAGTACCCAGGATTTTGAGCAATTACAATTGTAGTGTTAATGTCAATTTCTCTTTGAGGTATTGGCAATAATAATTTTTCAGGAGTAACTAGATTTTGCAGTTCAATTAAACTCAAAGCTTGAGGATATTGAGCATAATGTGTAGAATACATATTTGAAAAATGATTTTTCAAAACAACAATTGGATCAATTGTATTCAATGTAGTTTTAAATCGAACCAAATCAAACCAGCGCTGATTTTCAAAAGCAAACTCCCATCTTCTTTCGTCTGACAGTGCTTTTTCAAATGCAGCTTCTGTAGTTATGTTTGTTAAAGGAAGCAACCCTGCTCTAACTTTTATTTGATTGATCAATGCAACACTATTTGGCGAATACCCTTGCGCTTCTGCCAACATCAACAATACATCCGCATAACGAATTACAGGCCAGTCATTTTCTCCATCATCTTCATAAATCAAATTGGAGATGTATTTTTTTATGTAAAATTTTCCAAAATAAATGCTCATATTAAAATCATCTCTTTTATCTACCAAGGTATCATAGCCACCTAGTGTTTTTCTAAAAAGTTCCCTTGATGGAAAATTTAATCCTCTACCATCTCCGTTTACAATCGCTTGTCCGCTCCCACTTGGAGCAAATAAATTTGCAAATGGAGAGCCAAGCCCTACTTTCCCTGATTTATATCTAATAGCAAACAATATTTCATTATTCATTTCATTGTTTGTAGAAAATACATTTGAATACGTTGCTTGCAAGCCATAACCACTATTGCTTATAACATCTTGCAACAAAGCGATAGCTTCTGTTTTTCTATTTAGAGTTAAATACACCTTTGCCATCAATGCTTTTGCACACCATGTATTTGCTCTACCAAAATCATTAGGATTTATTGCATTAAAATTAGCTGAAGCACCATTGTCTATTGTATTTTGCAAATCAGCAATAATTAATTTATAGATTTCATCAACCGAAGACCTGTTGATATATTTAGCATCCGGAGGTGATACAGGTTTGTCTATTAAAAACACACCACCAAATAATCTTACCAAATTAAAATAATGATGAGCTCTGATAAACGACGCTTGTGATGAAAGACGTTTTCTATCTTGAAGGGTAACTGGAATTGAAATAGAATCGTAAGTTAATGAACCATCTTCTTTGTTATAATTTACTTTAAGATTTGACATTACTTTATTTACATTGTAAATATTGTAGTAAGTATTTAGCCAATAGTCATATATGCCAGAGTGTGAAGTGGCTGGCATGAACATATCCAAATCACTTAATTCACGATTATCAGAACTTGCGCTTGTAGGACTTCCCATCAAGGTGTTATCACTTCTTAACTCAGTAACCATCCACTCGTTGTACAAAGGTTTTTGCATGCCGTTGTAACAACCGGTCAATGCTTTTTCAACATCGCTGGTATTTTGATAAAAGGCTTGATCGTATAAATTAGAAGGCGGATAAACATCAATCATTTTATTACAACTGGTAAATGCAAATATTGATGCGACAAAATATAAACTTAACTTTTTCATTTTATGATTATTAATATTATTCAATGATTAAAAATTTAGATCTACACCAAATACAAAAGTTTGAGGTATTGGGAAACTCCCACGTTGATATCCACCTACTAACGCAGAGCCATAAGGCCCTGACGTTACCCTTGCTTCTGGATTTATTCCTCTGTAACCTTTTGCTGTATGGAAATATAAATTCTGAGCTGATAAATACAGTCTCAGACTGCTAATTTTGGCAAACTTAATTTTATCATCAGGGAATTTATACCCTAGGTTAATTTCTCTTAAAGCATAATAAGATGCATCTTCAATAACATAATCTGTCAACAACCAATTGAAAGCTGCTTTGTTATAATTTGGTGTTTTACCATCCCCTGGAAATAATGGAGAAATATATCTATTGGAATTGTAATTTCTAACCAATTTCTTTACATCATCATAATTCGGGTCACCATTAATTAACGAGCCACCTTGAACGCCTTGGAAAGTAAAACTCAAATCAAATTGATTATATGTAATAGTATTGGTAACACCCCATGTAAAATCAGGATAAGGAGAACCCAATACCGTTCTGTCTTTAATGTCTATTACATTATCTCCATTAATATCAACAATTTTTAATTGTCCTGGTACAAATACATTAGCCAATTGACTGCTTAACCCATTTGCTTGAGCCGCATCAATTTCAGCCTGTGACAACCAAATCCCATCCGTTTTATATCCAAAATATTGAATTAATGGAAGACCAACTTTATTCAAATACAATTCATTTCTTTCGCCTTCATTAAGCAAAAACGATTCTTGTCCTAACTCTAATATCTTGTTTTGGGTATGAGAAATATTTGCCGCTGTACTCCATTTAAAATTACGTTTAGTTACATTGATAGAATTTAATTGCAATTCGATACCCGTATTTTTCAAACTTCCAATATTATTCCAACTGGCTGGAACACCTGAATAAGCTACGGTTGCTTGTTGTAATAATAATTTATCCGTTTTAGAATTGTAATAATCAACCGTAATGCCCAATCTTCCTTTTAGGATGGATAAGTCCATCCCATAGTTTGCTTGAAATGTTGACTCCCATGTAATGTCTTTATTTGAACGGATTGTAGCAGATGTAGATTGTCCGGTATTCACATTTCCTGTACCATTTCCAAATGAATAATTAGAAATGTATAATAAATCAAGGAAGCCAAAATCAAGAATTCTGTTGTTACCAGAAACGCCATAACTCGCTCTCCATTTTAATTTCGAAATCCATTTTACTTTATTCATGAATTTCTCTTTATCCATTGCCCATCCTGCAGATACAGAAGGGAATGTACCCCATTTATTTCCAGGACCAAAATATGAACTACCATCCGTTCTAAAACTTGCTGAAATCAAATACTTGCTTTTGTAATTATAATTCACCCTACCTAAATAAGAAATCAATGCTACGGTATTATTAGACCCAAAGGTTGATCCTTTATCAATGATACTGGCATTGTTGTATGTTCTGATGTTATCGCTAGGAAAATCCAAGCCTGTTACTTGGTCTTTTTTTGTTTTAGTGGTTTGCATCGTGAAGCCAGCCAACACATTGAAGTTATGGTCTTTTACTACTTTGTTATACGTAAATGTTTGTTCTGAAAGTAAATCAACAAACATATTATCTGTAAACACACCTCTACTAACTAAACCATCAGCTTCAGCATTTCTATTGCTCCAATTTAATCCATTGCTTTTATTGATGTACATCGTAGATAAAGATTTAAAATCTAAACCTTTAAAAAGTTTGATGGTTAAATCTGCAGATGATTGCAAACGATATTCTTTATTTTCAATAAATGTATTATTTAAAATAGCAGATGGAGAGTTGGTGCTAGAATTGAACGCATCAGAGATACCTCCCGGATCCCAATAAGTACCGTTTGGCATATAACCAGCATAATATAAATTATTAAAATGACGAGGCTGTGCAAAGTCTCCAACATTAAGCGTTGACCACTGCGGATTTTGACCTACCAAACCCAAAGTTGCTGCATTGTGTTTTACAGGAAGGAAACTTGCATAACGTACAAATGTGGTATAGTTTACAGAAGGAGATTCTCTTCTTGAATATGAAGGATTAATATTAACGACCAATTTTACTTTGCTTGTTAAATTAACGTCTATGCGTGTACGAACATTAAATCTATCAAATTCACTATTGCGCATCAAACCTTCGTCTTTTTGATAGCCTCCAGAAATATAATATTTCACATCACTTTTACCACCAGAAACACTCAACAATATATTTTGAAACATTCCTGTTCTCAATGCTTGGTCTTGCCAATTGGTACCTTTTCCACCAAACAATGCATTTTCTATTATATAACCAGCTCTTTCATTATTGGTAGCAATTGTAGCTTCAGTAGGTGCTGGCACGCTTGGATCTTGTGCTCTTAAAGAAGCTTCGTAATATAAATTGTTTAGGTATTCTGTTGTTGTAAACACATCATAGCGTTTGTAATCTTGTTTTGCACCAACTGAATATTTGAAAACATATTTCGCCTTTTCAGACTTACCAGCTTTCGTTGTAATTAAAATAACGCCACTTGCTCCACGCGAACCATATATTGCTGCAGAAGCAGCATCTTTTAAAATCTCTACCGATTCAACATCCGCCATATTTACATAGGCAAGTCCATCAGGAACAGGTTGTCCATCAACAACAACCAACGGACTAGCTCCAGCATAAATAGAGCTAATACCTCTAACGGTTACCTTTGGGGGCGCACCTGCTTCAGATGATAAATTTTGAACTTGAACACCTGCAATTTTACCTTGTAATGCTTGATCTAACCTTACAACAGGCGCCTCATCTAATTTGTCATCTTTAAATTTCGTAATCGCTCCGGTTACATCACCACGTCTTTGTGTTCCATATCCAATAACCACCACTTCCGCATTGTCACTAATGGAAGGCACCATCTGAACATTTACTTCGTTTGTGTTTTTATCTAACTGTAACATTTGAGTAGCAAAGCCAATGCTAGAGAAAATTAAAGTGACTTTTGATTGTTTTACTGAAATAGTAAACGTACCGTCTTTCTTTGTAGAAGTTCCAGACTTGGATTTGTCAACAACAATATTAACACCTTCAAGCTTTTCTCCGGTAGTTTTATTTGTTACAGTTCCAGTAATCTCTCTTTTTTGCGCATGCCCTATTAATACAGCAAACAAAAACACCAATGTGTAAAAACCTTTTTTCATTTTTCTTATTTTTCTTTAGTCGATTAATGTGGTTAGATGAAGGATTGATTGATCCGCTTTTTTATCCAAATTTTTGTAAAACCCGGGTAAGCAACTTGAGCATTTATATTTATAGTGTCCTTTTGCCAATAAGCTAGAATACTCATCATATTCAAACGGCTTTATTTGTTGTCCAATCCAATCTTTTTCATTGGCAAGGTATGGTACCAACACTTCAAACCCTTTTTTAATTGATTTTCCTTTTGGGGTTTCATAATTCCAAAGATCTTCATTTAAAAAACTTCCCATTTGGGCAATCCAAAATAAAGGTTCTAAAATAAAAGCTTCATAATGCAAAGAGATTGTTCTTTCCATCTCTAGTGGGAAGAAACCCGTTTCATCCATTTGAGATTCTAATCTTTCTTTAACGCTTTCTATTGTAGCTTTTGCTGCTTTATTATTTTTTGTAAACAATGCAAAACCCAATTTCTGAGCATCATACCAAATTCCGTGATTGTTTTTTGCATTCATTTCTTCTATACCATTTTTGCTGGTAGAAAACCATTCAAGATATGCTTTAAACCAATCCTCCATACCTGCTTGTTCTTTTGAAGTCCAATGTTTTGAATGCTGTAGCAACCCAATGGCATCAATTACCAACACAAATTCTCTGCTTTCGATTAATCCAATTCCACGTCCATCATTTTTACCTTTAATGGCTTGAGCAAAATTTAAGTTCGGATTCATTTTCGTTGCCGGATCTAAAAACCATGCTTTAATTTGTGCTACTGCTTTTTCAGCATATTTTTCATCTTCTGAAAAATAATAAGCAAGGGCTAACTTTTCAACCGATTTTATCATCAACCCAATATTCGCTTTGTCTTTATAATCTTTTGTTTCAGGATTTATTTCACCATCTCTTCTGATATATGGAAGACCATTTGGCTTTTTGGGGTCAGGCCAAAAATAAATGGCAATGGTCATGTAATCATGCATATCACCACTCGGTGGGATTTGTTTTTTTTCCATCACCGTGTACAATTCCTTCACCGCCAACGCCTCATCTGCTACACTCAATAATTTATTATACGATGGCAAAAGCCTAGGATCGTTCTGTTTGACCTTTGCTTTATTTATTTCCAATGCATTTCTATCCATCGCAAAAACATTCAATTTGCTTTCCTGTGATTTTGCCATGCTTATAATAAACATCGAAAATGTAAATAGCCAATAAAATTTATTTTTTATCATAATTTACTTATTTGATGATACGCAGCCATCTTGTTACTGCACCTTTTTTACCCCTGAATACAACTAAATAATTACCAGACGCTACATTGTTTACAATTAAATTTGAAGCAGAAAATCCTTTATTTACTAAGATGTCTTTTTGAGCCAAAAATCTGCCTTGAGCATCATACACCATTAATTTACCAATATCTGTTTGTGGTGAAAAGAATTTCACATACACTTGTCCGTTATTATAATACGAAACCATTGTTTGAACAGTGCTATCCTCCGGATTTATAGTTAATGAACCACTTCTATATGTAATTTCATAATTATTCGCATCAGCACCACCCGCTACAACACTATAAACGCCGGGGGTTGAATTCAAATTTGCTGTTGTTGTAATCATTGGTTGCGCAGAAAGTGCAGAAGTTGTTTCACCTAAAACAAATCCGTTGTAATCTAACGTAAAAGCAGGATTTGCTGTTCCTTCGATTTTAAAAGTATCTCTAACGCTTATGAGTAGTGGTGCTTTATTTACAACTACGGTTATAAGCACATCATTTGCAGGGAAATAAGCATCATTGCCAGGTTGTGATACTACAATTGTTGCTGTACCAACGCCTACGATTTGAAGTGTTGAACCATTTACAGTTACTACAGAAGTATTTGAGCTCGTCATTACAAGCGGAATGCTGTTATTAGTACTATTTACCTGTAAATTATAAGTTGATGTGCCGTAAGTAATCGCAGGTACATTACTATATGAAATCGTTTGATTTTGTTTTGCCAAAACCGTTAATGTTCCAGCTACAAAATTAATTTCGTAATTAGAAGCGGTTGCTCCTGAAACTGTAATTGGATAACTACCAGGCGTAGATGCTGTTACAGCTGTTGTGCTTAAATCAACCTGTGTAATTAAAACAGATTCATTTTCTGCATAAACAAACCCTGTGTAAGAAGCCGTTAATGCAGGGTTTGCTGTCCCTTCAAATTTCGTTAAATCATTCGCCGTAATGGTAAGATTTGCTTTATTAATAGTTAATGTTTGTGTTTGTGAGGCAGAAAGATAAACACCATCAGTTTCTTGTGAAGCATTTATATCTGTAGTCCCAACACCAACAATATGAATAACCCCTGTACTTGAAACCGTTGCTACAGAAGTATTTGAGCTTGTGTATACAATTGGCTGAGCGGTATTCAAACTTGTAGCACCCGAGCTAAAGTCAGGATTCCCATAAGTTCTATTAGCAAGGGCATTAAAAGTAAATGCTGATATTAATGGAACCGAACCTATACTATAGTTGCCTGTAGATGTTGTTGGACCAAATGCTGTGTTAGTTGTATTGTTACCTGTACCAAATGGAGCATCCCATGTAGTGCCTGTATTTTTTATAATGCCGATTCTTGAATTGGCTTGTGTTGTAAACAAACCTCCTTCCAACAATTCATCCCAACCAAAGTTTAATCCAATGTCGCCTGTACCTGAAGAACGGCCTACTTTCCAAACAGCATTTACCACTTTAGATAATTCAGCAGGTATTAATGGCGTTCCATTCACCAACCCATTATCTGTGATGCCTTCAAATACAGAAGCCAACAACGTTGACGAGTTTGTAGACGAAAAAATTACAGGTAAATAGTATGTTGCAGAGCCAACAGGGAAAAGTTTTGCCCCATTAACAAGATCAATTCTTAAAGTACCTGTATTCGTTCCATTACTCAATGCAACAATATGCTTTGCATTTGTAAATGGTGCTCCGCCAATGTCTTTTCCATTTTTTATTCTAATGGTATCTGTAGCACGAATAGAAAACAAACCGGAATTTATAGTTAATACACTATCAATTGTAGCAGAACGATTTGATGTACATGCTGCATTGAAGGTTACATTTCTCATGGTTGAAATAACAACAACACTAAAGGGTTGTGTTGTTGGTGCATCAAAAAAATAATCGGTCAAACTTGAAAGCGACAAAGTACCTACGCCACTTAACCCACCATCAATGCCGTTTATATTAGATGTACGTAAAACAGGAATTCCTCCTGAAATAGTTACGTTTGTTGGTGTTGCCGTTAATGCATTTGAAATGGTGATTGTACTTGCACTCGATGAAGTACCAATTATAAATGTATTGGCTGGTATTCCGTTTCCAGTAATCTGCAATCCGTTTGCAACGCCAGCTGTGTTTGTTGTACCATTATAAACCGTTGCATCTAAAACAATTGTAAAACTTCCAACTGCAGCGGAGGTAACATTTGAAGTAACCGGAACTGAATAAACCGTTCTAAAAGATCCTGTTCCAGAAATGGTTTTATTTTGAAGATTTAATGTTCCGTTATTGGAAGAAGTAGAAGTACCGTTTATGATGAGATTTGCGTTTAAAGTAACATTTGAACTAGGAGAAATGGTAAATGCACCAATTGGCTCAAAAGTACCATTACCACTGATTGTTTGTGGAGTTAGTCCTTTCATTAATAATGTAGAAGAAGTGAATCCTGTGGCAGATCCAAACACTCCATTATTTACAATATTTCCTGAAATTGAAGAAGAACCTGATGCTTTCAAATAAAAACTAGATCCTGCATCTATGGTTAAATTATCAATATTATAAAAAGCATCCCCAACAACTACTGCTCCTCCACCGATTTCAACATTTGAATATTTTCTTGTGCTGAATAAATTAGATGAAGTAACCGTTGCACTTGGGATTGAAGATTCAATTCTAAAAGTACTACCAGGCTTTAATTCTATTGGATTAAAACTACTTGTATTTGTGTACACGTTATTGCCTCCTAGAAATGTTAACTTAGAACCACTGTTAAATACAATAGCACCAGGAACACCACTATTAGAACCAAATGGATATTGACTACTTGAAGTTCCCGATGAAGAAAATGTATTATTGGCTTTTACCCTACATTCAGAACCATTTTCAAAGAAAATAGCACCGCCAGTTTGGGTATTTAAAGCAGTTAATTTTGATGCACCATTTATTAAAAATAAATTTCCAAAAACCCTACCTGTAGCAGTTGCAGCTAAAGCTATGTTATTACCTGCTGAATCTATTACGCTGTTTTGCACAGTAGAATTTAATGTACAACCTGCATTAACCAATAAATCCTCCGCATTTGTAGCATCTCCATTGATTGTTATTGATCCAGTACTCGCCGTAGATCTAACTAAAGTTAAATTCGCCCCATTTCTTAAAATAAGTTGAGCTAATGTTGTTGAGCCACAGGTTGCTGTAATATTACCAACTGTTGGCGTTGACCCTCCTACGTTAGTCCCATCAACTATTAATATATCAGTTGCCGCTGATATAGTCCTTGCTGTTCCAGAACCATCCAAGGCGGTATTCCATCTGCTATTGGTGGTGAAACTTACAGTTGTGGTTATTCCGGTTCCTCCAACCCAATAATAAGTTGTTTGAGAAAATGTAAATAATGACGAGCAAATTAATGTCATTACAAATAATAGATTTTTCATTTTTTATTTTTTATTTTCTAATTTATTCAGAGGGGCTGATATCATTCAATATCAGTTAAATGTTCAAAAAAAAATCATTATTGAAAAAAGTCTTCTCTCATTGGATTAAATACATCTACCAATACCCCTTCTTCCAAGCAAACAACTCCATGTACTAAATTTGATTCCACATAAAAAACATCTCCTGCATTCAAAATTTGTTTTACGCCATCTATCTGAACTTCAAACGAACCACTTTCAATTAATGTCATTTGAATATGCGGGTGTTGGTGTAAGGTACCAATTCCGTCTTTATCAAAAGCTACCCTAACCATCATCAGATTTTTATCGTAAGCCAATATCTTTCTTTTCACGCCTGGAGCCATTTGTTGCCATTCAATTGTAGTTCCATTTACAAAAGGTTGTTGTGTTAGCTCCATTGATTGTGTTGTTGACATAAATTTAATTTTTGAAATTTTTAAAGTTGTGTTTTTATTTTAAATTTTTATTGTTGTATCTAATTAAAAAAGGTCCATTCCATTTCATCTTTTCACCTTCATAAAAATATTCATGAAGGCTTGATTTATTGTTATCATTATTGCATTGTATGACAAGCAAATTCTGTTTGTTAATTACAACTTCAGCAACAGTGTACATCGCATCATCTTGTAATTTATTTATAGCGCTCACTACAGAATTTGTATAAGAAGAAATTTCTGTTACTGGATCAAAATTACCATGCGATTCTATTACATTGATGAATGTTTGATTTTGACTTTTTGTTCTTAAAATATAAGAAGGGTCGTGTCTTAAATTAAAATTAGGATCACTAGCCCCAACCCTTGTAAAATGGGCTGTTGCGCTATCTGAAGACAAGCTAGAAATGGTATAAAATGTACGATGATTCAAATAGGTAAACTGAGTAAATAAAGGCAATTTTTCCGACACTGCTTCTTGCCATAAATGCTGATACCCATTTTTAATTCCCAATGTTTTTTGTTCGGTTAAAAATGATTTGTATTTAAAATTCGTTTTCATCATAGTGCCCAAATAATTAAACGGCAAATCGTATTGGTGAACAGAATCTGATTTTGTTTTAAAAATGTCTAATACCAATTTTTGATTCACATCTGGTAATTGAATCATAAAAAGGGTTCGATACAATTTTACATTCGAGTATGCATTATCGTCATACGAAGAAACGACTTGAACATTTTTACCCGATAAATCACAGTAAAAAACATTGCCATGATGTTGTTCGCTAATCTTCTCAATACCTTTATAATGACTAGTTTCATCAACTGTAATCGTATTGTGCGCAATGGTTTGTTGTGCATAAGAATTTGTTTCTGGCAAATATCTTCCACCCCATTTGTGTTCAATATTAATATAACGAACAGCTCCATAATCTTGAAGCACCTCATTGCCTTTATCGTACAATTGAATATTTAATTTGTCATAATGACCATGTGACAAACCATGGGAACTATATTTAAAAATCAAAGACATTAAATCATTTCCTTTTCCATTTCTTAAAACAGTAACCCCGCCACTTTTACCATCCGCACCATCAACATACTGTGCCGATTTGTAAGGAAAGCTTAAGTTTTTATTTCCAGTTTTTTTCAAGTTGTTGCTTATTTCTACTCCACCTTTATTTAATAAAATTCGATTTTGTGCTTTTGCAACGGGTAGATAAGCCGGATCAACACCATAGGCTTTACTTGCAATATCTACAGCAACCACCAATTCATTTGAACTGTACGTCTTTTCTTTTAACGCATCATTAAAGCTGTAAAAAGACCCATCGGTATTGGTTAAGTTTAAACAAACGTCCAATGCTTTTTTCAAAATGCTATCTCTATGTTGAAATATTTTCAATGATGGTTTTACTTGTTGAATCGCATTTGCAAAATAAAAGAAAGGCAACACTGCATATCTGGTATAATAAGGCCCTTCATTATAATAACCATCCGGAGCAAACAATCCATCTAAATGTGCTATAAAACCAGCCTTGCCATCTTTTTCTGTTCCATAAAGGGCCATATTCAAATAATCATCATTGTCGGTAGCAATACCAACTATGCCGACTCCCGCACAAGCCCAAACTGCATGGTTGTGAATAAGATTAAACCAAGGCTTAATGTCTTTTGTGAAATAATCTACCAATGGCTTAAATGCGCCATCTGCAATTTGCTTGCGCTCAGCAACAGTTAGATAATCGTGAATACAATCAAAAGCCAATCCAGCAAATACCAACCAATTGGCATCATTTAATGCTTGCCAAAATAATCTTCCTGGCGAACTGCTTGTTGCCTGAGGATGTTTAACCAAGGTTGGATTTAGTGCCACGTATTTTAGAAATAATTTCTTTACAACTTCCGCATATTTCTTATCGCCTGTAAGCTGATACATTTGTCCTGCATCAAACATCAATAGATAATTTGTTTTGTGTTTATCGTGGGTATAGCCTCCAGCAGCATCTTTTGGAACAGGCACATCAATATCTAAACCCAATTGGGCATCAACTTTAGATTTTAAATCTAGAAATGATTTTTTAGCTCCGTCATTGGATGCAATATTTTGTTTTACAAATTGAAACTCTGCTTTATTAGCAAAAGCTACGGGATGCACCTGTGCAAATGAATGCAGCTGAATAATGCAAATAATTAATATTGTACCAATGTATTTCATAATAAATTATATCGTAAACAACCTTTCCAAAAATCAAAAATTACTAAGGAAAAGATATCCAAAAACTTTGACAATAGAATCTTGAATATCTTGTAATATTATCGGCAAATGTTTAATTAAGCGGATTGAAAATGATTGTATTTTATCTAAATAATAATCATAAAACTTAATTATTTTTCAAGATTAACAAACAAATAATAAAAATTCACAAAGACTAAAACATGAAAACGATGCCGGTAAGGGTGCCGGTAATTTATCTTTGCAATTCAAAAACAATACATAATTTTACGCCTCATGGAAAGGCAAACTACTATAAAAGATATCGCATTAGCTTTACGATTGTCCACATCAACGGTTAGTCGGGCGCTCAGAGATGCCGCCGATGTTAGCATTGAAACCAGAAAAGCGGTTAAAGCGCTTGCTGAAGAATTGGATTATCAACCCAACAAACTAGCACTTAGTCTTTTAAAAAACCAAACCAACACCATTGGGGTTATTATTCCCAACTTAGATTATGTAATGGCAACAATGGTAAAAGGTATTGATGAAGTTGCCCTTGAAGCTGGTTATACCGTTATGGTTTGCCAAAGTGATGAAAGTTTTGGTAGAGAAATTTTAAATACAAAACGTTTATTAGATAGCTTAGTTGATGGATTTATTGTTTCCGTTTCTAGCGAAACAATGGTTTACGAACACATCAAAAAAATTCAAACAAAAAAAATCCCACTTGTACTTTTTGATAGAGTCATAAATAATATCAATGTTCCAAAAATATTTCTAGACAACGTTGAAGGCGCACGTTTGGCAACACAACATCTAGTAGATCAAGGATACAAAAGAATCGCCATTTTAGCCGGCCCAGAAAATCTTGGCATTAGCAACGATCGAAAAGCTGGGTTCATGCAAACCCTCAAACAAAATAAAATCACTTTAGATAAAAACCATATTATCCATTGTGATTTTAATCAAGAATATGCATACATCGCTGCTAAAGAATTGCTTTCGATGAACAAAAGACCCGATGCAATTTTCGCCATAAGTGACAGATTAGCCATTGGGGCAATGCTTGCCATCAAAGAAGCTGGATTAAAAATGCCTAAAGATTTTGGATTGGCTGGTTTTAACAATGAGCCTGTTACAAAATTATTGACACCTTCAATCACCAGTGTAGAAATGTTTTCTTTCGAAATGGGTAAAGCCACTGCAAAAATGTTTCTTGAAATGCTTCATTCTGATGAAGACATGTCTGATAAAGAAATTATCATTAAACCCAAATTGGTTATTAGGGAATCTTCACGTAGAATTTCAGAATAATAGAAATCAGAAAATCTTAAACAATTTTTCAAATTATATCTTTTAAATAAAAAACAAACATCATGAAAATCATTCACGCGGTACATCCCGAAGATTTTGTAAAGTACACAACAGAACAAATCAGAGAAAAATTTTTATTGGATAAACTTGTTCAAGATGGACAAGTAAATTGTGTTTACACCCATTACGACAGGATGGTTGTTGGTGCAGCAAAACCTTCAAACGGTGCTTTAGAATTGGGCAATCACGATCAATTGAAAAGCAATTTCTTTTTAGAAAGAAGAGAAATGGGCATCATCAATATTGGCGGTACAGGTAAAATCACTGTTGACGGAGATTCATTTGAATTAAACAAATTGGATTGCTTATACATCGGTAAAGGAAAACAAGCGGTTAGCTTTGAAGGCGCTGAATCTAAATTCATTTTCTTTTCTTGTCCTGCTCATGCTGAACATCCTGTTCAAATGATGAAATCAGCAGATGCAACTCCAGCAGAAATGGGTTCTTCTGAAACAGCAAATCACCGTACCATCAACAAATACGTTCATCCTGATGGATTAAAAAGTTGTCAATTGATGCTTGGTGTTACCAATTTCAAACCAGGTAGCATCTGGAATACCATGCCTTCTCATTTACACGACAGAAGAATGGAAGCTTATTTCTATTTCGATTTACCAGAATCACAAAGAATTATTCACTTCATGGGAGAACCTCATGAAACAAGGCATATGTTTTTAAACAATGAAGAAGGTATAGTATCTCCATCATGGAGCATACATAGTGGCGTTGCAACAGCTGCTTATTCTTTCATTTGGGCGATGGCTGGTGAAAACAGTTCATTTGCTGATATGGATTTCGTAAACATCATGAACTTAAAATAATTTCAACATGTTAAATTTCAGGGTAGATAACAAAGTTGCCATTGTAACGGGCTGCAACAAAGGAATTGGATTGGCAATAGCTCAAGCTTTGGCTGAAAGTGGCGCAGACATTATTGGTGTTAGCAGCAAAATGAAAGAATCGGGCCAAGAGGTAGAAAAAGTAGTAACCTCAGCTGGAAGAAAATTTTATGCATATAACGCTGATTTTACCAACCGCGAATCGCTTTATCAATTTATTGCTGATGTTCAAAAAGATCATCCACGTATCGATATTTTGATCAATAATGCTGGTCATATTTTACGCAATCCTGTTGCAGAACATTCTGATGAATTTTGGGATACCATCATCGACATCAATTTGAATTCTCAATTTATTCTAACCAGAGAAATTGGTAAACAAATGATTAAAAATGGTTACGGTAAAATTGTATTCACCGCTTCCTTATTGAGTTTCCAAGGAGGAATTAATGTTCCAGGATATGCAGCAAGCAAGGGTGCTGTAGCTTCATTATTAAAAGCATTTGCCAACGAATGGGCTAAATATGGCATCACCGTGAACGGAATTGCCCCTGGTTATATCGCTACAGATAATACCGCATTATTACGTGCTGATCCAGATAGAAACGCTTCAATATTGTCGAGAATTCCTGCCGGAAAATGGGGTGACGCAACAGATTTAGCTGGAGGATTTGTATTCCTTTCCTCCCCTGCTTCTGATTATGTCAATGGTACCATTTTAACCATTGACGGAGGCTGGATGGGTAGATAATATTTTTCAAAATCAATAATTTGTACCCCTATTTTTTATTTGGGAATACAAGTTTTAATTTTGAATTTTGTTGACTAATGTCATTTAAACCCATTTATACAAAAAGTAAAGTCTATTTAATCAGTTTCTTACTGGTTTTTGTAGGCTTTACTTTTTTTTTAGCCTATTATGGAAAAGCAAAATCATTCATTTTACTTAATCCATATCACACCAAATGGCTAGATCTATTTTTTTCTAAATTCACGTTTTTAGGAGATGGATTATTTGTTGTTATTCTTGCCGTAATTCTATTTTTTACTTTAAAAACACAACGCTTATCCATTCTCATTTTAATCTCTTACATCGTATCTGGATTGCTTGCACAATTATTGAAACATAGTTTTAATGCACCAAGACCGAAAGTGTTCTTTAAACCCGAAGAATACCAGCACTTTATAGATGGAGTGAGTATTGCTAATCGTGAAAGTTTCCCTTCGGGACATACCACATCTGCATTTGCATTAGCTTTTATATTGGCTCACTCAACAAATAAAAAATCATTTCAAATCATTCTACTCCTGTTAGCTATTGCCGCAGGTTATTCAAGAATTTATTTAGGTCAGCACTTTCTAACCGATGTACTTTTCGGTGCATTTTTAGGTACTTTCATTTCGGCACTAACGATTTTTGTTTCAAACAAAGTGGCGTATAGGAAACCGTTGAAGTTTAATAGGGGTTTGTGAGGTTTGAGAGGTTTGTGAGGTTTGAGAGGTTTGAGAGGTTTGAGAGGTTTGAGAGGTTCAAGAGGTTCAATTAGTTCAAAAGGTTAACAACGCCAAACACCAAACACAAAACACAAAACACAAACTATAAACTATAAACTACAAACCACAAACATTTTTATCTGCTTCATAGGTAAAGAAATTAATTTTTGCTATCTTTCGACATAGATTTTGAGGCGTAAATGACTATTCTTTTAATAAAAAAAATTGGATGAACATAATAAACAAGCACCCTGTTTCAGAAATTGGCTACCATTTTATAGAAGTTCAATATTTGCCAAAAGGTAAAAACGAATACCACCTAAGGGATAAACAGCGCAATTCCAATAAAGACTTTTTTCATCTTACAGAAAAGCAAAAAGAACAACTAATTGCAAACAACAATAACTCAGATAATTGGCAAAATATACTGGTAACCAAAAAATTTAGGCCTGAGTTAATTAAGAACAATAATTTTTTCGGGTTAATTCGCATTGGCGATTTGAGTGCTATATATCATGAATTTCATAATTTCAAAATGGTTGAAGGCATTTACAACAGCACTATTATTAGCTCCGATATTGGTAATCATGTATGTATTGACAAAGTAGATTATTTAAGTCACTACATTATTGACGATGATGTATTGATTGCCAATGTAAATGAGTTGGCAACTACTGAAAAAGCGAAATTTGGAAACGGCATTTTAAAAGATGGCGAAGTTGAGGAAAAGCAAAGAATGGTCATTGAGGTTTCCAATGAAAACGGGGGAAGAAAAATTATACCTTATGACGGAATGCTTGCGGGTGATGCTTATATGTGGAGCAAATACAGAGACGATTTATTGTTACTTGAAAAGTTCAAAGAATTGACGGAAAAGAAATTTGATAACCAACGTGGTTATTATGGAAAGATTGGCAGTAGAACAGTTATCAAGAATTGTAGAATTATCAAAGACACCATAATCGGGTCAGATGCTTACATTAAAGGCGCCAACAAACTAAAAAACCTAACCATTAATAGTGATGCCGATAGAAAATCACAAATTGGTGAAGGGTGCGAATTGGTAAATGGTATAATCGGATATGGTTGTAGGATTTTTTATGGTGTAAAAGCGGTTCGTTTTATTGCCGCATCTCATTCTCAATTGAAATATGGCGCAAGATTAATCAATTCTTATTTGGGAAATAATTCTACCATCTCATGTTGTGAAGTATTAAACAGTCTTATTTTTCCGGCTCATGAGCAGCACCACAACAATTCATTTCTATGTGCTTCTACCATAATGGGACAAAGCAATATTGCTGCCGGGGCAACGATTGGCAGTAATCACAATAGCAGAAGTGCTGATGGCGAAATAATGGCAGCACGTGGCTTCTGGCCTGGATTATGTGTGAGTTTAAAACACAATTCTAAATTCGCAAGCTTTAGCATGATTGCTAAGGGAGATTACATGAGCGAACTAAATATCCCTGTGCCATTTAGTTTAATCAGCAATGATGTAGCAAATGACAGGTTAATCATCATGCCTGCTTATTGGTTTATGTACAACATGTACGCGCTTGCCAGAAATGCTTGGAAATCGGAAGATCGCGACCAACGTCAACATAAAGTACAACACCTTGAATTTGACTATCTAGCTCCTGATACCATCAATGAAATGCTTGATTCTATACATCTTTTTAATACACTTTTACCAAATGAAAATGGAGAAGCTGAAATAAAAGGTTGGGAAAATAGCAAACGCAAAATCATCATAACAAAAGTGCCACAGGCAAAAAAAACATTTTCAGAAATGATAAAGTTGCACGCCTGTTTGCAAATACTAAAACACATCAATATTCACAAAACAGAAAGTTTCGATACTTTAATCAAGCAATTAAAATTCAAATCGGTAAGAAGTAAATGGTTAAACATTGGTGGACAAATGATTTTGACAGATGAATTAGAAAAACTTAAAAAGAATATTAAAACAAACAAAATAAAAAGCTGGGATGATGTGCACCGTTTTTATGTAATACAAGGTGGGAAATATGAACAAGACAAAACGACTCACGCGATAACTGCATTAATGGAATTGCTTCATTTAAAATCTAAAGATTTTACACCTGCTTACTTTAAATCATTATTAAAAGAATCCATTGCCATAAAAAAATGGATGACTGAAAATATTGAAACTTCTAGAGCAAAAGATTATACTAGCAACTTTAGAAAAATGATGTACGAGAACGATGAAGAAATGAATCAAGTTATTGGAAAGCTTGATGAAAACAGTTTTATTAAAGCACAAAAAACTGATTTTGGAATTTGGGAAAAGAATATCAATTCGCTGATAAAAAAGTGGAAGATTTAATTCGCAGTTTTATTTAAAAGCCATTGCAAAGCGAGTTCATAGCCTTTTAATCCTAATCCACTAATAACACCTTTTGCTTTTGCGGAAACATGAGAAATCGATCTAAAAGAGTCTCTTGAAAAAATATTAGAGATGTGCACTTCAATTACTGGAGTTGCTATTGACGCTATTGCGTCCCCTATTGCCACTGATGTATGTGTATAGCCCGCAGGATTTAAAATAATTCCATCACATTCTTTTCCTGCTCGTTGTAATTCATTGATTAATTCCCCTTCAACATTACTTTGAAAATAATGAAAAATTATAGCAGGATAAGTATTTTTCAATTCCTCAATAAACGATTCAAATGTCTGACTTCCATAAACATCAACTTCTCGACTCCCGAGTAAATTTAAATTTGGACCGTTAATTATTGAGATTTTCATGGGATAAAATTAAAAAGTAAAAAGTCAAAAATCAAAAATTGTTTGTGGTTTGTTGTTTTTGGTTTGGCGTTTGGTGTTTGGCGTTTGGTGTTTGGCGTTTGAACCTTTTGAACTTATTGAACCTCATAAACCTCTCAAACATCTCAAACACCCCAAACATCTTAAACCTCTCTACCCTACCCCATTCATCGCAATAAAATCATCAAACAAATATCTACTATCATGCGGACCGGGCGTGGCTTCTGGGTGATACTGAACAGAAAAAGCTTTTTTTCCTTTTATTCTAATCCCTTCAATACTATCATCATTTAAATTCACATGCGTGATCTCTATAGCAGGATTAAGTTTCACCGCATTTGCATCAATACCAAAACCATGATTTTGTGTAGTTATTTCAGACTTACCTGTAATTAGATTTTTTACAGGATGATTCAAACCACGATGTCCATGATGCATTTTAAAGGTCGATATTCCATTTGCAAGCGCAAGTAATTGATGGCCTAAACATATACCAAAAATTGGCATATCGGCTTCTAAAATCTGCTGTACCGTCTTGATAGCATAATCCATCGGTGCTGGATCACCCGGGCCATTGCTAATGAAATATCCCGTAGGGTTAAATTCCTTTAATGTTTCGAAATTGGTTTTTGCATTAAATACTTTTATAAAAGCACCACGTTCCACCAAACAATTTAAAATATTTTGTTTTACCCCAAAATCTAGCACAGCAATGCGTATTTTACTATTCTCATCTCCAAGAGTGTAACTTTCTTTTGTACTAACTGTTGAAGCCAGTTCCAAACCATCCATAGATGGTACTTCTAACAACATCGACTTCAATTGCTCCACATCATTAATTTCTGAAGAGATGATACAATTCATTGCGCCGTAAACCCTTACATGCGCAACTAAAGCCCTTGTATCTAATCCATTAATGGCTACTATTTGTTGTTCTTCTAAATATTGCTGTAGTGATTTGTCGCCTAAAAAACGACTAAACTTTTCTTCTAAATTTCTACCGATTATGGCTTTTACTTTTATGGAATTACTTTCTACATCTACTAAGTTTGTTCCGTAATTACCAATATGTACGTTGTTCATTATGAGGACTTGTCCAAAATAACTTGGATCTGTAAATACTTCTTGGTAACCAGTCATGCCTGTATTGAAACAAATCTCTCCGGTTGCAGTACCTATTTTCCCAAATCCAAGTCCTTGAAAAACTGTTCCATCAGATAGAACTAGTGTTGCGATATTTTTTTGTTGTGCGTCCATTTTATAATAATTATGCAAATAAAGTAAGTCTATTTTAAACAAAAAAAAATAATCAAAAAAAAGCCCCGAAATTTTCGGGGCGATATTTTTAATTCAATTCAATTAAGCTTCTGTTGTTTCAGCGTCATCGCTTGCTGTTTCAGCTGTAGCTTCTGTTGAAGTTTCTGCTACTTCTTCAGTTGCTACTTCTTCAGTTGTTCCTGCTACTTTTTTCTTACCAGCACGACGTGTTTTCTTAACAGTTTCAGTTGCTGCAGAAATTGAATTGCCATAAATTTCATTAAAATCAACCAATTCAATCATTGCCATTTCTGCGTTATCACCAATACGAGCCCCCAATTTAATGATACGAGTATATCCTCCTGGACGATCAGCTACTTTTGGCGCAACTACAGTGAAAAGTTCTTTAACAGCAGCTTTATCGTTAAGATAACTAAACACAATTCTATGGTTGTGCATAATTGTTTCTTTACTATCTGTTGCTTTTGTCTTAGTAATTAGCGGTTCGATGTAAGTACGTAAAGTTTTAGCTTTTGCTAAAGTAGTTGTAATACGCTTGTACGTAATCAACTGACAACCCAAATTCATCAATAACGCTTTTCTATGAGAAGCTGTTCTGCTTAAATTATTATTTTTATTTCCGTGACGCATGACTTTTTATTTTTTTACCCTGTACCGTGTCAGGAATTACAAGGTTTGTGAATTAAATTATTTATTTTGTTGAGATAAACTTCAACAATCAAAAGTTGATATTAAGACTCGTCGTCTAATTTCAATTTGCTTAAATCCATTCCGAAGCTTAAACCTCTTTCATGCAAAACCTGATCGATTTCACTTAAAGATTTTTGGCCAAAGTTTCTGAATTTCATTAAATCTTCTTGTTCGTATTGTACAAGTTCGCTTAAAGAATTGATTTTAGCCGCTTTTAAACAGTTGAACGCACGAACTGAAAGATCTAAATCTTCAAGTGGTGTTTTAAGCATTTTACGTAATTGTAAGGTATGCTCATCAACCATATCTTCTTTCTTATCTTCTTTGGTATCAAAAGTGATATTTTCATCAGTAATGATCATCAAATGTTGAATAAGTATACGACTAGCTTGTTTAACCGCTTCTTCAGGATGAATAGTACCATCAGTAACCACTTCCATGATTAATTTTTCAAAATCGGTACGTTGTTCTACCCTTGTATTTTCAATCAAATATTTTACATTTTTGATTGGCGTATAAATCGCATCAACAGGAATATATCCAAAATGAGATGATTTGTCTTTATGATCTTCCGCTGGAACGTAACCTCTACCTCTTCCGATAGAAATTTCGATATCCAATTTAGCGTTACTATCCAAAGTGCAAATCAATAATTCTGGGTTCATTACTTCAAAAGTAGGTGAAACCTCAGCAATCATTCCTGCTGTGAATTCTGTTTTATTTTTTATAGATAATGTAACTTTTTCAGAAGTAACATCATTTTCTAATTTGCATTTCAAACGAACTTGCTTTAAGTTCAGAATGATTTCTGTTACGTCTTCGGTAATGCCTTTTAATGTTGCAAATTCATGGTCAGCACCAACGATATTGATACCTGTAATTGCATACCCTTCCAATGAATTTAACAAAACCCTACGTAAAGCATTTCCAATGGTAACACCGTATCCTGGTTCTAATGGACGGAATTCAAATTGAGCTTCGAAATCGTTAGCTTTTTGCAGAACAATTTTGTCTGGTTTAACAAAATTAAATATTCCCATTTTGTATGTTGTTTAATTGTTTTTAAAATATCCGGAGTTACCGGTTGATTTTGAGTTTAGCAAATATGAAATCAATCAGATTACTTACTATAAAGTTCAACGATAAGTTGCTCTTTAATGTTTTCAGGTATGCTTTCTCTTTCTGGATAAGCAATGAATGTACCTTTCATTTCAGCTTCGCTCCAATCCAACCAACTGAATTTAGGATTTTTTCCTTTTAAATTTCCAGTAATGATTGTGTTAGCAGCACTCTTATTTTTCAATCCAATTACGTCACCAGGAACACAATTATATGAAGGAATATTTACTACATCTCCGTTTACAGTAATGTGCTTATGACTTACCATTTGACGAGCTGCTTGACGACTTGGTGCGATACCTAATCTGAAAACAGTATTGTCTAAACGAGCTTCTAATAATTTAATTAAGTTTTCACCAGTTACTCCTTTTCTACGAGCAGCTTCTTCAAAAGTTTTACGGAATTGTTTTTCCAACAAACCATAAGTGTATTTTGCTTTTTGCTTCTCTTTCAACTGAACACCATATTCGCTAAGCGTTTTACGCTTTTTGTTAGCGCCATGTTGTCCTGGAGGGTTACTGTTTTTAGTTAACCACTTGCCATTGCCAGTGATGGGTTCTCCGAATCTGCGGGAGATTTTCGTTTTGGGGCCTGTGTAGCGTGCCATAGTTTTTATATTGACCTTTTAGTGTCGATATATCATTAAAAGGTCTTTTAAAATAAATGATATACCCGTTATAAAATAAATTGACTATACTCTTCTTTTCTTTGGAGGACGACATCCATTATGCGGCATTGGCGTGATATCTTTAATCATAGATACTTCCAAACCACTTTGTGATAAAGATCTGATTGCGCCTTCACGACCACTACCTGGACCTTTAACATAAACGTCAACACGCTTCAAACCAGCATCGATAGCTGTTTTTGCAGCATCAGCGCCAGCCATTTGAGCTGCGTAAGGCGTATTTTTCTTACTACCTCTAAAACCCATTTTACCAGCTGATGACCAAGAAATAACTTGACCACTTTTGTTTGTCAAACTGATAATGATGTTATTGAAAGTTGCAGAAATATGTGCATCTCCGTAGCTTTCAACTTTTACGATTCTTTTTTTCGCCGCTGCTTTTGCGCTTTGGCCTTTTTGATTTTGTCCTTTTGCCATGACTTTTTTTAGTTAGGTGATCTTAAAATATTTCTGATTGCTCAGAATTGAACAAACCCTCCTGCTGACTTATAAAGCTATCCAGCGCTTGTTCGGTAATAAGTCTTTTGATATTTAAAGTTTCAAATACCAATATTGTTGAAATAACTTTATTTAGTAATTATTTTCTTGAATTCAATTGGGTGTTTAAAAGTTTATACACCTCATTTCGATAATCAGAAATCAATTATTACTTAGTTACTTTTTTCTTACCTGCAACTGTTTTACGCTTACCTTTTCTAGTACGGCTGTTGGTACGCGTTCTTTGTCCACGTAAAGGCAACCCTTTACGATGACGTAAACCACGATAACAAGCGATATCAAGCAAACGCTTAATGTTCATCTGGGTTTCACTACGAAGTGCACCTTCAGTTTTGAACTCGTTGTTAATTACATTACGAATAGCAGTTTGCTCTTCGTCATTCCACTGATTTACTTTTTTATTCAAATCAATGTTTGATTTGGTTAAAATGTACTTTGCAGTAGATCGGCCAATACCATAGATGTAAGTAAGTCCGATTTCTCCTCTTTTATTTTTTGGTAAATCTATACCGGCAATACGAGCCATATATTGTATACTTTTTTGATTTTACGATGTTGTTTAATTACCCTTGCTTTTGCTTAAAGCGTGGATTCTTTTTGTTGATTACGTACAAACGTCCTTTCCTTCTCACAATTTTGCAATCTACGCTGCGTTTTTTAATTGAAGCTCTTACCTTCATTTTTTTTGGTTTTATCTGTTTATAATTGCTGCAAACAGCAGTGTTTACTTGTATCTAAAGATTATTCGTCCTCTTGTTAAATCATATGGACTCATTTCTACACCTACTTTATCGCCTGGTAAAATTCGAATATAATGCATACGCATTTTGCCAGAAATAGTCGCCAAAATCTCATGGCCATTTTCTAATTTTACCTTAAACATTGCGTTACTCAATGCTTCGATAATCGATCCGTCTTGTTTTATTAATGCTTGCTTGGCCATAAAATTTGGAGCGCGAAGATAAGATAAATTATTTAACAAGTAAATATTTTTTACTAATTTTACATTCAAAACTAAAAAAAAATGAAAAAAATTATTATTTCAGCCCTTTTTATCGCCTCAATGGCCACTTCTTGCAAAAAAGATGATCCCGGAACCGGAACCCCGACAATTTCTAAATTCATTACAACCACACCCGGAACAACATGGACTTATCAAACTACCGATAATTCCACTTCAGAAGTTAGTACTTACACGCGTACTTCTTCAGACAGAGACACTACAATCAGTAATAAAGTGTACCACATTTTTATTAATACAGATATCAACGATACTACAGAAGCTTATTACAACAACACCGGAAATGATTATTATCAATTTTCAACTTTGGCTGCTGCCTTAGATCCAATTGACTTGAATTACTTAAACGATGCTAAAATTGTTGGTGAAACTTGGAATCAAGTCGTTACAGCTCCGGTACCAAACTCTCCAATTCCATTATCACTTACAATTCGAATTAACTATTCTGTTGTAGAAAAAGGTTCAAGTTTGGTGGTTAACGGTAAAACATACACTAATGTAACAAAAGTAAAATCTGATATTA
This sequence comes from Chitinophagaceae bacterium, assembly GCA_027489035.1. Classification (GTDB taxonomy): domain Bacteria; phylum Bacteroidota; class Bacteroidia; order Chitinophagales; family Chitinophagaceae; genus Ferruginibacter. Next base: position 52,931 of record JAIYAN010000010.1, read on the forward strand.
CCATTGATCCAATACCTTTCGTAACTGTTTCTACAACTTCCAACATATACAACTATTACGCACCAAAATATGGTTTAATTAAAAGCGACTTCAATTTAATTGCATCTCTTAGTGGAGCAGAAGTTATCAATACTAATACAACCGATATATTGATGAGTTCAAGCATTCAGTAAGAAAATCATTTTTAGAAATAAAAAAGAGGCAGTCTGAAATATGACTGCCTCTTTTTTATTTACAATCTCTATCCTTCAAAAAAACAAATCACAGATTTCAATGACACTCCTACGGAGCTTTTATTATCTATAATTGAACTCTTCTTTTGATATTTTGCTCCTACGGAGCTGCAAATTGATTTAATTGCCAAAACTGTTCGAAATAGCCATAACTACATCGGTGTGAAATTATAATCGAAAGTGAAAAAAATTAAGCATAAAAAAAGAGGCAACCAAAAAATTTGGTTGCCTCTTTTTCATTTAAGTTAAAGTGTTTTATTTATTCTCCAGTATCGTCACTTCAGTCCTTCTGTTTTCTGCTCTTCCATCAGCTGTTTTATTGTCTGAAATTGGTTTAGAACTTCCATATCCTTTGGTAACAATCCTTGTTTCATCTATACCACTTGCAACAAGATATGCTTTTACGGTGTTGGCTCTATCTGCAGATAATTTAATATTACTAGCAGCACTTCCTACATTATCTGTATGACCTCCTAATTCTATCCTATCATCCTCTTTCCTTTTCATATAAGCAACCAATTCATCTAGCACAGGAAATGCTGATTCTTGCAATGTAGCTTTGCCGTTGTCGAAATTACAATTATCCAATACAAAGCTTTTTGAAGGCTGGAATTGATAGTTTACAACAAATGGATTCTTATAATATTGCTTCCCTTGTAATCCGGGAATTACCAAAGAGTCTATACTTACAGAATCTTTAAATCCTAAGATAAATATACTGTATACATCCCCTGCAGGCAAACGTGTTGAAAATTTTCCGTTGTCATCTGTTAAGGCAGAATATTCTTTATCATATTTTTTGCTACGAAACATCATGATTTCATGCGGCAATGGCACATTCTTGAAATCGGTAATCGTTACATCCACCTGCGCATCCTTTGGTGTTGACGCATCTTGTACTGGTGTGGTTTGACTAAAACTTGTAAATGGAAATGCAAATAAAAGTTGCACTAAAAAAAGACGGATTGTTTTCATTTTGCTTATTTATTTTTAAAGAATAAAGATATTAATTTTAATGATTTGAAGGCGATTTGATTTGTTATCAAAACGAAATAAATTACAATTTCTGCTGCATTTTTACCACCATTTCCCTTTTCCAACTTGCAAAATCCCCTGCTATTATTCGATTTCGAGCTTCTTTTACCAACCATAAATAAAATGCTAAATTATGTACACTAGCAATGGTTAACCCCAAAAACTCTTTTGCTTTTAATAAATGTTTTAAATATGCTTTTGAATAATACGCACTCATTTCACAACCAATGGTTTCGTCTATCGGAGAAAAATCTCGCTCCCATTTTTTATTGTCGATGTTGATTATTCCATTTGCCGTGAACAACATCGCATTTCGGCCATTGCGTGTTGGCATAACACAATCAAACATATCAATACCCATCTCAATGCATTCTAAAATATTCCATGGCGTGCCCACCCCCATTAAATAACGCGGTTTTTCTTGTGGCAAATGATCACAACAAAGCGCACATATTTCATACATTTTATCGATAGGTTCACCAACACTTAATCCGCCAATGGCATTTCCATTTGCATTCTTACTACTGATATATTCGCATGAAAATTTTCGCAAATCATGATGTACACCACCCTGAACAATTGGAAACAAATTTTGTGTATAGCCATATTTATCCTGCGTTTCATTAAAGCGATTAAAACATCGATCAAGCCAACGATGCGTAAGCTCCATAGATTTTTTTGCATATCCATATTCACTTCCACCCGGCGGGCATTCATCAAAAGCCATCATAATATCGCCGCCTATTATCCGCTGTGTATCCATCACATTTTCGGGTGTAAACAAATGCTTACTGCCATCAATATGCGATTGAAACACTACTCCTTCTTCTGTAATTTTTCTGCTTTTTGCCAAAGAAAAGACTTGAAATCCACCACTATCTGTTAAAATCGGTCTATCCCAACCATTGAATTTATGTAACCCGCCAGCAAATTCTAAAGTTTCCAACCCTGGCCTAAGGTATAAATGATAGGTATTTCCCAAAATAATTTGGGCACCTACATCGGTTTTTAACTGCTGTTGTGAAACGGCCTTTACACTTCCCACCGTTCCCACAGGCATAAAAATCGGCGTTTGAATTTCGCCATGATCCGTAATGATATTACCAGCCCGAGCATTTGATTGCAAATCTTTTTGTTCAACCGTAAACTTCAAATCAGCCATTGATGATATTTTTTATTGCGAAGATAAAATTTTAAAAATGCTTTTTAAGGAACGCAACATTAATGAATGTAAACCATATTTTTGCATTGATGATGATGAATAATTTACTTTCCAACTGGCAGCTGATCATTTTTATAATTTTTTGTGTGATTAGCTTCATTCAATTGTTTTATTTGCTTTTCTTTTTTGGCAGATTGGCTTTATATAAGCAAAAACCGAAAGCTACTAGTCAAACCCATCCCGTTAGCGTTATTATATGCGCCAGAGATGAAGCAGGTAATATTGCTCAAAACCTTCCAGGCATCTTGGTTCAAGAATACAGTACAACGCACGAAATCGTTGTTGTGAATGACAACTCTTATGATGACAGCAAATATGTACTTGAAGAATTACAAAAAACCTTTAAACAATTAAACATTATTGAATTAACACAAGAAGCTAAAATGATACCCGGCAAAAAGTTTCCGCTTGCTATTGGGTTAAAATCGGCAAGGCATGAAATCGTATTGCTTACAGATGCAGACTGCGTTCCAGCAAGTGAGAATTGGATTCAATCTATGCAAGCTTGTTTTGACGATCAAACAGAAATCGTATTGGGTTACAGCCCTTATCACAAACAAAAATCCTTTTTAAACAAGCTTATCCGATGGGAAACATTTCATACTGCCATTCAATATTTAAGCTATGCCTTGTGGGGCTTGCCTTACATGGGTGTTGGTAGAAATTTAAGCTACAAGAAAAAGTTGTTTTATCAACACAAAGGCTTTTCCGCACACAACAATATTCCTGGTGGTGATGATGATTTGTTTGTAAACATGGCAGCAAATTCAAAAAACACAAAAATCAATATTGATCCCGATGCATTTACTTTAAGCAAACCTGCAGGTTCTTGGAAAAAATGGATTAAACAGAAAAAAAGACATTATACGACAAGCAAATACTATAAAAAATCGCATAAATTTTTACTTGGATTATTTTCACTTTCTCAATTTTTATTCTATCCAAGTTTAATTGCTGCTTGTATATTTTTCAGTTGGAAATTATCGTTAGTTATTTTCGGATGTAGATTCATTATTCAATTTTTAATCTATGCTAAAACATTGACTAAATTAAACGAAAAAGACCTTATCCCATTGATTCCATTTTTTGATATTTGGATGTTTGTTTACTACTTAATATTTGCCACATCATTATTTAAAAAACCAAGTCCTGCATGGAAATAATTGAAAAATACTTTGCTGATTTTACACCCGAGCAAACACGTCAATTGGGTTTATTAAAACCGCTATACACCGAATGGAACGAAAAAATAAATGTGATTAGTCGGAAGGATATTGACAACTTTTATTTGCATCATGTACTTCATTCGTTAACCATTGCAACTACTTTTGAATTTCAGAAAAACACAACCATCATGGATCTCGGTTGTGGCGGTGGATTCCCAGGAATTCCTTTAGCGATATTTTTTCCGGAAACGAATTTTTATTTGGTAGATAGCATCAATAAGAAATTAAATGTGGTACGTGAAATTGCAGAAACCGTAGGACTAACTAACATAACGGTAAAACATACCCGCGCAGAAGATATTAAGGACCAAAAATTTGAAGCGGTGATATCAAGAGCAGTTGCGCCTCTCAAAGATTTATGGAGATGGAGTAAACCCTTAATGAAAAAACATCCAACTACAAACGAAAATGCTCCAAATGGTTTGATTTGTTTAAAGGGTGGAGATCTAACACAAGAAATACAAGAAAGCACTTGTAAGCCTTTTGTGTGGAGCATAGATAAGATATTTCCAGAGCCACATTTTAAAGACAAGTATTTATTGTATCAGCCTTACAAGTAATTTCAATAAAAGGCAAAGCCCAAATAATTTACCAACTCAACTCAATCAAATTATTTTTCCTTTCTACATCAGCCATTCGCTTTGATGGATCTACTTCCGCTTTCGTTAAAGTTGTAAGCTTTTTATTGATACTAACGGTGTAGGTTGGATGTGTCCATTTCCACGCATCTTCTAAAATGTTAGGATGTTTGTTATTTTCTGCTGATTTAAAACCGTACATTAAATTCAAAGGAACCACATGCATTTCAGAAGTTCCGTCTTTAAAAGTTAATTTCAAATCAATAGGCATTGGCATTTGCCCAATTCTTTTAATTCTAATTTTTGTCGCGCCATTTTCTTCCCACAAACTATCAATGGCATAATCGATGGCTTTTGTAGTGCTCACCCAATATTCTTTATACCAATCCAATTGCAAACCGCTTACTTTCTCAGCAACACGAATAAAATCAGTTGCATTGGGATGTTTGAATTTCCAAGTGTTATAATATTCGAGTAAGACCTCATCTCTTTTTTTCTCGCCAATAATATATCCGAGTTGTTCTACAAAAACCTGACCTTTTGAATAGGCATCAATACTATACGCAAAATTATTGTTGTAATGATCAGCATGTGTGGTCATTGGCTCTTCTAATTTGCTATTTACCAAAGAAAAATAATTGGCATAAGCACTGCAATGATTTTCGGGTAAGCTCTGTATTAATTTTTTAAGCTTTTCATTGTTTGGATTTTCTTTCAGTGCATCTTCATACTCTGCAATAGAAGTTTTGTGTTCATAAAAATTAGAAACCAGTTCTTCACCGAAACTTGTAAAGCCCTCATCCATCCATGCATACAAACTTTCATTGGTACCTAAAATCATTTGATACCAATTGTGCATCCATTCGTGAAATGCAGTACCAATTGAAGCCGAGCTAATCAACGTTGCCATCGCATATTCCATTCCACCATCACCCCCATGAATAAACGAATACTGAGGATACGGATATTTACCAAAATGACTTTCAATAAATGGCAATACCGTTGATGCTGCATCTAATACCTTTTTCCATGCCGTATCATTATTTGGATTATTGGGGATATAATTATAAATGACATGAAGCATTGGACCGTTCGGCATTTTTTTAGAAAGATGCTTAAAATCGGGGTCTGCCGCCCAAACAAAATCATGGATTTTTTCGCCTTTGAAATGCCATTTTCTTTTATTAGAAAATACGGGTTTTAATTCCGTTCCAGCAGTATCATATCCCCAACCAATTTCTTTTGCATTCACCAACACGCCTGTACCACCAATTTTATACGACTTATCGATGTTAATGGTTACATCAAAATCACCCCAAACACCATAAAACTCACGCGCAACATAAGGTGTTGGATGCCACCCTTCATAATCGTATTCACACATTTTTGGATACCATTGACTCATGCTGTAACGAACGCCAGTATTGGGATTGTCTCTACCACTTCTTCTAACCTGCAAAGGAACTTGGGCTTCAAATTCCATATCAAATGTAACCGTGGATTTAGGTAAAATTGGTGTTGTAAGATTTACTTCCAAAATCGTTTCATGGTATTTGAATGATTGTGGAATTCCATTCATCTTCAACGATTTTATTTTTTGATAGCCGATTTCATTTTCTTTCAAATTTAAAATGCGGTCTTTTACCCTTCCATCCCAATCTTGTCTACCATTTATCAATTGCTTACCCAACTCCCTACTTCTTACATCCATGCTGCTATTCGGTTGAAATGCATTCCAATACAGATGATAAAACACCTTGTCTAATTTATCGGTTGAATTGTTTTGGTATTGTAATTTCTGTGTACCGGAAAATCGATTGGTTAAGGTATCAACATCAATGTTCATCGTGTACTTAACAGACTGCTGCCATCTTTCTGGCTGAGCAAACAAACTTGTTGTACTAAAAAAGCAAAGGAAGAAAAAAAGATGATTTAGTTTCATATGAAAAATGTTTGTGGTTTGTTGTTTATGGTTTGTTGTTTGTGGTTTGGTGTTTGGTGTTTGGTGTTAAAAAGGGAAGATGATTCAACCATTTAACCATTAAACATTAAACCAGCAAAGCGATTTAAACATTTTTATTCCAGCATCTAATCCTTCTTCCCTTCCACCACAATTACAATCTCTCCTTTTACAGATTTGGCGTTAAAATAATCGTGCACCTCTTGTAAACTTCCGCGTTTGTTTTCTTCGAATTTTTTAGACAATTCTCGACTAACACTACATTTACGTTCGGCTCCAAAATATTCTATGAAATGACTTAGTGTTTTTACCAATCGCATTGGACTTTCATAAAAGATCATCGTACGCTCTTCCAAAGCCATTCTTTTTAAAAAGGTTTGTCTGCCTTTTTTAAGGGGCAAAAAACCTTCAAAACAAAAACTGTCCGTTGGCAATCCACTGTTCACCAAAGCTGGGACAAAAGCTGTTGCACCAGGCAGACAGTTTACTTCTATTCCCTTTTCTACACATGCTTTAACCAACAAATATGCAGGATCACTAATGCCGGGTGTACCTGCATCTGTAATCAACGCCATCGTTTTACCCATCAACAATTGATCAATTAAATGACTAACTATCTTATGTTCATTATGCTGATGATAGGAAGAAATGGGCTTGTGAATATTGTAATGCTTCAGCAAAACGGATGAAGTTCTGGTATCTTCCGCTAAAATTAAATCCACCGCATTTAGCAACTCCACCGCTCTGTAAGTCATATCGGATAAATTGCCAATTGGCGTAGGAATCAAATAAAGCATCGGTTGAAAATAAATTATAAAATAGTTACTTCAAACATTTCCATCACCATATTTGCCAACAATTTAGTGGCTGCATCTGTTGCCATTTGATGGGCTTCTTCTTTAGAATTGGCTTCAATTTGCAAATCGATTTGTTTGCCTATACGTACATCTGAAATACCTGACAGTCCTAAATTATGCAAACCGCCTAATACTGCCTTTCCTTGTGGATCCAATAAATCTTTTAAAGGCATAACTTTTATTTGTGCAATAAATATCATGATAACTTTTTTTTGTTGAGCAAAGATAAAATAATGTAACTAAGAAATAGAATCGGAATTGCTAACCATTTTAAAAAAATACTGCTTATTATTCCAATTACAAATAATAAAATCACTGGAAATAATTCTTGCTTGTTTTTGAAATTTATTTTTAATGAAAACATTGGGATATTGCTTACCATTAGCCAAGAAATGCCAATAATAATTACATACCAAAACCATTTATTTAACAACAAAAACAATATTTGATCATAAGCGCATGTCCAATATATCAAAGGAAAAGAAGCAATAAACAAACCGACAGCAGGTGTAGGCATTCCTCTAAATACTTTAGATTGCGTGGTATCCAAATTAAACTTTGCCAATCGAAAAGCGGCAGCCATTGCTATGATGAAAGCAGGCATCAATAAAATCAAAGACACCTCAATCCCTCCTTCCGCAGTTGCAAAACTCATTCGTAAAAATTGATACACAATCATTGAAGGTGCAACACCAAAACTAACTACATCAGCCAAAGAATCGAGCTGCTTGCCCATTTCGGAACTAGCGTTTAATAACCTTGCTACAAAGCCATCGAGAAAATCAATAACAGCGGCAAGTCCTATACATAATGAAGCCATCCAAATCTTTTCGGGAATATCTACAAATTGACTTCCTTCAAAATCGTAATGAATAACAATGCCGTTTTGTAAAACAAAAACAATGGCCAAGCAACCAAAAAACAAATTCAATAGGGTAAATAAATTGGGGATATTTTTCATCAAATTAATTGTTGATTATTTTTTCATTAAAGCTTCAATCTCTTCCACTGTTATAGGAATGTTTTTCATAAGATCTTTATTGCCATTTTTGGTAATCCAGAAATTATTTTCAATGCGAATACCCATTTGTTCTTCTTCAATATAAATTCCTGGTTCAACAGTAAATACCATCCCAGCTTTTATTGGTGCTGTTCTTGTACCTAAATCATGTACATCAATACCCAAATGATGTGATATGCCATGGTATAGATACTTGCTAAATGCACGATTATCTGCATCTTCATTTTTCACATCCGATTTTGAAATCAAACCTATTTTTTGAAACACAAGACTGGCCTCATCCCCTACTTTTTTGGTGTAATCAATGATGCTAATCCCAGGTTTTAAAATACTTGCCGCATATAAATGCAAATGCAAACAAGCATTATATACTTCTTTTTGTCTTTTTGAAAATTTTCCATTTACAGGAATGGTACGTGATAAATCAGCGCAATAATTTCCGTATTCCGCACCAAAATCCATAAGGATTAATTCTCCATCTTTACACACCTGATTATTATCTACATAATGTAATGTTCTAGCACGATCACCTGATGCTATGATTGAACCATATGCAGGACCAGTGGCACGTTGCGATAGAAACGAATGATAAATTTCGGCATCTATTTCATACTCCATTACACCAGGTTTTATAAATTTTAATAACCTTCTAAATGTAACATCTGTAATATCAATGGCTTTTTGCATCACCTCAATTTCAAGTGGTGTTTTTATAGCGCGTAATACTTTCAAAATTTTTGCACTTCTTTCATAATGATGTAATGGAAAACGCTCACGCATTAATCTAGCATATCGATAATCTCTTACTTCAACATAATTTGACCTTCTGTCATTTTCATTGGTATTCAAATAAATGGTATCTGCTAGATGAACCCATGCTTGCAAAAGCCCTTCAAGCATGTCTAACCAAATAATCGTTTTAATGCCAGAAATACCTTCTGCTTCAAGCTTTCTTAAACGATGACCATCCCATTTTTCCTTCACTTCATTTGGTCTAGTTAATACAAGTACTTCCCTAAATTTAGGATCAGGATTATCAGGGAATAAAACCAACATGGTATCCTCTTGTTCAACGCCCGTAAGCCAAATCAAATCAGAGTTTTGTTTGAATTTATGTACCTGATCTGCATTGGTAGGCAGCTCATCATTACTGTTAAAAATGGCAATCGCATTTTTCGACATGTGTGAAACGAATCTTTCTCGATTCTTAATAAAAATTGATGGATTTAATGGAAGATACTTCATGATTGAATATTTATTTTTTTATTACATCCTACACCATGATTCTGGCCTATAGTTAATTTAACTAGATTGGTTATGGGTATTGATGATGTAAATTATTTTTTAAAAATACAAGATACCTTATTATCGTATAATGGAGAAATAGAAACTTAATTTCTATAATTTTTAAAAAATAAAACTCATTTAAAATTAGATGCATTTTAGTCAAACTATACTAACCTTATTTAGAAGAAAATCAAAAAATAACAACTCATAGACAATTATTTTGAATTTCAACTAAATTTTACACTATATTTTAAACCGAACTATAGAAATATGATTACTACATTTGTTTTTTAATCAAACCAAAGCAACATGTCATTAACTACAATTATGGAACCGCCAATCAAGTCAATAGAGAACCTTGGAATTGTAAATTCAGTAAACGTACATTACCAAACAACTCCACAAGAACTTATAGATGCAACGCTTTTAAGAAAAGAAGGTATCTTAAATGATTCAGGCGCGTTAATAATTAATACCGGTGAATTTACAGGTAGAAGCCCTAAAGACAAATTCATCGTAAAGGATGAGATAACAAAAGACACCATTAACTGGAACAATTTCAACATCCCAATAGAAGGGAAATATTTCGATATCCTTTATAAAAAAATGATGGATTATCTTTCATCGAAAGAAATTTGGGTGAGGGACTGTGGCGCATGTGCAGATCCAAACTATCATTTGAATATACGAGTTATCAATGAAAACCCTTGGAGTAATTTATTTGCTTACAATATGTTTTTACGTCCTGAAGAAAAAGAGTTACAAAATTTCAAACCGGATTGGCATATTATTCAAGCGCCAAACTTTAAGGCAGATGCAAAAACTGACGGCACAAGACAACATAATTTTGCCATTGTAAATTTTACAAAAAAAATAATACTGATTGGTGGAACTGGATATACCGGTGAAATGAAAAAAGGTATTTTCACAATTTTGAATTACATCTTACCTCAAGAAAAAAATGTGTTGAGTATGCATTGCTCAGCAAACATGGGTAAAGAAGGCGACACTGCAATTTTCTTTGGATTAAGTGGCACAGGTAAAACAACATTGAGTGCTGACCCAAATAGAAGTTTGATTGGAGATGATGAACATGGATGGACAAATGATTCGGTTTTTAATTTTGAAGGCGGTTGCTATGCAAAAACAATTGATTTAAGTGAAGAGAAAGAACCAGAAATTTTCCATGCCATTAAAACCGGGGCGTTGGTTGAAAACGTAACTTTTATAAACAATTCAAACAAGATTGATTTTAAAAGTAAAGAAATAACAGAAAATACAAGAGTAAGTTATCCATTGCATTTCATCAGCAATGCATTAATTCCATCTATTGGAAAAACACCTAAAAATATTTTCTTTTTAACAGCTGATGCTTACGGGATTTTACCTCCAATTAGCAAATTAAATCCAGGCCAAGCCATGTATCAATTCATCAGTGGATACACCGCAAAAGTTGCAGGTACAGAAGCTGGCGTTGTTGAACCAAAATCTACATTCAGTGCTTGTTTTGGTGCACCCTTCATGCCATTACATCCAGGAAAATATGCTGAAATGTTGGGCAATAAAATGCGTGAGCACGAAGTAAATGTTTGGATGATAAATACCGGCTGGAGCGGTGGACCATATGGAATTGGCCATCGCATGAATTTACCACATACAAGAGCAATGATTACTGCGGCTTTAGAGGGAAAATTAGATCAAGTAACCTTTGAAGCGCACCCTGTTTTTGGCGTAATGATGCCAAAAAGTTGCCCTAATGTGCCATCTGAGATTTTAAACCCGCGCAATACTTGGGAAAACAAAGAAAATTATGATAAAGAAGCGTTTGAATTGGCGAAAGAATTTGTAGATAATTTTAAGCAGTATGCTGACGGGGTAAGTGAAGAAATATTAGCTGCAGCTCCTAAATTGAAATAATTTTATATCCTGTGTTTATTAAAAAGGGCTGAATCTCATTTACGATTCAGCCCTTTTTTTATTGAAATACTCTTGGTTTACTATCTTCCAAATAAGCCATATTTAGCAATACAATACAAGGCTCTAAAACCATCTTTCCATCCGATTTTTTTTCCTTCATCGTAAGTTCGACCGTAATACGAAATCCCTACCTCGTAAATTCTGATTTTAGGAATACGTGAAATTTTTATGGTTACTTCGGGCTCAAAACCAAATTTTTGTTCTTTTAGAGGAATGCTTTTTATAAGATCCGTTTTAAAAAGTTTGTAGCAGGTTTCCATATCCGTTAGGTTGAGATTGGAAAACATGTTGGATAAAATGGTAAGTAATTTATTGCCGATGGTATGCCAGAAAAATAACACCCGATGCGGATTTCCGCCCATGAAACGTGAGCCGTAAACTACGTCGGCAAATCCATTAATAACGGGATTTAGCAACAAATTATATTCTGCAGGGTCGTATTCCAAATCGGCATCTTGTATAATTAAATATTCTCCAGTAGCCTTAGAAATTCCCGTATGTAAAGCTGCGCCTTTTCCTTTATTGAATTCATGTTTATAATATACAATACTCAAATCCTTATTCTGTTCTATGTAATTTAAAATAGAAGATTCGGTATCATCTGTAGAACAATCATTTACAATAATCACTTCCTTAGCAATATCATTAACCAACGACACCTTTTTAATTTTATCTAAAATAAAATGAATCGTTCTGGCTTCATTATAAGCGGGGATAACTATGGATAATTTGGAAATATTCATGTTTTAATATTGCATTTAAAAATAGTCGTTTGTATAAAATTAACTAAACTTAAAAAATTAAGATTGGCAAATTTAAGATTTAGATTATTGGTAAAGAGAATTTTATTTGGGGAGGATTTGAACGATTAAGAGGTTTGTGAGGTTTAAAAGTTGGAAGAATTCTCCCTTTGCGCGCCTTGTTCCTTTGCGCCCTATGCGCGAAACAAAAAATTTCAAGAGATTCAATTAGTGCAAAACGTTAAACGCATCATCCATTTATTAGCATTTTAGTTTTACAAAAAACTTCGTGTCTTTGTGCCTTCGTGTCTTTGTGCCTTCGTGTAAAAAAACGCGATTTTGAGTTTATTTCAAGCAAACGACAATTCCCTTAACCCCATAAAAAAAGGTCTTACATTGCTGTAAAACCTTTTTTATTAAATCGCTACTTCCTCTCCATAAATTAATTATGAACCATGATGTCTTTATTCTTCCAAATATTTTTCTACTTCAATTTTCAAAATAGGCAGGTGAGTCATAACAATCGACCAAATAATTTCATCAGAAACAGTATCATATCCATGGATGATTCTATTACGTGTATCAATTATTTTTCGGGAATTGGTTAGAAGAACATTAGAATCTTTTTGAACAATTCTATTAACGGCTTCTCCTATTATCTCCACATTTCTTTCAACTGCCCTTCGAGTTTTTATATCATGTTGAAAATAAGAAAACTCTTGTGGAACATCGATAAAGAAACTATCAATTTCACTAATTGCATTCAAAATATCAAACAACCACGATTTAACATCAATATCCATAAACAAGTTTTTTTTGAAGGTTGATTTGATTTAAAAAATAAGGATTTTTGATAGCCTTTTGTTCAAGCAAATCTATTTGTCGATGAAAAATGCTTTGTAAGCCAAATTTTAGATTATAATAATTATCGGCATAATCCGCTATTTCAATATTATTAAAATCAACCACTAAATCAATATCACTATGGCTATTAAATGTTTCATTCAATGCTGAACCAAACACATAAAGAGATTTAACCTTGTTTTCCAAACAAAGTTTTTCAATTTCATTAATATGTCTTTCAATTATTAACATGCGGCTTAGATACAATTTACAAAAAAAATAAAAGCAATTGAAGCATTGCTATTAAAAAAATAAGCCGACCAAAATTGGACGGCTTATTTTTTTTCGTGAACTGGCTGGGACTCGAACCCAGGACCCATACATTAAAAGTGTATTGCTCTACCAACTGAGCTACCAATTCATTACCCTTTTTTAAGGAGTGCAAAAATAGGATAATTCATTTATCATTTCAACATTTTTTAAAATTATTTTAAATTATTTTTTTCGACTTGAAAAAAGCATTTACAAAAGGCATTTTTCAAAAGAATTTCTTCTATGAAAAACTAATCCTACTATTGAAGGATTAAAGCACTCAATATCGTATTTTGCAAGCTAGTTTTTAAATCTAATTTTCAAATTGCATGAGAAACCTGTTTTTCAATAATAAAGTCGTTGTGGTTACAGGTGGTACCGACGGCATTGGTAAAGCCCTAATTGAATTGTTAATTTCAAAAAATGCTAAAATTGCAACCTGTGGAAGAAATCAATCCAAACTAGACGATTTAAAAAATCAGTTCCCCTATGGAAATTTATTATGCTGCAAAGCTGATGTAAGCATTTACGAAGATTGCAAAAACTTTATCCAATCTGCTTTAAAACATTTTGGAAAAATTGATATTCTAATCAACAACGCGGGCATTTCTATGCGTTCCGAATTGGTTGATTGTGATGTAGATGTTATAAAAAAAGTAATGGACATCAATTTTATGGGTACAGTGTATTGTACAAAACTAGCGCTAGATTCCATTATTGAAAACCAAGGTTCTATTGTAGGCATCTCTTCTATTGCAGGCTATCGCGGACTTCCAGGAAGAAGCGGTTATTCTGCCAGCAAATTTGCACTCAATGGCTGGCTCGAATCCATTAGAACCGAACTAATGGATAAAAAAGTAAACGTACTTTGGGTTTGTCCGGGTTTTACACAAAGCAACATTAGAAACGTAGCACTAAATGAAAAAGCAGAAGCTCAAGGTGAAAGTCCACTAGATGAATCTTCATTAATGACGGCAACTGAATGTGCCAATCACATATTAAACGCCATAGAAAAAAAGAAAAGAACGGTTATTCTCTCTTTCCAAGGAAAGCAAACCATTTTTATAAACAAACTTTTTCCAAAATGGGCAGATACTTTAATTCGAAATTTTTTCTATAAAAACGGGAAGCTGGTTAAATAAGCTTTACGATTGGGGAAGTGAAAAGTAAAAAAATCAATCCACGATTTTGACTTTTTAATTTTAAATTTCGAATTACTTACTAAAAGATGAAATTATTCAAAGCAAAAAATTGATTATAAATTTATATTTTTATCGTTTAATTTAGCAAATGCCCATACTTACTTTAATAACTGATATTGGTGAAAAAGATTTTTTAACCGGCGCTATAAAAGGGCAAATGCTTCGGTATCAGCAAGACTTAAATATTGTTGACATTACACATACTATTCCTCCTTTCAACTATCCACAAGCTGCTTACATTTGCAGAAATACCATAAATAATTTTCCTCCGGGAACTTTCCATTTAATACTAGTAAACATATTTGATGAAAATTCAAACCGGTTTATTCTTGTTGAACATAAAGGACATTTTATTGGTTGTGCAGATAATGGCTTGGTTACAATGATACTTGAGGAAGAACCTCAAAAAAAGGTGGCATTAGAATTAGACCAGTTAATGCAAAAAAGCACACTTTCATTTACAAACCTTTTTGCTAAAGCAATATTTGAATTAACCAATGGAAAAACGATCGAAGAAATTGGCAACACTGAAATCGAAATTAAATCCAAACATCCATTAAAACCAAATACAGGCGACGATTGGATAGAAGGACAAATTATTTTCATTGATAACTTTGAAAACGTAATCATTAACATCAGCAAAATAGATTTTGAAACAAACAGAAAAGGACGAAATTTTTCTATTGTTTTTAAACGTGATGAAATCATTGAAAAAATAAGCACGACATATTCAGATGTAAATGAAGGCGAGAAACTGGCTTTTTTTAATTCTGCTGGTTATCTTGAAATAGCCGTTAATAAAGGGAATGCAGCAGGCTTATTTGGACTTCAAGGCTACGGCGAAAATCAATACCTCAGCAACCGACTTTTTTACCAAACCGTAAAAGTTTTCTTCCATTAATTCAATGTTTTATTCTGTAATCAATAGAATTAAATGATATTAAAAAGTACATCTGAGCTCATAAAGAAACCAACCCGAATAATCTCTTTGGTTCCATCTCAAACAGAACTCCTTCATTTTTTAGAACTTGAATCAGAAACCATTGGTATTACAAAATTTTGTGTTCATCCTTCATCTTGGCATCAGGAAAAAATAAAAATAGGAGGCACAAAAAACCTGAATATTGAAAAGATCATATTCCTCGAACCCGATTTAATCATTGCCAATAAAGAAGAAAATGTAAAAGAACAAGTTGAAAAATTGGCAATAGATTTTAATGTTTGGGTTACCGATGTGAATAATTTAGATGATGCACTTCAAATGATTGAAGATATTGGGTTTATTACAAAAAAAGAAACCAAAGCAAGCGCACTAATACAATCCATTAAAAATGAATTTTTTCAAAATAAACATCATTTAAATGTTTTAAAAAATGTTGTTTACTTAATTTGGAAAGATCCATACATGACCATTGGCGGAGATACTTTTATAAATAACATGCTTTTGCAAGCTGGATATAAAAACCTTTTCGACAATACATTAAGATATCCAGAAGTATCAATTGAATTATTGCAAGCGCTTAAACCCGAATACATTTTTTTATCAAGCGAGCCCTACCCTTTTTCATACAAACATGTAGAAGAATTAAACTCCGTATTATCAGATTCAAAAATCATGCTGGTAAATGGTGAAATGTTTAGCTGGTATGGGCCAAGATTACTGCAAGCCGCAAACTATTTTAATCAGCTTCGCATAAAATTATAAAAATCAAACTATGTTTTTAAAAAACAGTTCGATTTCTTATTTTTGCAAAAATTAATTTTATGGCAACAAACATTATTGAATTATTGGGAAAGGATGCAGATCATCTTTTAAACCACGTTTGCACCTCTATACCGAAGGAACAAATTCATCTTCCATCTCCAACCCACGTTGATGATATCTGGATGAACAGCAACAGAAGCAACCAAACTTTAAATAGCCTTCAAGGATTATTAAATCATGGTCGTTTAGGTGGCACAGGATACGTTTCCATTTTACCAGTTGATCAAGGGATAGAACATAGTGCTGGCGCATCTTTTGCACCAAATCCGGCATATTTTGATCCAGAGAATATTGTGAAATTAGCCATTGAAGGCGGTTGCAATGGTGTTGCTTCAACTTTCGGCGTTCTAGGGGTTGTAAGCAGAAAATATGCACACAAAATTCCAATGATGGTTAAAATAAATCATAATGAATTTTTAAGTCTCCCAAATAAATTTGATCAAATTATGTTTGGGCAAATAAAGTCTGCATGGAATATGGGGGCAACTTCAGTAGGCGCAACCATTTACTGGGGAAGTGAAAACAGTACCAGACAATTACAAGAGGTTGCCACTGCTTTTGAAATGGCGCACGAATTGGGTATGGCTACCGTTTTGTGGTGCTACACAAGAAACAATGGATTTAAAGTTGATGGCGTTGATTATCATACTTCAGCTGATTTAACTGGACAAGCCAATCATTTAGGTGTAACATTGCAAGCAGATATCATCAAACAAAAATTACCTACAAACAATGGCGGATATTTAGCTACAAAGCATGGTAAAACATCTCCATTGGTTTATAGCAATCTTACAACAGATCACCCAATTGATTTAACCCGATATCAAGTAGCCAATTGTTACATGGGTCGTGTAGGTTTAATCAATAGTGGTGGTGAAAGTAAAGGCGCATCTGATATGGTAGAATCAGTAACAACTGCTGTTGTAAATAAAAGAGCTGGTGGAATGGGTTTAATATTAGGTAGAAAAGCATTCCAACGTCCATTAAAAGAAGGAATTGACTTATTAAATGCAATTCAAGATGTTTATTTAGACGATAGCATTACCATTGCCTAATTAATAATAAAAAAATACACAAACAAAAAACCCTTTCTCTTGGCATAAACCAATTGAAAGGGTTTTTTATTTTTTAGAAATTTAACCCTTAATTTTGAGCGATGTTTATCAATAATAAATCGTTTTTTGATAAACTAAATCCATTTCAGAAAAATAAAAATATTTGAAAATGAAAATTGAAGAAGATATTGATGCACGTCTGTCGGGAGATGATATTGTGTCAAATGCTGAAAAAAGCAGTTGGTTTAGAAGAAAAAAACAAGGAATCCTTACATCTACAAAAGATAAAAAAGATGCCCCAGAAGGTTTATGGGCGAAATGTCCGGCTTGTAATCATATCGAAACCATCGACGATCTTGAAGAGAATAAATATGTTTGTAGCAAATGTGATCATCACCATAGAATTGGAAGTGATGAATATTTTGAAATCTTATTTGACAAAAATAGTTACACAGAATTATTTGCAGGCATCATTTCAAAAGACTATCTGGGATTTGTAGATTTAAAACCATATCAAACCCGACTTGAAGAAACTTACGCTAAAACCGATATCCACGATTCCATAACAGTGGCTCATGGAAAAATTGAAGGTAAAGATTTTGTAATTGCTTGTATGGATTTTGAATTCATAGGCGGTAGTTTAGGGAGTGTAATGGGTGAAAAAATTTCTAGGGCTTGTGATTATTGTATTGAACACAGAATTCCATTTATGATTATCAATAAAAGTGGTGGTGCAAGAATGATGGAAAGCGCATTTTCTTTAATGCAACTTGCAAAAACATCTGGAAAATTAACGCAATTAAGCAATGCTAAGGTTCCATATATTTCATTATGTACCGATCCTACTTTTGGTGGCACAACAGCTTCGTTTGCCATGTTGGGAGATATTATTTGCGCAGAACCAAATGCTCTAATTGGATTTGCTGGACCTCGTGTTATCAAAGAAACCATTAAAAAAGATTTACCAGAAGGATTCCAAAGAAGTGAGTTTTTATTGGAACATGGTTTTCTAGATTTTATCGTTCATAGAAAAAATATGAAACAAAAATTATCTGCTATTTTAGAACTATTTCTTAGATAATGATATAAATAATTATTTTTCAATTCAATTTATATTTGATTAAAAAATTATCTGTAATACATATACTACATATTTTAAATTGTTAATAAAAAATTAATAATAAAAATGTTTTTTTTGAAAAAAGCATTTACATTTACGTCAGTTTTCATAGGGTACGGATTAAAAACGAACCGGGGTTTCTACCCTGGTTTTCTTTTTTATGTATAATCTTGCAATGATAAAATGCATAAAACCTTAAACAAGAAAATCTTAAAATTTCTCCATTAACTACTTATTTAATTCGGGATTAAACTAAACTTGTAATTAACTTTACAAAAAACGAAAATTGGAATTCTTAAATCGCAAGGCACATTTTGAATATTTTTTTGAAGCTACTTATAGTGCAGGAATGGTATTGGCCGGAACGGAGATAAAATCATTACGTGCTGGGAAATTAAGCTTTAACGACAGCTATTGTATTTTTCACCAAGGCGAATTGTTTGTAAAAAGTTTACATATTTCAGAATATGCATTTGGCACTTATATCAATCATGAACCTTTACAGGAACGTAAACTTTTATTGAACAAAAAAGAATTAAAAAAACTAGAAACTAAAATACAGGAAAAGGGGTACAGTATTATTCCCATAAGAATCTTTTTTAGTGAAAAGGGTTTAGCTAAATTGGAAATTGGATTAGGGAAAGGAAAAAAACACTACGATAAACGCAATACGATAAAGGAACGAGAATCTGATCGTGAGATTAAAAGAAAATATGGCGTTTAAATGCTGACTTAGAAATCATAATCAATAACTGATCTATACAAAGCTAATTTAGCATTCACTCAAACTCAACGGTATATGAATCGCAAGTCCTCCATCGGAGGTTTCTTTATACTTTGTATTCATATCTAATGCTGTATCCCACATGGTTTTAATTACGCCATCTAAACTAACTTTTGCAAAGTCGGGTGTGCTTTGAAGCGCCAATTGAGAGGCTGTAATTGCTTTGATTGCACCCATTGTATTTCTTTCAATACAAGGGATTTGAACCAATCCTTTTATAGGATCGCAGGTTAATCCCAAATGATGTTCCATGGCAATTTCGGCAGCCATTAAAGCCTGACGTTGCGTACCACCCATACATTCCGTTAAAGCAGCTGCTGCCATCGCACTACTCACCCCTATTTCTGCTTGACAGCCACCCATTGCTGCAGATATGGTTGCGCCCTTTTTAAAGATGCTGCCAATTTCAGAAGCCGTTAATAAAAATTGAATGATTTTTTGTTCGTCATTTCCTTTGCAAAAAGCAATATAATACATCAATACCGCAGGTATCACTCCGGCTGCTCCATTTGTAGGCGCTGTTACTACCCTTCCAAAAGAGGCGTTTTCTTCATTCACTGCTAATGCAAAACAACTTACCCAATCTAAAATATAACTGAAATCATGACCACCTTTTTCAATGCATTCCAACCAGGATTCGTAAGCGGTATAATTGGAATTAAGCAGTAATTTTTTATTTAAATCAAAAGCACGTCTTTTTACGTTTAATCCTCCGGGCAAATAACCTTGCGTATGACAACCTTTATAAATACAAGCTTTCATGGTTTCCCATATTTGTAATATACCATTTCTTGTATCCAATTCTTTGCGCCATGCCGATTCATTCTCTAACACAACATCGCTTATGTTTAATCCTGTTTTACGACACCAATGCAATAGTTCATCTGCTGTATTTATTGGAAATGGCAATTCTACTTGCTGATTAGATTGTAATACATCCCCTTCTTTAACCACAAAGCCGCCGCCTATTGAGTAATAAGTAAAAGACAAATTATCGTTTTCGAAAGCCACTAAAAACGAAAGTGCATTGGGATGAAATGGCAAAGATTCTTGAAACAAAAACTCGATATCTACTGAGGGCTCAAAACCAATTTCATTTATGTTCCCTAATTTGATTTTTTTAGCTTTTGCTATTGACGCAATAATTTCACCAATAGAATGTACATTAATCGTTACGGGGTCTGCATTTATTAAACCTAACTGAACTGCGATATCTGTTCCATGTCCGAGACCCGTTTTAGCTAATGAGCCGTACAATAAAACTTTAACACCTATAACCTCATTCAACTTTCCAAGCAATTCCAATTCATTCACCATTCGTTGTGCAGCACGCCAAGGACCGAGTGTGTGACTGCTACTTGGCCCAATGCCAATTTTAAACATGTCAAAAATGGAAATCGCTTCGTAATTCAAAATAGATTGATTTTATTGAACTGCTTTTAACGACATTTCAAATTTGATGTATGAATTTGCTGGCAAAATGATGTTGCCCAATTGATCTCTTTGATCGTTGTTTCCATATGCCAAAGAAGGTGGAATGTACATGGTAATAGAACCTCCAGATTTAACCAATGGCATTACTTTTTGAACTCCAGTAATCAAAGTGCCCAATATAAATGATCTACCCGCATCGTCTAAATAGCTGTCAAAAGTGTTTGGTGCACCAAATTTGTAAGCACTATAATTAACCAACATAACACTGCACAGATCAGGATTTGCACCAGTTCCAACACTTGTGATTTTATAAAAAACGCCACTAGAGTGCTGTGTCAAATCGGTTATGTTATTGCTGGAAAAAAAAGATTGCATGTAATCAATTTCACTAGATGAAGCCACATACTGTTGATCTCTGTATCCGCATTCTACTTGTTTAAAACATGAGCCCAATGTAGTTGAAAGCATAAATAAAATTCCTAAAACTTTAATTTTCATTTTTCTTATTTTTTTCTTTTGAATAATTATCATGTCGTTTTTTATCTTCTTCTGTTGTTTCTCTAAATTCTCCAATTCCAGATGATTGCATCCTATCGAAAAATGTAGTTGTTTCTACAAACTTTTTTTGTTTAGCATTTAATTCGTTGTAAAGTTGTTCGTCCATTTCCCATTTGAAATGCATTTTAAAATATGCAAAAAAAAGGATGGACAAAAATAACCCAATTATTATTGCTAAGACAGATGAATTGGCGCGTTGTGAAATTTTTGTGTACCATTCTGGTGAAAAAAAATAAACCCCAACTAATGACAAAAATAAAGATCCGCCAAAAATCAATGCCATGGGAAGTCCTCTTTTAAATTTACTGGTTATTGTGCTGTAAGGTATTCTTACTTTTTCCCAATGTGATATAAATCTTTTTTCAGAATCTGATAACATGACGTAAAAATAGTTGAATTTGTTTAAAACATCGAATAAGTAAACTATATTGCAATGAGCTTAATTTCGCATACGAATTTTCAATAGCCAAGCAGTAGAATCCGTTTATGTTTCAAAGAATGATTTAATTGTCATTATTATTAAATAATCTTACAATCATGAAAATAGAACTGTTGTTAATTTCTTTTTTTATCCAAAATAAAAAAATTTCATTGCAAGGCATTGGTAGCTTTTATTTGTTGGCAGATCCGATTGTTTCTAAAGATGATTCACAAAATTTTATCTTTCCAGAAAATAGCATTGAATTCAAATCAGATAAAAATACAGAACAAGACGAATTGTTCATTCAACACATTACAGAAAATACAAAAAAAATAAAACCACTGGCAACTTCAGATTTAGAATCATTTACCATGTTGAGTAAGCAGTTTTTAAATTTAGGGAAGCCACTGATTTTGGAAGGAATTGGCAGTTTAACAAAAAACAGAGAAGGTATATTAGAATTTACACAAGCCAATAAAATTGTAGTACACAAAGAAACTGCCTCCGAATATGATACAAAAGAAAAAGGTGACCGCTTTTTAAATAACACCAACAAAGATTATAGTTCTAAAAAAACTAAAAAAAGCAATGTTATGCTTTTTAGTTTAGTTTTAGTTTCTACCATTATAATTGCATTTGTAACTTACTATTTTCTTCAAAATTCAAAAAAGGAAAATTCTAAATCCAATGGAGAAAATGTGATAAATACAATTCAAAATGACACCACCGAAATTAAAATAGATTCGTTAGCAACTTTAGATTCAACCAAATTGCTGAAAGTAGACAGCATCCGGAATTTTAAAATGATTATCAGCACATTCAACTCGCTAAATCAAGCAGAAAAAGAATTTAAAACTTTATCAAAATTCGAATTTGGAAAAGACCTAATCATGTACACGAAGGATTCAGTTCAATTTTATTTGGCGGTGCCTATTTTGGGAAATATTAATGATTCAATAAAAATTAAAGATTCCATTATAAAGCAATTTGGAAAGAAAGTATTTATTGATTTGAACTAGATATAATACCCAATGCATATTTATTTATTTTAGTCCTTTATCACAAATCTAGTTGGTTAAAATAAGGTTGATTTATTTAGTTAATAAAACCGTTTATACCAACTACTTGGTATTTATTTCCCCGTTTATTTTTACTATCTTACTTTAGAATAACTTTTGCTGTAAAAATGGGTAAAATCTTATCTTTTTTATTGTTTCTGTGTTTTCTATTTTGGAATGCAATTGATTGCTTTTCACAACATCCTATTCCGCTAAATTTTAAAAGCAATCAAGGAAAAATTAATATCAGTAACCATGTTGAAATTTATGCTTCTAAAGAACAAGTACAATTTAAAGATGTAATCAATCTACCCTTCGATAAATGGAAACATAACCTCAACCCCAAAACCATAAACCTAAAAATAACTGACAGTGTTTATTGGTTCAAGTTTATCATTGTCAATAACAGTAATGACAATAAATACTTTCTCAAAATAACAAACAAAGGAATCAACCATCTTGAATTATATTCTATTACCAAAGACTCCATTAAAAACTTAGGCAAAACAGGAGATTATTATCCTTTTGATCAAAGGCCATACAACTCCAATCATTTCATTTATCCTTTTGAAATAAACCGAAACGATACAACCATTTTTTATTTGTATTGCGACAAGAAAAACGAAAACCTAAACACCGCATTATTTATTTACACTGAAAAGGAACTTATGAATGATGTAAATAAAACAGCAGTTTACATGGGTGTAATTATAGGCATTCTTTTACTCGCTTTAATTATAAACTTATTTCTTGTATATATTTTCAAAGACAAACTCACCCTTTGGTATAGCATTTACATAATTGCAGTTATTAACATAATTCTAAGTTTCGAAGGTTTTGATTTCGAGTTTATTTATCCCAGATATCCAATTTATGCATCAATTTCCCGCTACATGTCCAGCCTTTCCACGCTAGCCGTAATGGTACATGTGATGCAATTATATGTGAAACAAAAAAAAGACAATAGCAAATATTTTCATGCTGCAATAGCTATAAAATGGATCAATTTATTAATGATACCAATCACCTTAATCATCTATCAGTGGTTTCCGCTATTGGTTACAAAAAAAATACATTTTTATACTTTTATTACTATTCAAATTACTGGAATTTTAATCATTTTATTTTCAACTTTAGAGAAAACAATTCAAAAATACAAACCAGCAACTTTTTATTTTGTTGCCATGTTAATGCTTCTTGTTATGGGTATTTTATCACACATGGTTGAAACAGGTATTATAAATTTTAGCATAGAAACCATTAATCCAATTCAATGGTCATTTGTGGTTGAAATCATCATCATATCCATCGGCATATTGTACAGATATCAATTGTTGCGTAAAGAAAATCAGCAGTTATTCGACCAATTGACTTTTGAAAAAATAAATAACCTTAGAAAAATTGTAGATACTCAAAAATTTGAACAAAAAAGAATTGCAGAAGATTTACATGATTTACTTGGTGGACAGTTGGCCGCTTTGAAATTAAAAATAACGTCACTTTCGGGAGATCAAAAAAACAAAGCAGAAAATCTAATTGACGATATTTCAGAAAACACCAGAAACATTGCCCACAATTTGAATTTAGTTGAATTCAATGACAACATGTTGGCTACTATTTTCAATAATTACTTAACTCAACTCAATAAAGACCAATCAACTGTATTTCAATTTTCTCAAACAGGGGATGCGTATAATTTCAACAAAGAAACAGAACTAAATATCTATTTGGTGTTGATGGAAATTATTCACAATATTCTAAAACATGCGCAAGCTAGTGAAGCTATTGTTCAGTTTTTTTTCAATGAAGATGATTTTGAAATAATAGTAGAAGATAATGGTATAGGCATTTTAGAAAAAAGCAATCCAGGGATGGGTATTAAAAATATAAAAAAAAGAATTCAAAAAATAAATGGGCGAGTAAATATCGACTCTATACCAGGAAATACAACCATCATCATCAACATCCCAATTCAACATGAAAAATAATCCTACACATATTGTTATTGCAGACGACCATCAATTATTTGCTGAAGGATTAATCGCATTATTAAAACAATTCGATGAAGATTTTTTTTTCACACATATTCACAGGGGAGATTTGCTCATCAAAGCCATAAAAAAACTCAATCCCCAACTCATTCTACTCGATATTAAAATGCCTGGTTTAGATGGAATAAACGCACTTGAAATAATTAAGAAAGAAAATACTGGAATTAGAATCATTATGATATCTACGTTCTCGGATGCAGAAACAATCAATACCTGTTTAGCCAAAGGTGCGGATGCATTTTTGCTAAAAAACGTTGACGTAAAAGCACTTAAAAAAACCATTGAAATGGTTCTAGATCCAAAATTTGTAAACAAATACAAAGAAACATTCAACAAAAACCATCTATTTGAAATCATATCCATGCAATATAAAATCACCAAGCGCGAGTGGGAAATTATACAATACATAAAAATTGGTGAAACAAACAAGCAAATCAGCAATCGGCTTTTTTTAAGCATTTTCACCATCGAAACTCATCGAAAAAATATCATGCAAAAATTAAAATTAAAAACACCAGCAGAGCTTGTGCGATTTATTTTAGAAAACAATCTCTGATTAAAGAATGTAATGTTTTGAATATAAAGAAAAAGCCTACTCTTATTAAAGAGTAGGCTTTTTAAAATAATTATGGATTCTGGATTAAATGCTTCAAGTTTCCAACATCCAGTATCTAGCATCTATTTTTATTAATACCCCATTCCACCCATATCAGGAGCACCACCATGCATTTGAGGCTCATCTTTTTTAGGTTTGTCGGCAATTACACATTCTGTAGTTAACAACATACCAGCGATAGATGCAGCGTTTTCTAATGCAACACGACTCACTTTAGTAGGATCGATAACCCCAGCCTTGAACAAGTTTTCGTAAGTTTCTGTTCTTGCATTAAATCCGAAATCGCCTTTACCTTCTTTAATTTTTTGAACAACAATTGAACCATCAATTCCTGCGTTTGAAGTCAATGTGCGCATTGGCTCTTCTAAAGCACGACGAACGATTTGCATTCCTGTTTGCTCATCTTCAATTTGACCTTTTACTTTTGCATCTAAACTTGCAACCGCACGAATATACGCAACACCACCACCAGGAACGATACCTTCTTCAACAGCAGCACGGGTTGCATGTAATGCATCGTCTACTCTATCTTTCTTCTCTTTCATCTCAACTTCTGTTGCAGCACCTACATAAAGTACCGCTACACCACCTGCTAATTTAGCCAAACGCTCTTGTAATTTTTCACGATCGTAATCGCTGGTTGTGTTTTCTACTTGCGCTTTAATTTGATTTACTCTTGCAGTGATATCCGTTTTCTTTCCTTTTCCACCAACAATTGTAGTGTTGTCTTTATTGATGGTTACAGAAGCCGCTTGACCTAAATAAGTTAAGTCTGCATTTTCTAATTTGTACCCTTGCTCTTCGCTTACAACGATACCTGCAGTAAGGATTGCAATGTCTTGTAACATTTCTTTTCTTCTGTCGCCAAATCCTGGCGCTTTTACAGCAGCTACTTTAATGGTACCACGTAATTTATTTACAACCAATGTTGCTAATGCTTCACCTTCTAAATCTTCTGCGATAATTAACAACGGACGTCCTGTTTGAGCAACTTTCTCCAAAATATGAAGAATATCTTTCATTGCAGAAACCTTCTTATCGTAAATTAAAATGTATGGATTTTGTAATTCAGCTTCCATTTTTTCGCTGTTCGTAACAAAGTATGGAGAAACATATCCTCTGTCGAATTGCATACCTTCAACTACATCAACTGTAGTGTCTGTTCCTTTTGCTTCTTCAACGGTGATAACACCTTCTTTACCCACTTTTGCAAAAGCTTCTGCGATTAACTTTCCAATTGTTTCATCATTGTTTGCAGAAATCGTTGCTACTTGTTGAATTTTTTTGCTGTCGTTTCCAACAGTTTGAGATTGACCTTTCAAATTTGCAACTACTAAAGAAACGGCTTTATCGATTCCGCGTTTCAAATCCATTGGATTAGCCCCAGCTGCAACCATTTTCAACCCTTCGCTAATGATGGCTTGTGCCAACACGGTAGCCGTAGTTGTTCCATCACCAGCAATATCAGCTGTTTTTGAAGCTACTTCTTTAACCATTTGAGCACCCATATTTTCAATAGGATCTTCCAATTCAATTTCTTTTGCTACAGTAACACCATCTTTAGTTACTTGAGGTGCACCGAATTTTTTATCTATAACTACGTTTCTACCTTTTGGTCCAAGGGTAACTTTTACCGCATTTGCCAAAGTATCAACGCCTTTTTTCATTTTGTTTCTTGCTTCGATGTCGAAGAATATCATTTTAGACATGTTTGTTATTATTTTAAAAAGTTAATGAATGTGAGAAAGTAAAAAGTCGAAAGTCAAAATTCGATTTTTTTTACTTTTTACTTTTAAATTTTGATTTAAACGATCGCCAAAATATCTGATTCTCTCATAATCAAATAATCTGCACCTTCTACAGAAATCTCGGTTCCTGCATATTTTCCATAAAGAACAGTATCACCTGCTTTTACAGTTACAGGTTCATCTTTTTTACCAGGACCAGCTGCAATTACAATACCTTTTTGTGGTTTTTCTTTAGCTGTGTCTGGAATAATAATTCCTCCAGCAGTTTTTTCTTCTGCCGCTGCTGGTTTTACAATTACTCGATCATGCAATGGAGTAATGTTTAACTTTTTTGCCATAGTTCTATTTTTTGTGTTTTTTAAAATTTAATTTATATAATCCTGCAAATGTAGGCGAATATTATACCAAACATACCAATTGGAATTGTTGGCATAATATTAACAAGTATGTCAGCAAGAAACCCATCAAATGCGACATTTTTTCATTTTTTATAATAGAAAACAAGGTTTCAAACAAAGCATTTTTGTAAAACAGCATCTAATTTAAAAAAAGAAATATGCTAAAACGATTCAAATTGAATGCAAGGTTTGAACGGATAATCCCTTAAATTTGCAATCCCTACAAAAGGAATAAAGATGATTAGCAGAAGAAATATTCGGGTAAATGTTATGCAAACGCTTTATGCAATTGATAACATCAACAATGAAATGGGGCAGCCTGAGCGTCTTAAATTACTCCGTAATAAAATTAATGACTCTCAAAACTTATTGGCATATCTGATATTTTTCGTTACTGAAATTGCACGTTTTGCAGAAACAGATGCGCATCAAAAAGCAAGTAAACATTTACCTACAGCACAGGACTTAAACATCAATACGAAAATTTCTGGCAATGAATTGGTTTGGAAAACAATAGAAAATAAATACTTTATACAAGTTGTAAAGAATTATAAATTCGAACATTTACTGAATCAGGATTTATTAAAAAAAATGTATAACAAATTGGTTGTTTCAGACGAATATGCCGAATACATTGAATTACAAGCTAGAGACAAAAAATCTGAAAAGAAAATCCTTGAGTATATTTTAAATCAGTTGTTATTACCCAATGAAGATTTCATACAACATATTGAAGAACTTTTTATCAATTGGGACGACGATGGCGAATTGATGCAAACCTTGGTTATGAACTATTTCAACAAACCGAATGATTTCAATTTCACAAACATTTTAAGTGATGAAAAAAGAAAGTTTTCTGAAGACCTTTTGGAAACAGTTATTGATAAGCATGAACATGTAATGGAATTGATTAAACCCAAATTAAAAAACTGGGATGCAGATAGAATTGCCTCTTTGGATTTAATTATTTTACAAATGGGTGTTTGTGAATTTTTATTTTTCGAAACCATTCCTACTAAAGTAACCATCAACGAATATATCGATATAGCAAAGGCATATAGTACGGTTCAAAGTGGTCAATTTGTAAATGGATTATTGGATAACATTCACAAAGAGCTCACGGCTGAAAATAAAATTGTCAAAAAAAATCATAAACAAAACTAATTGTAGAAAATGAAAAATTTATTTTTTTTAATTATTGCTTGTGGCGTTTTAATGTATAGTTGCGACATTAGAAAACAAGACAAAAAAGCTAATTCAACTGCGGTTTCAAAACAAACAATAACCGACCCAACCACTGTAGAAATCATTGATTCGGTTTATGATTTTGGCACAATCAATGAAGGCGATATTATTGAGTTCAGTTTTCGATTTAAAAATACGGGCAACAAACCTTTAGAGGTTTCAGATGCAAAGGCTAGTTGTGGCTGCACCGTACCAGAAAAACCAACAGCACCAATCAATCCAGGAGAAATGGGATTTATTAAAGTTAAATTCAATAGTGATAGAAAACCTGGCGAAGCACACAAATCAATTACGGTAACATCAAACGCAATGCCCGAATTTCCTGAATTGTATTTAAAAGGAACGGTAATTGGAAAAAAAGAAACAAATTAAATTTTAAAAATAAAACACATGGAATTATTACAAGCAGCTCCAGGCGGAGGGATGTCAAATTTGATTATTATGGGTGCCATGATTTTGGTATTTTGGCTTTTCATGATTAGACCTCAAGCAAAAAAAGCAAAAGAACAAAAGAAATTTATCAACGACTTGCAAAAAGGCGACAAAATTGTAACCATTGCAGGTATTCATGGTACAATCAACAAAGTAAATGAAGATGGTACTTTGAGTTTAGAAGTTAGTCCAGGTAGTTATCTTAAGATCGAAAAAAGTGCTTTAAGCATGGAATGGACAGCCAACATCAACAAAATTGCAACAGAAGTAAAAAAATAATCTTCCTGAGTGTAAGGTTAATCGTCGATTAGCCTTACACCAATTTTTACAACTCAAATGCCAATCAAATGCTTAAAATTGGACTCACTGGTGGCATTGGAAGCGGTAAATCTACAGTAGCCGCTATATTTGAAGTATTGGATATTCCTGTTTACTATGCAGATAATGTTGCCAAACAATTGATGCAAGAAGACGAGTCGTTAATTAATTCCATCAAACTAAATTTTGGCGAGAATTGCTATGAAGCCGGTAAATTAAACCGGGCTTATTTATCTTCTATCGTTTTTAATGATAAAAGTAAACTTGAACTATTGAACAGCATTGTGCATCCTGCAACTATTGCACATGCCGAAAACTGGATGTGCATTCAAACTGCCCCCTACTGCATCAAAGAAGCCGCTTTAATATTTGAAAGTAATTCCAACAAAAAATTAGACTTTGTAATCGGTGTTCATTCGCCTGAAAATTTGAGAATCAATCGGATAATGTCAAGGGACCAAATTTCTGAAAGCGAGATAAAAGCAAGGATTGATGCACAAATGAGCGAAGCTGAAAAAATGACTAAATGCGATTTTGTAATAAACAACGATGAAATCGAATTGCTAATTCCGCAAGTAGTTTCCATGCACAAAAAGCTTATTAATTCAAAATAAATTAGCTTAATTCCGAAAGCGCTATTCTTAATTTAGAAAACCCTTTTTCAATATTTTCAATACTGTTTGCAAATGACAATCTTATGCAATTAGGCGCACCAAATGCAGCACCAGTAACGGTTGAAACATGTGCTACATTGAGCAAATACATACATAAATCATCCGCATTATTTATCAAATCACCATTTTTGGTTTTTTTTCCGAAATAGAAAGACACATCTGGGAAAACATAAAATGCACCCGGTGGCATCATATATTTTATATTGGGAATTTCATTTAGAAAATTCATCACTTTTTCCCTTCTATTTCTAAATGCATCAAGCATATCCATTGTAGGTTTCAAATCGCTCAATAATGCCGTAATGGCCGCCCTTTGTGCGATTGAATTTGTTGCGCTGGTAAACTGACCTTGTATTTTATCGCAAGCTTTTGCAATTTCCAATGGCGCTGCTAAATACCCTACTCTCCAACCAGTCATAGCATAACCTTTACTTAATCCATTTATTACAATTGTTCTGTCTTTTACAGATTCAAATTGAGCAATACTTTCATGTACACCAACATAATTTATATACTCATAAATCTCATCACTCATGATATAGATTTCGGGGTGTTTTTCAAAAACATTCACCAAAGATGCCAATTCACTTTTAGTATAAATAGCCCCCGTTGGATTACAAGGTGAAGAAAACATGAATAATTTTGTTTTTGAACTGATGTTTTCTGCTAATTCTTTGGCTGTGATTTTATAGCCGTTTTCTAAACTAGTTTTTACAAGAATAGGCTTACCTCCTGCTAGTTTTACAATTTCACTATATGTAACCCAATAAGGCGTTGGAATAATTACTTCATCATCTTTATCTACTAAAGCCAAAACAAGATTTGCAATACATTGTTTTGCACCGGTGCTTACAACAATTTGTTCAGGTGTAAAATGCAGTCCATTGTCTCTTAATAATTTCGTACAAACAGCTTCCCTTAAATCCAAATAACCGGCAACTGGTGTGTAATGGCTATAGTTGTCATCAATGGCTTTTTTGGCAGCGTCTTTAATATGTTGAGGAGTATCAAAATCTGGCTCGCCCAAACTTAAATCGGTGATATCAAAACCTTGAGCCCTTAAAGCCCTACCCATTTTAGCCATTTTCAATGTTTCGGGTTCTTTAAATCGATCAAGAAGTGAAGAAAAATGCATAAGCAAAAATGATGTTTAATTGTTTTGGTTCAAAACCCATTTTTTAGAAAATATTAAATTTAGCAAGTCCAATTTGAACCTTTGGAAATAATTTCTGAAAATAAAATCAAATTTATAGAAATTTTTAAAGAACATCCTTATTTTTTGCAGTTCAATTTTTACATTTTTTAGTACGATTGGTTTTATTTAGTCATATTAGCTTAAAAACCATAAAAATTAAAACGATACTTCACTTTTAATAAAAATCTTTTTCCCCTATATTTGCACACCTAAGTTAATTTAGGGATTATTGTAAATAACGACACCTTTAATCAACATTTTAAAGATTAAATCCTTTTTAGTTTAAAAGGATTGTTTTTTTTAATGTTTTTTATTCGTGAAATAAAAAAAACAAACATGAAACTGAAAGGGTTAGTATGGTTTTTCACCATCGCATTAGTGGTTATCTCTCTTTGGGAACTTTCTTACACATTTGCTGTACGCAATTATGAAAGTACTGTAAAGGCACAAGCTGAAAAATTAGTAAAAAAGCAATCAAAAGGATTGTCGCCAGAGGAAAGAGAAGCTTTGGTAAAAATAAAAACGCAAAAGATTTTAGATAGTACAAAAGATAAAGAAATTTACTTAGGCGCTACTTACCAAAAATGTAAAGAAAACGAGTTGAATCTTGGTTTGGATTTACAAGGTGGTATGAGTGTAACAATGGATGTTAGCTTGGAAGGCATGATTAAATCGTTGAGCAACAACCCTAAAGATCCTCAATTATTAAATGCATTAAGAACTGCAACAGCTCAGAAAGCTAGTAGTGAAGCTGATTACATCACTTTATTCAGCGATGCTTTTATCAAACAAAACGGAAACGGAAAATTATCTGCTTTATTTGCAGGTCCTGGTAAAGAAGTAAAAATTGATGATAATGACGAAGCTGTTATCACAAAAATCAGAACAATTGGAAAAGGCGCTATCAACCAAACTTACAAAATCTTGGTTAAGCGTATCGACAAATTTGGTGTAGCTCAACCTAATATCAACTTGGATGAAAACAAAGGTGTAATCAACGTAGAATTAGCAGGTGTAAATGATCCAGCTAGAGTAAGAAAATTCTTACAATCTTCTGCAAACCTTCAGTTCTGGGAAGTTTATCAAATAGATGAAATTGCGAACTCATTAAAATTAGCAGATGATAATTTAAAAAACTATCTGAATGGTGTTGTTGCTGGAGATACAGCAAAAGCAAAAGATACAACCTTAGCTAAAAAGAATTTAAATCCTTTCTTCACTGTTATTAACCCAATTGATGTACAAACAGATAATAACGGAAAACGTTTTTATTCTCCGTCAATTGGTAATGTAGCTTTAAAAGATACTGGTTTGTTTTTCAGTTACATGAATAACGATGCAGTGAAAAATGCACTTCCTTCAAACTTAAAATTCTTATTTGGAATTGAAGAAAAATCTACAAAAGGAAACATTCGTTATTTCCCTTTATATGCAGTTAAAACAATAGTAGGTAGCGAAAAAGCGCCATTAGAAGGTGATGGCGTAGAAGAAGCTCACCAAGATTTTGATGAAATGGGAAAACCAGCCATCAAAATGACTATGACAAATTCTGGAAGCAAAGTATGGGCTAGATTGACAGGAAAAAATGTTGGTCGTCCAATTGCTATCGCTTTAGACAATATCGTTTATAGCGCGCCAAATGTAAATGGAGCTATTGAAGGTGGAAATTCTGAAATCTCAGGAAAATTCACTGTTGAAGAAGCTCAAGATTTAGCGAACATTTTAAAGTCGGGTAAATTAGATGCGCCAGCTAAAATTGTTGCAGAACAAGTAGTTGGACCAACGCTAGGTAAAGAAGCGGTAAATGGCGGTATCATGTCGTTCTTTATTGCATTTGGAATTATATTCTTATTGATGTTGGTTTACTACAACACAGGTGGATGGGTGGCTAATGTGGCGCTTATTTTCAACTTGTTATTTACAATTGGGGTATTGGCATCATTAGGATTCACGTTAACAGCTGCTGGTATAGCTGGTTTGGTTTTAACCATCGGTTTAGCGGTAGATACAAACGTAATTATTTTTGAAAGAATTAAAGAAGAACTTACCAAAGGCAAATCTTATGAAGAATCAGTAAACGAAGGTTACAAGCGTTCTTTGGCACCAGTAATTGATGCGCACGTTACTTCTTTACTTACAGCTATCATTTTAGCAATATTCGGCTTAGGCCCTGTATTGGGTTTTGCTACAACACAAATCATTGGTATTCTTTTATCGTTATTCTGCGGAATCTTAGTATCTAGATTATTTACAGAAATCTGGACAAACAAACAACGTCATTTCAACTACTTTACTGGGCTTTCAAAAAGAGTATTCAAACACGCTAACTATAAATTTATTGAATTTAGAAAAGTGGCTTACGTAATTTCTGCAATAGTATTATTAGCAGGTGTTGCTTCTTTCTTTGTAGGTTTCCACCAAGGTGTAGAATTTAAAGGAGGTAGAAGTTATACAATCGCTTTTGATCAAAAAGTAGATGCGGATAAATTCAGAGATGACTTGAAAAAAGAATTGGATGGTGACAACATCACTTTAAAAACAGTTGGAGAAGATGGCAAACACATCAACATTACAACTGCTTATTTAAAAGGGCAAGACAATGCGGATAGTGCGGTACAATCAAGAATAATGATGGGATTGAAATCTGTATTACCTGCTAACACTACTTATAATTCATTTGTATCAAACAACATTCAAAGTTCAACAACAGTACAACCAAGTATATCTGATGATTTGAAAAGAGGTGCGATTAAAGCAACTATTTTTGCGATGTTGATTATCTTCTTATACATCTTCATGCGTTTCCGCGATTGGAGATACTCTGCAGGAACAATTCTTACTTTGTTGCATGACGTATTGGTAACTTTAGCGGTATTCGCATTCTTTAAAGATATCGTTCCTTTCCCATTAGAAATTGATCAGCATTTCATTGCGGCAATTTTAACAGTGATTGGTTTCTCGATGAATGATACGGTAATTGTATTTGATAGAATTCGTGAATACAGTAGAGATATGAAAGGCGAAAGCAAAACTGTAATCATCAATAAAGCCATTAATGATACGTTAAGTCGTACAGTAATGACTTCATTAACCGTATTCTTAACCATCTTGGTTCTATTCATTTTTGGTGGGGAAGTAACAAGAGGATTCGCTTTTGCGATGTTAATCGGTGTAATTACTGGAACATATTCTTCAATATTTGTAGGAGCTCCAGTATTGGTTGATTTTGCAAAAGACAAACCATTAGGTGCTGCAAAAGAAGAAAGAGAAAGAGTTAAAGCGCCTGAGCTTTAATTAAAAATATAATGCACTAAAAAAGCCTCTGTTAACAGAGGCTTTTTTTTATGTAATAAAGTGAAAATTTATTGAATTAATTCTTGATCCTAGATTGTAAATTGCAGATAGTTCCAACACCAAACACACACCAAACAACAAACGCCAAACACCAAACCGCTAATCTATTTTTATAATTTTAAATTAAAGAAACCCTATTTCTTTCTAAAAAACAACCTAACCGGAACGCCTTTAAAATCGAAGTTTTCACGAAGTTTATTTTCTAAATAGTTTTTGTAAGGTGTTTTTACATCGTCAGGATAATTGCAAAAGAATGCAAATGTTGGTGTATGTGTAGGTAATTGGGTAACATATTTAATTTTGATTGCGTTTCCACGAACAACTGGTGGATGATATTGCTCTACCGCTTTTAACATCACATCATTCAATTTAGAGGTAGTTACTTTTCTGTGTTTATTTTCATACACCTCCAAAGCAGATTCTATACTTTTAAATATTCTCTGTTTTTCAGTAACAGAAACAAACAAAATAGGTACGTCGTTGAATGGTGCGAGACGTTGGCGTAAATCCTTTTCATAGTCTCTTGCGGTGTTGGTTTCTTTTTCCATCAAATCCCATTTGTTTACCAAAACCACAATGCCTTTTCCTTTGGCAACAGCTAAAGAGTATATAGACAAATCCTGGGCAGTTATCCCCTTTCCAGCATCAAGTAGCAATAAACAGATATCTGCCTCGTCAATGGCTTTAATTGCCCTTATAACAGAATAGAACTCTAAGTCCTCATGAACTTTCGCTTTGCGTCGAATTCCAGCTGTATCGATTAAAATAAATTCTTTGTTGAATAAATTGTAATGTGTGTGAATGGTATCTCTAGTTGTACCGGCAATATCACTCACAATTGTTCTTTCTTGTCCAACTAAAGCATTCAATAAAGATGATTTACCCACATTAGGTTGACCAATAATGGCAAACTTTGGAATGCCTTCATTAACATCAGTGGCGGCATCATCATCTTTCATGTGTGAAATCACACTATCCAACAATTCACCAGTACCACTTCCACTAATTGAAGAAATGAAAAATATATGTTCGAAACCAAGGCTATAAAACTCACTAGCCTCAAGTAAACGATTGTGATTATCCACTTTATTAACAGCAAGCATTACGGGCTTCTGACTTCTTCTCAAAAGATCGGCCATCGATTCATCGAGGTTTGTAATGCCTGTAGAAACATCCACCATGAAAATAATGGCATTGGCTTCGTCAATGGCTATGTTAACTTGTTTGGCAATTTCTCTTTCAAATACATCATCACTTTGTGGCACAAATCCACCCGTATCAATTAAGTTAAATGTTTTGCCCGCCCAATCGGCAACCCCGTATTGACGATCTCTTGTAACGCCACTAACGTCATCTACAATTGCCTTTCTTTGCTCAAGCAATCTGTTGAAAAATGTACTCTTGCCAACGTTTGGCCTTCCTGTTATTGCTACTGTAAAACTCATTATATTTTTTGTTGTTTGTTGTTTGGTATTGGTTTAAGGGTTTAATTCGCTTTGCTGGTTTAATGGTTTAAGGTTGATCGACGTTTTAAAATTTCTGCACCTTAATAACCATATTCTTTCAAATAAGTATCATTATCTCTCCATTTTGCACGAACCTTAACGAATAGTTCTAGAAAAACTTTACTGTCTAAAAAGGCTTCTATATCTTGACGGGCTAGGGTTCCTAATTTTTTTATCATACTTCCTCCTTCACCAATAATAATTCCCTTTTGGGTTTCGCGTTGAACAATGATATCCGCCGTAATTTTTATCAAGGTTGTTTTTTCTCTAAACTCTCTGATTAATACAGCACTATGGTAAGGCAATTCTTCCTGAAATAATTCAAATATTTTTTCACGTATTAATTCGCTTACAAAAAACTTAGTGGGTAAATCGCTTAAATCATCCCCTTCAAAATAGGGCGCTCCATCTGGAAGATGATTTAAAATAGACTTTATCAAATCTGAAATGCCTGTTTTGTGTAATGCGGACAGCACCACGATTTCTTTGCAGTAAGATTTCTTGCTAAAAAAATCTTTTAACTCCGTAATTGATTTTACTTTCTTTTCGGCGTCTGCTTTATTAAGCACCAGAATGGTCGGTACTTTTAAACGTAATTTTTCAAAAATCTTATCTGCTTCTTCAGGGTCTTCTGTAGAATCAACCATTAGTAAAGCTACATCTGCATCTTCCAAACTGCCTTTAACGGCTTGCATCATTTTTTCATGCAACTTATATTTTGGTTCAATGATTCCTGGTGTATCCGAAAAAATAATTTGATAGTCTTTTTCGTTTAATATGGCTTTGATTCTATGCCTTGTTGTTTGAACTTTATGAGACACAATAGCCATCTTCTCTCCCATCATTGCATTAAGCAACGTGCTTTTTCCTGCATTAGGCTTTCCGAAAATATTTACAAATCCAACTTTCATCCGATAATTTAAATTTTAAAAAATCACAATTAGCTACTTCCTCTTATTTTTTCCCTTAAAATAACAGGGTTTGTCTAAAGAATTATCATTTGGACAAAAAAATGCCAAACAATAAAATGTTTGGCAAAGCTATCTTAAATTGTTGGATTATTGCTTAGCTAATATAATCGTTGTTTCTTCAGCTCCATATACTTTTTTAATTTTCATACCCGAACAAAAAAAATCAGTTATTGTGCCTAGTTCCGAATCTATGGTAATTGAGCTTTGATTTAAATTCCAATTTCCACTTTCTGAAGTCGTTGGCGAACAAGCTGTTGCTCCTTCTGAAATAACATAGGTGTTATTTGAATTAAAGATTAATAAGTTGTCTTTTTCACATTCATCATAGTATATAAAATAATCAATCTCTGGGGTTTGAGGACTTGATTTATACAGTATAGATGTTATTTTATACGTGCCTAAAATATTGGATGAACTCAATAAACAAGTTGAATTCGAAACAACTTCATCTTTTTTACAACTTGAAAATATAATGATAAGAAATGCTGCTAATGTGATGATTTTTTTCATAAAATACGTTTTTGTAAAATTAAACCACATTAAACCGAAGTATTCAATTATTGATATGACAATAATTTTAAAACACAATGATTTGCATATTAATAAGAACAAAAAAGCCGAACAAATTTGCTCGGCTTTTCAAAAGTATTATAATAATTTATTATTGTTTAGTTAGTGTTGTAACAGTTATTTCACCACTTGTTGCATCTACATTAGTTATTTTAAACCCATTACAAGTAAAATCCGAAATAGTAGCTGCTGGCAACGTAAATCCCATTAAAGAAATCACAAGAGAATTTCCAGTTAATGTCCAATTTGCGGAAATTGGATCAGTTGGAGGATTGCAAGAGGTAGCGCCTTCAGATGTAGTAAACACGCCACCTGCTGACAAAGTAACTAAATCATCTTTTTCACATGCATCCCATGTTGCAAAATCATCTACAATTGGTGCTTGTGCATTAGCTTGTGTTGTAGATCCCGTTGTTTTGTAAGTACCTAAGATGCTTGTTGCGCTTAAAGTACATGTTGGAGTTGCTTCATCTTTTTTACAAGAAGAAAAAAGAACAACTGCTAGAAATGAAATACCAAGAATTTTTTTCATAATGATTAATTTTTTGTAAAAATAAAAAGGAATTTATAAAATAAACAAAAAAGGTCTGAAAATTCAGACCTTTAAAAAGTTGCGAAGAGAAGGATCGAACTTCTGACCTTCGGGTTATGAGCCCGACGAGCTACCGCTGCTCTACTTCGCGGAGCAAAGCTAACGGAATAAAAGTTTCTGTCCAAAAGTTATTTTTATTATCTTCGTTTTCGAATTTATTTTACAACGCCAGAATTTCCGGGGTGCTTTCTTTTTGAAGGCTGAGATAATACCCGATAACCTGCTCAGGATAATGCCTGCGAAGGGAGAAAACAGAATTTTTCTTATATCACTTGGATAGCTTTATCCGGATGTTCGGCACAAATTAAAAACTCATGAAAAATTTGTATTTGATTGCGTTGACAATCTGCGTCAGTGTATCAACTTTTGCACAATCGAAAGAAGCAAATAAAGACACTGCATTACTTGCCCCTATTGAAATCAATGCGGTAAAAGCATCTGATAATGCGCCTTTTATTAAGTCAAACATCACAAAAAAAGAAATTGAAAAATTTAATATCGGCAGAGATTTACCATTTATTATAAATCAAACACCATCGATCCAAGTGAATTCTGATGCGGGTAACGGTATTGGATACACGGGATTTAGAATAAGGGGAACTGACGCTTCTAGGATAAATATTACGATAAATGGCGTACCATTTAACGACCCTGAAAGTCAGGGTACATTTTTGGTAAACTTGCCTGATATCGCTTCGTCAGCAAATGGCATTCAAATACAACGTGGCGTTGGTACCTCAACTAATGGCAATGGTGCATTTGGTGGCTCTGTACATATTAACACCAATGAAATCGAAAAAACGAAATCACTTATTATCAGCAACTCATTTGGCAGTTATCAAACTTTTAAAAACAATTTGATCTTAAACTCCGGCTTATTAAAAAACCATTTCTTATTGAGCGGCAGATTAAGCAATATTCAAAGTGATGGATATGTTGACCGATCTAATAGTAGATTACAATCATTTTTCACCAGCGCCGCATATGTTGATGATAAAAAATCAATTCGATTAAATATATTTTCAGGAAAGGAAAGAACAAATGCAGCTTGGTTTGGCATCAATCAAGCCACATTGGATTCCAATAGAACGTATAACCCTGCAGGAAATGAAAAGCCGGGTACACCTTATGAAAATGAAACAGACAATTATACGCAAACACATTATCAATTGTTTTTCAACAATAAAATCAATAAAAACTGGAGCAGCAACGTTGCATTTTTTCTTATTCGTGGAAAGGGATATTTTGAACAATATAAAGACAGTGCTTCTCTTGAAAGTTATGGGTTGCCAAACTATATAAATGGAACAGACACCATTTTAAATACGGATTTAATCAGACAATTGTGGTTGGATAATTATTTTTATGGAAGTAATTTTTATACCCAATATAAAAATGGTAACACCCAATTAAACATAGGCGGAACTTTTAATAATTATGATGGCAAACATTATGGAATTATACCAAAATCGATTACTCCAAATGCAGTTCCATCAAATTACAAATGGTATAATTTAAACGCAAATAAAAAGGAAGCCGCTATTTATACAAAATGGACGCAAACAATAAACAAGCGTTTTCAAACTTATGCCGATGTGCAATTAAGAACGGTGCAATACAACATCAATGGCTTTAGAAACAATCCTTCTCTATTTCTTAAAAATAATTTTGTTTTCTTTAATCCAAAAGCAGGCATAACCTATAATTTAAAATCTTGGAAATTTTATTTGTCTTATGCCAATGCAAATAAAGAGCCCAATAGAGATGATTTTGAAGCCAATATTAAAGATGCACCAAAGGCGGAATCACTACATGATTTTGAGTTAGGCGTTGAGCGCAATAAAACAAACTATTCGTGGAATTGCAATTTGTATTACATGCTTTATAAAAACCAACTTATACTTACCGGAAAAGTAAATGACGTGTTTGCATATACGAGAACAAATATCCCTAATAGCTTCAGAGCAGGAATTGAATTGGAAGGAAAAATAAAAATATCTAAACAAATCGCCTTCTCCGGAAATGCAACTTTCAGCATGAATAAAGTAAAAAACTTTACGGAGTACATTGATAACTACGATACCTATACGCAGGAAACTAAATTTTATAAAACTTCTACTCTATCGTTTTCGCCAGCAATAACTGTTGCCGCAAACATTACAATAACCCCTTTAAAAAATCTAACGATCGATTTGATGAGTAAATATGTATCTGATCAATATCTTGATAACACTGCAAATGAAAGTAGAAAAATAGATGGTTATTTTGTAGAAGATGTAAAGGTTTGTTATGATGTTGAGTTGAAAAATAAAAACACCATACAACTTTTCCTACAGGGAAATAATATTTTCGCGAAAAAATATGTAGCGAATGGTTACACGTTTAGTTATATTTATGGAGGTGCATTTTCAACTGAAAATTATTACTACCCGATGGCCACATTTAATTTCATGGCAGGCATTACCATTAAACTTTAGATGATAAAATCCTATTGATTTTCAAATTTTGATTTCCATGCGATCATGCCACCTACTAAATTGTAAACATTTTTAAATCCAATTGTTTCAAGCATCAACGCGGCTTGCATGCTGCGTTGACCGCTTCGACAGTAGCAAATAATTTCTTCATCTTTCAATGATTCAATTTCGTCAATTTGCATAGTTTG
Source organism: Chitinophagaceae bacterium (assembly GCA_027489035.1). Lineage (GTDB taxonomy): Bacteria > Bacteroidota > Bacteroidia > Chitinophagales > Chitinophagaceae > Ferruginibacter. The sequence goes on from JAIYAN010000010.1 coordinate 93,953, forward strand.
GATTTGACCTAGGGGAAGTAAAATCCCTCCTATGTTGAAATCAAGATGCTCATCTGGTTGACGAACATCAACCAAATTAATTGCTTCGTTGTTTTTTAGTTTCGCTTGTAATTCTTCTGGATGAATTAATTGCATATTATTCGAGATTTTTTAAAGAGTCAATTGGAGTTTTCATTTCAACAGAAAGCCACAAATCAAGAAGCTGGCCTGGTTGGATATAAACGGGTTCTTTTTGATCGTTGTAAGTTGGTGGTACTTGTTTCCAAATGTAAGATGAAGCCGTATCTGTCACATCTTGATCAGCAATTACAGCACCTAAAATTATTCCGTTTTCTTCTAAAATAATTTTAGCTTCTTCGTAAGTCATTCCTACTAAATCTGGCACCAAGATAGCATCTCCTTGCAAGCCACTTCCAATAACTAAATCAACATAACTTCCCCAAGGCAATTTTGTGCCTGATTTAATTTTATCTCCTTTGAATATTTGGTCTATCACAGAACCACGCATAAAATCGGGTTTAAAAATAGTATCCCCTAATTTCAAATGACTTCTTTTCAACATTTCAAGTGCAAAATTTAAAGATTTACCTTGTAATGCAGGCATATCAACAAGTGGAAGCGTTACTCTATTCACCGTTAGAATAACAGTTCGGTTAATTTTTACAGTACTTGATTGTTCAGGAATTTGCTTAAGTACTATGCCTTTTTTTGCAGTATCCGTATAAACAGAATCCTGAATTAACACTTCAAATCCTTGAGATTCAAGAATTTTTATTGCTTCTGAGGTATTTTTTCCAACAACCGAAGGTACTTTTAAATATTTGCCATTATTTGTAATAACGCCAAGCATTTGTAGGGTGATAAAAAAGACAATTGCCGCGATTGAAATGGCAACCAGTAAATTAACCCAAAAAGGACGATCTGTAATAAATTTAAACACTCACAATATATTGAATAAATAAAAAAATATAATCAAACTTACAATTATTAATTTATACCAATTATAAATACTTTTTAGTTCTATTTTTTTCTGGTATAATGCCGATGTGGTAGCTGTTTGGGACAATTTAATTGGACCATTACAGATATCTAATCGGTATTAAAAGCACTCTTCTAAAAGTTTGCTGTAAAATTCTTGCAAACTCGAACCCATTGCTTTTACTTGTTGCGGAATGATGCTTGCAGCACTTTGTCCAGGCACTGTATTAATTTCCAATAAAAATGGTTTATCCGCATTTTCGTTATAAATAAAATCAATTCGAACTACACCGTTGCAATTGAATACCTGATAAGCTTTTTTTGCTTCCATACAAATTTTCGTTGCCATAGCATCCGTAATTTTCGCTGGCGTAATTTCTTCACTCGCACCTTCATATTTCGCCTGGAAATCAAAAAATTCGTTCTGTGTAACAATTTCAGTAATGGGCAACGTAATGATTTCTCCTTTGGTTTTAAAAACGCCTATGGTAAATTCTCTACCACTAATATATTCTTCCACCAAAACCTGATCATCAACACCAAAAGCCTTTGCTATTGCACTTCTCAAATCTTCTGGTTGATTTACTTTACTCATGCCCAAACTACTTCCTCCGTTATTGGGTTTTACAAAAACAGGCAACGTTAGTTCTGTGAGCAAAGCGTCTATTTCATAAGAAGTATGTTTAAATAAATGCATTGATTTGGCCACAGGGATTCCTGCAAAAGCAGCTACCGCAACAGTGTATCTTTTGTTGAATGTAATGGCTGATGAAGTAACATCACATGAGGTATAAGGAATGTTTAAACAATCGAAGTATCCTTGAAGTTTTCCATCTTCTCCTGGGGTACCATGTAACCCAATCATTACAGCATCAAAATGAATTTTATTGGCACCTATTTGTAGTGTAAAATCGTTTTTATCGATAGATAATTTTTGCTTGTTTTCATCTGTATAAAACCAACCTTCAACGTTTATGTCAATTAAAAAAACATTCCATTTTGTTCTATCTAAATTTTCAAAAATAGTTGCAGCACTTTTATATGAAATAACGGACTCGCCAGAATATCCACCAGTAACCAAAGCAATATTTTTCTTCATAATTGAGTAAATTTTGAGCAAAGAAACAAAAATGATTTAAGGATTTTGAATAATTAATTCCCCAATCCTTCATTTCCTGAATTTAGTAAAAGTTTCCATTTCCCATCGGGTTGTTTTTTCCAAATGTTTGTATAATTGCCATAAAACAATGTATCATAATCTTTGGGCTTTAAAATATATACTCCATAAGTAAATCCCAAATCTCCAGATGCACCAACTTCTGCATGTTGCGGATCCCAGGTTAATGAATAATCATTGTCATTCTGTTGTGCTAAATAATCTATTGCCTCAGCACCAACAATTGGTAATTCATTTGGCCTTAGCAAAACTCCATTGCTATCTATATATTCAAAATAAGCAAGTTTGATCCCTTCTTTTTCACTTAGGTCAGAAAAAGCACGATCGGTAGACAATAGCTCTAGCTTATAATTGGAATGTATTAACGCATTATCCGTTTTTGGCTCCTTGCAAGAAATCAAAAAACATCCTATTATCAAAACAATAAACCGAATATTGCAATCCATTTTTTTGAAATTATTTGTTGAAAGTTACAAATAAGCAAACTAAATTATACAAATAGTAAAAACATTTTAAAATAAAAAAGCAGCTGTACAAATAAAGTGCAGCTGCTTTCATAAAATAATTTTTTGATTAAAGATGTAATTTTTCTTTTTTAGCCATTAGCTCTTCCACTGTTTCTTTATACATTTCATCTGGAACGCAACAATCAACAGGGCAAACCGCAGCACATTGTGGCTCTTCGTGAAACCCTTGACATTCCGTACACTTGTTTGGAGTAATGTAATAAGTATCATTGCTGATTGGAGATACACGCTTATCTGCATCTAATACCATTCCATCCATTAAAGTAAAACTTCCTTTTACAGAAGTACCATCTGAAATCGCCCATTCTACACCACCTTCATAAATGGCATTGTTAGGACATTCGGGCTCACATGCGCCACAATTGATACATTCGTCTGTTATTTTAATAGCCATATTCGTAAATTTGATGTAAAGTAATAATAACGAAATGAATTTACAAAATCGAATTGCAATTTTAATAAAATTAGGTGAATATCTTGAATCAAATTCACCGGAATGGGAAGCTGTAAAACAAAATGCTTTTGCTAAAAACCCTTGGTTTACAGATGAATTTGTTGAAATAGCAAAAAATAATATCGTTCAATATTTTCTAAATTCTCAATTGCTGGAGAATTGGTGTGCGCATTATTCGATTCCCAACGAACCAAAAAAATTAAAAAATATTGGCATTGTAATGGCAGGAAACATTCCAATGGTGGGATTTCATGATTTTTTATCTGTATTCATTTCAGGTCACAAACAAACCATTAAACTATCCAGTAAAGACGATGTGCTTTTAAAGCATATCATTAATAAAATGACAAGTTGGGATATAGAAATAAAAAATTTAGTTATTGTCGCGGATCAATTAAAACAATGCGATGCGTATATCGCAACAGGTAACAATCAATCTGCAGGCTATTTTGAAACTTATTTTGGAAAATATCCAAATATTATTCGTAAAAATCGCACATCCGTTGCGGTGCTTGATGGAAGTGAAACAGAAACAGAACTTTTGGAATTGTCCCAAGATGTACATCTATATTTTGGATTAGGCTGCCGTAATGTGTCAAAAATTTATGTGCCTGAAGATTATGATTTCGTTCCACTATTGCGTGCGTTCGACAATTTTAATGCTTTGGGCTACCACCACAAATTCAGAAACAATTACGATTATCAACTATCAATTTGTTTGATCAACTCGATTCCTTACATGACAAATGATTGCACCATTTTATTAGAAAGCAAATTGGTTCATGCGCCAATAAGTGTTCTTTATTATGAGTATTATTCAAAATCGGAAAACCCGATAGACAAATTGACAAATCAAGATGAATTGCAATGCATCATTGGGAAAAACCAATTACCGTTTGGCAAATCACAGGTACCCGGTTTATTTGATTATGCGGATGATGTAGATACCATTCAATTTTTAAGTCAGTTATGAAATCATTTCGTCTAATTTAATGTTAAAGATGACATGCCTATACTTTCATTTTGTCAGTATATTTCTATATTGCACCCTAGGTATTATTTTTGATAAATAGAAAACAACGTTCACTTTTAAACCTTAATATATGAATCTAAAACAAGTATTGGCAACCGTTGGAATTAGCGCCCTTACTACCTTAGGTGTAGTTTGGGGTTACAACAGTTATTTAAAAAACAGTATGATGTATGCAGGGCAATCTGCGAATACATTACCCAGCAATTACAGACTTACTGGAAACGGAAACACCACACCTCCTGGAGTAGCCATTGATTTTACACAACCTTCAATGATTGCATTGCCAGCAGTAGTGCACATCAAAACCAAAACAAATGCAAAGCAGGTAAATAATAATTTGCCAAGAATGCAACAAAGTCCTTTTAGCGATTTCTTTAGTGATGATTTATTTGATCAGTTTTTTGGCGGTGGTAGAATGAACATCATTCCCGAACAAAAAGCATCTGGCTCTGGTGTAATCATCAGTGAAGATGGTTTTATCGTAACCAACAATCATGTTATAGAAAATGCGGATGAAATTACCGTAACCTTAAACAATAAAAAAACATATAAGGCCAAATTAATCGGAAATGACCCGGCTTATGATTTGGCTGTTATCAAAATAGAGGCACAACAATTGCCATATTTAATCTATGGCAATTCGGATGAAGTAAAAATTGGACAATGGGTTTTAGCACTCGGTTATCCTTTGAATTTAGAAACTACAGTAACAGCGGGTATTGTAAGTGCTAAAGCAAGAAGTTTGGGATTAAATAAAGACAAAAGTGGAAATCCAGGCGCTGCTGTGGAATCGTTTATTCAAACAGATGCTGCTGTAAATATGGGAAACAGCGGTGGGGCTTTAATCAATACAGATGGTAAACTAATCGGCATAAATTCAGCGATTGCTTCCCCAACAGGTTACTACTCCGGCTATTCTTATGCAATACCTGTAAATATTGCTAAAAAAGTGGTGGATGACATCATTAAATTCGGAACGGTTCAACGTGGATTTTTAGGTATCCAATATGGCAATGCTGCAGAAATGACCGATGAACAAAAATCAAAAAATGGAATTCCTGAAAGTGCTTATGATGGCATATTTGCAACCGAAATCACACCAGATGGTGGTGCATTTGCTGCAGGTATAAAAAAAGGAGATCGAATTCAAAAAGTAAATAATGTTGACATTAAAAGTGGTGGCGAATTGCAGGAGCAAATCAGTAAATTCAAACCAGGAGATAAAGTTCCAGTAACTGTGATAAGAGACAACAAAGTAATTCCTCTTATAGTAACATTAAAAAATAAAGCAGGAAATTACGACCTTGTAAAAAAAGATTCAAAAATTGATTTACTTGGTGCAGACTTCACCAATCTTGAAGCAAAAAAAGCTAAGGATTATGGAATTGAAGGTGGTGTAATTGTAAAGAAAATAAACAATGGCGCCATATTCGATCAAACTAGGATGAAAGACGGTTTTGTTATTTTAAAAATAAATGACAAAGACGTAAAATCAGTTGATGAAATGAAAAAAATAATTGCTCAAGAAAACAACATAACCATTAGTGGATTTTATCCCGGTTATGATGGGCTTTATGAATACCCCATAAACTTAGAAGGAAATAAATAACATCAAAATCCCCATTCAAAAAATGGGGATTTTTTTATTTAGAAACAAGTATCAAGAAATCACCAGGATTTAAATGAGCAGATAAATGTGATTGAATTTCAGATTGAGCATCTTCAAAAATATTACAATAAGCACCTTGAGTCAATGCATAATTAATATTTACTCCTTTATCATCTAAATTTAAAAACACATAGACAGAACCTGAATCTTCGCCCCTTTTAAATGCAAATATTTTTTCTTCGAAAGGAATAAATTGAAAATTATCACTTACCATTAATTGTTTTCTTATAAAAGATAATTGTTGATAAAAATCCATTAAATGACTTTCCTTATTCCAATCAATTTCATCTTTATCAAAAAAATGAAGTCGTTTATTGTTCCCAACCTCTTGCCCTGAATAAATCAATGGTACACCATTGGGATAAAAGAAAGAAAAAACGGCCAATGCTTTTGCATAAATTCCATACTTTTCAAACTCAGTTCCATTCCAACTATTTTCATCGTGATTGGATGTAAAATACAATTGCTTAGCATGTGATGGGAATGGTTCGTTTTGTTGAAACAGCGTATCTATCAGCTCCGAAATGCTTGAATTATTTTTGAAAAAAGATTCAGTTTTATGCATCCATTTCCAAGAGAAAAACACATCAAAAGCTGCCGCATAATTCACATCATCAGATTCTGCCAACCAGATTAAATTAGGTTTAATAGATTCTGTAAGCATTCTTGCTTTAACCCAAAAATGCACAGGCGTAAGATGCGCCAAATCAGCCCTGAATCCATCAATTTCAAATTCTTTTACCCAATAACACATGGCTTCGCGCATGGCATCATGTGCAAGCTCGTTATCATGATTAATTTGAATCACATCTGTCCAATCATAAGGAGATAAAAATTGTCCTACTTCGTTTCTGGCAAAAAAATCAGGATGGTTATTTGTCCAAACATTGTCCCATGCCGCATGATTGGCTACCCAATCCATTATCACTTTCATATCTAACGCATGAATTTCTTCAACTAATTTTTTAAATGTTGACTTAGTACCAAATTCGGGATTAATATCGGAAAAATCACTAATGCTGTAATAACTACCAAGACTACCCTTTCTATTCGTTTTACCAATTGGATGCATTGGCATCAACCAAATGATTTCAACGCCCATTTTTTTTAATCGAGGCAAATGCTGAATAAAGGCTTCTATTGTCCCTTCTTTGGTATACTGTCGGATATTTACTTCGTAAATGGTTGCTTTATCCAACGCTTGTAATATTGAGCTATTTTTTGTCATGGATTGGTTGATTTAAAAACGAATTGATTAAGCCAAAAGTTATCGAAACTTAAAATCAAGTTTGTACCTTTGAAACGCATATCGAATCATTATGAAGCAATTTACAATTCCATTCACATACAGAAGCCAATTTATAAGTTCTATTAAAGAAAAAAGAAAGGCTGAGGATAAAATGAAAAAAGATTTCACACCAACTTTACTCAATTTTGGTTCACTAGAAATTTATTTGGCTCGTCATTTTGGATTCTGCTATGGTGTTGAAAATGCAATTGAAATAGCTTTTAAAACAATTGAAGAGAATGCTGGAAAGCGTATTTTTTTGTTGAGTGAGATGATTCACAATCCCTCTGTAAACAAAGATTTATTAAATCTTGGGGTTCAATTTCTGCAAGACACATCAGGCAATCCCCTCTTCCCATTTGAAACGCTTACAAAAGATGATGTTGTAATTATCCCCGCATTTGGCACCACCCTTGAAATAGAATCAAAGCTAATTGCGTTGGGCATTTCAATAGAAAAATACAATACCACTTGTCCATTTGTAGAAAAAGTATGGAATAGAAGCGAGCAAATTGCGAATAAAGATTATAGCGTTATTATCCATGGTAAACCTACACATGAAGAAACGCGTGCTACGTTTTCACATGCTGCTAAAAATGCACCTAGCTTGGTTTTGAACGATATGAGAGAAGCTGAAATTTTATCACAATTCATTCTAGGTAGAGAGCCTATTGAAAATTTCTATACTGTTTTTGCTGGGCGATATTCTGAAGGTTTTGATGCTGAAAAGCATTTATATAAAATTGGCGTTGTAAATCAAACTACCATGTTGGCAAGTGATACGCAGGCTATCGCCGATTTTTTAAAAACTACAATGATTGAAAGATATGGATTGAATGATTCAAATGTGCAGGAAAGATTTGCTGAAACCAGAGATACGCTTTGTTATGCAACAAATGATAACCAATCTGCTGTTTACGGTTTGTTGCAACAAGAAGCTGATTTAGCCATTGTAGTTGGGGGATACAACAGCAGCAACACATCTCATTTGGTTGAGCTATGCGAAGAAAAGCTACCTACATATTACATCGACCATCCAGATAGGATAATATCAAAAGAAACCATCACGCATTTTAATTTTCATAATAAAATCGAATTAAGCACAACGAATTATTTACCAAATAAACAGCCCATTAGAATAATAATGACGAGCGGAGCGAGTTGCCCTGATGCTTTGGTTGAAAAAGCTATTGAAAAAATTGCAGGTTATTTTATATCGGAAGAGGAAGTGAAAGCTTACTTACAATCACTATAATTTTTCTTGGATTAATTGCAAAGCGAAATCAAGTTGTTGTTCCATAGTTAGTTTCGAATTATCCAGTAGTATTGCATCTTCAGCCATTTTAAGTGGACTCACCTCTCTTGTAGAGTCAGTTTGATCCCGCATTTGTAAATTTGATTGCACTTCTTTAAATGTAACATTTGGGTTTTTAATTTGCATTTCTAAAAACCTTCTTTCAACGCGTATCAGCATATCTGCAGTCATAAATATTTTCAATTCCGCGTTTGGGAAAACGGTAGTTCCAATATCTCTCCCATCCATTACAATGCCTTTTTTTTCACCCATGTATTTTTGTTGTTGCACCGCAAAAGTTCTAACAGCCGGAATTGCAGCAACCTCACTTACTTTCTCTGCCACCACCATATCCCTGATTACATATTCAACATTCTCGTTATTGAGAAATATCTCTGCCAATTGAGTTTCTGGATTGTATTCAAAATGTAAGCGAATACAATTCAATGCATTCAACACATCGTTTTCATTTGACCAATCAATATGATTTCTGAGGAAATAAAGTGTAATTGCTCTATACATTGCACCACTATCTATATACACATAGCCTAACTTTTTAGCCAATTGCTTTGCCAAAGTACTTTTCCCACAAGAAGACCAGCCATCTATTGTAACAATGATTTTTTTCATCGTAGTTAATTAAAATAAAAATCAGTGTAAAGTAAAGCAAAAATAAGTAAATAACGGTTTTAGAGGTTTGGGAGGTTTGGGAGGTTTGGGAGGTTTGAGAGGTTTGAGAGGTTTTTGAGGTTTTTGAGGTTTTTGAGGTTTGGAAAGTTTGAGAGGTTTGGGAAGTTTTAGAGGTTTGGGAGGTTTGGGAGGTTTTAGAGGTTTGGGAGGTTCAGGTAGGGGTTGAATATCTTCAACCCTTACAAATAGTTGAGGATTTTCGTCTGCCGATTGGCGCCGGTTTCCAAACCGGTGTCTACAAAAGGTTTCAGTCTAACAAGAAGTTCAAGAAGGGGTTAAATATCTTCCACCCCTTTAAAAAGGTTGAAAGTATTTTCCATTTATTAGCATCTTTGTTTTTATAAAAAAACTTCGTGTCTTCGTGTCTTCGTGTCTTTGTGTCAAAAAAATGCTGCAAGCATTTCGACTTTCGCGGCAACAAAAATACGCCCCAAGATTGAGGCGTATTCAAAGTATTACATCTTATTTTACGATTGAGATTTCTTTTCTTTTTTCTTTACTTCTTCTTTGACCCTAAAAGTGATTTTTCCGTTTTCCTTATCCAACTCTGCCAACATAGTATCTCCTGGCTTGATGGTCATGTTTAAAATTTCTTCGGCTAAAGGATCTTCCAAATACTTTTGAATGGCACGATGTAGTGGCCTTGCTCCGAATTGACTATCATATCCTTTGTCGGCAATAAAATCTTTTGCATCTTCTGCCAACTCGAGAGAAAATCCAAGATTAACCAAACGTTTCATTACGCCTTTCATCAAGATGTCGATTATTTGATGGATGTTTTCTTTTGATAAAGAATTAAAGATAATAATGTCATCAATTCTATTTAAAAACTCAGGACTAAATGTACGCTTTAGCGCTTTTTCAATAATCGCTTTATTATTTTCATCTTGATTATCTTGACGAGATTGTGTTGCAAACCCTACTCCATCACCAAAATCTTTCAACTGACGCACACCAATATTCGAAGTCATGATGATCATCGTATTTTTAAAATCAATTTTTCTACCTAAACCATCCGTTAATTGTCCGTCATCTAATACTTGTAATAAAATATTATAAATGTCTGGATGCGCTTTTTCGATTTCATCCAACAAGATTACGCTGTATGGTTTTCTGCGCACACGTTCTGTAAGTTGTCCGCCTTCTTCATAACCAACATATCCTGGAGGTGCACCAATTAATCTGCTAACCGTGAATTTCTCCATGTATTCACTCATATCTATTCTAATAAGAGCATCTTCACTGTCAAACATATGCTTGGCTAAAGAACGCGCCAATTCTGTTTTACCCACACCTGTAGGACCTAAGAAAATAAATGTACCGATTGGCTTTTTAGGATCTTTTAATCCAATTCGATTACGCTGAATGGCCTTTACAACTTTTGCTATAGCATCATCTTGTCCAATTACAGCAGCATTCAAATCTTCTGCCATGCGGCGCAATTTGTCTGTTTCCGCTTGCACCATACGCTTAACTGGAATACCCGTCATCATCGAAACAACTTCAGCAATATCTTCTTCTTCAATTGGGAAACGCTTGTTTTTACTTTCTGCCTCCCATTCATTTTTTGCTTTTTCTAAATCTTCTTGTAAACGCTTTTCTGTATCTCTTAATGCAGCAGCCTCTTCAAAGTTTTGGCTTTTAACCACTTTGTTTTTCTCCAACTTTATATCTTCGATTTTCTTTTCAAGATCGATGATATTCTCTGGTACATTTATATTTTTGATGTGTTTTCTTGCACCCACTTCATCAAGTACATCAATGGCTTTGTCCGGCAACAATTTATCTGTCATGTAACGATCGCTCATTTTCACACAAGCCTCAATAGCTTCTCTGCTGTACGTTACATTATGAAAATCTTCGTACTTATTTTTAATGTTGGTCAAAATTTCAATAGCCTCTTCAACAGAAGGTTGTTCAATCAACACTTTTTGAAATCTTCTGTCTAATGCGCCATCTTTTTCAATATGCATGCGGTATTCATCAAGTGTTGATGCTCCAATACATTGTAACTCTCCACGCGCTAAAGCTGGTTTGAAAATATTTGAAGCATCTAAAGAACCACTAGCTCCACCTGCTCCAACAATGGTATGAATTTCATCTATAAATAAAATGACATCGCGATTTTTTTCAAGCTCGTTCATGATGGCTTTCATACGCTCTTCAAATTGTCCACGATATTTTGTCCCTGCAACCAATGCGGCAAGATCTAAACTAACTACTCGCTTGTCAAACAAAACCCTGGAAACTTTTCTTTGAACAATTCTTAATGCCAATCCTTCAACAATAGCTGTTTTACCAACTCCTGGTTCACCAATTAAAATGGGATTGTTCTTTTTTCTTCTAGATAAAATTTGAGAAACCCTTTCAATTTCAACTTCACGTCCAACGATTGGATCTAATGAACCATTCTCTGCAAGTCGTGTAATGTCTCTACCAAAATTATCAAGTACGGGCGTTTTTGTTTTTATGGTTGCAGCACCTGGCTTTCCACCTTTAGGCTGTTGACCATATTGCTTTCTCTCTTCATCAAAATCTTCTTCCTCATTAAAATCAGCTTGAGGTGGCTTACTGGTTACAAAGCCCAAATCTGTTTTAAAAATATCATAATCCACTTCAAATTGATTTAAAATTTGTGTGGCAATATTTTCTTTATTTTTTAAAATTGACAACATCAAATGCTCTGTTTCTACCAATGCACTTTTTAAAGACTTCGCTTCCAAAACAGTAATTCTGATTACTTTTTCAGCTTGCTTAGTTAATGGCAATGAATTGATGTTTGCAATATTTTTTCCAGATTTGTCTTTAACCGCCATTTCAATTTCTTTTCGCAGTTCATATAAATCAATATTTAGCGATTTAAGTATTTTAACAGCGGTATTCTCTCCTTCTCTTATTAAGCCCAAAACAAGATGTTCCGTTCCTATAAAGTCGTTCCCAAGTCTTAAGGCTTCTTCACGACTGTATGAAATGATTTCTTTTACTTGTGCTGAAAAATTATTATCCATGAAAGTAGTTTTTAAGTGATACAATGATAACGATTATTTATGTCCGTTTAGTCTGTACAAAATCAAATTGTTGATATGTTGAAAAGTTAACGCCTTTTTTTTATAATCGTACTAATTTTTATTACAATTTACTGTGAAAAAAAGCATATCAGGATTTTATTTTCAAGTATCTCATTAAAAGATTGGCTTGAAATACTTATTTCCCTTTTTTCTTTTTATTTTCAACATTTCAAACAACTTATTTATGAATGTCAAAATAGATACCAAAGAGAAATTTTGTGTAATTACGCCAGAAGTAACCGAAATCACTGCTAATATGTCAGACGAGCTTAGCAAATGTTTATCTACTCAATTATCAAAACCAGTTCCACATGCAATATTGAATTTACATTTGGCTGAAAAAATTGACGATTCAGTGTTAACGATGATATATGAAATGCAACAAAAGTTTTATAACGATAATAATTCCTTTGTAATTTGTGGGATAAACAAAAGCATTTTAAATCAATTAGAAGCATTGGAATTATTAGACACCATGAACATTACACCCTCTGAAAGTGAAGCTTGGGATATTGTTCAAATGGAAGAGATTGAACGTGAGTTATTAAATGGATTTGATGAAAATTAAATAATCAACCTAACAAAAACAAACCATCTTGTTAAACATTACTATTTTAGGAAACAATTCAGCAATACCTGCTTTTGGCAGATTTCCGACTGCTCAAGTGTTGCAAGATCAGGATAATAGTTTTTTAATAGATTGTGGAGAAGGGACACAAATGCAAATGGCTAAGTTTAAAATTAAACGAAGCAAAATATCCCACATTTTTATTTCACATTTACATGGAGATCATTATTTTGGATTAATTGGACTGATAACCAGTATGGGGCTTTTAGGCAGAACACAAGACCTACACATTTTTGGACCAGCTTTGTTAGATGACATCATTCAAATCCAATTAAAATCTGCAGATATCATACTTCCATATCCCATATATTTTCATCCATTAAAACAAGAAGGTAAAATCGCTGATACCAATAAAATTATAGTTGAAGCATTTAAAGTAGATCATCGAATTGAATGTTGGGGATTTTTATTTCGAGAAAAAAAGAATCCTAGAACGGTGGATTCTGAAAAAGCAAAAGCATACGAAATTCCTGCATCTTTTTACAACCAATTACATAAAGGAGAAGATTACATTACAAAAAAAGGAACAATAATTCCAAATGATGCAGTAACTGTTGCAAATAGCGCTGCCAAAACTTATGCTTACTGTGCTGATACCATTTTTGATACTCGATTGGTAGATATTGTAAATGGTGTTGATTTACTTTATCACGAAACAACCTATCTAAAAGATATGGAGCAAAAGGCAAAAGATAGACATCACAGTACCACAGAACAAGCCGCAACTATAGCCAAGCAAGCTGAAGTAAAACAACTGATGATTGGTCATTTTTCATCAAAATACGAATCGTTAGACCAGTTTTTAATTGAGGCCAAAGCTGTATTTGAAAACACCATTTTAGCAATAGAAGGAAGTTGCTATAAAATTTAAAAATTAATTTTTTGAAGATATGCTTTGATCCCTTGTTGAATTGGTAAACTTAAAGAAACAAGTGGTAAACGCAATTCATTTTCTATCAATCCCATTTCTGCAAGAAAACCTTTAACCCCTGCCGGATTATTTTCAGCAAACATCAATTGATATGCAGATATCAATGAATCATTGATTTTTTTAGCCGATTTGTAATCTCCATCAATACAATGGTTAATCATTTTTGTAAATGGTTTAGGAATGGCATTTGCAACTACACTGATAACCCCATCCATACCACAAGCCATTTGCGGAAGTACCAAATCATCATCACCACTAACCACAATAAAGCCTTCAGGGCGATCTTTCAAAAGCTCCATACATTGAATCATATTGCCACCAGCTTCTTTTATACCAACAATATTACTCACCTCACGGGAAAGTCTAAGTGTAGTGCTTGCTTCCATATTTCGACCAGTTCTTGCAGGAACGTTATACAACAAAATTGGCTTAGGTGAATTTTCAGCAATCAATTTGTAATGTTGAAATAATCCTTCTTGTGATGGCTTGTTGTAATAAGGACTTGCGCTTAAAATGGCAATTGCTTTATCTATTGGAAATGTATTGAAATCATTCAAAAGACTTCTTGTATCATTCCCACCAATACCAACCACAATTGGCACTCGATTGTTGACATATTCAAACGTGAAATTTACAATGTCAATTTTTTCTTCTTTGCTTAATACTGGCGTTTCTCCTGTGGTACCTAAAGTAACAATATATTGAACGCCTCCAGAAATAATATGATCGATAACTTTTTCAAGTGCTTTAAAATCAATAGATTTATTTTTATCAAACGGTGTTACAATAGCAACGCCCGTGCCTTTTAATTGTTCCATAACTTCTTTTTGTGAAGATAATAAATAATCAGCTTTGTAAAATCTTGCTCTGTTGAAGATACTTTGAATTTTTGGCGTAAATAAAAATACAAGTGCCGTTTTTTATTTTATCAATAATTGGTTTTGAATACTTTTCAGGAACAGCAGGACATCCCCAACTTCTGCCTAGATAGCCTTTTTTTTTCACAACTCCTTCTGAAACATACGCGGCTCCGTGCATTACAATTGAGCGTTCCAATGCATTGTCATTTATACCTTTTTCAAGACCTTCAAGTTTTAAAGAATAACCATGTTTGCCTAAATAGGTAGAAGATGTTTCATAAAATCCAAGACTGCTTTGTAAACTTGATATTTTATTTGAAAATTTTTCAGCCATTGCCGAACCTGAATTTTGGCCATGTGCTACATAAGTATTAAACAACAACACCCCAGAAGAAATGTCAATAACGAAAAGCCGTTTAGAGCTAGATGGCTTTGAGAAATCTATAATAGAAACAATATTATCATTCTGCAATTTACCAGCTATTTTTAACCGCTCAAATCCTTTCAAACCCAGTAAATATGCTTCATGAGATAATCCTAAACTATCAAGATTTAATTTATCGTATAGTAAAGCAGCTATTTTGACTTCTTTTGTGGAAAGGTCAACTTTTGAGTAAGAATAAACAGTAGATTTCCCAAAACCAGCAGATAAATGCCAAACAGAAAGAAGAATAAAAATAAATAAGAATGAATTGATTATTAAATTGTGTGTTTTCATAAGGGTACGGATTAATTTGTAAAAACAAAAGTAGTACCCTCCCCAAAAAGAAAGCAATATTTGATGTTAAGCTTATCTAAATGAAATCATAAAAAAATCAACACTTATTAATGCTGCATTGAGAGCAAATAGCTTTTTAATATTTCGTAATCTGCTTCAATGGCAACTGATTTTTTTTCATTCCCCATTAATGAATGTATAGAAGCTGGTAATGGAATTTTACGTTGTATAATTTCCTCAACAACATCATAAAACTTAATGGGGTGAGCAGTTTCAACGAAAATGCCAGAAAATTCAGGATGAATTTTTAAATAATTTTTCAAAGCGATATAACCCACTGCACCATGCGGATCCATTAGATAACCAATGCTAGCATCTACTTCTTTGATGACTTGTTTCGTTTCTTCATCAGTTACACGAACTGCAGAAAAAACAGTAGATAATAAATCAACATTACCATCAAACATTTCCAATATTCTAACAAAATTACTGGGGTTGCCCACATCCATTGCATTTGAAATTGTAGCAACAGCTTGTTGAGGTTGGTATGCTTTGGTTTCCATAAATTTTGGAATGACATCATTGGCATTACATGCTGCAATAAAATGATTTATTGGCAAGCCAGATTTATAGGCTAAGATACCTGCACATATATTTCCAAAATTTCCACTTGGCACACTTATTACTGGAGGTAAAGATTTGTCTTTCCATTGTTTATACGCTAAATAATAAAAAAACTGTTGTGGCAACCAACGAGCTACATTGATGGAATTTGCTGAAGTAAGAAAAATTTCTTGCATCAAGGATACATCATTGAAAGCCTGTTTTACCATATGCTGACAATCATCAAATGTTCCGTTTACTTCAAGTGCAAAAATATTTTTTCCAAGTGTGGTTAATTGTTTTTCCTGTACCGAACTTACTTTCCCAGAAGGATATAAAATAACTACTTGTACGCCCTCTACATCATAAAACCCATCAGCAACGGCACCACCTGTATCCCCAGATGTAGCCACAAGTACCGTAACTTTTTTATTGTTGTCTTTTACAAAATAACCGAGGCAACGACTCATAAATCGTGCACCGACATCTTTGAAAGCAAGCGTTTTACCATGAAACATTTCTAGTGCAAAAATATTGTCCGAAACAGGTACAATTGGTATTGAAAAATTTATCGTTTCATTTACGATTTGTTGTAACACACTTTCTGGCATTACGTTTCCAACAAATGGCGCTATAACTTTATAAGCCATGTCTTCTTTAGTCATTTTTTCAATATTGTCGAAAAATGATTTTGGCAAAACTGGAATCTCCTCAGGAAAATAAAGACCTTTATCAGGTGCTTGACCTTTAATGGTTGCTTCCTTAAAATTCACATTTGGCGATTGCCTATTTAAACTGTAATAGTTCATTTTGTTTGTTTAATTGAAAATTCAAAAGTAAAAATTCAAAATTGTTAATTGGAATCTTTTTACTTTTCACTTTTTACTTTTTTTACTTAGAAAACCTCTACCCCATTTTTCGAAACCGTTGAAACATAAGTTTTGAAATCTATTCCTAAATTGGTGTACACCGCTTTCATTTCTGATTCTGCGGCTTTTGCAATTGCTTCATTTTCACTCAACATAAATAAAGACGGACCACTACCTGAAATACCTCCACCTAAAACACCTGCATCCAAACAATTTTTCTTTACCAAATCAAATCCTGGTATAAGTTTGCTTCTTACGGGTTCAACGATGATATCTTGCAACGAACGACCAATCAACTTGTACTCTGAATGTAAAAAACCAGTAACCAATCCAGCTACATTTGCCCATTGCACCACTGCACTTTTCAGCGGAATTTCTTTTGGCAAAATTTCTCTTGCATAAGATGTTTTGATTTCAATTTGAGGATGAACAATCGTAATGTAAAGTGGCGGCGTTTTTAATTCAATAATATCTAAAGTTGGTGTATCTCTAATCAATACCAACCCACCATAAATACATGGCGCTAGATTATCTGCATGTCGCGATCCACTTGCCAAGACCTCTCCTTCCATGGCAAAAGACACCAATTCATTTTTTGTAAATCTATTTTCGAAAAGATGATTTGCAGCTACTACAACACCGGCAGCACTTGCAGCGCTTGAGCCTATGCCACTTCCAGGTTTTATTTTCTTTTCAATGATGATTTCAAAACCATGTTTATAACCCATTTGATCAATCATTGCTTGTAAAGCAACGCCTGCAATATTCTTTTCAGGATTTGTTGGTAGGTTATAATCATCGAGATGTATAATTGAGATTCCGGGTTCATCACGCATCTTCAATTCTATTACATCAAAAGGAATTTCTAATGCCATTCCTAAAATATCAAAGCCACAACAAAGATTTGATAAAGTAGCTGGTGATTTTACTTTTATGGATTGCATAAATTATATTTTAGAGGCTCTGATGATATCGGCAAAAACGCCACTAGCGGTTACTTCAGCACCCGCACCAGCTCCTTTAATAACCAGGGGTTGTTCTTTGTATCTATCTGTGTAAAACAATACAATATTATCTTTCCCGAAAAGATTGTACAAATCATGATTGGGCTGAATTTGCTGAAGTCCAACAGAAGCCTTTCCATTTTCAAAAGATGCCACAAACTTTAATTTATTTCCATTTACATTGGCATCTTCATACAATGACTTAAAATGTGATTCGAATTTTCCCATTGAAGCATAAAATTCATCTACTGTTCCTTGCATACATTCGTTTGGCATGAAAGAATTGTTTTCGATTGCATCCATTTCCAATTGTTCGCCAGCTTCTCTTGCCAAAATCAAAATCTTTCTCATTACATCTTTTCCGCCTAAATCGAGTCTTGGATCTGGTTCTGTATATCCTTCATCCTGTGCCATTTTAACTACTTCAGCAAAACTTTTAGTGCCATTATAATTATTAAAAACAAAGTTCAATGTTCCACTAAGTACAGCCTCAATTTTATTGATTTTATCTCCGCTATGTATCAAATCATTTATTGTGCCGATAATTGGCAAACCAGCACCTACATTGGTTTCAAATAAAAATTGTGTATTGTATTCTCTAGCCAATTGTTTTAATTTTTTATAATTACTATATGCTGAAGATGCGGCAATTTTATTACAAGCAACCACTGCGATACTTTTTTCAAGAAGCTGTTCATATACATTGGCTACACTTTCATTGGCAGTAATATCAACAAAAACAGTATTCCTTAAATTCAAATCAATGATTTGTTTTACGAATCCATTTAAATCAGCATCAATACCTTGGCTTATTTCTTGCTCCCAATTTTCAGCATCGATGCCCGATTCATTTACCAGCATTTTTCTACTGTTGATAATTCCTGTTAACCGAATGTTTAAATGTAAGTTTTTCTGAAGTGTTTCAGATTGATGCTTTAATTGACTGAGCAATTTTTTTCCTACATTTCCTGCTCCTGCTAAAAATACATTAACTTGCTTGTAAGTGGTTTCAAAAAACTCTTCATGCAAAATATTGATGGTTTTCTTTACATCTTTAGTGAAGATAACAGCAGAAATATTTTTTTCTGATGAGCCCTGTGCTATTGCTCTGATGTTGATGCCATTTCTACCCATTGCACTAAACATTCGCCCACTCACACCCGTATGGTTTTCCATATTTTCTCCTACCAATGCTACGATAGACAAGTCTTTTTCTAAGATTAAGGGTTCAACTTTTCCTAAAGCGATTTCATTTGAAAAAATAGCATCTACTGCTGATTTTGCTTTTTCAAACATACTACTATCAATTGCTACAGTAATAGAATGCTCAGAAGAACTTTGTGTAATTAAAATGACATTTATCTTTTCGTTGCTTAATGCCTCAAACAATCTTTTTGAAAATCCAGGAATGCCCACCATTCCACTTCCTTCGAGCGTGATTAAACAAATATTGTTGATGCTCGAAATTCCGGTGATGATGTTGTTGTTTTTATTGTTCAAGGATTGTTGACTTGAAATCATGGTGCCAAAATCATCAGGAGCAAATGTATTTTTTATCCAAACTGGAATGTGTTTGCTCATTACTGGCTGAATCGTTGGCGGATAAATAACTTTTGCACCAAAATGCGACAACTCCATTGCTTCTTGATAAGAAATATATGGGATTATTTTAGCGTTACTGCTCAACCTTGGATCTGCCGTCATCATACCACTAACATCTGTCCATATTTCCAAATTGGATGCTGAAATAGCTGCTGCAAAAATGGCTGCGGTATAATCAGAGCCACCTCTTCCAAGTGTAGTTGAAACGCCATGGGTATCTGAGGCAATGAAACCTGGCACAATAAATAAATTAGCGCCATGTTCCTTAACGGCATCATTTATTTTTTGATTGGTAATGTCAAAGTCAACCAAAGCCGCACCAAATGAAGAATTAGTAACAATTAATTTTCGGGCATCCAACCAATTTGCGCTGATAGATTTTTGATTAAATGCAGCCGTAATTATTTTGGATGATAGTAGTTCGCCATAACCTGCAATTCTATCTTTTGATCGAGGCGTTAATTCGTTGAGCAATAAAATTCCATTGCAAAGGTTTTTTATTTCTTCAAAAGTAATTTTGATGAATGAAACCAATTCTTCAGGTGGATTATTCCCTATCAACTGAGAAACGCAATCAAAATGTCTTTTTTCTGCAATTGATATCTTCTCAACAAAATCTGGTGAACCAGAAGCTGCAATGGTTGCAGAATCCAGCAAAATATCGGTAATGCCACCAAGCGCAGAAACAACAACCACTGTAGTTTCTTTCGAAATTGCTTTAGTAACTATTGAAATTACTTTTTCTATATTTTCAGCCTTGGCTACAGAAGTACCTCCAAATTTTAATACTTGCATGATTTTCAAAAATTTATAATGGGAAATTATATTACTTGTAAGTTATAAAAATTGATTTTAAAAAATAAGTAATTCCGCATTTTTTTAGAATACAATTTAAATAAGAATGAATATTATTGATTTTTTTCTTTTAAATACCCCTTTTTGTTGAAATAAAGAATAGAGATTTAGACGTTTAAAAAATATTTTGACGGATTACTTGTTTCTAATGTTTATATTAGATAAAAATTAAACGCTCTTTATTGAGCAATATTTTATAATGTGAAGTTTTTCAAATCACGCTAAAATTTAAATATGTACGGAATCGTTAACAAATCTATTGAGGAATTGGTTATAGAAAATTTTGGAGAAGAGAAATGGGAATTGATAAAAATAAGAAGTGGAATAGATGTTGACTATTTCATTAGCAACGAACCTTACGATGATGCCATTACTTATTCTTTAGCAGGTGCAATAAGTGATGAAATGAGTGTGCCAGTAGACCAAGTATTATTTCTATTTGGAGAATGGTGGATTTTAAAAACAACCAATGAGAAATATGGTTCTTTAATGAAGGCAGGGGGCTCAAATTTAAAAATGTTTCTAGCCAATTTGCCTCAATTTCACAACCACATTATGCTGCTTTATCCTAAACTTACTCCGCCTGAATTTAAAGTAAGCGATATTGAAGAAAACAGCATACATATTCATTATTTTTCAAAACGTGAGGGATTAAAAGATTTCGTACATGGGCTTTTGTCTGGACTTGGAAAAATGTTTGAAACGCATGTTGATATTATACTTTTAGAAAGTAGAGACACTGGTAATAATCATGAAGTTTTTAAAGTAAGTTGGTAAAATATGAACAGCAGCATACAATTTGAATTAGCGGAATTTTCAAAAATATTTCCATTTTATATTTTATTCGATGAAAATCTGATAATACAAAATCATGGACCTTCGATAGAAAAAGTTGCTCCAAATTGTAAGCATAAACAATTTTTAGATTTTTTTACTATAGATAGGCCTTTACTTTCTGATGTAACCTTTTTAGAAATTAAATGTACAACCAATCAACTGGTATTCATAAAATCAAAGAATGCAGATATACGCTTAAAGGGGCAATTTAACTTCCTCCCCGACAGACAAGAAATTATTTTTTTAGGGGCTGCATGGTTTGATTCAACAGAAACGCTAACTAATTCGGGACTACACTTATTAGATTTTGCACCCCACAATCCATTGATTGATTTACTTCATTTATTAAAAACACAGGAGATTGTAAATGACGAATTAAAACAACTGGTGCACAAATTAAATGAACAGAAAAAAAAGTTACTAGAGAGTCAAAATCAACTTGAAAAAACGAGGATTTTACTTGAAGAGAATAATTTAAGATACGCTTATGTTAATAAAGCCACTTCAGAAGCCATATGGGATTGGAATATATTAACTGGCGAAATGTTTTATGGTGATGGATATGAAAAGTATTTTGGTTATAAAATTCAAAATAATCTTCAAGGTTTAGATGTGTGGAATAAAAGAATACACCCAGAAGATTTTGAACAATTGATGAAGAGCATTTCAGATGCTATTGATTCGGAAGATGATTTTTGGAAACATGAATATAGATATCTAAAAGCTGATGGAGTCTACTCTTTTGTTTCAGATAATGGATTTATTGTAAGAAATGAAAATGGCTTAGCCATTAAAATGATTGGTGCTATGCGCGATATTACCAATCAAAAAAATGAAGAGCTCCGTTTGAAATTATTACAATTCGTAGCTACCAATACCAATGATGGCATTTTAATATTGAAAGCAAATAACAGCTTGGATACAATTTATGTCAATGATGCTTATTTGAAATTATCTGGCTACACCGAATCAGAGTTATTAGGGGAAATGCCATTATTTATTTCAAAAACACATGACAATAATGAAATTTCAGATTCAATAATTAGCCACATAAAAAATCAATTATCATTTCAAATTCAACTCGACAAGAAAAAGAAAAATGGAATATTGTACTGGGTTGAATTATCTATGAATCCTGTTTTCGACAACGATAATGTTTTAATGAATTGGGTTGTAGTTGAAAGAGACATATCAGATAGAATAAGAATTAGCCATGAAATTGAAATTCAAAAGAAATTCAACGAAGACATTCTGAATAATATCCCAACAGATATAGCCGTATTTTCACCAGACCATAGCTATATTTTTTTAAATAAATATGCCATTCAAAATGATGAAATCAGAAATTGGATGATTAACAAGAATGATTTTGATTATGCAAGAATGAAAGGAATTGACGATTCGATGGCAAAAAAAAGGTGGGATATTTTTGAAGAGGCGGTTGGTCAAAAAAAGACCATTCAATGGATAGATGAACATAAGAAACCAGATGGGAGTGTCAATTATATCATGCGAAATTTGTACCCCTATTTTGAAAACGACACATTAAAATTTGTAATTGGTTATGGATTAGACATTACAGAAAGAAAGCTAATAGAGATTCAATTGAATGAAGCATTAGAATCAATAAAGAAAACAAACAATGAATTAGAGCAATTTGCTTATGTAGCCTCTCATGATTTACAAGAACCCCTTAGAATGGTAACCAGTTTTTTATCCCAATTAGAGAAAAAATATGGCGAATCACTTGATGAAAAAGCAAAAGAATATATTTATTATGCAGTAGATGGCGCAAAACGAATGCGGCTTATTATTTTAGATCTTTTAGAATATTCAAGAGCCGGTAAATCAAATGAAAAACTAAAAGATGTTGATATAAACAATGTAATTCAAGAAATAGAAATTCTACACAGTCGACAAATTCTTGAGCTTAATGCAAGCATAAAAAAAATCAATTTACCCATTATAAACACACATAAAACACCCATTCGGCAAGTATTTCAGAATTTAATAAGTAATGCATTAAAATATCATAAAACGGGCATCCCTCCAGAGATAACTATAACATGTTATCCCGAAAAATCAAACTGGCATTTTGTGGTTTCAGACAATGGAATTGGCATTGAACAGGCATATCACGATAAGATTTTCGTTATTTTTCAAAGATTACATAGTAAAGAAGAATATAGTGGAACAGGGATTGGACTAGCCATTACAAAAAAAATTATTGAAAGTATTGGAGGCTCAATTTGGTTGAACTCAGAAAAAAATATGGGTTGTGAATTTCATTTTACGATTCCAGTTTAGAAAAAAATACTTAAATTGAATAAAATTGAATGTTCACACTTATCAAATTGATAAGGTTTGTATCCAGTATATAGAGCACGTTCATATAATATCCCAGAAAAAAACAAACAGGCAATTATGAAAAAATTAAACATATTACTCGTTGAAGATAATGCTGGAGATATAATTTTAACAAAAGAAGCACTAGAAGAAAGAAAAATGGTTGGACATTTAGAAATTGCAAAAAATGGATTAATTGCAATTGAATATTTGGATAACATACTGATTACTAATTCCCAAAATCTACCCGATCTTATTTTACTCGATATTAATCTGCCCAAAAAGAATGGACAAGAGGTTTTGATTCACATCAAATCAAGTGAAAATTTAAGACATATTCCTGTTATAATGCTAACCACCTCGTCTTCTGAAAAGGATATTATTAGTTCATATAAACATTATGCAAATTGCTATATTACAAAGCCAGTGAATATTGAGGAGTTTTCAAAAACGATTGAAAAGATTGAAGATTTTTGGATGAATGTAGCCCAATTGCCTAGTCAAAAACATTTGTAAAATGAGTGAATTAGCCAAATTGAATATTTTAGTCATTGAGGATAATTTGGGAGATTACTTAATTATAAAAGATTATTTAGAAGAGAAAGTTGAATCCCTAGACATTACAAATGCAATACGATTTGAACAGGCTTCTAACATACTAAACGAAAACACATTTGATGTAATTCTACTTGACCTAACATTGCCTGATAAAGCAGGTGAAGCATTAATTGAGGAAATTATTGAAATGGCAAATACAGCCCCTGTAATAATCCTAACTGGTTTTACAAACATTCAATTTAGTATTCGCGCACTTTCTTTAAAAGTATCCGACTATTTGGTTAAAGATGACATAAATGCAAGCTCCTTAATAAAAAGTATTCTTTATAGCATTGAAAGAAAAAAATCAACTTTATTACTCGAAGAATCTGAAAAAAGATATAGTAATTTGTTTGAACTTAGTCCTCAACCCATGTGGATTTTCAATGTAAATACACTTCAATTTTTTCAAGTAAATCAAGCTGCAGTTGATCAATATGGGTATACTAAACAGGAGTTTTTAGGAATGAAACTTTTCGACATTGTAATAGATGACTTATCGGAGCGCGACAAATTTATTAAGTCAAAAGAAATTTCTTATAACAATAAAATATTTAAAGGAAGATTTAAGCATCGAAAAAAATCAGGCGATATTATTGATGTTGATATTTACAGCAATTTATATTACATAAATGAAACCGTTTACGAATCTGTAATTGCCATTGACGTAACGGAGAAAATAAAATTAGAGCATCGCATAACAAGAGCAATAATTAAAACACAAGAAGATGAGCGGTATGAGATTGGCGCTGAGTTGCATGATAATGTTTGTCAGATTTTAGCAAGTAGCAAATTGAGCTTAGATATGTTAAAAGATGGCGTTCCAGAAAACAACGTAAAATGGCTAATCAAATCACAGCATTTTATTAATTTGGCACTTGAAGAAATTCGTAATTTATCCCATCGATTAGCGCCTTCTACATTTGGCAATAGCAATTTAGAAGAAACCTTTTCTGAACTGCTTTTGAACATTAATTTCGAAAATCAATATATCACCAATTTGAGTATTGATTTTGATGAAGTGAATTACAAATTAAGTAAAGATTTACAGCTTAATTTATATCGCATAGCACAAGAACAATTGAGAAATATAATTCGTCATTCAAAAGCAACAACAATTGAAATAAAACTCTATGTTGAAAATGATTTTTTGAAAATGGAAATTTCAGATAACGGCATTGGATTTGATGAATCAAAAATAAAAAAGGGCATCGGATTAGCAAACATTAAACGACGCATCGAGCTCTTTAATGGAGAGATGCAAATCATTTCAGCAATCAATAAAGGATATAATTTAATTGCAATTATTCCATTAGATCAGATTTCTTAAAAAATCTCAACCAAAAGATATATTTATTTTCGAACAAGATTATTAAAAATCAAACAAACTGTTTGTTTATTGTTTGTTGTTTGGGATTTGGGGTTTAACGATAAAAAAAGAGCCGTCTGTTTTTTATCAGACGGCTATTTAATAATCAGCTTTATAATTTTATAATTTAAAAATCTTTTGTGTGATTGAATTTTTTCCTTGTTGAATTTTTATTAAATACAAACCAGGTTTTAAATCATTTCCAAAATCAATAATGTTCGTAGCATTTGAAATAATGGTTTTCAAAACTCTTCCTTGAATATCAAGAATATTAATTTTAATATTTTCAGAAGAATTCGTTTTCACCTTTACAGAAAATACATTTGGTGTAGGATTAGGGAATACATCCACAGAGAAATTACCAGTTGATGAAATTGTAGCATCGCCTTTTGCTAAAGGTGTAGTAGCGCATCCTGTTGTGGTTAATTTCAATCCGCGTTTTACACTAAAGCAACCATTGTTAGATTGTACATTAATGCTATCATTTGTGCCTGCTGATAAAAATCTTACTCTGATTTTTAATCCTGTACTTCCACTATCAATTACAGCTCCAGTTGGTACACTCCATCTATATGATGAAATCCCTGTTACAGTTGAAGCAGTGTATGTAGTTCCATTTGCTGTTCCTACAATTGGACAAATTGATATCAACCCTGACAATGTAGCTGGTGCTGTTGGTGTTGTTGTTGCTACAGTTGCTGTCACTGCTGTTCTAGTAGTTGATATACAAGTTGATGTTGCATTTCTCGCAAGTGCATAATATGTTCTAGTTGCTGTGATACTAGGCGTTGTGTATGTTGATAATCCTGAAAGCAACAATGTTCCGTTTGTAGCTGCAGAATACCAATCTACTGTAAGACCTGTTGCTGGTGTAGCGCCGATTGTAACCGTACCAGTTCCGCAACGTGAAGCATTAACTGCTAGAGGTGCTGCTGGCACCGCATTTATGCTTGCTACAATTGGACTTCTTGTTGCAGATACACATCCTGTTGATGTTGTTCTAGCTTCTACAAAATAAGTAGTTGAAACCGATAGTGATGGAGTTTGATATGAAGTAGTTGTACTTAATGATGTTCCTCCAGTTGTAGTGCTATACCAAGCTAACGTACCTGCAGGATTTGTTGGTACAACTGCGGTTAATGTCACTCTTCCTGATCCACATCTTGAACCATTTGTAACTGTAGGACTTGCAGGACGAGGGTTTATAGTAGATGTTACTCTTCTAGTGGATGATATACAACCTGTCGTCAAATTTCTTTGAGCAGCCCAATACAAAGTAGTTGAAGATAATGAAGGTGTTATAAATCTATTCACCCCAGTAACTGTACCTGATTGTAATAAGTTAGTTGCTAAAGAATCAGCATACCAATTGATGGTCATTCCAGTTAATGCAGTAGCCGAAATTGTAGAGGTATCTGTTCCACATTTTGATGCGTTTACTACTGTTGCTACTGTTGCCGGTATAGCATTTACTGTAGCTGTAACCGCAGATCTTGTTGATGAAACGCAAATTCCATTATTTGACTCTGCATAATAAATTGTTGTAGCCGTTAAATTTGGAGTTGTGTAAGTATTTGAATTTGTAGCAAGCAACGTACCTCCTACTGCTGCACTATACCAATTTATCGTTTGTCCATTTGCTGTAGTAGCTGTCAATACAGCAGATTTTGATGCACATGTAGAAGCACCTGTTCCTGTTGGTGCTGTTGGCGCTGAAAGAATAGTAGCTCCTGTTATTGTTCTTGATGCTGACACACAACCTGTAGTTGTATTTTTTGTTTGTGCAAAATAGTTTGTTGATGTACTGATGCTCGGTGTTGTAAAAGTTAATCCTGTTCCAATTACAGTTCCTCCTGTAGCAGCCGCAAACCATTCAATTGTTTCGTTGGTTCCAGCACTTGCAGAAAGTACCAAAGTTCCTGTTCCACATCTTGATGCTCCAGTTGTTGAAGGAGAATTTGGTAAACTATTTATTGTTAAAATAGAAGATGCAGAGAAAAACTCTGTAGTACAAGTTCCGTTTATTTTACAACGATATTGATTGCCATTATTTGATGTTGTTAAATTTGAAAGATTATAAGTTGCGTTATTTTCATTGGCAATATCAGAAAATGAAACGCCATTATCTGTACTCGTTTGCCATTGATATGTAATTCCAGTTCCTGAAGCTGTTACAGAAACAGTTGCTGAATTTGCATTTTCGCAAATTGATATGTTCGTTGGTTGTGCAGAAATTGTAGCAGGAATACAAGTATTGCTTCCAGGTAAAATTATTGTTACGGTTTCTGCAGTTGCAATATTAGCATTCGATGCATTAAATAATATTCCTTTGATATTTACTTGTGGTGTGCTTTTAAGTTGAATATCATCGATATACCAACCTGTTCCAGCTACACTTAGATCCGATCCAAAACGGAATCTGAATTTTACAGATTGATTGGCATAAGCATTTAAATTTATGGTTGTTTTTACAAACCCACCGCTGTTTCCTGTAAATGCAGATTTACCTGACAATGGATTTGTACTTGTTCCTAATGTTCCATTATAACGACCTGTTAGAATTGAAGGACCCAAATCAATCCAAGTGGTTCCATTGTTTGTACTGATCTCTACAACACCCCCATCCCATCCAGACTCAGAATTGATAAATCCTTGGAATGTAAGAGCAGGCGGATTAGATGGCAATAATAATGCGTTTGTTGTTTCTAATTTCTGATCAGAAACAGTAATGAGATTGGATGTAAAAAATGAATTTGGCGCACTTGTTTTTTGTGCCGTTGAAGTAGTCCAATTGGTTGTCGTTGTTGATGTTGGTGTCCAAACATTTGAGATGGTTGTTGTAGGAACCGTTTCATCCAATAAAAGAACTGGTGCAAAATATGCGCCATTGTTTATCGTTACTGTAAATGAATAATTTTGAGTTTCACCGAAAGCTAATGAAACTGGGAAACTAACCACTCGTGTTGCAGCATCATAAGTTCCACCACTTACATAAGTTACATTGCTTGGAAGCGTATCACGAATAATGTGATTTACAATTGCGCCACAATTTCCAGTGCTTACGGTATGTGTATATGTTACATTTAATCCTTCCGCTTGTTCGGTTACGTTTTGAGAAATAGAGAAACTGCCTCCGCCATTTACTGTAAAATCAGCAGTTTGATCTGTTGTACTGTTTGAAGAACCTTGAGAAGCAAATTTTCCCATTCCTCTTCTTGCAAATGCTTTCCAAATTGCGCAGCTGTATTTTGCGCCAAAAAATAAAGTATCTGCTTTTAATATCGCGTTTCTTGCATCAATATATCCTGGACTGCAAGGTTGTAAGCGCATACCTTCAATTACCAATTTTAATGCAGCAGAGTTTCCTCCGATTCCAGCATTATTGAAAATATTTGTATTGATACCATCCATAGCAATCATCTCCCAAGTCATATCCCATAAAGTTGCACACCAAATTTCTCCAATTTTATGAACTGCACCTCCAGAACCAGTCATCATTCCATAAGTCCATGGGTTGATGCTCATGTTTGTTGAATATGGGTAAGTACGAATACCCGCACCCGTAGGCGCTTGTCCAAATAAATAGGTACCTATAGGACGAGCAATAGCTCCATCGTTAAGTGTAGCAGTAGCCCAATTGGTTACACTCATTAAAGCTAAATAATCGCTCCATCCTTCACCACCTTGTTCTGCATTACTTAGGCAAGAAGAATTGGCAGGACCACCAGTAAGACGATTACTTACACCATGCATAAACTCATGCGCAATTACACCATTATCAAGATCACCATCACGGTTAGGTGTAGTGAAGCTTGACAAATACATTTGCATACGTGGTCTACTTCCATCAACAGGTGTTGAAAAATTTGCATTGTTTGTACCGCTTCCATCTTGAGCATCAGCCACTACATAATCATTGGCTAAACCGCCTCTGCCTTGGTTGTTATTTTGGAAATTTCCAGACACTTCATTAAAACCATAATTGTAGGTAAGATCGTGCAATAAATTATTCCAATAAAACAAATTGGTTGTAGCAAAACGTTGAAAATTTGTAGTCGTTGGCGCTACAGTATAATCAGGAGCTATATCAAAAGTTAATGAAGGTTGTGCAGTAGAAGAAGTTGCCCCTCTACCATTTATGTTATTATTATCTCTATCTTCTTGTGCCCAAACGTTGTTACCTCTTGTGCTGTCATGATAAGAGGTACCGTCAAAATGCCATTGTAAGGAAGTTGCGTTACCACCAGCCAAATTCCATGGATCGGAAACTAAAGCAGCTGCACCATTAGCATGCAAAGGACTTTCAGCCGGAAAAGGAATTACACGATAACTAGCTGATGATACTACTGAAGGAGATTGTTGTACTGTTGTTTTGTGATTCAAATTCAAATAATCGCAAGAATGTGCGTGATTATTTTGATTACAATTTGCTTTTTTAAAATCATTTAAATTTTCATAAACGGTATAATTATTTTTATCCAATACTTTGCCAGAAACGGCATCTACACGAATCAATAAATGATCTACAGATTTTAGAGGTGCAATTTCTATTTGCCAGGTTAACGCCACATTTTTTTCTGTGATGGGTAACCAAACCAATTCTGCAATAATATCAACTTCTGAAATATTTAAATTTCCAAAATTCAATTTGCCATTTGCTTGTACCGTTGATTGAATCAATGATTTTGTAGATAATTTCAAATCATTGATTACAGATTGAACTGCATTTGTTGCGCTAATTGTTGGAATGCCTGATTTTAAATTTACAATTTCTTCTATATTAGAAACCCTGTTCCCAGCATTTGAAACCAACTCGTTATTTTTAAAAGCAAGTACCTGCATTTTGTTAAACACAGGAATCGATTTAAACGTTTGGGTCAAATACACCATTCTTATTCCAGATGCATTATCAAAATATGTACTTGAAACATCGGAATTTTCTATGTCATTTATAGAAAAACCCAACTGAGTTTGATGTTGTTTTATTAATGATAATGCAATTTGTTTTTCATCTGCATTCGCTTGACCGAAACTAATTACTGTTGAAATCAAAGAGGCGAATAAGAATAAAAGTTTTTTCATGTTTTAAGGTTAAAATAAAGTAAATGGCGTTTTTTTCTTGTGGAAGTTTCAGCGGATATGGAGTAAGCGGGTCAAAAATATGTTAAAAAACATGAAAATTGAAATAATATGGCTATTATTATTGCATTTTCATATTTAACCCGTTTTTAAAAAACTGTTCGGTAAAGTCTTCTACTTCAGGTACAGCTCCAGATTTGATTGGAGAACACAACACATGATCACCCGCATTAGGTATGGGATGCTTCATTTTTTTTGTTTTAGGCGTTCCCAATTGATCAAACATTTTTTCCATTGCTTCAACTTTTACAATTTCGTCTTGATGGTTTTCATCTTTAAAATAGTAAAGTATTAATAAGGGTTGTTGTACTTTATTAAACGTTTCAGTTGTCATTGAAGATTCAATCATTTCCTGTAAACTAACGGTGGCTTCTAAGCGATACGGTGTATTCCAATATTTAGCATAGGCTTTAGTTTTATCCTTTGGTGTTAAATAATCACTTCCCATAACCAATCTGGCAATTTGCAAACCCCAATGGTTATTGAGCAACCAAGCATTGGGATTATTGATTTCAATATTGGGAGAATAAAGCACTAAACCTGCAACATCATTTGGGTATGCCGCAGCCAATTGCAATGCTTGAGAAGCGCCAGTACTGGTTCCCATAAGTATCACTTTGTTTCCCAATTTTTTTCCAATAGATAGTGCTTGTTTTGCCGATTCCCAATAATCATCTGCAGTAAGTGCAATCAATTGATCTGTAGTATCAATTCCATGTTGTGCTAGTCGTGATAAATATAAATTACAGCCGAATTTTTTCGCTATGTTTCGATGAACTGGATTGCCTTCTTCTTGAGATGCAGAGAAACCATGCAAGTAAACAATAACATATTCCGTTTTTGATTTCAATGTATCATTAGCCCATACTATTCTTGCTTGATTATCTGGCTTGAGTTTATGTTTAGATTCTTGATTGGCAACAAATACTTCTAGTTCATTTATAGCAGGTAATTCTGGAAGCGCTTTGTTAAATAATGGTTTAGCGGGCTGAGGCCCTAAAAAATAAAGCCCTAAACAAACGGATAGAACAATTAAAACTTTTGTTTTTTTTGACATAGTAATTCAAAATTTAAAAGTAAAAATCAAAAAAATATTCCAAGCTTATTTAATTATTAATCGCCAGGTCGGAACACTTTTCACTTTTCACTTTTTACTTTTCACTTTTTATTGTGCAACATTTTGAGCAATTTGTCCTTTTAATCTTGCGATTGTATTATTGGCTTCAAGCAGTTTAATTTTTATATCATACATTTCTGGATCTAGTTTTTTAAACATCATTTCCGTTTCTTCATTGCTTTTTTGCAACAATAAAATATCGCGATCCATTTCTTTGATTACATGCTCAGCCTCTTTTAATTTTCTACCCAGATCAGCTTCTATGGTTTCTTTGAGTTGAAAAGCTAGAGCACTTTCTTTGCGAAGCGTTTCTTTAACCAAACGTTCGCTTTCAAGTAACCCATTCAAACTGTTTTCAGATCTTTTTAATTTTTGAATTTCCATTGTTTTCAAAATCCAAGCAACCCCAAAGCCAATTATAAACGCAGCCGAAATATAAAGCATCAATTCGCTAGAACTCATATTTAAAAAATTTATTGCAAAGTAAATTATTTGAAGTTTGATTCATTCAATTAATATCAATTGTTTTCGCACATTTTATCAAAAATGGTTAATAAGTATCCAAATTTATACTCACCTTTATTGAATGAATGAATTGCTTTCCAATTATGGATATTATACAGAACATACAGATGCGCAGTTGATTAAACTCGCCAACCAGTATTTGAATATGCTTCCCGAATCTGAAATAGAAGCTTTTTATAACGAAGTTGCAACCCGGCAATTAGAACTCAGCGATTCCATTTCTGAGCATCAGCAAAAGATTGATCAATTCAATTTTTATCTTTTGCCTAAACACATTATTCAGTTTATTACAGATTCAAAATCAAATCAAAAAAACAATGACTTTATTTTGAATGGTTTATTAGAAAGGGGAATCGAAGAAAATATGGCTTATGTTGTTCTAGGAAAAATGCATGTTTATTTTGAAGAAATGAGCAAAAAAAATGAAGATCTTATTTTTTCGGGATTGCCAATGCTGGTTGCTGGAATTGCAATAAATGTATTGCCCATTTCAAAAAACCAACATTTAGCCATTATCGTTATTGCGTATTGTTTGATGGTGATTGGCGTCGTTAGAATATTGCATGGGTATAGTAATAAGAGGAGGTACGAGAGGTTGTTGAGGTTTTAGAGGTTTTAGAAGTTTGTGAGGTTTGTGAGGTTAACGTTCCAAAGGTTCAATGTGTTCAATGAGTTCAAAAGGTTGGAGATATTCTTCTGCCGATGTTGGTGTTTTCACCAATCATCAAAGTCCAAGTACAAACTCCCTTCACCTTTCGGGGGAAGGGTTGGGGAAGGGGGCTAAAACAACTCCAGATTCACACCATTCCAATCCGGGAAAAGCTGTTTTGTATTTTTAATATTCAAATGCTTTTGTGCAACTTCATTAAATACAGATCTAAAATCTGTTGTAACAGGTAGGTCTCTACCATCTTCTAAATTTTCAATCGACAAAGGCTTTATATCTCCATAAACCTTTCCCCCTTGTAAGTTGGTTCCTAAAATAAAATTACATGATGCCCTTCCATGGTCGGTACCATTAGTGCCATTTTGCTTTACCGTTCTACCAAATTCCGTCATGGTCATTACCACTACATTGTCTTTTAAATCATCCCCTAAATCATTCCAAAAGGCAGTAATGCTATTGCTCAAATCACCGACATTTCTGGCAAATGTACCATTGAAGGTTCCTTGATTAAAATGCGTATCCCACCCACTCGATTCGGCAAAGCCAATTTCCAATCCTACATCAGATTTTATTAACTGCGCAATTTGCTTAAGTGCGTTACCTAAGTTTGAATTGGGATAAATTACACCTGATGTGGGTTGATATTTTTTAAGATTTATTTTCGATAAAACTTCTACCGCTTCGAAAGTTTCTTTTCCTGTATTTTTTATCAGTTGATTGGTTGTTTCATCATATAAATCTTCAAAACTTTTAGCCGTTGCATTTAAATTGACTTGTGCTTGCTTGGAATTAATTTTAAAGTCTGCTAGATTATTTATCGCTATGGAAGGGAAATTTCCATACAAAGACCTCGGTAATGAAGACGTTAAACTAACTGCATGAAATGGAGATTCATGAATTGCCAATAATCCAGCAGCACGATTCAACCAGCCACTATCTGTTGATTTTTTAAAAGGCGTTCCCGATTCCATATAATCTTGTGCATCAAAATGAGAACGTGAATTATTGGGCGATCCTATTCCGTGTACTATTGCCAATTGATTCAATTTAAACAACGGCTCAAAACTTGCCATCGACGGGTGTAATCCAAAATTCCCATCTAAATCAATCAATGAAACTTTTTCAGATTTCGCTGCAGACATAAATAATCCTGGTCTTGCTTTTTTTAAATGAGGGTCATTAAATGGCGTAACGGCCATGAGTCCATCCATTGCCCCTCGCTGAAAAATACAAATCAGGATCTTATTTTTTTTGAATAGTTGTGTACTTTGAAACTGTTGGGCTGCGCGTGCTACAAAGCCAGGAACACCGCCGAAGCTGATTCCGAAAGCTGCAATTGCACCTGATTTTAAAAAAGCTCTTCTAGATGACATAAATGTTTATTTGCGTTGAAAATCTGGGGACCCTAAAATTATTCCAACCACATGCTCGAGCATGTTTTTTTCGCTTTTAAATGAACTTTTGTCTGATTCTATTTCAATTTCATCAGACATTGAATCCTCTATTGATTTTTTTTCATCACCAATTTTATTGACCAATTTTTGAGAAACTTTCACCTCATTTAATAAAGGCAACAACCTTTGATATGTTTTTTCATGGTTTCTTCCAGGCATCAAAATATTGGCATAGGTTTTCAATGCGGCAACTGCATCTTCTGGCTCGTGATAATCATTCAGTTTAAGTAAATCCACTTTAATACCTCTAATGTTTTGAGCAGCAATATCCAAACCAAAATTCATTCTACTTAATAAGGCGCTGGTATTTACCCAATAAGCGGCATTATCTGGAAACCCAGTTGGTGCTTGATAATGATATATTTTTTGTCCCATTTTTTCCAACACCCCAAACATGGGATAAGGATTAAATACTTCGGTATTCATTGCTCTATTGGCACTTACCACCACTTCAAAAGGCGATTTTATTTTTTGACAAATGGCATTCTTTCCCCAAAAATCAGAATCATAAACCATCGTTAATAATACAGATTTAATATCTCCATTTTTCTTTAAAAATGTTTCCGCCATCTTATTGATGAGTTTTTCAGACGGATTATCATTTACAAAATAGACAGCCAGTTTTTTACAAATAAATTTTGCAGTAGCTGGATGATTTGCTAGCATTGAAATTAAATCAACACCTTCTTGATAACCTCCATTTGCTGGGAATTTTTTACCCAGTACCATCTTTTCATTTGGATCATGGTTCATGGGAAAAAATAAAAAATCTCCCTCTCTGTAATAACCTTTGGATTTTAAATTATCTTCTCCTAAAATAGAAATCAATTTTTTCAACTGACCTGAATAAGCATCATCAAAAGGATAAATGGTCCAACCCGTTAAAACACGTGCTGCATTTACCACATCTTGTTGTGTATATCCACCATCCACACCCAAGGTATGAAGCTCCAATAATTCGCGCGCATAATTTTCATTAATGCCCCGATTTTTATTTTTGCCTTTTAATTGTTTTATAAATTTTACATTTTGTGTATCTCCAACTGCATTTTGTTGTTCAATTAACGCATTTAAATTTTTGTTTCTGGATGAAGTAGAGGCGCTATCCATCTCTGTAGAACTCAAAAAATTATCTAGAAATAGAGACATAGCTGGTGACTTTGCCGTTGCCAAAAGTAATTGTTGAAAATTACCCAAAGCATTTGGTCGAATTACATCACGCTCATACGCTGGAATGTATTGTGCTACTTGAAGTTTGGTAAAAGACACATTGAAATGATTAAACCAAAAACCAGTTAATACTTCTTCGAGTTGATTTTTGGAATAAATTGCCCTAATGAAACGTTGGTTGATAAAAGAGCGGGAAAGTTCGGCAAATGGATGAAGATTATTTAATTGGGAATAAGCTTTCAATCTATCTTTCTCCTCGCGCTTCGACATAACACCAATAGAATCTTTATCAATAAAACCATCTTTAATCGCCATTCTGACCACTTGTGGGTTGCGTGGAAATTGCTTAACTACTTCTTCGTTGGATAAATGTAGATAATCAATTTTTGATAATTTCAGATTCAAACTATCATCATTAAACGTAGTATTAAGTTGCTTTTCGAACCAAACTTCCAAACCCATTTTAACGACTTCGTCCAGTTGTCCTGGAGTAGTGCCATAAGTAAATCGATTGATTAAATGAGCAGCAGCCTGTGTTTGAGTGAGTCCTTGTGCAGCATACGGAAATTTATTTTTTTGTGCATGAGCAAAGCAAATACAACATAAAAAAACAACTAAACTGATATAATTTTTAAACATGGCAATAAAGACTGATAAAAAATTGAATGGTTTATTAATGGTCAAATATTTTGTAATAATAAAAACAATATTACTGACAATAAATTTATTCATAATTAATAAGTCGCAATGATTTATTTTTACGAAAAAAAGATATGGCAACGACTAAGATTACAATTAACAACAATGGTTCTGCAAAAATTGAAGGCGATTTTGAAATTGTAGATAAAGACGGAAATGTTTACGGTTTAAATGGCAGAGATATTGTAGCCATTTGTAGATGTGGATTATCAAAAAACAAGCCTTTTTGCGATGGTGCACATAAAGGAAATTTCGAACATGATGCGATAGCATTTGAATTGCCTCCTAAAAAAACCATTTAAATCATGGCCAACAAATTATTCATGATACTGCTGGGATGCAAGCCCAAAGGGAGACATACGGAGCAACACGACATTTTCTTTACCATTGGGAAAAGCATAAAAGACATTATTCCGCATATTGAAGCATTTTGGAAAAATGGTGGTACAATACATATTGATGCATGGCGAGAGGTAACAGAAGTAGATGGAAATGCTATTTCTATTATAAAGAAAACCGTATCAGAAAAAAAGGAAAATGCTAGACTCTTTTTCTTAAACCTTGGCGGATACAAACCCGGCGAATTTGAAGAATATCATTATAAAATGCTAACAGTGGCGGAAAAAAAATCTGATGCTATAAAGCTTGCAAAGTCAACAGCATTTTATAAACATACTGGATTTAAAGGCGCCGAATCGCACATTGATGATAAATACGGAATCGATGTAGATGATATTTATGAAATTACAGACATCCTTCCTCCAGAAATCAAAGCAGCATTTGAATTAAAGATTTCACCAAATAAAAAAGCCAAGAAAGACGAATGGCATCTTGGGTATTTGAATTTGAAAAAAATAAAGTAAAAATTTAAAAGTAAAAAGTAAAAAAGATGTCAAATATTTTAACTTTTATCCGCGGATTTTTGACTTTTAAATTTTGACTTTTCAATTAAATAAGATAAGATGAAAATTCAATTTTGGTCTGTTGGAAAAAACAATGAGTCATTTGTAGATGAAGGCATAAAATTGTTTACGAAAAGAATCTCCAATTATTATCCGGTAGATTGGCAAATCATTTCTACACCTAAAAACGCAGCGGTACTTAGTGATGTAGATTTGAAACAGAAAGAGGGTGAGACCATTTTAAATCTTTTAAAAAAAGATGACTATTTAATATTGCTGGATGAACGAGGTAAAACTTTAACCAGTGAAGGTGTTGCAAATTTCATTCAACAAAGAGCTAATGAAAGCGAGAAGCAGCTTGTGTTTTTGATAGGTGGTGCATTTGGCGTAAGTAAAGCAGTATTTGAACGTGCAGATTATATATGGAGTTTATCCCCTTTGGTTTTTCCGCATCAATTGGTACGATTAATTTTAGCCGAACAAATATATCGCGCTTGCTCTATCAACCGAAATGAGAAGTATCATCATGTGTGAGAAATAAAAAATAAAAAGTAAAAATTCAAAAAAACAGATTTACACAATGAACGCATTCCCATTTTCTATAACGAACATATTGATTGCCATAAATGTGATTTTGTTTTTCATAACAGAAACCAACAAATTATTTTTAGCCAAAACCATTATGTGGCCTTATTATGTAAAACGTAATAATGAATTGTATCGTTTCGTCACTTCGGGGTTTTTGCATGCCAATTTCATGCACCTATTCTTCAACATGTTTACCTTATATTATTTTGGCAACAACATCGAAATGATTTTAAAGAGCAATGGAATGGGAAACGGTATAACCTATCTTATTTTGTATTTTGGCGCAATTATCGTTTCTGATTTACCCAGTTATTTTAAAAACAAAGATGTATTTGAATATCGTTCTTTAGGTGCCTCTGGCGCAGTATCTGCAGTAGTATTTGCCACCATTTTATTTAGTCCTTGGAGTAGTATTTATCTATACGCTTACATTAAAATATCTGCAACTGTATATGCCGTTTTGTTTATAGCATATTGTATTTATATGGGTAAAAAAGCAGCAGACAACATCAACCACGATGCACATTTATGGGGCGCTATTTTTGGATTGTCGTTTACTTTATTGATCGTATATGTAATGCGTCCCGACCTGATTGGATATATATTAGAGCAATTAAAGCATCCCAGTTTATTTGGAAGAGGTTAAGGTTAATTTCAAAACCGATTCAGTAGCATCAGTAATTTTAAAACGATTGTCAATTCTTTTGCCTACAACCCAAATTATTTTTTTATTGGATTCTACAACCCAAGTATTTTCTTTTTCAAAAATCGACAATTTAAGGTCGATAAAAAATCTGCTCAACTTTTTTTTCTTCAACATACCTAACGGATAAAAATAATCGCCTTGTTTCCATTTTCTAAGCATTAAAGGAAATTGAACATTTTTCAAATCCAACAATGCAATAGTCGAATCATTTGAAAATTGAGTAGAAGAAGTATTTTCAATAGATACTTTATTTGAACCAAAATGCACCATCTTGGTATCGGATTCAATAATAAAAACAGATTCATCTTGGGTTTCATTTGGAGAAATGATCAACCAATTTCTATTTTTTAAAATCCGATGAGAACTAGAAATAACATACTTTCCAGAATCAGCATGAAGCAGATTTACAGCATCTTTTAATTGTGATGAAGAGAAATTGTACGGTTTAATAATTTCAAAAAGTATGGTTTCGAAAGCATCAAGCTTTAGCAGTTTTAAAACCGGAATATGCATTTCATTGCCTTTGCGTTCTAACAATTTCAATTTAATGTTTGAAATGGCATTGTCATAAATAATTGAAATTTCATTAAATCTTTTAATGTTGTTTTGAACGTTTGCTTTTACTTCAGGAATTACATTTTCAATTAAAGGTATGATTTGATTTCTAAAAAAATTGCGGGTGTATTTGTCAGACTCATTAGAAACATCCTCACGCCATTGACAATTATTTGATATCGCATAATCTACAAGCTCAGATTTATTGGCGAACAATAAAGGGCGAACAATTTTTCCGCCAATGCCTGCATGATTAGATTGAATGCCTTTCAACCCATTGATTCCAGTGCCTTTGAAGAAATTCATCAAAATGGTTTCCAGATTGTCATCGGCATGATGAGCGGTTAAAATATTTGTTATTGAAGTATCGTTTGAAAGGATATCATTAAACCATTTATAGCGAAGGTTTCGTGCAGACAATTGTATATTTTGTTTATTATCTGCAGCAAATTTTTCTGTGTCAAATTTCATCACATGATGTTTCACGTTGTAT
Source organism: Chitinophagaceae bacterium (assembly GCA_027489035.1). Lineage (GTDB taxonomy): Bacteria > Bacteroidota > Bacteroidia > Chitinophagales > Chitinophagaceae > Ferruginibacter. The sequence continues at coordinate 133,365 of JAIYAN010000010.1, forward strand.
TTACTAGCCAATTCAATTACAAATTGTTCATCTGCTTCACTATCTAATCCCCTCAATTGAAAATTACAATGGGCAATTTCAAAATTAAAACCCGCATGAAAACACAAATCGCATAACACCACAGAATCCACGCCCCCACTAACGGCTATAAGAAGCTTGTCTGTTTTTTTTAAGAAGCCATCTGCATTAACATGTTGGATAAATTGAGAAAGTAAATTCAATGTTTAAATGATTTCTGTAAAAATAAATCTTAATTGGTGAAATCAGGTAAGTAAATAAATAATCGAATTTTAAAATAGGGAATGGGCATTGAATAAAAAAACAAATCAAAAATTTAAACGCACGAATTAAAATAAAAAAAGATGTTAAAACAACCAGAGAAATATATTACCTATTAAATATTACTTTATTTTCATTTGCACACAATTAAATCTCATTAAAAATGAAAAAAATAAGAATAGCATTAATCGTTCTTTTTTGTCTTTGCTTATTGGCAATTCCATATCATCAGTTCATAAAAAACAAACTCGTTTTATTAATCGGAATAATGATGAATGGAGGTCGTAGAATAAACAATACAAATTGTAAAGATTGTGATGTATTGTTTAAAGATGGGGTTAATGCACATGAAAAAGCATATAAAAATGAGGGCATTAAGCCGCAAAAAACTGACAAAGGACTTATCCAACTTGGCAAAAAAAATGTGTTGAAAGAAATTGAAAGCAATGAATTATATATTGTTCAGGAGTTCACGCATTCACAACCTTTATTACTTCCAAAAGCGATAGATTTTATAGACAAGCTATCTATTTTGTATCAGCAAAAATGTATAGAAAAAAATATAGATTATGTGCCTTATGAAATCACAAGTGGAACAAGATCTAGAGAATCTGTAAAAAGACTTCGAGAAGAAAGTACTGTTGCAATAGAAAACAGCCCTCATTTAAGGGGAAAAACTTTTGATATGAGTTGGGGTGCATTTGGTGGAAATGAAGCACAATTTAAATTATTCAAAAGTGCTTTATTAGAATTAAAAAATCAAAACAAATGCTTTGTAAAGTTTGAGCGAAATGGATGTTTACATATTACGGTAAATTAATTAAGCCTCATTACAAAAACGAAATCCAAAAAGTTGATGAAATTAAAAATCCTATTATTTTTAGTATGCGTTGGCTTGTTAAGCAGCTGCGACCCCTATAGAAGAATAAGAAAACATGTACCAAAAAGAGTAATCAGAAGAACGATGAAGTATTCTGGATATTAGTTGAATCAGACATCATGATACTGGATAATGAAATATGGATAAGAAAAAAGTCAGAGTCAAATGTCGCTTTCGCTTTCATTCTCGTTCTGACTTTTTAGTACCACGTACGGGACTCGAACCCGTGATTCCTCCGTGAAAGGGAGGCGTCTTAACCTCTTGACCAACGCGGCATTTGGATTAGGGAGTGCAAATATATGATTGATATACTTTTCAACCAAACTAATTTTTAAATAATCGTAAAAAAGATGAAATATCTTTAATTACAAGGAGTCGAATAGCATCTAGAATGGAGTTTCCTGCCATTATTTAGCTTTAAAATTTAAAACTAAATTGGCCAAAAAGCCACTATTATATTGAAACACATTTTTATTATCAATCTCCCTACTCAATTGAACAATCTGGTTTAGATAACCAAGTTCAAACTTTGCCGTTTCATTTAATTTGTATCCCAACAACACCCCTATTCTATTTTGATCAAAAATATTTTCACCTACATTTTTCCCAAATCCTACAAATACTTCATCATAAAAACCTAAATAATGCATTTTACCTTGAGATTTTACATTGCCAATTGGAATTTGAACCCTAAACATATACCTTAATCGATTTAAAAACACATATTCATCTTCTTTTGAGAGGTCAGCACTGGAGTATTTTCCATTAAAACGCTGTTCCAGCATAAAACGATGCGATAAATCTGCTGATTGAAATTTATTCTGCAAGCTTACCATTTCAAATATGCGATGTTCGGTAAATTGTTTACCCAAGGGATTTATCGGATAATCCCCGTATGAAAATGTTTCAATATTAGCATAGCCCAATCTGAATAAAATGGATTTATCCGGCTGGAAATTGATGCCTGTTCTAAATAAATTCTGTTGCCCATTTTTTATTAATTCATCACGTCTGAATTGAAATTCGGCATGTATACTCCATTTGGAATTTAATTGAGTCGTTGTGAAAATATTATACCACCCAATACTATTATTGTCTTTCAATCTTTTTTGTTGTGCGTTGCAAATGGAAAAAGAAAATAAAAAGGATAATAGAAAAAATGAAACTAGTTTCATAGGAAGCCGATTTGTATTAACAATGAGATTCTTTAACTACCATTAGATATAATTGATGCGATAAAAATAATCACGAATGAAAAAAAGAAAGCTAAACTAATTTAAACAATTGTCAATTATAAACGCACATTTCCCATGACCAACAACCAATAGTTTTTGTTTCGAAATTACTTTCATATCATACAAAGCAAACGATGTGGGCAATTGAACCATATTTTTATACTGGCCATTTTTAAAAAAATACAATTGACCTTTCTGACTACAAATTATTTGAAAATCATCACTAAATTCTTGACTCCAGAAACAACCACTTGAATCTATTGTCATTTTATTTTTGTCATCCAAAGCAATAATCCCTTTTCGGTTATAATGTAAACTTGCTGTACCCACATAACTCATTTCTTCCTGATTGTCTTTAAGTTTAATCTCATGCACAAGTCCATTTATTTTTTTCTGTTTTTTCCAGTGAACAAGATTCTTTGTATTTATTAAGCTTGTATTTACCCCATTGAAAACTGCAGCCGTTACTGATCCATCTTTTTTTGCCAATAAAGACCATGCAAACTTTCTATAGCTTTTCCATATTTTTTTGGGTTCTGACAAACTAGAATCTGTAATGGCAATAAATCCAAATGGAATTTTCTTTTCCCCTTTTGAAATACCTGTAGCTCCCCCACAAAGCAGAATTTTACCTGTAGGCAACACTAAAAAATCATAAAAACATCGATTTTTATAACGCTTAAAATCTACTTTTTCCAACGTTTTTGATATCAGATTATACTTCATAACTCTAGAATCATCTGTTGTAATTAAAACAAAATCACCAATCCTTTCCGCCTTGAGTATATTAAATCCATCCGTTTGAATATCCAGTGATTGAAAATGGCCAACAGAATCAAATGAAGTAATTATGCCCTTCTCGCCACAAGCCCAATATTCGTTATCTGTAATTTTTGTGAGATGGTAATAACTGCTGTCCCTATTATTGCCCAATTGGAGCGTAGTCATTGTTTGAGCGGGTAACAAATGAGTAGTTAGAAAAAAAAGAGTGATGAGGAAAAAGAAATTTAGATTTTTCATTGGAATAATTAATACGACTTGTTTTAAGAAAATACTATCACAACTTACTCATTATTATTTAGCGTAAATTGTTCAATAAAAATTACTTCACCAAATAAGTTACACTCTTCTTAAAAGAAATTGCAATTTCATTCATCTCTAAAAAGCAATTTTTAGGATTTACTGATTTATATTCAATCTTTTCAATAGAATTCTCAAGGAATTGTCTTACTGATAGTATATTTGATTATTGCCTTGTCCATGTAATCAAAGTTACACCACCATTAAAATCGTAGTAACCTGTTTTAAAGTATTGACAGTTAAATTCCAAAATAGAATCTTTTTGTAATTCATTGCCAGAATAATCATTGTATTGAATTGCATTATTTTGTATCCCGTATAAATAACTGTTGTAACCAATATTAGAGCAATTAAAAGTATCTAATAATATCAAACGATTTCTTATGGTCAATGGATTCGTATAAAAAGTATCATGTACAGGACTGAAATAATAAATCACATTTTTTTTACATGATGGCCAACCATTGTAAATATCTTGTACAGCTGATAATGGAGTTGGTTGATATGTTTCCGAAGTTTTTTTATAAGTACCTATAAGATGATCTATCGTAAAACTACAATTAGTATTATTGGTAGGTGATTTTTCACAAGATTCAAAGAATATAAATAAAACTAAAAAAATTGCAAATACTTGTTTCATAAATTATGATTTCAACAAATATACTCATTAAAACTAATTTCCTAATAAAGCGAAATTTTAGAAAATAAATTAATTCGAAAAACTGTACTGCAAAGTTTACCCCCCCCCAAAAAAAAACGCCTCGTAAACTATTCATTTACAAGGCGCTACTTTCGTTGGTTGCGGAGCGGACGGGACTCGAACCCGCGACCTCTGCCGTGACAGGGCAGCATTCTAACCAACTGAACTACCGCTCCTTTTCCTCTTTAAAACAATTGTTATGCTTTTTAAAGGATGGCAAAGATAAGGAGTTTTGTTTTTTAAAAACAAAAATTTTTAAAAAAATTTGTATCACTTAATTTTACAAGTAACTTGCCAAACCAAATTCTTATTAAACGAACACATTTTAAATATGCCTCAGTTAAAAAACAGACAATACCTCGAGTTTGAAAAACCTGTAAAAGATCTTTACGACCAAATCGAACAATTACAAAATACACAAGAACAATCCGAAACTGATATGTCAACTTCGATTTTGGCTTTAGAACAGAAAATCGAACTCGTTAAAAAAGAAATCACCGATAACCTTACGCCATGGCATCGCGTACAATTGAGCCGTCACCCAGATCGCCCATATACATTGAAATACATTGAAAAAATGTGTACCAACTTTGTTGAGCTTCATGGCGACAGAAACGTAAAAGACGATAAAGCAATGGTTGGCGGTTTTGCTCAATTGGGCGACAAAACGGTTATGTTTATCGGACAACAAAAAGGAAACAATACCAAAACCCGACAAATCAGAAACTTTGGCATGGCCAATCCAGAAGGATATCGTAAAGCCCTTCGCTTGATGAAGCTTGCCGAAAAATTCAATAAACCAATCGTTACTTTAATTGACACTCCTGGTGCTTATCCTGGTATTGAAGCCGAAGAAAGAGGTCAAGGCGAAGCCATTGCTAGAAATATTTACGAAATGATTTCACTCAAAGTACCTGTGATTTGCGTGATCATTGGAGAAGGTGCAAGTGGTGGTGCTTTGGGCATTGGCGTTGGTGATAAAGTAGTGATGATGGAAAATACTTGGTACACGGTAATCTCTCCAGAAAGCTGTAGCAGTATTTTGTGGCGCACATGGGAGAAAAAAGAAATCGCCGCAGATCAACTTCGTTTAACCGGTACCGATATGCTTAACTTCGGACTTGTAGATCAAGTTATTCCAGAACCATTGGGAGGCGCACATTGGGATTATGACAAAGCTGCACAAAACCTTAAAGATTATTTAATTCCAATGCTAAATGAATTGGAAAATATCCCTGCCGAAGAAAGAGTGAACAAAAGAATTGAAAAATTCGGAAAAATGGGATTCTGGGAAGAAAAAACGGTTTAATAAAAATCACATTCATTAAATATAGAAGTATAAAATTAATACATGTTAAAAATTGCGGTGTTTGGTACTGGCCACTTGGGAAAATTTCATTTAAACAATTGGAAAGAAATTGAAGATGTTGAATTGATTGGATTTTTTGACCCCAACGACGAAAATGCAAAAGTTATTGAAGAAACATATCAGCTCAATAGATTTGTAGATCCTTCGGCACTAATGGATGCCTGTGATGCTGTAGATATTGTAGCGCCTACCATTCATCATTTTGAATTGTGTAAAATGGCACTTCGAAAAGGCAAGCACGTTTTTGTGGAAAAGCCTTTAGCGAATACCATGGATGAAGCGCGCGAATTGGTAAAATTGGCGAAAGAATCCAACCTGAAATTTCAAGTTGGACATGTTGAACGTTTCAACCCTGCTTTTCTTGCATTGAAGGGTTACAATCTAAAGCCCATGTTTATTGAAGTACATCGCTTGGCGGAATTCAACCCACGCGGTACCGATGTTAGCGTAGTTTTAGATTTAATGATTCACGATATTGATATTATTTTACACCTTGTAAATAGTAATGTAAGTTATATTTCAGCCAATGGTGTGGCTGTAATGAGCGAAACTCCTGACATTGCAAATGTGCGTATCGAGTTTGATAACGGCTGTGTGGCCAATCTAACCAGTAGCCGCATTTCGCTTAAAAAAATGCGTAAAATAAGATTGTTTCAAAAAGATGCATACATAGGTATTGACTTCTTAGATAAAAAAACAGAAATCATTCGCCTCAACCAACCTGATGACAAAAATGATTTTAGCTTCGACATCGAAACCAATCATGGCACAAAATCTATTGGTATTTCAAACCCAAAAGTTGAAGCTGTGAATGCCATAAAAATGGAATTGGAATGTTTCAAAGATGCAATCATCAATAATAAAGAAACACCTGTTACCATTATTGATGGATTCAGAGCAATGGAAGTGGCGCATCTTATACTAGAAAAAATAAACAGCAAACAGCATTGATTTCAAAGTAAAAATTAAAAAGAAAAAATTAAAAAAGGGTTATCAATAATTTTCGACTTTTCACTTTTTACTTTTGATTTTTCACTTTCACAAATGAAACAACCTAGATTAAATATCATTTGGATTATTTTAACTGATCTTTTGATTTGTTGTTTTACTTGGCTTTGCTTTTATTATTTACGCACCATAATTTACAATTACAATTTTAGAATCCCGCCAGGCTTTTATTTGGGCTGGATACTATATGTATTGGGTTGGCTAACGCTTTATTTTTTATTTGGTTTTTATAACGCCATTTATCACAAATCCAGATTAGCTGAAATTGCAAAAACGTTTTTGGTAAGTTTAATCGGATGTTTGTTCTTATTGTTTTTCTTCATTTTAAAAAACCCACACGACAATAACAATTCTTATTATTTAGAATTTTTCAGCCTACTGATTCCCATATTTTTCTTAACCTCCATTTCTAGATTTTTATTTTTAACCTATGCAAAAAAACAAATTAAATCTGGCAGTATTTTCTACAATGCACTTATAATAGGATCCGGTAAAAAAGCAACTGATTTCTATAAAAATTTCAAATCTTCAAAAGCAATTTCTGGCTATCGATTTGTAGGTTTTTTAAATATATCTGCTAATGAAAATATCATCCTCGATACAAACATTAAAAACTACAACAACATACTTCAAATTGAAGAAATTATTTCCAATTCAAACATTGCAGAAATCATCATCACTATTGAAAAAAATGATCGAGAATTAATCACAAAAATTCTGCAAATTTTAAGCAACAAAAATATCAATATCAAAATAACCCCAGATACTGTAGATATTATTACCGGTGCCTTACATACCAACAACGTTTTGGGTGTTCCACTAATTGATATCCATGCAGGTTTACTTCCGCCTTGGCAACAAAATATCAAAAGAGCTATTGATGTATTCGTTTCAATAACAGCCATCATTTTACTTTTACCATTAATTATTTACACATGGATAAGGGTTAGAATGTCATCACCCGGACCAGTAATTTATTCGCAAGAAAGAATTGGTTACAAAGGCAAACCTTTTACGATGTTTAAGTTTCGTTCAATGTATATCAACTCTGAAACCAATGGACCACAACTGAGTTCTGTAGATGATACTCGAATTACAAAATGGGGAAGAACGATGCGCAAATGGCGACTAGATGAGCTTCCGCAATTGTGGAATGTTTTAATTGGCGAAATGAGTTTGGTAGGACCACGCCCTGAAAGGAAATTTTATATTGACCAAATTGTGAAACTACACCCCGAATATAATTTTATTTCAAAAGTAAAACCGGGCATTACCAGTTGGGGAATGGTCAATTATGGCTATGCCGCTTCAATTGATGAAATGATTTTGCGTATGCCTTATGATTTGCTGTATATCGAAAATGTATCATTAGCACTCGATTTTAAAATCATGTTATACACCATTCAAATTATTTTTGCCGGAAAAGGCAAATAATACAAATGCAATCTGCCTATTAAATTTTGTATTTTTGAACAAACCCAATTCAGTTGAAGTACATCATCTTAATATTTTACGTTGTTTTTTATAGCACAATTTCTTTCGCACAGAAGGACACATATTGGCAGCAACAAGTGAATTATAAAATTGATGTTCGATTAGATGAAAAGCAAAAAACATTAGATGGATTTGTATCAATAAACTATAGCAATTTCTCACCAGACACTCTGAATTTCATTTGGTTTCACCTTTGGCCGAATGCGTATAAAAATGATCAAACCGCATTTAGTGAACAATTGTTGGAAAACGATCGTACGGATTTTTATTTTAGTAATCTAGAAAAAAGGGGATTCATCAACCAATTGAATTTTAAAATTGATGATCAAAATGCATCAATTACCAATCACCCACAGCATCAAGACATCATTAAATTAAATTTACCCAGACCAATTCTACCTGGACAAACCATAAACATCCAAACGCCTTTTCATGTAAAACTGCCTTATAATTTTTCGAGAGGCGGATATATAGATAGTTCATTTCAAATTACACAATGGTATCCCAAACCGGCCGTTTATGATAAATATGGTTGGCACGAAATGCCTTATTTGGATCAAGGCGAATTTTACAGTGAGTTTGGAAATTTCGAAGTCAACATCAGCATTCAAAAGGATTTCAAAGTTGCAGCAACCGGTATTCTACAATCAGAGAATATAAATGGTGAAATAAAAACATTACATTATAAACAAGACAACATACACGATTTTGCTTGGTTTGCGGATAAAAATTTTATTGTAGAACACGACACAATGGAATTAAACAACAAAAGCATTGATGTGTATGCGTATCATTATCCAAGGAAAATATTTACCACATTAAATACGATTGATTTAATCAAAAATGCCATTCGCACAAAAAGCGACTGGATTGGGAATTACCCGTATAATATTGTTTCGGTAGTGGAAAGTAAAAAATATGGTGGTGGCGGTATGGAGTACCCAACCATCACACTCATTGATCAGGTAAATTCAAAAAAGTCATTAGATAATTTGATAAATCATGAAGTTGGCCACAATTGGTTTTATGGAATTTTGGCTAGCAATGAAAGAGATTTCCCTTGGATGGATGAAGGGATGAACAGCTATTACGACAAGCGTTATACGCAATTTTATTATCCCGAAAACAATAACTACACTTCCCGATTTTTAAAAAATAGGATTCCTAAAGATGCAGAAGATTTAATTACGGAAACAGTTTGTAAAATAAAATCCGACCAACCCATTTCTACTAAATCTATTGATTTTACAGAATTGAATTATGCCATGATTGCTTATAACAAAGCAGCTCAATGGATGCAATGGATGGAGGACTCTTTAGGCAAAACAACATTTGATGAAATAATGAAAGCTTATTTTGACAAATGGAAATTCAAACACCCCTACCATGAAGACTTCAGAAGCATTGCAGAATCTGTATCACAGAAAGATTTAACTGTTTATTTTGATGCGTTAAATAAAAAAGGAAGCCTCTATCCCAAACAAAATAAATCAATAAAAATATCGCCATTGTTTTCTTTTAAAGATGCAGATAAAAAACATTTGATAAGCATTTTACCAATTGCTGGCATAAATAAATACGATAAGTTGATGCCCGGTTTGATGATTCATAATTACACTTTACCAACTTCTAAAATTCAGTTTTTATTAATGCCGATGGTTTCGTTTACATCAAAAAAAATAAATGGATTAGGCAGAATATCATACGACAACTATCTAACTGGAAAAGGCGATAAACTTCAATTGGCATTGGCTTTTGAGAAATTCAGCAACAATAGATTTACACCCGAAGGTGAGAAAACTCATTTTTTTAATTTTGAAAAATATACGCCATCAATAAAATATGTCTTCCGAAAAAAACATCCCAGAAGTAGCACAAATGCTTTTTTACAATGGAAAACTTTTTTCATAAAAGAAACAACACTAAGTTTCTTTAGAGATACTTTTTTAAATGAGGCTGTAATTACATATCCTACTAAAAATAGAATACTCCATCAATTGCAATTTGTGTATCAACAAAATAGAAAATTATATCCTTACCAATGGAATATCAATGCCGAATCAGGTGATGGTTTTTTAAAGTTTGGTGCTACCGGAAATTACTATTTCAATTACGTAAAAGAAGGTGGATTGGGGTTAAGATTATTTGCAGGAAAGTTTTTATACACGAAACAGAAAACAAATTTATTGCGCTTCAAAACCGATAGATTTCATTTAAACACCAGTGGTGCTAATGGCTATGAAGATTATACCTACAGCAATTATTTTGCAGGAAGAAATGAATTTGAAGGATTTCTAAATCAGCAAATGATGATAAAAGACGGGGCTTTTAAAATCAGAACGGATTTGCTCAGCAGTAAAATTGGCAAAACAGATGACTGGTTAGTTGCAGTAAATTTAAATACAAGCATCCCAAAAAAAATCAACCCTTTGGAAATACTTCCAATAAAAATACCAATTAAATTATTTGCAGACATTGGAACTTATGCAGCGGCTTGGCAAAAAAATCCACCAACTGAGAAGATATTATTCAATGCAGGAATTCAATTCTCATTAATAAACGAAATTGTACAAGTATACGTACCCTTGATGTATAGCAGATCATTTAAAGATTATGTAAACTCAACCATTACTGAAAAAAAGCTATTAAAAACCATTTCATTCAGCATCGACATACAGAAAATTTCATTGAAAACTTTTTCTTCATTTCCTCAAATTCCATTTTAATTTGAACATTCAATATCTAACATATCAGGAGATTGATTTTGCAAAATGGGATTTTTGTATAGCACAGTCATCCAATAAATTGATTTATGTAGAATCGAATTATTTAAATAAAATCGCTACCAATTGGGATGCCATTGTTTTAAATGATTATGATGCGGTGATGCCATTAATTTGGCGAAAAAAAATGGGGATTCGATATTTATACCAACCTGCGTTTTTACAACAAGCTGGGATTTATAGCAAATACAATTTAACCGAAGAAATTACAGAAGCTTTTATTTCACTGGCTTCTACGCATTTTAAATTTGCAGAATTTTCACTAAACTATGCAAATAATCCATCCCTAGAAAATGAATTTTATCAGAAAAAAATCAACAATAATTTCCTTATTCATCTGGATAAAAAATATGAAGAAATAGTTGCCAGCAAATATCTCAAAGAAAGAATTGCACGTGCATCGAAATTCAATTTGAAATATGTTGTATCCACCGACGTTACAAAATGCATTAAAACATATAAAAAGTTATACGGAGAAAGACTCTCGTCTGTTTCAAAAAACGACTATAAAAATTTTGAGCAACTATGTGTTGATTTACAAAAAGAAAACCGTGTTATCATCAGAGAAGTGTACAACCAAGAAGGCAATGAACTTCTGGCAACAGCGTTGTTTTTAAAAGATGAAAACAGATTGTACAATCTTACTTCAAGTATTTTTCCTAATGGTAGAGATTGCTTAGCGAATTATTTTTTATTCGATTCATTGATAAAAGAATTTGCTAATCAGCCGCTCATTATTGATTTGGAAGGATCTGATCTTCCGGGTGTAGAATTCTTTTACAAAAAACTAGCTACTGAGAACCAACCTTATTACGCTATCAAATGGAACAACTTGCCCAAAATTATCCAATTGATTAAGCCATAAGTTTTTCTGCAATAAGCAAGTCGATGGGATGCGTAATTTTTATGTTGTTTTCTTCTCCTTCTATCAAATAGATTACATGTCCGCAATATTCTACAACAGAAGCTTCATCTGTAAAAAAAGATTGAAAAGCTGTTTCAAATGCAGGTAATAATATGTCGCTTTTAAATACTTGTGGGGTTTGTATTTGCTTTACTGTGGTTCGGTCTATAGATTTATTTGCGTCGCCTGTTACAATCCTAACACTATCCTTAGACGCAATAGCTGGAATGGCATTTCCTTTTTCGACTGCTTGATGAAAACTCCTTGTGATCAAATCAGCACTTAACAAACACCTTACCGCATCATGTACAAAAACGATGCTTTCTTCAGTAACCATTTTCAATCCATTTTTTACTGAATCAAACCTGGTTTTACCCCCAATGGCTATTGTAATTTTTTTATCGGGAAAATAAGATGAAATTATTTTAGTGCCGGTTTCTACATGTTCTTCTGGCAAAACAAGTACAATTTCAAGATCATCGAATGCACTTAAAAAAGTATTGATGGTATAATAAATCAGTGGCTTATTGTGTAACAACAAAAACTGTTTTGGTATTGATGCATTCATTCTTGTACCACTACCACCAGCCACCAAAATTGCATATTTTTTCATTCACTTAAATTAATGAACTACAAGCTATTTTCGTTTTTATAAATGCCTACTTTAATTTCTCCTTTGCTATTTTTCATAGCACGATACATGCCCGCACTATTGAAAACCATTGCTGTATTTCCCTGTGCATCTACGCCAATCATTCCGCCTTCTCCTTTGATTTCAATTAGTTTGTGATGTACTACTTCTTCCATGGCTTGTTGTAAACTACAACCTTTATATTCCATTAATGCGCTTACATCATAAGCAGCTACTGCTCTGATAAAAAGCTCTCCATGTCCAGTGCAACTAATGGCACAAGTTTTATTGTTTGCATAAGTACCCGATCCTATAATTGGACTATCCCCTATTCTTCCATATTTTTTATTGGTCATTCCACCTGTGCTTGTAGAAGCGGCTAAATTTCCAAATTGATCCAATGCAACAGCACCAACGGTTCCAAACTTTTTATCTTTCATCAACTCTGCAAGATCTTGATGGGTATGATCAAGCGAATAATTGTCGCTATCTCTTAATTCTTTCCATTGATCATATCTGAATTTAGAAAAAAAGTATTCATCTGGTTCTAATTTCAAACCTTGTTTGATGGCAAAATCATTCGCTCCTTTGCCACTCAAAAAAACGTGATTGCTATTTTCCATTACTTCATAAGCCAATTCAATTGGGTTGCGTACATTTCGAACACCAGCAATAGCTCCTGCCTTTAAATTTTTTCCCTCCATAATGGCCGCATCCATTTCCTGCACGCCTTTTTTGGTAAATACAGAACCTCGTCCTGCATTAAATAATATATTGTCTTCCAGTATTTTGATTGATGTACGAATAGCATCTACCGCTGATCCACCAGATTCTAATACAGCATAGCCATTTTCTAATGCTTGAGTAAGGCCATTAATATATGCTTTCTCTAAATCAGGTGTCATATCCTCTGGAACAATGGTTCCTGCTCCTCCGTGTATTACTAATGATAATGGCTGCATTGATTGAAATTTGATTTTATTCGCAAAAATATCTTATTTCAGGGGATTTACCCTTCAATTTTTTCAACGAATATGGATAACCTATTATACTTGGTTATTTTTCAAAAAAGGAATTAGTTTTTGATAGATGTCAAGATGCGTTATTTCTTCCATGCATGCATGATCGCCACGATAACATTTTTTATTGCCAAATACAGAACAAGGCCTACAAGATAAATCTACACTAACCTTATTGTCTATTGATTGACCCCAGCCATAAAACCCAGCATTGGGATGTGTTGGACCCCAAACGCTTACAACCGGAACGCCCACAAGTGAAGCCAGATGCATGTTTGCTGAATCCATACTTACCATCACCGTTACATGACTAATAATGCTTAACTCTTCGGATAAATTAAATAGTCCTGCAAGATTGAAAACATTTTCTCCAAAATCTTTTTCCCATCCTGCTAAAAGCGTTGTCTCTTGTTTGCCCCCACCAAATAACAAAACTACCGCCCCTTCTGCTTTCAATAAAGAAATAAGCAATTTCATTTTTTCGGGTGGGTAAACTTTTTCGGGATGTTTGGCAAAAGGCGCAATGCCAATTACCGTTTTATTATCAAACCATTTTTCAGCTAAAATGGGCAATGGCTGTTTTATATTTTCGAGTGGTTTCTTTTCAAGCAAAAACGATAATCCTAATTTTTTAATTACTTCTGTATAACGTTCGAAGGAAGATTTTAATGCGATATTTTGTTTGTTCTCTTTAGCAGTAAGTCTCTTTTTTTCTGCACGACCTTTATCAATTGTAGCAATTGGAATGCCTTTTAATTTCAAAAAAAACTGCATCATAAACGACCTCAACACCCCATGAAAATCAGCGACTGCATCGATTGGTTGTTCATCGCTAATTATTTCTTTACACAAACGATAAATGCCCACAATCCCTTTATGATTTCCTTTGGTTTCTGCTTCTATAAAACGAAGTCGCTCAATACCAAAAAACATTGGCTTAAATGATTTATTGGAAACGAAAGATATTTTTAATTCAGGATGTTGTTGCAGCAGTTGTTTAATTACAGGGATAGTCATCGCTACGTCTCCCATTGCAGAAAACCGAATGATTAAAATATGTTTTATAATGCTCAAATTAATTAAACAGATTGCTGATATAAAATTGGATTCAATGAAGGATCGTTGTACATCTTCATTTGTTTATACACTTTCATGAATTTATTTCCTGTTTTCATGTCATACAACAAATCTTCTATAGCTAAAGACAAATCAGTGCGTTGTTCCAATAAGATATTCAGTTTTGTAGTGCAAGAAGCGATATGTTCAGCAGAAGCATTTGCTCTATCCACTTCAACTTGCATGTGGAAAATTTTCAACGCTAAAATGGATAATCTATCAATAGCCCAAGCCGGACTTTCGGTATTTATTTTTGCATTTGATGAAACTTCAACGGTTTTAAATTGCTCTAAAAAATAACTATCAATAAACTCTACCATATCAGTACGCTCTTGATTGCTTGAATCGATTCTCCTTTTAATGGCCAAACCTTCAACTGGATTGATGTTTGGATTTCTAATAATATCTTCTAAATGCCATTGAACCGTATCAATCCAATTTTTTTTATACAACAGAAATTCGATGGTTGAAACTGGAAAAGGATTTTTTATTTGGGCATCAACATCATCTGTTAAATGATAATCTGAAATACTTTGATTAAATATATTGTTGCAATTTTCTGAAAACATAAATCGATATTAAATGTTTTAAAGTTCTTTATTGTTTGTTTTTATTCGAAGCTACCGCTAAATAATATAATGGGATACCGATTAACGTTATGATTAATCCTGGCCATGTAAATTGAGGCTTATACATCATCAATAATACACAAAAACTGATTCCCATTACAATATAAATAGCTGGAAGAATTGGATAGCCAAAAGCTTTGTAAGGCCTATCCACATTGGGTTGTTTTTTTCTTAAAATAAAAATACCGATGATGGTTAATACATAAAAAATCACCACGATAAATGAAACCATATCCAACAAATCGCCGTATTTGCCACTAAGACACAGAATACAAGCCATGGCACATTGAATCCACAACGCCCATTCGGGCACAGCATTTTTATTTAAAGTTGAGGCATTTTTGAAGAAGAGTTTATCGTTTGACATCGTATAATAAACCCTTGCTCCAGCAAGTATCAATCCATTGTTGCAACCAAAAGTTGAGATCATAATCATAATGGCAATAATAGCGGTTCCACTGCTTCCAAAAATAGCTTCAGATGCACTTAAGGCTACGCGGTTGTCTTTTGCAAAAGCAAGTTCGTTTACTGGTACTGTTGCTAAATAAACCACATTCATCATTACATAAATCAAGGTTACGATAAGGGTTCCCAAAAACAAACTCATCCCAATATTTCTCTTTGGATTTTTAATTTCACCTGCAATAAAGGTTACATTGTTCCAAGCATCACTACTAAAAATACTTCCTACCATAGCGCTGGCGATTGCACCTAAAATAGCGCCATTCACAAGAGGTTGAATTGGAATGCCAGGATTAGCATTTTCTGTAAGTTTATGAATTGTCCATGCATTGTTCCAGTTTTCATGCCATACATTCCATTTAAAAGCTATGCAACCTGCGATTATCAAACCAAATAAAGAAATCAGCTTTGTTGAGGTGAAGAATGTTTGAATTAGTTTTCCGGTTTTTATTCCGCGTGTATTGATGTATGTTAGTAATACAATCAAAATAATAGCAACAAGCTGAGCGTAGTGAATTTTCAATCCCAATAATTCAAAAGTATTAACATCTTCCCAAGCCAATGCCGGAAAAAAGTAACCCGCAAATTTTGCAAAGCCTACAGCAACAGCGGCTATTGTGCCTGTTTGAATTACAGAGAAAAAACTCCAACCATAAAGAAAACCCACCAATGGATTGTATGCTTCTTTTAAATAAACGTACTGACCACCTGCTTTTGGAAACATGCCACTCAATTCGCCATAGCTAAGTGCAGCGGTAAGCGTCATAAACCCAGTAATCAACCAAACGGCAATTAACCAACCCGAGCTTCCGAGATCTTTAAGCATATCGGCGCTAACAATAAATATTCCCGAACCAATCATTGAACCGGCAACAATCATTGTTGCATCAAATAAACCCAACGATGCTTTAAAATCTTGTGGTTGATCTTTCATATGTTTTTTCTATTAAATTATTCGTGATATTAAATTAGAGATTTTTTCACTTTTCACTTTTCACTTTTCACTTTTTACTTATTCCCCTTGTTTAATATTTCATTCATCCCTTCTACAACATCATCTGTAATATTTAACGCACTGTCTTTGTATACCATGTATTCCAAGCCATTTCCTGTAGTAAAAATATAGCTGAATTTATTGTCTTGATTATATTCAACTAAAAAGGCCTTTAATTTCTTTTGAACATCATCCAAAAATTTATAGCTTTTATCATTTAATGCTTGTGTTGAATTCTGCTTTTTTTCATCCACAATTTGTTGCTGTTGTATGAGTTTGCCTTGAAACTCTTCTGCTTCCGCTTGTGTGATTGAATTCCCTCTTTTTAGAAAATTATCTTTTTGTGCTTGTAAATTTCTATATGCATTTTCCCACTCTTTTTCAATAGCAATTTGTTCGTTTTCAAGTAATTTTCTATTGTTTTTTATAAAAGTTATTTGCTCGTTTAGGGTATCTAAATCTACATACCCAATCAATGGCGCACTGCCATTAGCTTTTGTTAATTGTGTGCTTTGATTTCTTTTCTTTTTTTCGTTTGGTTTTGCTGAGGAAAAATGCAAGTAATATAAAATTCCAACAGCCAATAATAGTACAATGTTTAAAGTCAATGACAAATGCTTCATATTTTAATTTTGATTTTTAGCAAGATAAATACAATCGTTTGTATTGCAAATAAATATTGTAGGGGTTGAATATTTTCAACCCTTACAAGACGTTTTTGAGGTTTGGGAGGTTTGAGATGTTTTTGAGGTTTTTGAGGTTTTTGAGGTTTGAGACGTTCTAAAGGTTACTGGCGCCGGTTTCCTAACCGGTGACATTTATTGCATTCCGGTTTCCAACCGAAAGATTTAGATTTTGAAATTTATTTTTAACGTTAACACTCCTCAAACCGGAACAAAATTCCCAACCTCTTGTAAGGGTTGAAAATCTTCAACCCCTACTTTAACCTCTTTCCCCCTCCATTCCTTAATTTCGCAAAAAAAATCATTTTGAACACCGCATATCTATTATTGGGAAGTAATTTAAAAAATCCTGAACAACAATTGTCTTCTGCCAGAAATTTCATTGCTGCTGAAATTGGAGAAATTTTAAATACCTCTTCTCTTTACGCTACGGCTGCCTGGGGAAATACCAATCAACCCGATTTTTTAAATCAAGTCATTTTTGTTAAAACTGATTTTTCTGCTGAAACATTAATGAAAACCATATTAAAGATTGAAGAAAATATGGGCCGAATCAGAACGCAAAAAAATGCACCAAGAGAAATCGATATCGACATATTGTTTTTCAATAACGACATTATAAATCTTCCCGAATTAATCGTACCTCACCCGCTTTTACAAGAAAGAAAATTTGTACTTATCCCTTTGAGTGAAATTGCACCAAATTATAAACATCCCATCCTTTTAAAAACACCCCAAGAATTACTCGAAATTTGTCCCGATAGCTTAGATGTGCAAAAAAAAGACAACATATAAATTTCCTTTGTCTTTAATTTGCAGTTAGAATGAATTATAATTTTATTACTATTGAAGGAAATATTGGAGCCGGAAAAACAACTTTAGCCAATTTGCTAAGTGAAAAGCTAAATGCCAGATTGATTTTAGAAGAATTTGCAGACAATCCATTTTTACCAAAATTCTACCAAAATCCCGAACAGCATGCCTTTCCGCTTGAATTGTTTTTTTTAGCTGAACGCTACAAGCAACTCAAAGATTTGTTGACAACCAGAGATATTTTCCAAAAGATAACCATCTCCGATTACCTTTTTACAAAATGTTTACTTTTTGCAAAAGTCAACCTTCAATCCGAAGAATTTAGGCTTTATCAAAAATTATTTGACATCATAAATCCACAAATCATTCAACCCGATTTGTTGATTTATTTACATAGTCCAGTTTCAAAACTGCAACAAAACATAAAAAAACGGAACCGCTCTTTTGAACAAGGCATTTCGGATGATTATTTATTTTCTATTCAAGAAAACTATACCCAATACATCAAACAGCACAATATAAAAACTGTTTTTGTAGATGTAACAAATGCAGATTTCATAAACAATGAATCTCATTTAAAAGCGATTCTTGAGATACTAGAAAATAATTATGAAAATGGACAACATTATATTACTTTAGCTTGATATAATACAATTTGGACAACACAAGAAAAAATATCAGCCCTACTGAAGCGTTTAAAGTAAAAGAATTCCAATATTTTATTACTGGTCGCTTTTTGTTTATCATGGGTTTAAGGATGACAAGCACCATCATTGGTTGGTGGATTTACACCCTTACAAAAAGTGTATTGGCATTGGGATTGGTTGGATTGTCTGAAGTTATTGCCGCACTTTCATTTGCCCTTTACGCTGGTCATTATATCGATAGAAACGAAAACAGAAAACTCCTTTTAAGCTGTATTTTATTTTATCTGGGCTGTATTTTCATTTTGTTTTTTTTATCAGACAAATCTATCAATACACTTCATCCTTGGGTTACCGCTTGTTGTGTATTTTTAGTAATCGGTTGCACTGGTATAATACGTGCATTTTCTGGACCAACATTTTCATCGCTTATTTCTAAAGTTGTCCCTAAACATTTACTTCCTTCTGCAACGACCATTAGTTCGGCAACTTGGCTTACGGGATCCATTTTGGGCCATGCTATGGGCGGTTTTTTAATTGCAATCTTAGGCATTCATTTTACATTCATTGTGGTTATTATGTTTGTCATTGCAGGATATTTATTATTGAGAAATTTAAGGCCTAAAGCGGTAAATGCACAATCGGCCTTAAGTACATGGCAAAGCGTAAAAGAAGGTGTGCATTATGTGTTTAAATCAAAGGAAATTCTAGGCGCTTTGTCATTAGATTTATTCGCAGTTCTATTTGGCGGTGCAGCAGCGATGGTACCTGTTTTTGCCAAAGATATTTTACATGTTGGACCACATGGTTTTGGTTGGTTAAATGCGGCTACAGATATTGGGGCAATCATCACCGTTAGTGCGCTTACTTTTTTTCCATTAAAAAGAAAACAAGGAAAATTTTTATTCTTTTCCATTGCCGGATTTGGCATATGTATTATAGTATTTGCCTTGTCTACTACTTTTTGGATTTCCTTCTTAGCATTGATGTTAAGCGGTTGTTTAGATGGGGTTAGCGTTGTAGTAAGAGGCACAATCCTTCAATTGAAAACACCTGACGAACTTCGAGGCCGAGTAATGTCGGTGAATAGTATGTTTATTAATTCTTCAAATGAATTGGGACAATTTGAAAGTGGTGTTATGGCTAAAATTATGGGTATCGTACCTTCAGTTGTATTTGGTGGCATTATGACCATCGGTGTTGTAATAGCCACTTGGATAAAAGCACCCAATTTAAGAAAAATGGAATATTAATCTGCACATTATTTGGGCGCTTTTTGAATCAATTCTTCCAACACAAAATGCACAATTGGACAAAACGTTGAATTTTTCAAAGTTAAAGCCGGTCTTTTTAGAAGGACATCTTCATCTGTATAAGGAAATCGAGCACAATCAGATGGACGTTTGTCATAAATACTGCAATAATTATCCACATTTAAAAACGGACAAGGTTTTGAATTAACTACATAATCACCTTCTTCATCCAGGTTCAAATATTTATCAATAAAAGCACTTTCTTTCATCGATAAATGCTTGGAAATTCTTTTTATATCGGGAACCTTAAATCGAGGAGAATAATTTTTACAACAAGCCGCACAATCTAAGCAGTTTATATTACTCACTACTTCCTCATGAATTTCAGGCAGTGCTTTTAAAAAAGCTTTTTTATCTGCTTTTTGCAAATACTGCTTGTATACTTTTTGGTGCTCTTCTGACTTTTTTTGCCAGTTTCGAAGCATGTATTTACTCATTTGTTTAAGCAAAAAATTTAATTGGGCAATAATTTTCCACAAGTTAAAACTAAGTTTATAATCTCAACAAAGTTTGGTTTTCATCATGTAAATTTGCGCATCTTTTTAAAAATATCTTTTTTTCTTTCTAAAAACTTATATCATGAATTTATTTGAACAACAACAAGCCGAGTTTATTGGTCGCCATATTGGGCCTAATTCTATTGAAATAGCAGAAATGTTGAAGCAAATAAAAATGCAAAGTGTAGAAGAATTGATAGAGAAAACCATCCCTTCATCTATTCGACTAAAACAACCTTTGCAAACGGGCAATAGCATGAGCGAATATGAATATTTAACAACGCTCAAAACCATCGCTCAAAAAAATAAAATTTACAAATCTTATATTGGTAATGGATATTACAACACCATTATGCCAAGTGTTATTCTACGCAACGTATTTGAAAACCCAGGATGGTACACACAATACACACCTTACCAAGCAGAAATTGCCCAAGGTAGATTGGAAAGTTTATTGAACTATCAAACCATGATCAGTGATTTAACGGGTTTGCCCATTGCAAATGCAAGTTTACTTGACGAAGGAACTGCTGCTGCGGAAGGAATGGCGATGTTGTTTAACCATAAAAATAAACATACCGACAATATTGTTTCGCCTAACTTCTTTGTGGATGAAAATATTTCAGAACAAACGAAAGAGGTTTTAAAAACAAGATCGAAGCCAATTAATGTAGAATTGGTTTTTGGGGATTACAAAACCATTGAATTAGATCAGTCATATTTTGGGGCAATCGTTCAATATCCCAATAAAAATGGACAAATCGAAGATTACCGTTCCTTTATTGAAAAAGCGCATAATCAAGATGCACAAGTGATCATGGCAACGGATTTACTTGCTTTATGTTTATTAACGCCTCCCGGTGAATTGGGGGCAGATATTGCCATTGGAAACTCGCAAAGATTTGGCGTGCCCATGGGATTTGGTGGACCACATGCTGCTTTTTTTGCAACGAAAGAAGCATTTAAAAGAAATCTACCTGGAAGAATAATTGGCGTTAGTGTTGATGCAAATGGGAACAGGTGTTTAAGAATGGCGTTACAAACACGCGAACAACACATTAGAAGAGAAAAAGCCACAAGTAATATTTGTACCGCACAAGCACTTTTGGCAAATATTGCTGCATTTTACGCAGTTTACCACGGAGCAAGTGGATTGAAAAACATTGCAAAACGTACTAGTTTATTGGCGAATATGCTAAGTAATTCTTTAAGCAAATTGGGCTTAAAAAATGAAAACGCATACTATTTCGACACTCTACAAATCAATGTTGATGAAGTAGAAAAATTAAAAGAAATAGCTGAAAGTAAAGGAATCAACTTTGGATACCATGCAAACAAAGTAAATATTTCTATTGATGAAACAACAAGTTTAAAAGATGTTCAGGATATCATTGCTGTGTTTTCAAACTTGACAAACAAATCAATTGACATTGAAAAGACAAATGAAATTGATTTGCTAACGAATATTCCAAGTGAACTTACGCGCACATCCGAATTTTTAACGCACCCAGTATTCAATACCTATCGCAGCGAAACGCAAATGATGCGTTATTTGAAAAGTCTGGAAAACAAAGATTTGAGTTTAAATACTTCGATGATTTCTTTAGGAAGTTGTACGATGAAGTTGAATGCGGCTACAGAATTAATTCCAGTGAGTTGGCCTGAGTTCGGAGGAGTTCATCCATTTGCACCAGCAAACCAATGGGAAGGATATCAACAAATCATCAGCGAATTGGAAAGTTGGTTAAGCAACATCACCGGATTTAAAGCTACCTCATTACAACCCAATAGTGGTGCTCAAGGCGAGTATGCAGGTTTGTTAACCATTCGTGCATACCATGAGCACAGAAACGAAACACATAGAAACATTATTTTGATCCCTATATCTGCTCATGGTACAAATCCTGCGTCAGCGGTTATGGCAGGTTTTAAAGTGGTGGTAACCAAATGCGATGATCATGGAAATATTGATATGGATGATTTAAGAATGCACGCTGAAAAACATAAAGATAATTTAGGAGGATTAATGATTACCTATCCAAGTACACATGGTGTATTTGAAGAAAACGTAATTGAAATCTGTAATTTAATTCATGAACTTGGCGGCTTGGTTTATATGGATGGTGCAAATATGAATGCTCAGGTTGGACTAACTTCTCCTGGAAATATTGGGGCAGATGTTTGTCACTTAAACTTGCATAAAACCTTTGCCATTCCTCATGGCGGTGGTGGACCGGGCATGGGACCAATTTGTGTAAACGAAAAATTAGCGCCTTATTTACCTGGACATTTTAGTTTGAAAAATAGTGCAACAGCTATTCCTGCTGTAAGTGCAGCTCCTTATGGAAGTGCCAGTATTTTGCTAATAAGTTATGCATATATTAAAATGTTGGGTGCAGAAGGGATTAAAAAAAGTACTGAAATTGCGATATTGAACGCAAATTATATGAAGAGCCGATTGGAAAATGATTATTCCATTTTATACACGGGTAAAAATGGAACTTGCGCACATGAATTCATTGTAGACTTAAGGCCTTTTAAAACTAGTGCGGGAATAGAAGCCGAAGACGTGGCAAAGCGATTAATGGACTATAATTTCCATGCGCCAACAATGAGTTTTCCGGTAGCAGGTACTATAATGATTGAACCAACAGAAAGTGAAGACAAGGCGGAATTGGATCGTTTATGTGATGCATTAATTGAAATTCGTGCGGAAATCAAATCTATTGAAGATGGCATTTCCGACAAAATAGACAACCCTTTAAAGAACGCACCACATACTCAATTTGAGACCATTGAAGGCGAATGGAATCATCAATATTCACGTCAAAAAGCCGTTTTCCCGATTGAATATGTAAAACAAAATAAGTTTTGGCCATCTGTAAAAAGGGTTAACAATACATTTGGTGATAGAAATTTGATTTGTACTTGTGAGCCTGTTAGCAGTTATATAAATGAGGCGTAAAAGTTGGTAGTTTTAAAATTTAGTAATAATAAATATGTAAACAAGTTCATTTTTCCGAATTAATAAACTATCTTCATACTTTATTAAAATACAATACAATTTAAAATGGACACAAAAAATCAAGGAACCGTAAAATTTTTCAACACAGAAAAAGGATTCGGTTTTATCAGACATGACGATTCAGACAAGGAAACCTTTGTACACGTAAGTGGTTTAATCAACGAGATTAAAGAAGGTGATAAAGTTGAATTCGAATTGCAAAATGGCAAAAAAGGAATGAATGCTGTTAATGTAACAGTTATCGGATAAATAACCGTCATTTAATTTATTATAGGCTATCAATATTGATAGCCTATTTTTTTTTATATTTGCCTAAATTTAAAAATCATGAAAAAATTATTATCAATTGCCTTTTTATTGTGCTGCGGTACTTCGTTTGCTCAAAATTCAAACGGCATCAAATTAAAAAAAGGACAAACCATTACTTTAAATTCAGTTGTAAATAGCGAAACTGAAATGCAAATGGGCGCTATGAAAAATGATGTCAATACAACCATTAAATTAAATGTAGTGGACGAGAATGCTGAAACTTACACCCTTAACTCTTCTATAGGTCAAATGAAAATGAATATGGATGGTATGGGACAAAACATGAGTTTTGATTCAGAAAAACCAGAGGATAAAGATTCTGAAATGGGACAAGCCATGGGTGATAAATTAAAAAAAGTAGACACCTATATTCTTGATAAAAAAACAGGAAAAACAACGAAAGTAAAAAAAGAAGGTGGAGAAGAAGAAGCAGGAGGAATGGCTGGAATGTTTAGCACTGGAGACGAAGATGGCACTGCAAACGCAGCATTTTTCATATTACCTGAAGGTAAAAAAATTGGTGATTCTTGGTCAGAATCTACTACTAGTAAAGGAATTACAACCAGCAAAACATACACTTTAAAAAGTATTGCTCAAGAAGTGGCTACGATTGATGTAATTGGAACAATAACTGGTACAAAAGAACAAGAAGCCAATGGTATGACAATAAGCATCACAATGAATAATAAGTTTACAGAACAAATCCTTGTAAATACCAATTTAGGAGTTGTTACAAAAAATACCAACACTACAGACGGAACAAATTCAATGGATATGATGGGTCAGCAAATGGAGATGACTATTAAATCTAGTACAGTTACTACAGTGAATTTTTAATACTTCGAAACTTATAAATAAAAAAGCCGATGAAAATTATTCATCGGCTTTTTTATTATTTATACAATATCTCGTAATACTCTCTCGCCATTCGGTTGCTGTCAAATTGAACACGAACATCTTTCATTCCATTCTGTACAATTTCACGCCATTTTTCAGGTTGGTCGTAATACATTGGAAGTATATCGTTTTCCAAAATTTCATATAATTTATCCATGTCGTATTGATCTTGTTCTTGTGTAGACATGTTATCATAATCAACCATTGGTACTGCAAATCCATTTTCGCCATGTTTGATAAATTCTCTAATCCAGCCATCGTTGGTGCTAAAATTCACCGAACCATTCATAGCTGCAGTCATTCCACTTGTACCACTCGCCTCTCTTGGCACTCTTGGGTTATTCAACCACACATCACTCACTTGTTTTAATCGCTTGCTTAATGTTAATTCGTACCCAATGCAAACAGCTACGTTATCATATTCTTTACTTAAATTAACCAAAAAGTTAAAGTCGCTAATTGCAGGATAATCTAATGGATATGGCTTTCCTGCCCAAACAAACTGAACTGGATATTTCGAATTTTTAACTAAAGCGGTAAACCTCGCTTTATCACGCGTAAGCAATTCTGCTCTTTTGTAGCCTGCAAAACGACGTGCCCAAACGATTGTAAAAACACCCGGCTTGAATAATTTTCCCGTTTGATCTGCAATGATTTCCATTGAACGATGCTTTAGGTAATTTTTTCTATCTGCAAACGCATCATGTTCATTTGCATCCATTGCTTTGTATAATTGTTTATCAGCCCAATACTGCCAATTTTGTGCGTTGGTGATATTTGTAATGTCGCAAATCCCCTCTTGATGCATCCACATATTTCTACTCACATCGCCATGCAATTGGCTAACCCCATTGGCTAGTTTTGCATAACGTAAGGCGGCTAAAGAGTGATTAAATTTATCGTCGGTTACACCTGCTATTTGTTTTACTTCATCCAAATTCATACCGCAGAAATAACCCATTTTTTCGCATAGATGCAACTCATGCTTTTCATTTCCGGCTTCTTCAGGTGTATGTGTTGTAAACACCAATCTTTTAGTCACTTCTTCTTTGCTACCAAATTTTTTATGTAAGTAAAAAGCCGCACTTATTCCATGTGCTTCATTAAGGTGATACAATTCTGGATTGAAATTTAATTCGTCCATCAATTTTGCACCACCAACACCCAATAGAATAAATTGAGCCACTTTGGTAGCCACATTTGCATCATATAAACGATGTGTAATGGTTTGAGAAACGTAATCATTCTCTGGTATATCTGTACTCAATAAAAACAGTGGTGCGGTATTAAAAGTAGTGGGATTTAGATAATATACTTTTACCCAAACTGGATGCCCATGAATTTCTATTTGATATTTAATTTGGGTGTCTTCAAGGAAGCTATATAACTTTTCATTCCATTGAATTTGCAAGGTTTGATCCTGATTTCTAGCTTGATCATAATAACCGTATTTCCATAAAATACCCACGCCGATAAGGTTTTGCTTTAACTCAAAAGCGCTTCGTAAATGAGACCCGCTTAAATAACCGAGGCCACCACTATATATTTTTAGCGGTTGATGCACCGCAAACTCCATTGAAAAATAAGCTACTGATTTTGAGTACAAATCATTAATGGGATAAGGAACTTTAAATTGATTGAAATTCATGGCACAGATTTTCTTTTTTAGATAAATTTTACTTCGGGCACAATTTAATATAAACTATATCTTTCTCAAAATTTTATTGTATGATATAGAAACAGTTTGTTGTTTGGTGTTTGGTGTTTGGTGTTTGAACGAACTGCTATCAAGCATCACACAAATGACTCAAAGGATTTGAAACGCATATACTATAAGACGCGATGACGAAATGCTTGCAGCATTTTTTTGACACTAAGACTCGAAGGCGCAAAGACACAAAGTTTTTAAACACAACAAATTTGATTTTTTTTGAAAAATAGTTCCAACCTTAAAACCGTTAAACTATTAAACCAGCGAAGCGATTTAAACCATTAGCAACCTTCATCCAAAAACAAAAACGAGCACCTTTTGAGTACTCGTTTTTTATTATATTATTTAAATTATCTTACTCTTCATCATCGAAGCTCATTGCTTCTTTGGTAGTCATCAATAATTCGTATTCTTCTTTACTTCCTACAATCATGTTTTCGAAATCTCTCAAACCTGTACCTGCAGGAATGTGGTGTCCAGTAATTACGTTTTCTTTCAAGCCTAGCATTTCATCTGTTTTACCCAATATAGCTGCTGAGCTTAATACTTTCGTAGTTTCCTGGAACGAAGCCGCAGAAATCCAGCTATGTGTTCCTAAAGAAGCTTTAGTGATACCTAACAACAACGGTGAAGATGTTGCAGGACTTGCATCACGATATTCAACAAGCTTTTTATCTGCTCTTCTTAAGATAGAATTTTCTTCTCTTACGTCACGTAAGGTTACAATTTGACCAGATTTCAATTTAGTACTTTCTCCACTGTCTGTGATTACTTTCTTATCAAAGATGTAATCATTTTCAATGTTAAAGTCTAATTTATCTTCTGTATCTCCTTCTAAGAATTTAGTATCTCCAGCATCTTCGATGGTTACTTTACGCATCATCTGACGTACAATAACTTCGATGTGTTTGTCATTGATACGTACCCCTTGAAGTCTGTAAACCTCTTGGATTTCATTTACTACGTATTCTTGAACTGCGAATGGACCTCTGATAGAAAGAATATCTGCAGGAGCAATTTGACCATCACTTAATCCAGCACCAGCTTTTACGAAATCTCCATCTTGTACTAGAATTTGACGACTCAATGGCACAAGATATTTTCTGCTAACACCATCTTTTGCTTCAACAGTGATTTCTCTGTTACCACGTTTGATGTTACCAAAACTAACCACACCATCAATTTCACAAACAACCGCAGGATTGCTTGGGTTTCTTGCTTCAAACAATTCAGTTACACGTGGAAGACCTCCCGTGATATCTTTCAACTTGCTTAAAATTCTTGGAATCTTAACCAAAACCTGTCCACTTTTCACTTCATCACCTTCTTCGATAACAATATGAGAACCTACAGGTAAATTGTATTTTTTCTCCTCTTTACCGTGAACAATGATGGTAGCCAATTTGGTTTTATCTTTTGTTTCGATAACCACTTTTTCTCTATGGCCTGTTTGTTCATCTGCTTCATCACGGTAGGTAATACCTTCAATAACGGCATCGAATTTAATCTTACCATTTGTTTCAGCAACTATTACGTTATTAAATGGATCCCATGTGCAAATCACATCACCTTTTGAAACCTTTTGACCATCTTTGACACTTAACACTGCTCCATAAGGAATGTGCATGGTGTTTAATAAACGATCAGATTTTACATCTATATTTCTAATCTCACCTGTACGTCCAATTACAACTGATACTTTTTTACCTTCATTGTTTTCAGCACTTACAGTACGTAAGCCATCAAATTGAAGTGTACCATCAAACTTAGCACTTAATGTAGATTCTACAGAAGCAGAACCTGCCACACCACCCACGTGGAAAGTACGTAATGTAAGCTGTGTACCTGGCTCACCAATTGATTGAGCGGCAATGATACCTACTGCGTCACCACGTTGAGCAAGGGCACCTGATGCCAAGTTTCTTCCATAACATTTAACACAAACTCCACGCTTGCTTTCACAAGTCAAAACCGAACGGATTTCAACCGTATCAATTCCTGTATCTTCTATTTTCTTTGCAGCATCTGTACTGATTTCTTCTCCGGCTGCAACCAAAACTTCTTCAGTTATTGGATCAATTACATCATATAATGCAGTACGGCCTTCGATTCTATCGCTTAATGGTTCAATGATATCTTCATTATCTTTTAATGCTGATGTTGCAATTCCACGTAAAGTACCACAATCTTCATCGTTGATAACTACGTCTTGAGCAACGTCAACCAATCTTCTAGTTAAATAACCCGCATCCGCTGTTTTCAAGGCCGTATCCGCCAAACCTTTACGCGCACCATGCGTAGAAATGAAATACTCCAATACACTCAATCCGTCTTTAAAGTTAGCCAAGATTGGGTTTTCAATAATTTCACTTCCTGAAGAACCTGATTTTCTTGGTTTAGCCATCAAACCTCTTAATCCTGCAAGCTGCTTAATCTGTTGTTTACTACCACGAGCTCCAGAATCCAACATCATATAAACTGAGTTAAATCCTTGTTTATCGATAGCCAATTCACGAATCAACGTTTCAGTAACTTTTGTATCCACACGACTCCAGATATCAATGATTTGGTTATATCTTTCATTGTTGGTGATTAAACCCATGTTATAACTATCCCAAACTTCAGATACTTCTGTTTGTGCGTTTTCTACCAATTCTTCTTTAATTGCAGGGATAATCAAGTCGTTAATGTTAAACGATAATCCTCCACGGAATGCCATTCTAAAACCAAGTGTTTTAATGTCATCCAAGAATTTAGCCGTAGCTGGAACGTTCGTCCATTTGATGATATCACCAATGATTTCTCTTAATGCTTTTTTAGTCAACAACGCATTTACGAAACCTACTTCTTTAGGTACAAACTGATTAAAGATTACACGGCCTACTGTAGTTTCAATCAACTTGAAAGTTAATGAACCATCTGGGTTACGGAAATTTGCTTTAACTCTGATGTTTGCATGAAGGTCGATTTGTTTTTCATTGTATGCAATGATTACTTCATCAGCAGAATAAAATGCTTTTCCTTCACCTTTTACGATATCGTCGCCAATTGTTTTCTTTCCTTTGGTGATATAATACAATCCAAGAACCATGTCCTGAGAAGGTAAGGTAATTGGCGTACCATTTTGAGGGTTCAAGATATTATGTGATGATAACATCAATAATTGAGCCTCTAATATTGCAGCATTACTTAAAGGAACGTGAACCGCCATCTGATCTCCATCGAAATCCGCATTGAACGCGGCAGTTACCAATGGATGTAAATGAATCGCCTTTCCTTCAATCAATTTTGGCTGGAACGCTTGAATTGACAATCTATGAAGGGTTGGGGCTCTGTTCAACATTACCGGATGACCTTTCAAAATATTTTCAAGAATATCCCAGATAATTGCTTCTTTTTTATCTACTAATTTGCGTGCACTCTTCACCGTTTTAACGATACCTCTTTCAATTAGTTTTCTAATAATAAATGGCTTAAACAATTCCGCAGCCATATCTTTTGGTAAACCACACTCATGCATTTTCATTTCAGGACCAACCACAATTACCGAACGACCTGAATAATCCACACGCTTACCCAATAAGTTTTGACGGAAACGACCTTGTTTACCTTTCAATACATCACTCAATGATTTCAATGCCCTTCCACCTTCTGCTTTAACAGCATTTGATTTACGGCTATTGTCAAATAATGAATCGATAGACTCCTGAAGCATACGTTTTTCATTACGTAAGATTACTTCTGGTGCTTTAATTTCTAATAAACGCTTTAAACGGTTGTTACGAATAATAACACGACGATATAAATCATTCAAATCAGAAGATGCGAAACGGCCACCATCCAAAGGAACCAATGGTCTTAATTCTGGTGGAATAACTGGAATATATTGCATAACCATCCATTCTGGACGATTTACAATTCTTGTATTTGCTTCACGGAAACTTTCTACAACGCTCAAACGCTTTAAGGCATCTGCTTTACGTTGTTGAGATGTTTCTGTTGCTGCTGAATTACGTAAATCAAAACTCAATTGATCTAAATCTAAAAGACCCAACATTGCATGAACTGCTTCTGCACCCATTTTCGCAATGAATTTATTTGGATCTTCATCAGGAAGCATTTGATTTTCTTTTGGCAATGCATCCAAAATATCCAAATATTCTTCTTCAGATAAAAGATCACCAAATTTTTGATCTTTATCTGCTCTGATACCTGGTTGAATAACCACAAATCTTTCATAATAGATAATGGTTTCTAATTTCTTAGAACTCATTCCTAAAAGATAACCAATTTTATTAGGCAAAGATTTAAAGTACCAGATATGAACTACAGGCACCACCAATTTGATGTGTCCCATTCTTTCACGACGAACTTTTTTCTCAGTAACTTCAACACCACAACGATCACACACAATGCCTTTATAACGGATACGCTTATACTTTCCACAAGCACACTCGTAATCTTTTACTGGTCCGAAAATTCGTTCGCAGAAAAGACCATCTCTTTCTGGCTTGTATGTTCTATAATTAATGGTTTCGGGTTTAATTACTTCACCGTAACTTCTTTCCAAGATACTATCCGGAGATGCCAAACCAATGGTAATTTTTGAGAATGTTGGTCTCGGACGATTTTCTTTTTTGAATGCCATATTTTAAAAAATGTTTTGATAATGTTTTTAAATTCAGTTGAAAAGCGGACTAAAATTCATATTCGCTTACTCAAACTTCAAGTCCAAACCTAAACCTCTTAATTCATGAACCAATACATTGAATGATTCAGGGATACCTGCTCTTGGAATGTTTTCACCTTTCACAATCGCTTCGTAAGTTTTTGCTCTTCCGATGATATCATCTGATTTCAATGTAAGTAATTCTTGCAAGATGTTTGAAGCACCATAAGCCTCCAATGCCCAAACCTCCATCTCCCCAAAACGCTGACCACCAAATTGAGCCTTACCACCCAAAGGTTGTTGTGTAATCAAGCTATACGGTCCGATAGAACGAGCATGCATTTTATCATCAACCATGTGGTGAAGCTTAATCATGTAAATGATACCTACGGTTGCTTTTTGATCAAAACGATCTCCAGTTTCTCCGTCGTATAAGTATGTATGACCAAACTTAGGTAAACCAGCTTTTTCGATATTTTCTGCAATTTCTTCAACAGAAGCACCATCGAAGATTGGCGTTGCAAAACGAATACCTAATTTTTCACCAGCCCAACCCAATGCAGTTTCATAAATCTGTCCAAGGTTCATACGTGAAGGTACCCCTAGTGGATTCAACACGATATCAACTGGTGTTCCATCTTCAAGGAATGGCATATCTTCTTGACGAACGATTTTAGCAACAATACCTTTGTTACCGTGACGTCCCGCCATCTTATCCCCTACTTTAAGTTTACGTTTAACCGCGATATACACCTTAGCTAATTTCAATACACCTGCAGGTAATTCGTCTCCGATAGAAATATTGAATTTCTCTCTTTTGTATCTACCCAATTCTTCATTGTACTTGATGCTGAAATTGTGCAACAAAACATTGATTAATTCATCTGTAGTAGCTTCTCCTGTCCATCCCAAAGGATTTACATTTTGGAAGTCAATTCCAGAGATATTTTTAGCATTAAATTTAGCGCCTTTGCCAATCAATACTTCACCAAAATTGTTGCTAACACCTTGACTGGTTTTATCCTTCAAAAGCGTTAATAATTTACTTTGTAAAAGTTCAAGAATATCGATTTCGTTCTTCTCATGTGTTTTCTCAATTTTATCCAATTGAGCTTTTTCTCTTACCTTGGTATTCTTATCTTTTTTAGCGCGTTGGAATAATTTTTTATTGATAACAACCCCTTCTGTTCCGCTTGGTGCTTTCAAAGAAGCATCTTTAGCATCTCCAGCTTTATCTCCAAAGATTGCTCTCAATAATTTCTCTTCTGGTGTTGGATCACTTTCTCCTTTTGGAGTGATTTTTCCAATGATGATATCGCCTTCTTTGATTGAAGCACCAATTCTGATGATACCGTTTTGGTCTAAATCTTTAGTAGCTTCTTCACTAACGTTTGGAATATCTGGCGTTAATTCTTCTTCACCCAATTTAGTATCACGAACTTCTGTTTCAAATTCGCTGATATGTAA
The DNA here is from genome assembly GCA_027489035.1 of Chitinophagaceae bacterium. GTDB lineage: Bacteria > Bacteroidota > Bacteroidia > Chitinophagales > Chitinophagaceae > Ferruginibacter. The sequence continues at coordinate 165,976 of JAIYAN010000010.1, forward strand.
AGAGGTAAACAAATCTTCTTTTACTACTTTTTCATTTATAACAATCGCATCCTCGAAGTTGTACCCTTTCCATGGCATGAAAGCCACTTTTAGGTTACGACCTAAAGCGATTTCACCACCACGTGTTGCGTATCCTTCTGTTAAGAAATCTCCATCAGAAACTTTTTGTCCTTTTGTTACAGCTGGACGTAAGTTGATGCAAGTTTCCTGGTTGGTACGAACGAATTTTGTAAGTTTATAAATTTTAAGATCATCTTCAAAGCTTACCAATTGTTGTGTTTCAGAACGCTTGTAACGAACATGAATTTCGTTTGCGTCAACGTATTCTACAACTCCATCACCTTCTGCATGAATTTGAATTCTTGCATCACGAGCAGCTTTTGCTTCAAGACCAGTACCTACAATTGGAACTTCAGGCTTAACCAATGGAACGGCCTGACGTTGCATGTTTGATCCCATCAATGCACGGTTGGCATCATCATGCTCAAGGAAAGGAATTAGAGAAGCACTCAAACCTACAATTTGGTTTGGCGCAACGTCCATATATTCTACTTCACCTTTATCTAAAATAGGGAAATCGCCAGTTTGACGAGATTTGATTCTGTCTTCAACGAACTCTCCTTTGCTGTTTAATTCAACGTTTGCCTGTGCAATTTTTGCTGTATCTTCTTCTTCTGCACTTAGGAAAGTGATTTTTTTCATATCCACTTTTCCATTCTCTACTTTACGATAAGGTGTTTCAATGAAACCCATTTCGTTAATCATGGCATGCACACAAAGTGTTGAAATCAATCCAATGTTTGGACCTTCTGGTGTTTCAATAGTACATAAACGTCCGTAGTGAGAATAATGCACGTCTCTCACCTCAAAACCAGCTCTCTCTCTACTTAAACCGCCGGGTCCAAGTGCCGAAATACGGCGCTTATGGGTGATTTCACTAAGTGGATTGGTTTGATCTAAGAATTGTGATAACTGAGACGTTCCGAAGAATGAGTTGATAACAGAAGATAATGTTCTTGCATTAATCAAATCAACTGGCGTAAATACTTCATTATCACGTACGTTCATACGCTCACGGATTGTTCTAGCCATACGTGCCAAACCAACACCAAATTGTGCATATAATTGCTCTCCTACTGTACGAACTCTACGATTGCTTAAGTGATCAATATCATCCACTTCACTTTTTCCGTTGGTTAATAACACCAAGTATTTAATGATAGAAATGATATCTTCTTTAGTTAATACTTTCTTTTCAAGTGGATAGTTCAAACCAAGGCGACGATTGATTTTATAACGACCAACTTCACCTAAATCGTAACGCTTATCACTGAAGAATAATTTATCGATAATACCTCTTGCTGTTTCATCATCTGGAGCATCAGCACCACGCAATTGCTTATAGATATGCTGAACCGCTTCCAACTCACTGTTTGAAGTATCTTTATTTAATGTATTGTAGATGATTGCGTAATCTCCACTAACTTCTTCTTTTTGTACGAAAACACTCTTGGTTTGAAGTTTTACGATTTCCATGATATTGCTTTCATCCAAAACAATATCTCTTTCTAAAATAACTTCATTACGTTCTAAAGAAACTACCTCACCAGTATCTTCATCTACGAAATCTTCCACCCAAGTACGAAGTACACGAGCTGCTAATTTTTTACCAATGTGTTTTTCAAGTGTTTTTTTATCTGCCTTAATTTCATCTGCCATTCCAAAAAGTTCCAAGATATCTTTATCTGTTTCGAAACCGATTGAACGCAATAATGTAGTAACAGGGAATTTCTTTTTACGATCGATATATGCAAACATTACGTTATTGATATCTGTTGCAAATTCCATCCATGCTCCTTTGAAAGGGATAACCCTTGCAGAATAAATTTTAGTTCCGTTCGGGTGAACAGATTGTCCAAAAAATACACCTGGAGAACGATGAAGTTGACTTACAACTACCCTTTCAGCACCATTGATTACAAAGGTACCTCTTGGTGTCATGTAAGGAATATTTCCTAAAAACACATCCTGAACGATTGTTTGGAAATCTACGTGTTCTTCATCATTACAGCTCAAACGAAGTTTAGCTTTTAATGGAACAGCGTAAGTAAGTCCTCTCTCAATACACTCTTCGATGGTATAACGTGGAGGATCCACGAAATAATCCAAAAATTCCAATACGAAAATGTTTCTAGTATCCGTGATTGGGAAATTTTCTTTAAACACTCTAAACAATCCTTCAACATTACGTTTGTCAGGGGTTGTTTCTAATTGAAAGAAATCTTTAAATGATTGAATCTGGATTCCCAGTAAATCAGGTTGTTCTGCTATAAGTTCAACTTTTCCGAAATTGAAACGATTTGCAGTGGTTGTTTTTGTTGCAGACATATGTAAATAAAATCTTTTTAGTGTAGGCCTTTTTCATTAGGGTATGGACACGATTTACCATTCCTAAATTAAAGGACGGCGAAGTTAATCAATAAATTTGAAAAAAAATCTATTGTAAGAATTTTTTTTGATATTTTGACAGAAATGTTGGGGTTTTGTAGGGGTTGAAGATTTTCAACACTTACTTTGAAGGGGTTTTTGAGGTTTTTGAGGTTTTTGAGGTTTGTGAGGTTTGTGAGGTTTGTGAGGTTTGTGAAGTTTGTGAAGTTAGGCATCACGTTACTTTCCGAAGATCCATCCAAACAAAAGCAAAAGGTTCAATGAGTTCAATGCGTTCAAAAGGTTGGAAATTTTCGTCTGCCGATGTTTCATGAAACAACAAACCATAAACTACAAACCACAAACAAAAAACACCAAACGCCAAACACCAAACGTATGTATAATAAAAAAGCCCCGAAAAATTCGGAGCTTTTTTAAAAATTATCTTAAAAAGAATTAAGCTAATTCAACTTCAGCACCTGCTTCAGTTAATTTAGTTTTGATATCTTCAGCTGTTGCTTTATCAACACCTTCTTTAACAGGTTTTGGAGCACCATCAACTAAATCTTTAGCTTCTTTAAGTCCTAAACCAGTCATTTCTTTAACCAATTTAACAACTGCTAATTTGTTTGCACCACCACTCTTAAGAATAACATTGAAAGATGTTTTTTCTTCTGCTGCTGCTGGACCATCGCCACCTGCGCTAACTACTACTGCAGCTGCTGCTGGTTCGATTCCATACTCTGATTTTAAGAATTCAGCTAATTCTTGAACTTCTTTTACAGTTAAACCTACTAAGGTTTCTGCTAATGCTTTAATTTCTGCCATTTTGTTTGAATTTTTTCCGCCTTCATTGTTTTCGACTCCGGCGGAGATTTAAAAAAATTGTTTATTGCCTTATTTTACCATCGGCCAGGTTAATTACTAATTTTAAATTATTCTTCTGTAGCAGCATCTTCAGATGCTGTTGGAGCCTCTGGAGCCGGAGTTTCTTCAACAGCTGGAGCTGCTTCTTCAACTGCAGGAGCTGCTTCTACAACTGGTGCAGCTTCAACTACTGGTGATTCTGCAACTGGAGCCGCTTCAACTACTGGTGCTACTTCTGCAACTGGTTCAGCTTTTTGAGCATTGTCTTTGTTTTCCAAAGCGCCTAACACACGTTGAATTGGAGCTTGTAACAATCCAATCAAATCGCCGATTAATTCGTTTTTGGTTTTAATTAACGTTAATGCTTTCAATTGATTGTCACCAACAAATACATCACCATTGATAAACGCAGCTTTCAAAACTGGTTTTTCTTTGTTGTTTGCTTTACGGAAACCACTTAAGATAACAGCTGGATCTTTTGGATTTTCGCTAAACATCAAAGCTGTTACTTTATGCAAAGAATCGAAAACACCTGCATATTTTTCAGCATCCAAACTTTCTAATGCTTTTTTGATTAAGGTGTTTTTAGCTACTTTCATTTCAACTTGCTTGTCGAAACAAACGCTACGTAATTTACCTACCTGAGCTACAGTTAAACTTTCTGTGTCGGTGATGTAAAAGTTATTGTATTGAGCGAATTTACCTTTCAGCAATTCGATTACCTCATTTTTTTCTTGTTTTGTCATAACAAATATTTTTACCCTGGGCCTTTAACCCAAGCGGTTGAGATTTAGTTTAGAACAGATTTTGTGTCGACCATGATGCCTGGGCTCATTGAGCTTGCCATGCTTACCCCTCTTAGGTATAAACCTTTTGAAGTGGCTGGTTTTAATTTAATAATTGCGTTGATAAATTCTTGGCAATTTTCAGCAATTTTTTCAGGCGCAAAACTTACACGACCGATTGATGCATGAATGATACCTACTTTATCAACTTTGAAGGCGATTTTACCACCTTTCAAATCTTTAACAGCACCAGCAACATCATTTGTTACCGTTCCTGTTTTTGGATTTGGCATTAAGTTACGAGGACCTAACACTTTACCCAATTTACCAATTTTAGGCATTACAGCCGGTGTAGCAACAATAACGTCGATATCTGTCCAACCGCTTTCTATTTTTGTGATAAATTCGTCTAATCCAACATAATCAGCACCTGCAGCATTTGCTTCTGCTTCTTTATCTGGTGTGCACAAAACCAAAACTTTTTTAGTTTTACCAGTACCATGAGGTAAAGAAACCGTTCCACGAATGGCTTGGTCTGCTTTTTTAGGATCAACGCCCAACTTAACGTGTAAGTCAACTGAGCTATCGAATTTTGTAGTATTTATTTCTTTAACTAAAGAGGATGCTTCCTTAAGCGTATAAGCTTTGTCGGCGTCAACCTTAGCATTGGCTATTTTTCTTTTTTTAGTAATCATTGTTAAAAAAATTTATATCCGGTATTTAATCCGAATGGTTGACGATTTAGTTATTTTCCCAAGGAGCTGTACCTTCTACGTTTAAGCCCATGCTGCGTGCAGTTCCTGCAACCATGCTCATTGCGCTTTTTAACGTAAATGCGTTTAGATCAGCCATTTTATCTTTTGCGATTTCTTCAATTTGCGCCCAAGTAACTTTACCAACCTTTACACGGTTTGGTTCTTTACTTCCGCTAGTAATCTTAGCTGCATCCATCAATTGTACTGGAGCTGGAGCAGTTTTGATTTCAAAATCAAAAGATTTGTCTGCGTAAACAGTAATTAATACAGGTAATACTTTTCCTGGTTTGTCTTGGGTTCTCGCATTGAATTGCTTACAGAACTCCATGATGTTCAAACCCTTCGAACCTAACGCGGGACCGATTGGCGGCGCTGGGTTGGCTTGTCCTCCTTTACACTGGAGCTTCACATAGCCGGTGATTTCTTTTGCCATTTTTTTTAATTTTTTGGTGATAACGTTTTAGCATTTGCTAAAACTCCCAAATCCATCATTAGATAGATTCTTAATAATAAAGAACTGATTGGGGCGGCAAAGCTAATGAAATATTTTATAAAAAAAACATTGTTGGGGATTTTTTTTGTTTAAAGTTTGGGGTTTGGGGTTTGATGTTTGGGGTTTGATGTTTGGGGTTTGAAGCCCTAAGGGGAAGTTTAGCCATTGGAAAGCAAAGAAATTCAAAATCTAATTTAAAGTATTTTTGGCTATGACCTTTCTTTGATTGTTATTCACAACTTCATAAACCATTAAACTATTAATCCAGCGAAGCGAATTAAACTTTTTTATTTCAAGGGCGCAACGGGAGAATACATCCAACCCTAAACCATTAAACTATTAAACCAGCGAAGCAATTTAAACTTTTATTATCTGGCATTTAATACCAATTTCCTCCAACAAAAAACCCTCATAATTTTCATTACAAGGGTTTTGATTTTTTATACGCTTAAATATTTTTTACGCAATTTTCTCTACCTGCATATAATTCAATTCTACAGGAGTAGCGCGTCCAAATATTTTTACTTGTACTTTGATTTTCTTTTTCTCGTCGTTTACTTCTTCGATAACACCATTGAAATCATTGAATGGACCATCGATAATTTTGATGGTTTCGCCAATAATGAATGGTTCACTCATCGTTACGCTACCGATATCGCTCATCTCATCCATTTTACCCAACATCTTATTCACTTCTGATTTTCTTAGGCTGATGATTTGACCTTTTGAACCTTTTCCATCAGTTAAGAAATGCATTACGTTACTTATATTGCTGATGCTTTGAACGATATCATCCGGAAAATTTGATCCACTTACTTCAATCATTATGTAACCAGGATAATAGTTTCTTTCACGCATCACCTTTTTTCCATTGGCAACTTTATACACTTTCTCAACGGGAAGAAAAATCTGCTTAATGATTTTATCCCAACCATTACGAATAATGTCTTTATCTAAATATTCTTTTATTTTACGTTCTTTTCCACTAACAACCCTCAAAACGTACCATTTTGTTTCTTTTTCAGCAGGAGTAGGAACTGTATTTTCAATCGTTTGTATATCTTCCATGATTACTTAAATAGTGAGTAGATAAATTTCATTGATCCACTGGCGATAAAATCCATTCCGCCAACAATCAAAGTAATGAATAGTGTTGCACCAATTACAATCATTGTTGATTGTTGCAATTGCTCCCATTTTGGCCAGCTTACTTGCTCAACCAATTCAAGATATGATTCTTTTACAAAACTTGTGAACTTGTTCATATAATTCGTTTTATGTCGTTTGTTGTTTAATTCGTTTCAAAAGTATAAATTTTAAATTAAAATTTATACTTTAAACGCTAAAACAAAATTCAGCACGGGCACTAGGATTCGAACCCAGATCAAAGGTTTTGGAGACCCGTATGCTACCGTTGCACCATGCCCGTAGAAAGCAAAAGCTATCCTGATATGATTCAGGACAGCTTTTGAATTTATTTTTTAAAGATAGTTATTATCTTTTAAGTTATCTGTAATTACAAAAAACTATTTAATGATTTCTGTAACCTGTCCAGCTCCAACAGTACGTCCACCTTCACGAATCGCAAACTTCAAACCTTTTTCCATCGCGATTGGTTGGATCAATGTAACTGTTAAGTTAGTGTTATCACCAGGCATAATCATTTCGGTACCAGCATTCAATGTTACTTCACCAGTAACGTCTGTAGTACGGAAATAAAACTGAGGACGATATTTGTTAAAGAATGGCGTGTGACGTCCACCTTCTTCTTTGCTCAATACGTAAACCTCACCTTTGAATTCAGTGTGCGGAGTAATTGAACCTGGCTTACAAAGAACCATACCACGACGGATTTGAGTCTTTTCAATACCACGTAACAATAAACCTGCGTTATCTCCAGCTTCACCTTCGTCTAATAATTTTTTAAACATCTCAACACCTGTAACTGTAGAAGTTAATGGTTTTTCCATCAAACCTACAATCTCAATACCTTCACCAACTTTGATACGACCTCTTTCGATACGACCAGTTGCTACTGTTCCACGACCAGTGATAGAGAATACGTCCTCAACACTCATCAAGAAAGGTAAATCAACTAATCTTGGAGGTAATGGAATGTAGCTATCAACAGCTGCCATTAACTCATCGATTTTAGCTACCCATTTGTCTTCACCAGCTAAAGCGCCAGTTGCAGAACCTTGGATAATTGGCGTGTTATCACCATCAAATCCATAAGAAGATAATAACTCACGGATTTCCATTTCAACTAATTCTAATAATTCTGGATCATCAACAAGATCTACTTTGTTCATGAAAACCACAATTTGAGGTACACCTACCTGACGAGCCAAAAGGATATGCTCTTTTGTTTGAGGCATTGGACCATCAGTAGCCGCAACTACTAAGATAGCTCCATCCATTTGAGCCGCACCAGTGATCATGTTTTTAACGTAATCGGCGTGACCTGGACAATCTACGTGTGCATAGTGACGAGTAGCAGTTGCGTACTCAACGTGCGCAGTGTTAATCGTGATACCTCTTTCTTTTTCTTCAGGAGCACCATCGATATCGTCATAATTTTTTTTCTCCGCTAAACCTTTTTTTGACAAAACATCGGTTATAGCGGCTGTAAGTGTTGTTTTTCCATGATCTACGTGACCGATGGTTCCAACGTTAAGATGGGGTTTATCCCTCTTGAATGATTCTTTTGCCATTTTTTAAATTTTATTTATTGTTTTGAAATTTTATTTTATCTGCATTTATAGTCGGCAAATAACTGACTTAATCTTTTGTTATTAAAAGCAATAAAAATTATTGCTTGAATTCTTTTTTGAGCCATAGGTGAGAATCGAACTCACGACCCCTTCCCTACCAAGGAAGTGCTCTACCCCTGAGCTACCACGGCTTGCAGAGCATGACTAAAAAACCAAGAGCGGAAGACCGGGCTCGAACCGGCCACCTATAGCTTGGAAGGCTATCGCTCTACCAAATGAGCTACTTCCGCATTTTCTATTCAACTTTTGGTGTTCAGTGATTGAAGCTGCTTGAAACTTCAAACTTTTTTAAAGAACTGTGGGCAGTGGTGGATTCGAACCACCGAAGTCGAAAGACAGCGGATTTACAGTCCGCCCCATTTGGCCACTCTGGTAACTGCCCTTAAAAAAATGAGCCGAGGAAGGGAGTCGAACCCACGACCTGCTGATTACAAATCAGCTGCTCTACCAACTGAGCTACCTCGGCATTTTTTATTTTAAGCAAATCTAGTTTTAGCAATGGCCTTCGATGAAACAACGTCACATCTCTCTACCTTTCGCAACCAACTGTATTTTAAGAACTCTTCCTTTTAATCGAGATTTTTAGCGTTCTCTTTTTTAAGGAAGGCAAAGGTAAGAGAAAATGATTAATAGCAAAAAAACTTTTCAACTTTTTTAAAAAAAAAATCAAAAAAAAATCTTTCCTCCCGGAAAGACCTTTTTTTTTCTTGAATTTTTTATGGTTATTTTTTTGCTTTTTGCTTTTTTATTTGGTTTACAATTGAATCCATTGCCATGTCAAAGCTTTCTTCAAACGATTTACAGGATTGCTTTACAAAGAATTCATGCTTTGGAATAGCAACTTTTATTTCCACAATTTTATCTTTTATTTTGTGCACGATATTATCTAGTTTCAAATAAATATTCACGTTTGTAATCCGATCATGAAACTGATTTAATTTTTGAATTTTTTGTTCAATGTGGTTTCTCAATTTGATGTCTGCATCAAAATGAACAGTTTGAATGTTTAAGTTCATACGATAGATTTTTTAATGATTAATTTGATTTAAAGCTTTTTTTATTTGCCCTAAGCTTTCATTGCATAATTTACTTCATTAAACGATACTATTCAAATAAAATTACTTTTTTGACAAAATTTTATTTCTCAGGCCTTGGGATGCGCTTGCTTATAAATATCCTTTAACTTTTCTATCGTATTGTGTGTGTAGATTTGGGTGGCAGCCAAACTGCTATGTCCCAATAATTCTTTAATTGCGTTTAAATCCGCGCCATTATTACTCAAATGCGTGGCAAACGTATGCCTTAGTACATGGGGACTCCTTTTTTGAATCGTTGTAATTAATGACAAATTCTTTTTAACTGCATTGTACACCCATTTGGCATAAAGCTTTTTGCCATTCTCCCTAACGAGTAAACATTCTAGATCAGGATTGCTTATTTGTTGCGCTTTGGCATTTTGGTATTTCATAATTTCACCCAACAAATCTTTGCCAATTGGAATAATGCGTTCTTTATTTCCTTTTCCTAAAACTTTTATTGTAGAATTATATTTATCAATTGCTGAATTTTTCAACCCAATCAATTCTGCCTGCCTTATTCCAGTGTGATACAAAATCATTAAAACCAAATGCTCCGTTTTACCATTCCAATCTTCTTCAAAGGTTACGTTTGAAAACAATGTATCCGTATCTCTTTTGTCTACAAACTCCGGCAATCTTTTATTTTGCTTTGGCGTAACAATTGTAGCCATTGGACTGGTTTCAATTTCACCCTGCCGAAGCAGATATTTGAAAAACGTTTTTAAAGTTGATATTTTTCGATTGATTGTTTTGGAACTCTGATTATTTATTTTGAGTTCAGCCAACCAAGATCTTACCAATCCAGACTTGATGGATTTAATATGCTGTTCGTTAAATTGAGTTTGTAAATAATCGAAAAAATCAGTTAGATCAGTATTATAGGATGTAATGGTATGTTGCGCGTAACGCTTTTGAAATTTTAGATAATCTAAAAAATTACTGATATATAGTTGGGGTGTATTATCCATAAAAAATCCGATGAACGAAGTTAATTAAAACTATGTCCATCGGAAAATATATTAAATGAGTAGAAAATTAATCGAATTTTCCAGCTGCCATTTGTTGCTTGTAAACTGCTTTCAAGACTTCTGTTCTACGCTTGATAGAAGGTTTAGTAAAACATTGTCTTTCTCTTAAATGCAATAAAACACGACTTTTTTCGAATTTCTTCTTATACTTTTTTAATGCTTTGTCGATGTTTTCACAATCTTTTGAGTCGATAATTAACATAATTGATATCCTTTATTTTTTTTAATGCTTGTTTTGTGGAGCGCAAATATAGAATTATAATTGAAAATAAAAAATTAGTTTTCAAGAAATTTCCGAAATTAGCGCATGTTTACAGGAATTATTGAAAATACAGGTATAATTATCGACATTTCTACCCACGGAACCAACAAAACTTTTTGGATAGAATCAACACTTTCTCCCGAATTAAAAGTTGATCAAAGCGTTTCCCACAACGGCGTTTGCCTAACCGTTGAAGCATTCAAAGAAAATACTTACCAAGTAACTGCTATTTTAGAAACCTTGCAAAAAACAAATCTGAATCACTGGATTTTGGGCACTGAAATAAATTTAGAACGCTGTATGCTAATGAATGGTAGACTAGATGGGCATATTGTTCAAGGTCATGTGGATTGTACTGCAACATGTCTTTCTGTTATCGAAAAAGATGGAAGTTGGGAGTACCAATTCAAATTTGATAAACAATTTGCACATTTAATCATTGAAAAAGGTTCTGTTTCCATCAACGGCATTAGCTTAACCTGCTTCGGAGTTACCAATGATACGTTTAAAGTTGCCATTATTCCTTACACTTACCAACATACCAATATCAAGCATATACAAGCTGAAAGCCTCGTAAACATTGAATTTGATTTAATTGGAAAATATGTAAGTCGTATGGCTCAATTAAAATAAAATTGGACTATACAAATTGAGATTAAATACTTTTCCCTTTCATTGCTTCAGCAATTGCCATATCCATTATTCTTTCAGCATAAGGCCTTGAAATTGAATTCAAAGCGTCCGTTTTTTCTTGGACCAAATTTTTATCGTCCATTGTTATTGCCAACTGCAACGCCTGCATCGCATTTGCCGTATCAATCATTTCTGTCTGCGTTAGTAATTGGCTGTTTTTTTGCAAAAATTGCTCTGTAGTTTTTAAAAGTTGTTCGCCTTCTGTTTTGGCTTCTGCCAGGGCTCTAAGCAAAATATCTTCTTTGGCATGTACCATAGAATCTAAAAGCATTTGCTCAACAGTGGCATCATCTAAATTCAATCTTGGCTTTACTTCAATTGTTTGAGACACCCCACTTCGTAATTCTTTTGCCGATACCACTAAAATACCGTCTGCATTTATTAAAAACCCAACTTCTACTTTCGGCAAACCTGCTGGCATTCCTGGAATGTTTTTTAGGTTAAATTCGGCAAGTTTTCTATTGTCTTTTACCAAATCTCTTTCCCCTTGATACACACTTATTCGCATAGAGCCCTGACCATCAATTTGAGTAGTATATTGTCTTGATGCTTTTGAAGGAATTTTAGCATTTCTAGGAATCATAACATCCATTAATCCACCTGCTGTTTCTATACCCAAGCTCAACGGAGTAATGTCGAGCAATAAAACATCTTTAGTATTTCCAGCCAATACATCCGCTTGTAAAGCAGCGCCAAGCGCCACCACTTCATCCGGATTTACAGAATCATTTACAGGTTTACCAAAAAAATCACCAACCATTTTTTTTACCAAAGGAACCCTTGTACTGCCACCCACCATTACAACATTGTTGATATCCGATTTCTTCAAACCCGCATCCAATAAAGCTTGTTTACAACAAGATATTGTGCGTTCAACCATTGGCGTTATCAGTTGTTCAAAATCATTTAATGATAAACTTATCGTCCTTTTATTAATATCACCAGTGAACAATTCTGATTGGGACAGATGCTTTTTCGCCTCCTCAGCTTTCAATCTAAATGCCTGCATCATTTCCTTATCCGTTTCTATTAACTTTTCATCAACACCCAATTGAGCAATCCAATGTTTAACAATCATAGAATCAATATCATCACCTCCCAAATGGGTATCTCCGTTAGTAGACATTACTTCGAAAATGCCATCAGAAATGGACAAGATTGAAATATCAAATGTGCCTCCACCTAAATCATAAACTGCAACGGTTTCGCTTTTACCGATGGACTCATTATGCAAACCAATTCCGTATGCTAAACTTGCAGCAGTTGGTTCATTTATAATTCTCAAAACCTCTAATCCGGCTAGTTTTCCAGCTTCTCTTGTAGCTTGCCTTTGCTCATCATTAAAATATGCAGGGACGGTAATTACCGCTTTATTTACAGGTGTTTTTAAAATATGTTCGGCCCTTTCTTTTAATGATTTTAAGATTAGCGAAGAAAGTTCGGTAGGTGTGTAAAACAAATCACCTATTTGTATTTTAACTATTGCAGATTCGTTTGCATCTGCTACATATTTATAGCTGATTAGATCTTTTAATGCTGTTGCTTCTTGATAACTTTTACCCATCAATCTTTTTACAGAAAAAACCGTTCGCTCCGGATTTAGCTCCAATTGAGACTTTGCCAATTCACCTACCGTTATTTGCCCATTTTTTTCAAAATGAATAACAGATGGCACAATTGAACTTCCATTAAACTCTTTTAAAACAATTGGCTTTTTTGTCTCAGGATGCACAATAGCAATCAAACTATTTGTTGTTCCCAAATCTATTCCTACAATTATTTCCTCTTTCTGCAAACTTCCAGTTGAAAGATTGATACCAATTTTAGCCATGAATTTTTTAATGGTAAAGATATTAATATTAGTCGATTGATACGAGCTAATTAAGAATGAACTTATTGAATTACGAAAGGAATTACGGTTTGTATATTATTGGGACCATCAACCTTTAAAAAATAAATGCCAGAATGAATGATTTCTTTTACAGATAATTTAAAGCAATTATTGGCATCCGTTAGTAAATAACCCGCTGAATTTATTTGCTGTCCTTTTGCATCCAAAACACTTAGAAGATACTTCCCTTTGGTTTGGTCTGTAAAGTAAAGTTTGATTAGTTTGTTTTCAACCGGATTGGGCGAAACATAAAGTTTTTGAGTAGCTAATGACGATGAAACCCTAACGATATTACTAAACGATTTTGAACCATCAAAATCAACAGATTTCACGCGATAAAACACATCATCAGAACCAGCTATTGAATCTACAAATTGATACGCTCCTGATTGACCATTATTAAATGCTGAAGCTATATTTCCCATCAAATCAAACGACCTTCCATCAACACTTTTTTCAATGTCGTAACGAGCAATATTGATTTCATTTTCAACTTTCCAATTAATCTTATTGATATTTTTTGAAACATTTTCAGCTGTTATTGAAGTAAAATTCACTGGCACAGTTTGCATTGGTTTATACATCAAATAAAAGCGATTAGGGTTCGACGATAGTACATCACTTGTTACAGCGAACTGAATCAAATTGACATTATTTAGCATCAACATTTGCTGAACGCCTGTGTATCTATCTACCAAAATTGGATTCAACATACCCTCTTCAAAATTTTCGAATTTTATAGATAGGTTATACTGAAGATTTTTTAGTTGATTTAGCTTGTAGAAGATTGTGTCTGCAGCATTCGGCAACGCTCTTTTTTCTGCAGCTATTGTTTTATTACTTTGGAAAATCGACAAGCCTTCTGAATTGCCTATAAATAATTTTGATGCGTCTGAATAATTTAATTCATTTTGATACGTTTCATCAAACAATGAAACTACACCATCTAATAACACAGATCCTTCATTTGTTTCGCGATTCAAATTAACGAAAATCTTTTTTACTGATTCTGTTGTAGTCCGGGTAACAATGGCATCATTTTTTACTTTACAATTTTCATTAAATGATAATGTTCCGTCACCCAAAGCGCTATCCGCTTTTACAAAAAAAGCTTGTCCGGATTGAATATTAATATTTTGATTTGAAGCGTTATAATAGCTTGAAGGATTAGGATCCGCAGGGACAGCTATATATCCTTCTCCTACCCTTACTAATGTTCTGTAACCACCGCCGTAATATGTTGGTGTTAATTTAGGATCCCAAACATAATATACATCTTGCACACCTCCAGTTCTAGTTAGTTTACTCAGGTCGATAGCAGAAGCATACGGATTTCCAACCGATTCAAACTTATTCGCTGCAACTGTAATTGTTGGTGGTGGATTTATTGGTTGATATATAACCCCTGAAGTTCTTAATGTGGTTGCCGTAGCAGGTTGATTATAAACTGTAACAGACCTATCACCCCGAACAAACAATGCATATCCTTTAGGGTTGTTGATGCTGTTAAAGGTAGACGAAACGCCTTCCCAAGAATTTGTTGATGCGTTGTACGTTTTTATCGTTGCACCATTAGGCGAAAAAAAATCAAAGCCCAAACTTGGCGAAATGGCATTTGTCAGGTTGCTCACTAACGTAGTGCCATAACCAGGTCTTCCATTTACCAATCTAGCATTCCCTTCTTGCCAAGCATCTTTGATGGTTTGACCAGCTGTTGGTGTTGATAATAATTGCCACGCTTTAAAATGATTTGGGACGTATCTTTCAACTGTTACATTTCCTACGATTTTATTTCCAAAATAAACGCCTGAATTCACGCCATCAGAAGTTATATCCGAAATGTTTCCTGTTTTAATAGAATCAGAAATGATTGTGATGTTATTGTTGGTGTTTAAGGTGCAATTACTTTTTCCAAACGACAAATCACCTAATATTTTCAAGGTATCATTTACCCCAATTATAGACACCCCATTGCTGTTACTTATTTTTAAGTTTTTAATTTTACTTTTAAAAAAATTACTAGGCGTAATTGTTTGAGCTGCGGCGATTCCATTTAAATTGATTGAACCGTTTATGGCATTTATTGTACCTGAGTTTGTGATTGAGCCCGAAATATTTAAAGTTTGGTTATTTAATGTAAGCGTTGCGCCAGAACTTACAACAAGGTTATTGCAACTGGCTTCAATACTAGAAACGATTGGATAATTTGTTGAGCCTGAAGGAATATTGACATTTGCAGTATTTAAAGGTACTCCACCACACCAGTTAATACTATCGTTCCAATTTTGATTTAATCCCAACCAAGATCCTGTCTCTGTTATTTTATGTCTACCCGAAACTTTTGACCTTATGGGCAAACCACAATTACCACTTACAACACAATAATAATACTGCGTATTTACCAAATTTGTAGGAGGTATCAACACACTCGAAGTTTCACCCGGAATGATTGCTCCTGTTAGATTTGATGAATCATTTGATGCATACCATTGATATGATAGATTAAACCCATTTGCCACTACACTCAATGGATTGGCTACATAATTCTGACAAATCTGTTGTCTACTAATACTGGGTTGTGTAGTAATAGAAGTAAAGGGTTTTACATTGATGGATCCATTTACGATTGAAGTAGCGCAACCGCCCAATAAATTAATTGTATAATTATTTTCCCTAACTAATGATGTTGTTCCTGATAAGGTTATAATGTTATTTATTAAGCTAGCAGATACGCCATTGGGCAATGAATCTACTCGTATGTTTGTAATGCCAAAAACAGAATAAGTTATTGGTAAAATTGAATTCCCAGTACAAATATTTTGAAAATCAGATCCAATTGCAGATGTTAATTGAACTGTATTTTGTGGTAAAACAGATATTGAAATTGGAGCAGTAATTGCTTGTGGATTTGACGAAACAATTCGAACCAAATACCTTCTACTGAATAATGCATTTGATGGAATCGTGGCATTTATGGTTCCGCTTGAAATAGCATTTAATGTTCCAATTATTTGTGGATTCTCGAAACTTCCTGAGGTATCACTGAGTTCCACAGTAAAAACATTATTATTGGCAAAATCTTCACACCCTGTTTTAAAAGAAATTGGGATTGTTGTACCCTGACAATTAATTCTTTGAACAGAATCAATTCGAATCAAATATTTTGAAGATGTATATTCCCAAAGATCATTTGTGCTACCATTATTATCAATTCCTGAAATTACATATCCTTTGTTTCCTAATGCAAGTCCAACTGAACTTCTACGAGCTGTACCAGTAAAATTGTTGATTTGTCGCCAAGTATCTGTTTGTTGATTGTATTCGAAAAAATCGTTTCTATTTGAATTTATATATCCAAGTCCAATATAACCTTTGTTTTGAATAGCAAATGCGGTTGACGCTTGGCGAATAGAACCTATACAACTAGCCTTTTGCGTCCAAGTATCTAATTGTGGATTGTATTCCCACAAATCCTTTTTGTAAGCACTAACTGTAACACCAAACCCAAAATACCCTTTATTATTAATTGTAAGTCCAAATGCTGCATATCTTGCCCCCCCTGGAAAATCAGCTTTTCTTACCCACGTATTAGTAGATTGATCATATGCCCATAAGTCACTTAAAAAACCCCCTGTATTGCTCTTTCCCAAACCTACATAACCAAATCCTCCTATAACAAATGCAGATGCAAGCGACCTTCCTGCACCACCAATATTTGCTTTTTGCGACCAAGTATTCAACTGAGGGTCGTATTCCCATAAATCTGCTTGACTATTTCCTGTACATACATATCCTTTATTTCCAATACTAAACCCAACAGATGCAGATTTTGTAATAGACAAATTTTGCTTTCTTGTCCAAAGATTGTTTGTTGGATTGTATTCCCAAAAGTCATTTGTTGAATTACTCCCATTAACGCCTGTGCCGAAATATAATTTATTTTCAATGGCAAATCCAATTCCAAAACTTTTAGGAAGGGTTCCCGCGTCGGCCCTTCTAATCCAAGTATCTAATACTTCATTCTCAATCGGAATATCAATATTGTTGGAACTAATAACACTAGGATTGTTTGAAACAACTCTGATTTTATAATTCCCAGATGGAACTAAGTTATTAGGTAATTGAGCCTGAATATCTCCCGATGAAGTACCTGAGGATGTCCCTATTGCAATTGGGGAGCTAAATTGGCCGCTTGAATTACTTAATTGAGCAGTAAAAACATTGCCATTTAAAAACGAACCTGTTGTAATATAATTTATCGAAACGTTTCCTTCGCTACAATAAAATGCATTAGATGATGAAATTTGTATAGATTGACCAAGCCCTATTCCATTTGAAATGAAAATGAAAAAAAATAAAGCAAAGAAATATCTAATAAAATTCATTTTAAAAATTCATTTTAAAAAAGCAATGAAACACTGCTTTTTACTTACTCATTTGAATTAAATTCAATGATTAAAACAGCCATTTTAATTTCACAAGTTGTATAGATTGATTTTTAAATAAATAACAAACAATACCTTATTAATTAATTTACATTTTAAAGTAGGCTAAGTTAAATATTAATAAATGAAAACCAATAAAAATGACATTATAAAAAATCAAATTAATAATTAGGTAATCTAGTTTAAGATTTACGTCTATTTTATTAGAAATAATCCAAATAATTGTGTTTAACGCATTAAATAAATCTTACCATACCCTTTATTAAAAAATCGATCCGTGTTATCATCGGCAGATTTATATTTCTCCAATGCTTTATTGTGATGGTTGGTTAAAACCCTGTAAATATAAACGCCATTTCCTAGTGGCTGTCCGTACATATCTGATCCGTCCCATTTATATGAAGTGATATTTCTTCCAATATGTATTTCTCCCAATTCTTCTTTTGTAATTTCTTTTACTATTTTTCCAGTTATGGTTAATATTTGTATTCTTAAATTTTGAGGCACTTCACTACCCGTTAATGTAAATACAAATGCAGTGGATGTGGTAAACGGATTGGGATAGTTTAGCAAATTTGAAATCATTTGTTTGTTAATCACTGAAAAAACCACACGATATTCTAAATTTCCTGCTGTATTTCCAACTACATCTTTACCCGTCACAATTAATTCGTATTCACCATCTTCTGTCAAATAAGGGTTGAATTCAATACTCGCCTCATTAACACCAGAACTTAAATCGGAAGGTATAAACATCATGGTATCTCCAAAAGCAAACGAATGCAATGTTTGATCTGGATATCTCAACTGCAATTTTATCAATGAAGTATCTTTTAACTCCATGAAACGGCTTTCATCCTTTAGCTTAATTAAAATCTGTGGTTTACTTGATACAATATCTTTATTGAGAATATGAACCCCATCAAAAGTTACATCTAACAAAGGATTGTATTTATCAGATTTTACAAAAAAGTTTTTAAATAAAATATTGTTGAAATGATATTGCTCAGGCTGATGATTATCCGGATTGAATTCAACAAATATTGTATTGTTCCCCACAAATAATTTGGTATCAATGGTGTATTGAAAAATCAAAGTATCACCCGAAACCAATAGTTTTCTATTTGGAATATCAATTTCATGTGGCTGATTATTTTGATCAGTGATCACAAATTTAAATTTCATCAAACTATCGAAATCAAAATCACTAATATTCTTAAAAGCCAATTTAAATACTAATGGCTCTGCTTGTTCTAGGGTGTCTTTAGATTGCAATAATATAGATGGGGCAACAGCACCTTCAGGAGCAAAATCAGCATTTATTCTTAAGTAACGCATTTGAGTTGGTGTTACATATCTTGTATCTTTCATCAACGATTTTAATTTTAAATAAGGATACCTTACGGCATCTACAAAATTTAAAGTCGTATCTAATGATGGGTATACTTCCGCTAAAAATTCAGATGATCCTTGTGATGTAACCCCATATATCTGAACCTTCACTGTGTCTGAAGATATTACATCTGAAGAACTTCCTTGCCAATGCAATGATTGCCATTTAGTAGCAGGACCATACACAGGTGATTCGAAATATCCTTCTGTAGTTTTTGTTGTTAAAGGAATTGTATAATCCAAATAAGATGAATCAGTTTGTCCAACTACTTGAATTGGCGTAAAATCCGTACTGCCTTTTTTGAAGAAAAATATAAATGGAATATTTTTATAAAAGCTATCTATTTTATTCAAACCAATGGATTTGAATTTATGATATAGCGAATTCCCTGACCCTAAAGTTGATGTATCAGATTGCCATCTATCAATAAATGTTTTGTTTCTGTTGTTTCCAAAGTTTGTAACGGCAATGTACATTCCTGCTGGAACAGAATCTATGAAATCCATGGCACGCTTACGGTTAACGGGATAACTAAATTGAAATTCAAAAAACGCACGAGTTGTATCATCAGGTGTAGCACTGTTAAAACACACTTGACGACTTCCGTATAATCCATTCGTGGCATTTACATTCCTATTCCGCCAATTCGCTAAAGTATTGGTATCGAACACATAAAATTGCAAATTGTTTTCCATCGAATCTACGGGTCTAAACAATGTTGCACAACCCCATAATTCCACTTGATTAAAATCAAGATTTACATTGATTCTATCGAAATCAAAAAATGGATAAAGCCCAGACCTGATGGTTAAATCTTGAGTTTGTTGTTTGAACTTAAACTTGCGATCTGCATCCAAACGCATATCGTTGTATGTAGATTTCAAAAATTGATAATAATGCGATTGATTATATCCACTTGAGCTACCTGGTAAATACACAAAAGAAAAATCATTCCAAATATATGCATCGTTATTTCTAGGCACCATTGCCACACGCCAATAATATACTGTACTATCTATATAACTGAGATCCGTAGGGGTAAACTCAATTAAACCTCCAACACTTGTTTTGTTATATGTTTTTTTAAATGGCGAATTAAAAAGATAAGTAGTATCTATTTCAAGTTTGTAATCCCTTATTCCACTTAATGGATTAGCCGTATTTGCAAAATAGCTGAAGTTTTGCCTGTTTACGATTGAGAAATTATACGGATAAATTGGTCTTAGCTCATCTTCGAAAATATAAAAATCCTTAGTGATGCTGTTGTTGAACTCATACTGTTCGTCAATCCTATTCGTTTCATCTAGCGTTACAATAATTTGATTCAACCCTTTTTCTAAAATAGGGAAAATCGGTACGTTAATAGAGATTGAATCAATGCTTCTTATTGCAGGAATTAATTTTTTATAAACAATACGAATGCTATCATTAGGAAGCTTTCTACTTATATTTACCCAAATTGAATCCCCTACAGCCTTTCCTATATTTCTCATTTGTACAGAAACATTGAAATTATTATCTGCAACCGTGATAATATTTGGTGAAATTTTTACGGAAGCTGCCTCGATTACATAATCTGGTTTTGAGAAACTATTTATTTTTAAAGCGGGGTCGCCATGAAGATTAATTTCTTCTAAGTGTATTCTGGTATAGAAATCTAAACTGGGATTTTCTCCTCCCATGTTTTCAATAATATTTTTCATCTGATTGCCAATGGTATTGCCATACATTGATTTACAAAAAGACGTATATAGATTGTTGTTATAGAAATTTAAAAATGGAGGAATCCCAAAATGTGTATCCGCTAAAAAACCAATACTTCCTCGATTTTGTGCCAATACATATTTTTCGGAAATGGATAGATTTCCTGACAATCTTAGTGGGTCATACACATAGAAATTCCCAGCACTGCAGCCACTTACATTAAAAAACGGATACTTCCCAACATTGTTGTAAACATCGGGGTTGCTTAAATTAAATTCAAAAGTATTGGCTGATGAATGTCCAAAATAACCAACAAATCCAAGTCCTTGATTGAACAATTCCTCGATACGCAAGCTACTTGCTTGCTGAACAGTACCTGTCGATGTTTTGGAAAAAGATTCTACAATGCCCCCATAAAGCGTATCCTCTACAATTGACTTGTAGTTATTCATGTAGGTTTTAAAGGTATTGTTTTCGCTGCTATCTTTTCCACCTGTAACATGTATTATTTGTTTCATCCACGCTTTATCATCAATGGTAGATCCTTGTTGCTGTTGATTGGATTCATAAGTAATCATTTTAGACAAATAGTTATTTACTTCTGCGCCATTTATAGCGGCCAATCTACCAATTGGAATGTTTGGCAAAATAGAATTTGGACTACTACTCAATAAAATATCTGATGCTGGCCAACCAAATGTAGGAACAAGGTTTAACCGATTGATAATTGGATTAGATTCGTTTGATTTTAGCTCAACATAATTTACACCTCTTCCAATTATAAAAACATACTCTGCCGTTTGTGCAAATTGATTTTTTGCCAATTGAATAAAATCTTTAATAGAAGCAGGATGATTTTTTATACCAAATGCAAATTGATCCGTTAATTCTTCGATGTCATATATTTTAGCCAAATACCCACCTCCATTGCTACTGCTTCTGTATTGTCGATATGCTTCTACATAATTATTTCCATTCCCATCATCATAAAGTGCAGGATTGCTAATTATTA
Source organism: Chitinophagaceae bacterium (assembly GCA_027489035.1). Lineage (GTDB taxonomy): Bacteria > Bacteroidota > Bacteroidia > Chitinophagales > Chitinophagaceae > Ferruginibacter. Next base: position 187,584 of record JAIYAN010000010.1, read on the forward strand.
GATAATTGCCTTGATTTATCGGATTTTGAAAGTCAACAAAATTTTTTAAAACAATATTATTCACGGCATAAATCCCATCTTGATTTTGCAGTTTAAAAGAGCGTGTAACAGAAGATGGAGGTAGCAAAAACTTCACTTTGCCTGGTGTTGAAACTATTTCGCCATAATATCTTAGACCTGATGTAATATCAAATAGTATTGGCTGTTGTGAACCAAAATTAAAATTATCAATTACCAAATAATTGCCTGATGACGATGGTTGTAAATTAAATGAAAACGATTTTGTACCATTAAAATTAAATATTGATGGATACGTTATCCCAATACTTGAAACAACTATTCTGTCGAAATTATTTGTTGATGTTCCATTTACACCGATGTTTACACTACTTGTATTTTGAAAAAGGGATAAAGGCAAATTCTGGATGTTTGCTTTTTCATACTCAAAATTGGGCATGTTCAATGCAGCGCTGTAAGGAGGCGCAGATACAATGGTTTGAAAAACTTTTATTCGAAGATCTCTGTTGTTTGGTCCGGATCCTACTGCATTTACGCGAACTGAAAAACCATTTGCAGGTCCAGATGTATATACATTTAAACCAGTAAATGTTCTTACCAAATCTGTAGTTGGTGCAACATTACTACTCGACCATCCTTCACCTGGATCATAGGATGAAGAAAACACATATTCACCCACCACTTTTGCTTCGCCTCTATTGATTTGGTTGTTGTAATAAAAATCAATGTCACGCATAAAATATGCATCAGGTGAAATAGCCGATGGCGCATTGTTTACCGCATCAATATAACGCAGATTCGTACCTGCCGAATTTATTGTAAGAAAATATGAAACCGTATCGGTTTCCAAACTATACCTATTTGCCAGTTGAAAATCAGCATTTCTATACAATTGATTGTCAGGCTTTCCATCATTCATCTCACCTAAAAATTCAATAAAGTCGTTGCTGCCTAAAATACTATTTCTAACAGACGTATACAACCGAACCTCAACGCCATTTCTCCAAAGTTGAAAATGATCCGCATTTATATTTGACAATCCTGCAGCTGCTAATGTTGATTGAGGTATTCTACAAAGCGTATCTTTTGCCAAACGAAATTTATAATACGTTTTTGTATAGTCAATCCAACTATTATTTAGCTGCGCATGAGAAAAGCTAGACATCAACAATAAGAGAACGAATATTTTTTTCATCTTAAAATGTGTTGAATTTAATTTTCATTTTTTTTAACGATATCTAATTTTATAGAGAAAACGTGTGTATATAAAGGGTTTTGTTGATTTGCCAGATTAGTAAAGGCATAATCAACATAGAAATTTTTCACCTTAAATCCTGCGCCAATGCTGGGTTGATAAATCCAAACTTTCTTTTGATTTAAAGTATCCGAATCCGCTAGTGCATTTTGAAAATTTGAAATACCAGCTCTAACAAAAAAGCTTTTTTTAATGCCAAGTTCCAATCCAATGCGAGGGTCTATACTGATTGTATTTCCTCTAATCACCGTATTTCTTTTTCCATCAAACGTTATATCTGTATTAATTTCAGACATTAGGCTTAATGATTTGTTTATATTGAAAAAATGTGCTGCACCCAACATCAATCTAGGCTGAGTAAGTTCTGTGGATTGGATCGGTATCTTATTGTTGGTGAGATATAGCACTTGCTTTTCTCTTTCAGTAAAAGTAAAATTCCATGCATTGAATGTTGTAGTAAGGTCTTTTATAACAGCACCAAACTTCCATCTTTGGGAAGTAAAAGCAACCGCCGCGTCTAATCCAAAACCCCATGCGGAAGCAAATGTGCCCACTTTGCGATAAATTATCTTTGTATTCGCACCAAAGCTTACATCGTAATTCTTTATTTTTTTGAATTGTTTGGCATAAGAAAAAAGAAAAGCATAATCTGCAGACGAAAAGCTTTGAATGTTGTTATAATTTAAACTACCATCTGGCTCTACTAAAAAAAGTGTGTTTGGAATATCATCAACGGCAAATCTTAATAGAGAAAAACCAATGGTGCTTTTATTTTCTTTATTGGGAATAGCTACAGCTGCAAAATCATATTTGGCAATGCCTGCAAAATAATCGGCATGCATCAAAGAAACTGTTGGCTGAACCGAAACTGAACTCAATAATGCAGGGTTCCAATAACCCGCTGTGGCATCTTGAACAGAAGCCAATTGTGCATTTCCCATACCTAAACCTCTCGCAGCTGCTCCAATATTTAAAAATTCGTTTGAATATTTTCTAAACTGACAAAAACTTTGCACAGACAATCCAAAAAAAAAGAAAATACAAATTGTAATTGGATACTTCATGTTAATCGTTTTTTAAACGAAATTTTATACGTATTCAAATTTACGGTAAGTATAGCTAAATATTTAAATTAAAAGTTTAGTAATTATTACGTTATTGGAAAGAAATTAAAAAACTATCAAAATCAAATGTAACAATCTAATGTCTTGTGATTTTTTTTGCTCATTTTTGCAAACAAAACCTAGACAAAAAGTATTAGCAATGAACTTAATTAAAGAATTAACTTGGAGAGGCATGTTGCAAGATATTATGCCAGGAACGGAAGAGCAACTTAATAAAGAAATGACTACGGCTTATGTAGGTTTTGATCCAACTGCTGATAGCTTACACATTGGAAGTTTAGTGCCTATTTTATTACTGGTTCATTTACAAAAAGCAGGACATAAGCCCATCGCTTTGGTGGGCGGCGCTACCGGAATGGTGGGTGATCCGAGTGGAAAAAGTGAAGAAAGGAATATGTTAAGTGAAGAGGAACTAAATAAAAATATTATTGGTGTTCGTGGTCAATTGGAGAAATTTTTAAACTTCGACGTTTCTTTGCCTAATGCTGCTGAACTTACCAATAATTACGACTGGTTTAAAGGAATTAGCTTTTTAGATTTTATAAGAGATGCGGGAAAACACATCACCGTAAATTATATGATGGCTAAGGATAGTGTAAAAAAACGCTTGGAAGGAGATAGTGGCATGTCATTTACCGAATTCACTTATCAGCTCGTACAGGGTTATGATTTTTACTGGCTTTACAATAACAAAAATTGTAAACTTCAAATGGGCGGAAGTGATCAATGGGGAAACATTGTAACCGGAACAGAATTGATCAGAAGAAAGACTGGAGGTGAGGCTTTTGCATTTACTTGTCCATTAATTAAAAAAGCGGATGGTGGAAAATTTGGCAAAACAGAAAAAGGAAACATTTGGTTGGATGCCAATAAAACAACCCCATATCAATTTTATCAGTTTTGGTTAAATGCTTCAGATTCGGATGCCGCAACATGGATTAAGATATTTACTTTTTTGCCAGAAGTAGAAATAAATAGTTTGATTGCTGCTCATGATTCAAACCCAGCTGATCGTATTTTACAAAAAAAATTAGCCGAAGAACTTACAAAGTTTGTACATGGAGATGCCGAACTTGAAAAAGCTAAAGAAACAACCGAGAAATTATTCTCCAATGCCAAAGCTTCTGTAGATTCATTGAGTGTAGAAGATTTAGAATCGATAGAAGGAATTGTAAAAACCAATTACAGTGTAGATAAAATCAATGCTGGTGTTGACATTCTGAGCTTTCTTGCCGAAAATTCTATTTTTGAAAGCAAGGGTGCTGCAAGAAAAATGTTGCAAAACGGAGGCGTGAGCATCAACAGAGAAAAGATTACAGACTTGCAAATGATGGTTGACAAAAATAAATTGCTCCACAATAAATTCATTTTGATTCAAGTGGGTAAAAAGAATAATTTTTTAATTACAGTCGACTAAATTTATGAGAAATAAAATTACAAGATCAGTTTCAACCATAGGTTAATTTCCTTTCATCAATTGGCGCCCAAATTGTATTGAATCTTGTATTGGTAATGTACCAGTAATTAATTTTTCGGATTTAGATTAACGATCCCTGCGGGATAAGTTTTTTTATGCGATTTTATGAATAAGCTAGATAGAACACCTAAAGTAGATATTATTAATGGATCTAGTGATAGTAGAAATGATGATATAAGATAGCTTGGAAGGATATCTGTTAAATACTTTAATAAAAAATCATTCGCCAAGATAAACACCAAAAAGACAGAACAGCAGAAGAAATAGCTGCTTTGCTAGTTGAGGGCATAAATGAAGGGAAGTCAAAAGGAATTCCTTTCGAAATCAATTATGATGAAAAATAGGCACTCATGCATGCTTACAATACAGCAAAACCGGGATTTATAACCACTATTTTGTATGATGTGATGGCTGAGGCATTGGACTTAATAAAATCTTAAAAGATGCTAGAAGATGCAGAATAATTTTTTTTTAAAATAGTTTTGGAACATCTAAGTAAACCCTTATTTTTGCATTCCAATTTTAATATTGATTGGGTTATTGTGTAAAGGTAGCACTACAGATTTTGATTCTGTCTGTCTTGGTTCGAATCCAGGTAACCCAACTAAAAAACTCCGCACATTGCGGAGTTTTTGCATTTATTGCCCCTTCCCCGAACCCCTCCCACGAAATGTGAAGGGCTTCATTCTATTTAAAAAGGTTTGAGAAGTACAATGCGTTCAATAAGTTCAAGAGGTTAGTGAATTTTCGATTGCCAATCTTGGTGTTTTCACCAATCATCAAAGGAAGAAGAAATAGTTCGTAAGAATTAAAAATGTAAAATTTGGAACAAACTCCAAATCCTTATTCTTTATTTTTTTAGTTCCTTATTGATTATTCTTCCTCTCCCACGGTTTAAACCGTGGCTATGTCAAACATCGTAAGATTGAAAATCAAAATGCTGACTTGCCTACTTCCCCCTTAGGGGATTGAGCGGGCAAAAAAAATCCCGGCTGCATTTCGCAACCGGGATTTTTCTATTTTTCGAGTAGAGGGTTGAAAATATTCAACCCCTACAACTAAAACTTCATCACTCTTACAGTCTTCACCTCTTTACCTTGTCTTACCTCTAGCATGTAAGCACCCGCTTTCAAATCCGAACCTAAGTTCACATTTGAATTAGATGATACTTTTACACTCTTGATAAAACGTCC
>JAIYAN010000016.1 GCA_027489035.1 Chitinophagaceae bacterium
GGTTCGGATTTGAAAGCGGGTGCTTACATGCTAGAGGTAAGACAAGGTAAAGAGGTGAAGACTGTAAGGGTGATGAAGTTTTAGTTGTAGGGGTTGAATATTTTCAACCCTTACAAGATGTTTGAGATGTTTTTGAGGTTTAAGAGGTTGGTGTAGGGGTTGAAAATATTCAACCCTCTATTCGAAAAATAGAAAAATCCCGGTTGCGAAATGCAGCCGGGATTTTTATTTAAACAATGTAGATAATTAGAAATTATATTTTATTTCATTGAAAAATAAAATCAAATCCATCACCACCCTGTTAGATAGTTGTCATCCTATGGGTACAAAAAGTCAGAGCGAAAATGAGCGCGAGAGCGATCATGGAGTTCAGACTTTTTTCTTCATTCTCACTCTGTTTCTCGCTGTCTAATTAAATCAAATTTTATTACCAACAAAAAACAAAAACATTAAAATAAATACTTATTTGTAAATAAAATAAATTTAATGTAAATATTCTGTTTAGCATTTTGAATTGCCAAGCTTAATTATTACCTTGCAACCCGTTCAAAATCAGTCCTTGTATCCTTCTGAAATCCATAAATCCACCTGTGTTTTCCTTTTCAAATTCATTAACTCGAAAAAATCTATTTTTCGCGACCTGTAAATTTATAAATATTGAAACACCTTAGTAAAAAACACCTCAACAGAACATTCAAACTGTTATTAATTTGTTTGTTATGTTTTTCTTCAAATTTGCTTTTAAATGGGCAATCTTTTTTTCGTTCTCAGGCTTCATCAGCCACATTATCAGGTACTAATATCACTGTAAATAAACCTACAGGAACCACCATTGGGGATTTGATGATTGCCAATATTGCCACCAATGGAAATAATATCATTGCTACTTCTTCTGGTTGGACTTTACTTAAAAGTGGGTCATTAGGTAACAGTACCACCTTTGCAACAGTACTATATAAGATTGTAAACAGTACTGATATCAGTACATTGAGTTATACATTTTCTCTTGGAACAGGTGCCTCTAATGGTTCTGTTGGCATTCTTACTTTTTCAGCAGTAGATACTATAAAACCAATTGATACGGTTAGTTTAACGTTGAATTCTGGTAACTCAAGGTTTGTTACAGCAAACGGCATAAGTACAAATACGCCAAAAACTGCGTTATTAATGCTTGGCCAGACTGCTGGTACAGCCACAAGTGCAAATTTTTGGAATAACAGTTTTTGGAGAGCAACTAGTCCATCCACATTAACCGAAATTCTGGACCAAAACGGAACCACAACATCAGTTGGTGCGGCTTGGGCGCCAAAAAACACAATTGGTGCCACTGGAAACGGTACGGACTCAATTTCATTATCATCTAGATGGGGAGCTGTGTTAGTTGCCATTCGTTCATGTATCCCACAAATTAGAACTCAACCTGTATCAAATACATCAATTTGTATCAATGCGACACCAACACCACTTTCTGTGGCCGCAGTTGGCATGGGTAATATTAGTTATCAATGGTTTTCAAACTCAGTTGCTTCATATTCAGGTGGATCTGCAATTGTGAACGCAACGAATTCAAATTATTCACCATCAACTTCAACAGCAGGTTTGTTTTATTATTACGTTGTAGCCAGTGGATCATGTGGAACAGATACAAGTTCAATATCTACATTTAATGTTAACCCAAATAATACCATTACACTAAGTTCAGCAGCAGGAACGAATGCGCAGACGAGATGTATCAATACAGCAATCACGAATATCACTTACTCAATCACAGGAGCGACAGGTGCTACAGTGACGGGCCTTCCTTCTGGAGTGACATCATCATTTGCAGGAAATGTTGTTACCATCAGTGGTACGCCGACTGCAATAGGCACATTCAATTACACGGTTACATTAACAGGCGGCTGCGGAACGGTTAATGGAAGTATTACAGTTTCAGCACTCAACACCATTACATTAAGTTCAGGTGCAGGAACGAATGCTCAGACGAGATGTATCAATACAGCAATTACGAATATCACTTACTCAAGCACAGGAGCTACAGGAGCTACAGTAAATAACCTTCCTGCCGGTGTAACATCATCTTTTGCGGGTAATGTTGTTACCATCAGTGGTACACCAACAGCAAGTGGTACATTCAATTACACAGTTACCCTAACCGGTGGATGTGGAAACGTAACTGCAAGTGGAAGTATTGTTGTTACTGTAAACAATACCATCACACTAAGTTCAGCAGCAGGAACGAATGCGCAAACGAGATGTATCAATACGCCGATAACAAATATTACTTATAATGCTACTGGAGCCACTGGCGCAACATTTTCAGGATTACCGACGGGTGTTAATGGGGTGAGATCTAATTCAAATGTGATTACCATCAGTGGAACGCCAACAGTGAGTGGTACATTCAATTACACAGTTACACTAACAGGTGGATGTGGCGCCATTACTGCAACAGGAAGTATTACAGTTTCTACGCTAAACACCATTGCATTAAGCTCAGCAGCAGGTACCAATACGCAGACAAGATGTGTAAATCAAGCCATCACAAACATAACATATAACACCACTGGCGCTACAGGAGCAACTTTTTCCGGCCTTCCAACTGGTGTCACACGTGTTTGGGCGGCTAATACAGTAACAATCAGTGGTACGCCTACTGTAACAGGAACATTTAATTACACTGTAACACTTATAGGTGGTTGTGGCAATATCACAGCAACAGGAACTATCATAGTAAACTCAAATAATTCAATAACAACACAACCGCCAGCATCAATCAATTTATGTCTCGGTGGCACACTATCTATACCTGTCACTGTTTCTGGTACTAATACTTTTCAATGGAAGAAGAATGGCATCAACATTACGAGTGCTAACAGCAATACATATACGAAGTCTAATGTTTCAATAGCTGATACTGGAACTTACACTGTTGATATCACCAATGGATGCGGCACAATTTCTTCACAAAACTGCGTGGTGAGAATAATTTCAGGTGTTTCAGTAAGCATTATTGCTGATTATTGTGCATCACCCAATAGAATCAAATTGACTGCTGTAACTATACCCAACAATACAGGATCAACAAATGCGTATACTTATTTGTGGTCAAATGGTGGAGTTCGTGATACCACATTTGTGAATATAGCCGGTAATTATAGTGTTACAGTAACACCCACTGCTGCAACCACCACAAGTACAGGTTGCTCCGGAAGTGCTGTTGCTACTTTGAGTGTATCACAAGAACTGGTTTATAATGGTAATTTCAATCTAGGAAATGTTGGTTTCTTCTGTCCGCCTTTGTTTGGAGCATCGTATCGATATTTTGTTGATTCACCAAATTACCAAAGAGAACTTTCTGCCTCAGGTAGGTATGGGGTTGGTGCAAATGCAAACAACTATAATGCTGCTTATTATGGAAAAGATCATACTACCCGCACCGGAAATTTTATGATTGTTCGTGGTTATAGTTTTATAAAGCCGATGGTTTGGGCTGATACTGTACCTGTAACACCAAATACGACTTATTATTTTTCCGGTTGGGCTATGGGAATAGACAGCACTACATTAACAAATAGACCTATTTTGAGATTTGCGGTGAATGGTGTACTTATTGGAAATCCGCTGATACTTCCACCTCATGGTTTATCACCAACTGCTCCTGATAATTGGTTGAGATTTTATAACACCTGGAATTCAGGTTCTGCAACATCAGCCGTGTTTTCAATTTATGATTCTACTGCAACATTCCGAGGAAATGCTTTTGGATTGGATGATATTTCTATAGGTACATTATCTCCTTTTATATCTCTTACTTCCAGTGCGGCCACGGATACACAAACAGTATGTATTAACACACCTATTCTTCCTGTTACAATGGCAATTGGATCGGGTGGTGCACCTGTGGTAACCGGATTGCCTGATGGTGTAAATTATACATATAATGGATATCAGTTGACCATTTCCGGTAGTCCAACACTTGCAGGGACTTTTAATTATTCTGTCGCCACAAGTGGTTGTGCTGTTAAAACTTTTTATGGTCAAATCACTGCTCAATCTCAGAATTTGACACTTACTTCACCACCAAATACCAATAACCAAGCAATTTGTATCGGCAATCCAATTACTCGTATCTCTTACAATATTATTGGAAATACAACAGTGCCAAATGTTACTGGTTTACCAAACGGGGTTACCTATTCGTTCATTTCTGGTGCACTCTCTATTTCAGGAACACCCGCACAAGCAGGAAATTATACATACACGATTACCACTACTGGTGGCAATTGTTCAGGAGGTGCTTCAGTAACGGGAAACATCAATGTTGTAGCTTTACCAATAATCAACATTACTATTGACTCTTGTTTGATGCCAGGCAGACTTGTTTTAAAAGCATTGCCACAGCCTTCGGGTGCACATACATTTTTATGGAACAACGGAGCTACCACAGATACTATATCGGTGAATACTTCTGGAACTTATAGTGTTTCTGTGATAAATGCTACTGGATGCCGTTCGTCAAAAACCCAAACTGTAAGTATTGGTTTGGTTCAGACTTCTTCGCCAGCTACTTCTAATCAGAATGCATGCTTGAATACCTCAATAACACCTATTGTCTATTCTGGCGGAGGGAATTTAATTTCTTTTAATGCGTCTGGTTTGCCAACCGGAGTTTCAGCAAATTTCAGTGCAGGAACCATCACTATTTCCGGCTCGCCAACACAGTTGGGAACATATAACTATACACTAAATTTTACAGGAAGCCTTTGTGGTAATGATTTGCCCATCTCTTATACCAGAACTGGCACGATCATCGTCAATACAAATCCAACGGTTACAGTTGCTGCTGATTTTTGTGCTGTGAACAACAGAATAAGACTAACGGCTACGCCTACTCCTTCGGGTACATATACTTATCTCTGGTCTTCAGGTTCTACAAGAGACACTGCATTGGTTAATACTGCAGGAAACTTTACAGTCACTGCTACCAATTCTGCTGGTTGTAGTGCAACAGCCAGCTACTTGGTAAATACAGAAATATCTGTGAATGGTAATTTCAGTTCAGGGAACACAGGTTTTGTATCTGTTGCAACGGGTAACTTACCTGCGTATACTTTTGTACCAGATTCTGCCAATTTTCAAGGAGAATTTTCTATTCCCGGATTGTATGGTGTAGACACCAATGCCAACAATTATAACCGTAACTATTATGGTCGTGATCACACTAGCCGAACAGGAAAATTCATGATCATTAGAAGTTATCCAACTACGCCTCAAGGTTCTCAAGAACCCATTCTTTGGCAGCAAACCTTGACAGTTCAGCCGAATACAACTTACTATTTTTCCGCTTGGGCTATGGGTTTAGACAGCTCGGGTAATTATGCATCACTTAAATTTCTGGTAAATGGTAATCAGATTGGAAACAACCTAAACTTGACTGCTCACGGTCAGTCTTTAACTGCACCAGATAACTGGTCGAGATTTTATAATACTTGGAATTCAAACAACAACACTACAGCAACTTTCTCTATTCAAAATGAACCTTCAGCCACTAACTTTTTTGCAGGGAATGCAATTGGGTTAGATGATATTTCAATAGGTAGGATAACACCTTACATTACGCTTACATCAAATCCAGTTACAGACACACAATTCGTTTGTATCAATACACCAATTCAGCCCACAACATTCAGTTATGGATCAGGAGGAGTACCCACTGTTACTGGTCTTCCAGCTGGTGTAACCATGACGATCACCAATAATACGCTTACCATTTCAGGAACACCAACAGTTGCGGGAACCTTTAATTACACAATAGCTACAACAGGTTGTTCAGTAGCAAGATTTTTTGGTCAGATAAAAGTACAAAGCACCAATCTCTTACTCACATCTGCTGCAACTACATCAAACCAAGCTATTTGTTTCAATTCGCCCATCACAAATATTGTTTATTCTGCTGTTTCTTCAGTAACTGGTGTTAATGTCTCTGGACTTCCTGCAGGAGTTGTTTTCAACTTCAATGCTGGGATATTGACCATTAGTGGAACACCAACGGTTAGTGGTATTTTTAATTATACTATTACAGTCACTGGTGGAGGATGTTCGGCAACCAATACATATACTGGCACCATCAACATAAACGTTAGGCCAACGGTAAATGTTACAATCGATTACTGTACATTGCCAGGTAGGGCATTACTCAGAGCAATACCTTCTCCAGCTGGTACACATACTTTCATATGGTCAACCGGTAGAAATACAGACACTTGTTCTGTTGCCACTTCTGGAACTTACAGTGTGACCGTAACCAATAGTGTCGGCTGTCAAACGGTAGTCAGCACCATTGTAACAGTAGGTATGGCATTAACATCTGCAACGAATACAAACAACCAAAATGTTTGTTTAGGAGATACGATGCGTAGAATAAGTTATATAGCAGCGGCTAATATTTCCAATGTAAATATTACCGGCCTTCCTCCCGGAGTTAACTTTGTTTTTGCTGCAAACACGGTAAATATATCCGGCACTCCGACTACCGCAGGAACATATAATTATACCATAACGCCTACGGTTAGTTGCGGCTCAGCTTTACCTACAACAGGGGTTATAAGGGTTATTGCAAAACCCACAGTTTCTGTTAAAGCCAGCTATTGTGCTATTCCTGGAAGAATTAAATTAACGGCAACAGCTACGCCAACTGGAACATATACCTATTTGTGGAGCAACGGCACAACGCGAGATACTACTTCAGTCAATTCTGCAGGTATTTACTCAGTAACGGTGACTAATACCAGTGGATGTTCAAGTACAGGTTCAATAAGAGCTGGATTTGAATTGGCGGTGAATGGGGATTTCACTGCAGGCAATACCGGATTTAATACACCTTTCTTTGTCAATCAACAATATCAATATGTTGCGGATGTTCCAGGCATACAAACTGAATTGCAGACGCCTGGTTTTTATGGTATTGATACAAATGCCAACAATTTAAACGCTTCTTACCAAGGTCGGGATCACACGTCAGGCAACGGTAAATTCATGATTGTTAACAGCTTCCCATTTATTCAAGTTCCAGCCTGGGAAAAAACAATAAATGTTACTCCAAATACCTTATATTATTTCTCCGCTTGGGCTCAGGGCTTGGACAATTTGAATAATAATCCCATTCTAAAATTCACTATTAATGGCAATCAATTAGGGACAAATTTGGCATTGGTCAATCACGGTCAATCACCAACAGATCCAGACAATTGGACACGTTTTTATAGAACATGGAATTCAGGTACTGCAACCACTGCATCATTTGCAATAACAAATGTGCAAACTTTTTCGCTAGGTAACAGTTTTGGCTTAGATGATATTTCAATTGGTGCGCTTGGTCCATTCATTTCTCTGGTTTCACCTGCATCTACTGATACACAAACTGTTTGTCTTAATTTGCCAATTGCACCTGTCAATCTTGCCATTGGTTTGGATTCACTGCCACCGGTTGTTACAGGTCTACCTCCTGGAGTGACACATTCTTTTGATGGCTACAACTTGACCATCAGTGGAGCACCAACAACTTTGGGTACTTTTAATTATAGCGTTTCAATCAGTGGTTGTGCTCCAAAAACCTTTAACGGACAGATCATATCTCAGGGACAAACATTGGTATTGACATCTGCCCCTAGCAGTAATGCTCAAACTGTTTGTACAGGTAATGCAATCAACAATATTGTTTACAACGCCGGTGGAAATATAAGTCCTAGTGCGGTAACTATTACGGGATTACCTACTGGTATTACATATTCTGTTGCTTCGGGTATCGTTACCATTAGTGGAACGTCAACTCAAATAGGAACTTTCAACTACACTTTGTCAGTAACTGGAGGTATTTGTTCTAGTACAACGACCACAACTACTGCAACAGGCACAATTACTTTAACAGCGCTTCCAATACTGAACATTATTTCGGATTATTGTACATTACCAGGTAGAGTAAAGTTAAAAGCAGTACCAAATCCTGCAGGCAATTATACATACTATTGGAATAATGGGGCATTAACAGATACAATAACTGTAGATCTTGTTGGTAACTATACAGTTACAGCCACAAATAATACTGGATGTAGAGTTTCTAAAACTATTTCCGTTTCTACTGAACTTGTAACCAACTGGAATTTCGATCAGGGAAATACAGGATTTGTGACTTCGCCTACTGGAACACAGAGATATATTTATGTACCAGATTCAGCCAATTATCAGCGTGAACTTTATCCTTCAGGTAGATATGGTATTGGCACGAATGCAAATAATTACAGCGATCTTTATTGGGGGCGTGACCACACTACGGGAAATGGAAATTTCATGATTGTACACGGGTATGCTTTTGCCACTCCAATTCTGTGGCAAGACACCGTACAGGTTACTCCGAATACTGATTATTACTTTTCTGCATGGGGTATGAGTTTAAACGGTATTGGGTTCAATGGCAGGTTGAGGTTCAATATCAATTCAACACAAGTTGGAAATACGCTCAATCTACCAAATAGAGGCAACACAGAAACATCTCCTGATAACTGGACAAGATTCTATACCGTTTGGAACTCAGGCACATCTACTTCAGCAATATTGTCAATTACCAACACTCAAATTTCACCGATTGGTAATAGTTTCGGCATTGATGATATTTCTTTCGCATCAATGGCTCCGTTTATTAATTTGGTTTCAAGTCCTTCAACAGATACACAAACTGTTTGTATCAATACCAATATTATTCCAGTATCCCTGAACGTCGGATCTGGAGGTAATGTAGTGGTTACAGGCCTACCTAACGGTGTTACATATACGTTTGATGGGTTTAATCTCCTAATCACTGGAGCACCTACCGCATTTGGTACTTTCAATTATACCATTTCGCTCTCATCCACTTGTACTTCACGTACATTCAACGGACAAATCATTTGTCGTGGACAAGCAATGTCTCTGACTTCACCGATTTCAACTGCTAATCAAACCATTTGCTTACGAAGTTCAATCGTGAACATTGTTTTACAAACATCAGGTAATATCACAAACGTTAATGTTACCGGGTTACCTGCAGGTGTTACTGGAGTATTCAATCAAGGGGTATTTACCATCAGTGGAACACCGACACAGACAGGGGTGTTCAATTACACCGTTTCTTCCGTAGGGCCATTTTGTAATCCATCGACTTATAATGGAAGAATAACCATTAACGCATCACCTATTGCCGCAATTAATGCCAACCCATCTACAACAATCAGTTGTTCGAGTCCTTCTATTGTGCTCACCGCATCTGGCGGAACACAATATACATGGGGTAGTGGTTTGGGTGCAACATCTGCCATAACTGTAACTACTTCAGGAACATATTCTGTTTTAGTTGGCAATAGTTTTGGTTGTTTTGATTCAACTTCAATCATCATTTCAGGCAGTATTCCTGCAAACGTTTCTTCATGGTTGGGTATCAACACAAATTGGAACGATCCTGTCAATTGGTGCGGTGGAATACCAAATGCACCAAGAAATGTAGTATTAAATGCAGGGTTGACCAATTACCCTGTAATAAGTAGCACTGCTAATTGTGCAACTATTACCTTAAACCCGGGCACAACACTCAAAATAGATAGTAATGCAACATTATTTGTTTATGGTAATTTCATTAATAATGGATCTTTAACCAATAATGGAAGCATAAGTCTTACCGGAACAACTACACAAACTTTTCCTGGACAAGGTACCATTGTTCGTATGAATACACTACAGATTAACAATTCTGCGGGTGTAAGTCTAGATAACTCAATCAACATCAATTTGGAGTTAAAACCCACTAATGGAATTTTAGCACTTGGAAATTTTGATATTACCCTAAAATCAGATGCCAATGCTACTGCTTCAGTATCTGCAATTGGATCTAATGCAGGATTCACTTACGGAAATGGCAGATTTGTTGTTGAGAGATATATTCCTACCGGAAGTGGAATTGGCCAACATGGAAAATCATGGCAGTTTATCACAGCGCCAGTTCGTGGCACACAAACTGTAAAACAATCATGGCAGGAGAACGCTACTTTGCCAAACCAAAATCCAAATCCTGGTTATGGTATACAAATTACAAGTGAATTACCAGATGCGCTTACCCTTGGTTTTGATGTCAGATCTACTACATCTTCTATGAAAATTTATGATTCCGCAACAAATGTTTTCACAGGCATACCAAGCACCAATAATTACCCAATACAAAATAAAAAGGGATTCATGGTTTTTATTAGAGGCAACAGAAACGTTACCACTATATCGCAATTACCTGAGCCTACAACTTTGCGTTCAAGAGGAACGATTCATGCACTTGGCGCTGATGCACCTGATGGTATTCGCATTGCTGCAGGAGGTTATCAGTCTATTGGTAATCCTTATCCTTCTGCCATAGATTTTACAAACACAACCGGTGTGGTTTTCGACAGAGGCAATTCAATCGATAATGCTTATTATGTTTGGGATCCTAGATTAACGGGTACATATGGTAATGGAGGTTATCAAACAATTAGTGCAGTAAATAACTGGATACCTGTTCCCGGAGGTACAAGTAATTATCCAACTTCAGTTGTCGCTCCGAAAATTCAATCGGGTCAAGCTTTCTTCATGCATGCCACTGGTTCTGGCGGTTTGGTGAGTTTTAATGAAAATGCAAAAACGAGTGGAAGTGTATTGGTTAATAGGGAAAATAATTCATCATCAATAGACAGCACCGAAAAACAATTATTCGAATCTGGATTATTTGTTTTGTTAAACGGAGAATATAAAATGGCAGATGGGAATTTCTTAGTAACAAGTTCAGCTTATTCAAATGATTACAATGCAGATGATGCACTTAAATTATCGAACTCTGCAGAAAATTTCTCTCTAACCAGAGCCGGCAAATCATTTGCAATCGAGGCACGTCAGCCCATTCAATTGACTGATACTATATTCTACTCTACAAAGGGATTGAGAACAGGTAACTACAGGTTTAAATTCAAGCCTTATCAAATGGAGTCAAATGGGCTAGTTCCGTACATTATTGATCTGCACTTACAAACAAGAACCATGCTTTCGTTTGCAGATACTACACATTATGATTTCAGTGTTTTGAGCAATACTACTTCAGCTTCATCTAATCGATTCATGATTGTAATGGAACCATCAATAGTTTTGCCGCTTCAATTTACAAAAATAAAAGCCCTTAGAAAAAATGATCAAAAGGTCATGGTTGAGTGGAATACTGAAAATGAATCAGCATTGCATCATTTTGAAGTACAGCGTAGCCATGATGCGCGTATATTTGAATCAGTTTCAAATTCAGTTCAGCCTTTCAACAATGCATCATCTAATACCTATCATTTTGAAGACAACAATGCTAAAAACACCAATTTATACTATCGAATAAAAGCAGTTGATTTAGATGGTTCATCAACATTTAGTAATATAGTTAAATTGGGCTTCAACGCAGTAAAACCAGAAATTTTAATTTATCCTAATCCGGTCGTTAATCACAAAGTTTGTTTGACTTTCAAGGGGCATACCGTTGGTGAATATCAATTGAACTTGTATTCAACTTCAGGCCAACTGATCAAGTCGGAGTTGGTTTCATTGACTTCTGAGAATCAAGTTTTGACGATGAAGCTGCCAAATAATCTGTCAGCTGGAACCTATATATTGAAATGTAATTTGGCTGGCGAAACAATCGATACAATTGAGTTTCAGGTAAATTAATGAAACATTTAAAGTTTGTGGTGAATTGTTATTGAGATTTTTTAAAGGATAAGTTTTTAATAATCGAATTATATCAGGCACTAAAAGTCAGAACGAGAATGAAAGCGAGAGCGATCAAGAAGTTCTGACTTTTTACTTCATTCACATTCTGTTTCTCGTTCTGATTATTGGGTTCTGAATTTTTTCTTCATTCTCATTCTGTTTCTCATTCTGATTAATGGGTTCTGATTTTTTCTTTACTTTAAAAAATCAAATCATTTTCTACCTTTTAATTCTTCCTTAACATCGAAGGATTGTACTTCACCTTCTCCACACAATCCTCACCAACACTGATTTCCAATTCTACTTCTTTGTTTTCATTAATATTATCATTCAAATAATCTGTTTTGTTTGCTTCATAACTGCATTGAAATAAAATATAAACTTGTTCTGCAATCTTTGACAGATCTATTGCATTGCTTAAAAGCTTGTTACTGCTGACAATGATAATATTTGAATTTTCAGGAATAAATTGATTCGATTCAACGGGGATTAATTTTCCGCCTGCAGTGATTTTACGGTTCGCATTTTTTACGTATGCTACATTGTCGCAGAACCCTTGCCATTTCTCTCCAGTAGGCCATTTTATCTTGATGTCTTTTGCAAATATTTTTTTGTTTCCAGTTTTTAAAAACAGTATTTCTTCATCCGATTCTTTTTCTGAAAAGGCATCTGCCAATATGCTGATTATTTCTACACAGGAAGTGTTTTTATCGGTTACTTCAACAGCCCTTCTGTTTGTGGCACAACCATTGTTGTCTGTTACCGAAACTTCATAATTCCCCTCGCATAAATTATTAATGGAGGTATCGCCGGTTCCGCTCCAGCTTATATTTACAGGTGGATTGATAGCAACTAAATTATAAAAGTATGGTGCAGTTCCTCCCGTTACATTTATTTGAATGGAACCATCGCATTCATTTTGGCAAGTTGGATTTTGTCCGCTGACAATTAATTGTGGTAAATCACTGATTTTGATGTTGAATGGAATACTGTCGCTAATACAATTACTTGCATTTCTAACTACTATTAATCCTGTGTAAGTTCCAGGTGCAGTGTTTGCTGGAATAGATAAACTTATGGGTGATGAAATGAGTGTATCTGAAATGATGTTTTGCAAATTGTTTGAAGGACTGCTATTCCAGGTTATGCTATAATAAATCGGAGCGCCACTTGTAGAATCGTAATTCAAAAAAGCAGTTTGTGTATTTGTACTGTAGCAGATCGTTTGTGTATTGAGATTGAAAATATTGGGTGCTATGTTTAGATTTACAATTACTGTTGTATCATCATAACAACCTTCCAATGTAGTGATGTTTAGATTTACTGAATATGAACCAGAATTTGAAAACAAATGTGCTGGATTTTGAAGTATGGTGTTGTTGTTAATTCCTGAAGATGGATCTCCAAAAGTCCAATTCCATTGGTCCAAAATAAGTCCATTAGCACTTGATTGATCTAAAAATGTAATTGAACTTTGAGAACAATTGGCTGTTGTAAAACTAAATGCAGCTCTTGGTTTTTCTATCACATCTACAACATAAGCGTAGTTTTTTTTTGTATCACATGCTTCAGGAATTGGAAGTGTAGCAATCACTTCAAAATTAAATTGTCCAATTTGACTATATAAAAATGTGTTGGGATTTCTAAACACATAATAAATCTGACTGTTTACATAAAAACTATCAAAAGGAACGGGGTTTGTTTGAATGAAATTTTGATTCGGAGTTAGATTTGGATTGCTGAAAAATTGCCATTCTAGTTGTGTTGGAATGTAGGCTAATGTTGCGTTTAAATAGAACTCATTGTTTCTGCAGGCTACAGGAGAGGGGCCTGTACCATATTGATTTTGTATTAAATAATCTGGCAATTGAGTTTTCAAATTCGTACCTGCATTGTATCCATAACTCTCATCTTGAGCAACACCATAAGCTGTAGCATTACACCCAGTAGGCGCAGTGATGTTATGAAACGTTTCTGTTAGTCCAGTAAACTGGGCATAGTAAATACTAGGGTCAAATGGTACTGGTAAGAAAGAAGCGCCTCTTAATACACCATCTAATTTAAACGAAGCTACACCTGCAGCTGGAATGGCTACATTCAAATAATGAGCGCGATTGTTTGCTACACCTAATGGTGATGATACAAATGTTATGGTATCTATCGATTGTTGTAATGAACTTAGATATATCATTTCAGGGTCGCCTATAGAGCCATTGGTGCACTGCGATTTGGTGGTCATGTATTGTGCTACTAAAATTGGATTATTGCCTTCTATCACATCCACGGTTGCTGTACTGTTATAGTATTCGTAATAATTATTAACCAAGCCAGTTAAAGTGACTCCATTTCTTTTAACAACTGTTGCAGGATCTGAAACAAGAATTCTGTAAAAATTATTTTTTAAAGGAACTGTAGGAATAGCAATGTATTTATTTCCCCAAGCTTGACGTGGAATCATTTGTTGAAATAAATTATCACCAGAACCGCCACCACCATTACTACAATCAATTGTAATTTTTGTACTACCACAAAACATCGCAAAAGGTTTACAGATGCCATTTACAGCAATTGATTTTACTAATGTTCCACTCAGGTCCATAGCGGTAAATGGTGCACTGGTAGATATTGAACTTCCCATTAGATTTAATACTTGTCCTCTGTTTAAAACCTGCGTAAATACTGATCCTGCGGGATGGGTGTTGGTTGCTACTCCTGTAGGTAATGTAATTTCAAGCGTTGTATTATCTTCGGTGGCAACAATGAACAGATAAGATTTTGCACCATCAAAATTGGTTCGTTGAAGATAATTTAATGAACGATATTCTTTTCCAAAAGTTGGCACGGGAAACAATACGGTTGCTGCATATAATTTTTCAGAAACATTATGACAATAGGCAACAATAGGCGTGTCACTGGTGATTAAAATCCCTCTATTAAAAACGCCTTCTGTTGGTAATCTTGCATCATTACCACCTGCTTTTGGAATTTGACCAGGTGCTGTTGTGAAAGCGCTATTAGCCGGTACCGTTACATTGAATGCATATCCAAGTAATGGAATGGAAACATTTACATTGGCAGCTACGTTATTTGAATTACTAAATGTGAATTGCAATTCCTGTTCATTGGTGCTATACATGTATTCTGTGGAACCATATCCTGTCCAAAATTCTTTTCCTCTGTTACTTAATCCTTGTATAATTGGTAATGAATCTGGATTGCTTACACCTGTTCCTGTTACGATTATATATTGTGTTAATGCGCCAAGTGCAGTGCAAGAGATGCTGTCGTTGTAATTAATAATTTGTGTTGGACAAAAGGTTATATAAATTGTTGTTGAAGGCAATGAACTCCCTGTGTATGGCAATTGGATATAAGGATAATAGGCACCTCCAATATTTGTGGAAACCCTAAAGCCAGGAGGCGCAGTTATGGTAATAATGCTGTCTGTTGTGTTTAAAAAAAATCCTGATATCGTGAAAGATAATGGGGTTGAACAACTGTTTGTGGTATCTGTACCAAATGACAAAGATGAGATATTGGTGATAAGGGTTGGTGTTGGAGGAGGCGTAGTAAAAGAGTACTCAAAGCCATAGCCAACGCCAACACTATTGATGGCATAAGCCCTTACATAATAAGTTGTGGAGGGCAATAAACCCGTCATTAAACTTGAATAATTTCCTAAACCAGAACCGTCTACTGTTGTGTTATTTGAAACAGTTGGATTGGGCGTTGTGCTCCAGCAAATACCACTTGAAGTAACAGCTGCTCCTCCATCTTGCGTTACATTGCCACCACTGTTTGCTGTAAAGCAAGTTATAGAAGTTGGTACTGTTGTAATTACAGTTGGCGGTCCTGTTATACATGTGTTGGTACTGCCATTCATACTCACATTTCCGATTGCAACTCTTCTTCCTGAGTTGGGCGGAGTTCCAGTTGATGGGGCATAGATATACATTCTGATGGTATAGGTACGATTGCAACTCAATGTAATGGGTGAAAAGTTTATGGCTGTATCCAAAGAAGCACCTGAAGTATTAACGTTCACTGTATTTCCAAAGAAAGTCCAAGGGCCAGCTCCATCTACTTGATAGGCCAACCCCAATGTGTTAAATCCACTACTATTCGATGTTTTAACTTTAAAATTAAATGAGGAAATCACCAGATTATTATTGCCAACTGGAGAAATTGGGAAGTCTATATTAAACCCGTCAGTTGGAACCGTAGGCCAAGTAACAGTTACCGTGCACGCATAGCCATCAATATTGTGTGTTCCGGGTGTTGGGAAACTGATACCTGGAATCATGTTGCCTGCCAACACATTAGGAGCCTGAACGCCAGTTAAATTCGGCGTTTTTAATGCTGCGACATTTAATGCCCATGTGCAATTGTATTGTGCTTTAGCAGTTTTATTGCCAATAAAACAGGTGACAATAACGAAGAAAAAAAATAATAAATAGGAAAAAACATCATTAATTTTCATACCCTATTTTGACCTTTTCTTGAATTTATTTTTAAAATTTTAATTGTTAGATAGGGAGGATTTTATTGTTCAATTTAAAGTTAACATATTTTATTATCCTTTGTTTTACAGAATAATTTATAAGGGTTTATTTTGCTTTGATTGGGATTTCTAAAATCAATATTCATTTGGTTTAATATTAAGCATTTTTCTGCCGTTGCATTGCTCAATAAACATATTTTTAGTTTGTTATAAAGTAATAAAATTCAATTTTGGTAAAGGTTTCATCGTTATGATATGAAAAATAAAATCAACGCTGTTTCAATGAAATGGGTTCTTTAATATTTAAAAAATATGCAAATTGATATATTGGAGATATCATTGGTATCGATTGCGTAGATTTTAAACTAAACTTTTTTTACTATAAAATCATCAGTTTGCGGTTTGTTGAAAATCCCTTTTCGATTCGAATATAAAATTTACTTTTTAAAAGTTGTCGATGATGATTTAGTCTGTTATGTTTAATTTCTTTTCTGTGTAATCCTTCTTCTCAATTTTTAAAACAGACAAAGATGAAAAGGGTAGTTGGGCTGGAATGGTAATAACAATTCCTTTTCCTAAACTTGGTTTGTATGTAACAGGCACCTCGCCCTTTGGAGTGAGTAGCGTTATTTTATTTACCGTTTTGGGATCTATATACATCAAAATAAATTTCTCTAATATTTTTTTTACGAAGAGAAAAATATGCGAATTATTTTGAGTTAGATAACAATTGTAAATTTTATTTGAAATGGGTTTGGTATTATAAATGCCTTCTGCATTTACTGCCATCCATTGTGAAATATCATTCATTCTTTCTTTTGCCAACTCTGGAATGTTTCCCATTTTATCCGGGCCAACATTCAACAAATAATTACCACCTTTAGAACGAATGTCTACCAATTTCTCAATCATTTCATTTGAGGATTTCCAATATTCTTTGGTGTCTAAAACACTATAGCCCCAGCTTTCGGCCATTGTTGCAGGGCATTCCCACGGTTTTGTATTTTCTTTTTCAGGAATTCTATTGTCTTCCATTTCAATTATATCTCCTACATTATTTCCAGCTCTTGTGTTGATGATACAATTGGGTTGAATTTGTTTTACCAATAATTCTAATGAAATGCTTTGCTTTGCTGTGGTTAATTCGGGCGTGTCAAACCAAATCATAGCAATGTCTCCATAGTTGGTTAATAATTCCTGTAATTGTGGCTTAACTTTTTCATTCAAGTATTTTTCATAAGAAAGTCCGGTGGTATCTGGAAAGTCCCAAGTATTTCTTCTTGCTTCTCTTGAAACTGCATTTTTATTTTCCCAATCGCGACCAAGCGAATAATATAAACAAAGCTTGATGCCTTCTTTTTTACATGCAGCTGCTAAATCTTTTAATGGGTCCTTTTTATAAGGAGTTGCATTAACAATATTGAAAGCAGAGGTTTTGCTGTCATACATGGCAAACCCATCGTGATGTTTGGTTGTAAAACAAATGTATTTCATGCCTGCGGTCTTTGCCATTTTTATAATCTTATCCGCATCGAAATTTGTAGGATTAAAATCATTTGCCAACGCAGCGTACTCCTTTAATGGTATTTTTTTCAACAACATTATGTGTTCCGCTAAAGGATTGATGTAACGCAAATCCCCAATTGGTTGATTATTCCAAACCCCTGCTGGAATTGAATACAACCCCCAATGAATAAACATCCCCAAACCTGCTTCTTTAAACCATTTGGTATTGTCTTTTATGTCATCATTTTTTTTAAGTGGTACACTCATGTTCCATGAATGTGTGTTGTTTTTATTTTTTGTTGCAAAATAGGCGTGGGTTGCTATGCCATTTTCAACCAGTATGGCTGGACGTTCTATGGCACCATGTTTTGAAATACTACCGTTTACTAGTTTGATGTCTTTTGTTATTGCCACGGGATTGTTTTCTGTTTCCCATTTTAAACCGTCTTTAGATTGCGCATAGTAAATTTCTTTATCTGAAAATTTACGATCGTGGTCGAGTAGGAGTGCATGAAATTTTCCATTTTCAAACCATATTGTAGGGTCTTCTGCGCCAATGCCCATCTCAAATGGCTTGTCTGATTTTCTTTTATAGGGACCTGCCCAATTTTCAGCAAAAGCAACACCAATGGCATGTTTTTTTAATTGCTCAACTCCTTTGTAAAAAAGCATTACCCTTCCATCTTCAAAAACAAAAGGAGATGGATTCGCAACCAAATACTGCTCCCATGAATTAGGTACCACATCCAAAATGGGTTTGTCGCTTCTTGTCCATGGGCCATAAGGTGATTTAGATGTAGCCAAACCAATACGTTCGTGTTGATGTGCTTCCAATTTTTTAGGCGAATCAGCTGTTATGGGATGAGCAGCGTCCGGCATGTCGCCTGTGTATGTTGTGCCTGTATAGTATAACAGGTATGTATCTCCGTGTTTCCTAATTGCGGGATTGTGTGTCATCTTTCCATCCCAAAATTGCTCGCCTCGCGGAGGAAGAACAACGTCGGAAAAAGTAAATGGTCCTTCTGGTTTATCCGACACCGCATGTACTATTTCAGAATTGGTAAGCCAGTATAAATTAAACGATAATGATTTAGGCCATCTTGAGGCGAAAATGTGATATTTGTTGTCTTCTCCTTTTATAACAGAACCACACCAAGTCCAATAATCTTTTTGATTAAAACCAAAACTATCTTCAGTGGGAAGAATACGGTCTCTAAATGATTGTGCTTGGACATTCGATGAAAATGACAAGAACATTAAGAAAAATAATATTGAAATAATTTTTTTATTAGTTCTGTTCATTCTTTATGGTTTTAATATTTTGGTTATTAAAAAATAGTTCATCTACATTTTTACCTGCTAATATAATTGGCCTTGGATCAGGTTTTACTGCGTTAATTTCTGCATCGATAATGTTGATGTTTTCAGCATAACGAACATAGAAACCCATAGAAGGTAAGCCTTGTTTTAAAAAGGATTGCGCATCAGGATAGCCACCTTCTTTTTCTGGAACTTCTTGAGTAATCAAAGTTGAATCTCCTCCACCTTGCATTTTTATTTTATAATTTCTGATGATAACATCTGTGATGGGATGGTCTTTTATTCCAGAAATTAAAGAACCTTGTTTGTAATTTTCATCACCACTAATGTTTTCAATAATTATATTTTTTAAAAACCCAACTTGTTTAGCTTCTGCATTTGGCATTTTTCTGAGACGATTGCCAATACGTATAAATATCGGACATCTGGATTTGTCAATAACTACTTTTGAAATAAGTATATCGTGTACCTGTCCACCATCTACTGAAGCTAATGTTATGCCTGTACTTGCATCATGGCCTTTAGGTGCTGGCATCTCTTGAGGTATTCCACCAAGTTTAAGGTTTCTGGCAATGATGTTAAAAAAATCACCTTGAGTATCCGTTCCGATTTTTAGTGCATTGCATGAACTTAGGAAGGTTGAATTTTCAATTAAAATATTTTTAGAAGGCATGCCACTGGCGCCTTTGAGACACATCGCATCATCTTCAGAATTGATGTAGCAATTGCGAACGATTACGTTGGTGCATCCGTCTGGGTCAAGCCCATCATTATTATGATTGGCTTGATTGATAACTTTTATGCCATCAAAAATTAAGTTTTCGCAATACAAATAACTTTGCATCCATGCAGCTGAATTATGTAAGAAAATGTTTTTCAAAACAACATTTTTACATTCAATCATTCTTATGCCAAATGGCCTACCTATAATTTCGCCCGTAGTTTCTTTACCGGGGAAATTTACTTTTTCTCCCCTGAAATAAATTTCACCTTTACCGCTTATTCCAATGTTCACGCATTTTTCTGCATAGATCAGCGATTGTCGGTATTTATGATTTTCACTCATTACACTTTTGAAGGCTTCAATTTTTTCGGGATAATCTTCAAGTTTAGTACTGCCTAAAATTTTTGATTTCTTTGTAATTTCTAACATCACTCCAGATTTCAACTCGATGGTACCGGTTACATATTGTCCTTTTGAAAATAATACAATGCCACCTCCATTATTGGCACAATCGTCAATTGCTTTTTGAATGGAAACAGTGTTTAATAGGATGCTATCACCAACGGCTCCATATTTTTCTACTTCGTAAATTCTATTCGGCACCTTCCAAGGTTTTAGGTTCTTGGTTAGAGAGTCGGCCATTTTTATCAAGGCAGTTTTTTGAGCTTTTTCCCAATTAATGTTTTGAGAAATCAAGGCATTTGACATTAAAAGAAGCAATACTGTAATTAAGTTTTTCATCTAATCATTATTAAGTAAAAAGTTAGCATTCAACCATGTTGAAATGCATAAATATTATTTTATCAAACGCCGCTAAATGCATTAAATCCACCATCAATTTCTAAAACAGTTCCCAATACGAAAGAAGATTCATTGCTTAATAAATAAATTAAAGCAGCTGTTAATTCTTGCGGATTTCCAAAACGTTGTAAGGGTGTTTGATCAATTACTTTTTGTCCTCGAGAGGTTAAGCTGCCATCTTCATTAGTCAGTAATGTTCTGTTTTGCTCTGTTAAAAAAAAGCCAGGCATTATTGCGTTCATCCTTATTTTTCCTTTATAACGATTGGCCAATTCGACGGCAAACCATTTGGTATAATTTTCGATGGCTGCTTTTGCTAAGCTATAACCCAATACCCTTGTAATGGCTGATTTTGCTGACACAGAAGAGATGTTTACAATACTCGACGAATCAGATGTTGCCATCATTGTTCTTCCAAAAATTTGTGTAGGTAAAATAGAACCGAATAAATTCAACTTCATCACATTTTCCAAAGCATCAATGTCTAAATTAAATAAATCATCTTCTGCTGTAACTACTGCTTTTGGTTGATTACCTCCGGCCGCATTGACCAAGCCATCTATTTTTCCAAATTTATCAACAATGATTTTGTTGGCATTTTGTAAATCAGTTTCATTCAACACATCCGCATAAATTCCAATTGCTTTTCCGCCTTCAGCATTTATTTCTGCCGCTCTTTTTTCTGCTATTTCTTTATTTCGACCAATGATACATACCGTGCCTCCTGCTGCTGCAATGGATTTATTAAAATGGTAACCCAATATTCCTGTACCACCTGTTACTACGATTACTTTGTTTTCTAATTTCATTTTTAGTTAATTATTGTAACGAACGTTGAATGCCCAATTCCAATCCCCTTAGCTCTGCCAATCCCCTTAATCTGCCAATCGCACTATAGCCTGGATATGTTTTTTTATTCAGGTCATCGAGCATCTGATGTCCATGATCTGGTCGCATGGGTATCGATATTTTTCTGTCTTTCATTACATGTACAATTTCTTTTACAACACTATACATATCTATATCTCCTGTCAAATGATCGGCTTCGAAAAAATTTCCCTCATCATCTCTCTTTGTGCTTCTGAGGTGTATAAAATGAATATGTTTACCCCATCTTTTTACCATGCCACTTAGGTCGTTATCTGCCCTTACCCCAAACGAACCGGTACAGAAACATAATCCATTTGCTGGCGAAGGATAATTTTGAATAATATCTTTTACATCTTGCTCTGTACTCATTATTCTTGGTAATCCTAAAATTGGGAAAGGAGGGTCATCGGGATGTATGGCCATTTTCAATCCTAGATTTTCTGCTACTGGTAATATTTCTTTTAGGAAATAATTTAGGTGATGTTTTAATTTAATCGCATCAATATCTTTATAATTATTTATTGCGTCTAAAATTTCCGAAAATGTAAATTTTTCTTCACTGCCGGGTAATCCTTGTAAAACGGAGTGCAATAAATTTTCTTTTTCATTCTCACTCATTACAGAAAACCGATGGGTTGCTTTTTCCATTTCATCTTGCGTGTAATCACTAGATGCATTTGGTCGTTGTAATATGAAAATGTCAAATGCAATAAATGCTGATTTTTCAAAGCGAAGCGCAAGGCTTTTATCAGGCATTTCAAATGCTAAATTGGTGCGCATCCAATCAAGTATTGGCATAAAATTGTAGGTTACCACTTTTAGTCCACAAGCAGCAATATTTCTTAAGCTCTCTTTGTAATTTTCAATCCAATGCAGAAAATTATTTTTTTGTTTTTTGATATCCTCATGCACGGGTAAACTTTCAATTACTGTCCACGTTAAACCAGCTGTTTCAATTTGAGCTTTTCTTTTGTTGATTTCTTCTACTGTCCACACTTCGCCAACCGCAATATGATGCAGCGCAGTTACTACGCCTGTACATCCCGCTTGACGGATATCCCACAAACTTACTGGGTCATTAGGTCCAAACCAACGCATGGTTTGCTCCATAAAATATTCATTTGTCATAATTTTTTTTTGTTTTTTCAATGTCTAAAGTATAGCATTCTAAAGAAAACTATCTCCATTCATTAAAAGTAAATCATCGCTTTGATAACACCTTCTTCTGGATTTAACCATTTTGTAAAATCAGATTTGACATCATCGAATGAGACCATTTGTGTAATGTAATTTGTGGGTTTAATCATTCCGTTTTTAATACAAGATATGGCAAATTCAAAATCTTCTTTTGTGGCATTTCTACTGCTCATTAATGTACTTTCTCGTTTATGAAATTCAGGGTGCATAAACTGTATCTCGCCTTTTTGAAGTCCAATTAAAACAAATCTTCCGCCGTGACCTAAATATTGAAATGCATTGTTTATTGCTTTTTGATTGCCGCTTGCGTCGATAATTACCGTTGGCATATCGTGGTTGGTAATTTGTTTTAGTTTTTCCATTGCATCTTCTTTAAGGGGATTAATGGCATATTCTATTTGTACATTTTCTTTGCAAAAATTCAGTCTTTCTTCATTAACATCCATTGCGATTACCTTGCCTCCTGCAATTCTTGCAAATTCCATAGTGCCTATTCCTATTGGGCCTGCGCCTACAACCAAAACGAATTCATCCTTTTTAATTGCAGCTCTTCTCACACCATGTGCACTAATAGATAGCGGTTCCACCAAAGCGAGCTCATCATAATCTAGACCTTCACTTTTTACTAAGTATTCATCTGGCACAACCACAAATTCCCTCATTCCTCCATCGATATGTACGCCAAACACATTAATACTTGAACAACAATTTTCATTGTTCATTCTACAAGCAATGCATTTTCCACAACTAAAATAAGGTATAATGGTAACCGCGTCATTTGGAAGAAATCCTTTGGCGTTTGTTTCCACTATTGTTGCGGCTAATTCATGACCTAATATTCTTGGGTAACTGAAAAATGGTTGTGTGCCTTCGAATGCATGAAGGTCTGTTCCACAAATGCCAATACGCTCAATTTTCAAAAGGGTTTCGCCCATTTTAGCCATTGGTTTTTCTGAATTGACATAATCAAATTGAAAAGGCTTTGTACAAACTAATGTTTTCATTTTTTAGTTTTTTGTAGTGATGAGATTTTCTGTAAACAAGCCCTTTCGCTTCATCGCCTCCCAAAACGCTGCTGGAATTTCTTTTGTTATCATCTCAATATTTTCTTTTACTTTTTCAGGACGTGAGGTGCTGAATGCTATACTATTTATGCCCTGGATATTCAACCCAAAGGATATGCATGCTTCTGCTGGTTGAATTTTGAATTCATTACATAACTCAAAAAATGATGTTCTCCATGCATGCAATTTTTTACCGTCTTCAGTTGATTTATCAACTTGTGCATAATTGTAAAAATCTTTACCTACCAAAAAGCCACCATTGAAAACGGCAGAATTAACAATCGTTTTATGTTGTTTGTTTAATTCTTTTATAAATGCTAACAACTCTTTTGGATGATCATGTAATGTGAGGCTGTTTGCAAACATTACCCAATCTAAATTGACATCTTGCGAAATGCGTTCAATTGTTCTCCAGTTTTTTGCGCCCACGCCAATCGACATTATTTTCCCTTGTTGTTTTAATTCGTTTAATGCGATGTAGGATTCTATAATATCATTGTATCTTTTTTCCTCATCTTTTTTATTTAAGGATGCGGATAAATATTCATCCGGATCGTGTACCGAAGCCATTTGAGAAGGGTAGCCGCCAAGCAATTCATTGCCTTGATTAAAACAATCTAAGATTCCGTTGTAACTTATTTTTTGAATGGCATCATTTTTTACATTTTTCCAAACATCTTTTTCAAATGTAGGCTCAGCAGTAGTTAATGCTGTTTGATACCACCCTAGTTTATTGCTGATAATGACCTCTTCTTTTTTAACCTCTAATTGTTTTAAGCATTTGCCAAGAACTTCCAACGCCAATCCTGCACCATATTTCCCAGCTGTATCAAACATGGCTATTCCATTTGGTGCATGTTTGATGAATTGATGGATGATTTCCATTTTAACATCAAATGGTGTTTCAACATATAAATTACCTAAACCACTTGTACCAAAAATAATAGGAGGTGTTTTTGAAATCACTTGTCTTTATTTTAATTGATAAAAATTTTGCGTATTTTTTCCAAACAAATCTTCTTGTTCTGTCTCAGAAAAACTGTTGAAATAATCTTCTACAACATGTAGCATTTCCTTGTAAGTTGCTGCAACCAAACAAACAGGCCAGTCGCTGCCATACATTATTCTTTTTGTACCAAATGCATTCACAACTGTGTCGAGATAAGGTATAAAATCAGACGCTTGCCAGTTTTCATAATCCGCCTCAGTTACCATTCCACTTATTTTGCAATGAACATTTTCAAGTTTGGCAATTAGTTCGATGTCTCTTTTCCAGTGTGCAATTAGTCCATGCTTAATGTATGGTTTAGCTATATGGTCAATGACAAATTTTTGATTGGGATTTTTCTTTACTAGTTTAATGGCAGCATTTAATTGCTGCGGAAAAATTAGAATATCATAGGTATAATTGTGTTCCTGTAAAGCATTTATGCCATTTAGAAATTTAGTTTCAAGCATAAATTCTGGCACTTCATTTTGTAGCACATGTCTGAATCCTTTAATGATGTCAAATTGCTTAAAATAATTGAGACGCTCTTGAATGTTGTCGGCTTTTAAATCAACCCAACCAACAACACCTTTTATGAAATTATTTTTAGAAGCAAGGTCAATAAGGAATTTTGTTTCTATTTCGTTTTGATCTGCCTGTACGGCAATGCAACCATCGAAATTATTCTCTTGAAGTATTGGCAATAAATCTGAAGGCAAAAAATCTTTTCTTATTACGGACATATTGTCTTCAATCCATTCATGTTTTTTAGGATGGTAATGCCAAAAATGTTGGTGTGCATCAATTCTCATTAGATACTTATATGAGTTTAAAAATATTATCCATTTTAATCCATTTTTCACCTTCTTTTGCCCAAGGCAATGGTTGTTGAAATTTCCACATCAACGATTCCCATTCTTGTACTTTAGGGTTTAATTTATCCATGTTGTTTTTTCTCTCGGAATCATAACTGTCATCTGTTTCCATAATCATAAACAAACGATTACCTATTCGATAAATTTCCATTTGTGTGATGCCTGCATCAAGTATGCTTTTTTTGATTTCGGGCCAGGAGTTTTCCCTTTTGTGCCAATGTTCATATTCAGCAATTAGCGCGGGATTATCAACCAAATCAAGTGCGAAACAATGTCTAGTCATTTTTATTATTTATTAGATTCTTGTGTTTTATATCCTTTAATGCCAAAATAAAATATCACAACGAAGCAAATTAAAGGGACTATATACCCCATTTGAATATTATTGTACGCATCACTAATTACGCCAAATGCTCTTGGCAAAATGGCCCCACCTACAATTGACATAATGATTAAACTACTTCCATATTCAGTGTCACCTTCGAGGTTTTTAATGCCTAAAGAAAAAATGGTTGGAAACATAATTGACATGAAAAAACAAATGCCAACAATGGCATAAATGGTAATCATGCCGGAGCCTAACATGGCTATGATGCACAATAAAACATTTATTATAGCATACATTGCTAATAAAGAAGCGGGAGAAATAAATCGCATTAAAAAAGTACCTAAAAATCTTCCAATTAAAAATGCAAATCCACAGGTGCTAAGGTAAATGGCTGCGGTGTGTTCATCAATTGTAGCCGCTTTGGTAGCGTATAAAATAAACAAACTGAAAACTGACACTTGCGCACCAACATAAAAAAATTGTGCCACTACAGCCCAGCTTAAATGTTTGTGTTTTAGCGCATGGAAAACCGTTTTACTTGATGCTTTCTTATTTTCAATTTCTATTTTTGGAAGTTTAGTAAATCCAAAAATAACCGCAATTAAAATCAACACAATGCCTAAAATGATGTAGGGTGTTTTTACTGTTGATGCTTCAGAAGCGAGTGCGATTTTTCTTGCAGATTCACTCATTAGATTCAATTCTGCTTCCGTTTTTCCTTTTGTAAAAATTAAATATCCGCCAATAACCGGTGCTAAAGCAGCTGCCAAACCATTGAATGACTGTGCTAAATTCAATCGTTGTACAGATGTTTTAGGGTCTCCCAATAATGCTGCATAAGGATTTGCTGCAGTTTCCAAAATGGTTAAGCCACATGCAATAATAAATAATGCCACTAAAAAGAAGTTATACGACTGGTTATTGGCAGCAGGTACAAATAAAAACGAACCAAAGGCAAATAATAACAAGCCCAAAATTATTCCGGATTTATATCCATATTTTTTCATGATGAACCCTGCTGGTAAAGCCATGATAAAATAGGCGATAAATACAGCAGAATCAACTAGTGTAGCTTGAGTGGTATTTAGTGTGAATGATTTTTTTAGATGTGGAATTAAAATCGGATCTAGGTTATGTGCAAAGCCCCACAAAAAAAACAACGTGGTGATAAGTGCAAATGCAAATAAATATGGGTTCTTACTTTTCATATAATTTAATTAAACTGATTTATACTGTTTTCGAATAAGCAATAACTTCTTGTTTACTGCTTCCTAATCCTTCAATTCCCAATTCTACGATGTCACCTTCTTTTAAAAAAATATTAGGTGTAAAGCCAAGACCAACACCAGCAGGAGTTCCAGTACTTATGATGTCACCGGGTAACAAGGTCATAAATTGACTGATATAAGAAACTAAAAAAGGGATATTGAAAATCAAATCATCTGTGTTTCCATCTTGCATTATTTTTCCATTAACTGATAACCATAAATGCAATTGGTGAGGGTCACTTATTTCATCTTTGGTTACCATCCAAGGGCCAATTGGCGCAAACGAGTCGCAGCCTTTTCCTTTATCCCAAGTTCCGCCTCTTTCCAATTGGAATGCTCTTTCACTGATATCGTTATGCAACACATATCCGGCTATACAATCCATTGCATCTTCAACTTCAACATAACTTGCTTTCTTTTCGATAACAATGGCTAGCTCCACTTCCCAATCCGTTTTCACTGAATTTTTTGGAATGATAATATGATCAAAAGGTCCCGAAAATGAAGTGGTGGCCTTCATGAAGATGATGGGTTCTTTGGGAATATCGGCGTTGGTTTCTTTCGCATGTTTTGCATAATTCAAACCCACGCAAATGATTTTTGAAGGTCGCGCAATTGGAGTCGCAATTCTAGATGACTCAGGAATTTCAGATAGCTTTTTTTGTTCTAATTGCTTTCTTAAATTTTGAATTCCGTTATTGGCAAAAAAATGCTCATCATAATCATTCACTAAAGCACTCACATCGTAATTGGCGCCATCTAGATGTATGCCTGGTTTTTCATTTCCAATTGTTCCAAATCGTATTAATTTCACTTTTAACTTTTGAATTTTTATTTTTTAATTATTTAATGTCACAAAACCACCATCAATAGGAAAATCACTACCTGTAATAAACGCCGCTTCATCACTACACAAGTACAAAATCAAAGCCGCCATTTCATTAGTTGTTCCCATTCTTCCGATGGGTTGACTTTTCGAAAGCTTTTCGAAAACTTCTTTTTCTTTACCGGGATAATGTTTTGAAATAAAATCATCTACAAAAGGCGTGTGTACTCTTGCTGGAGAAATGCAATTGCATCTGATGTTTTCATTGATGTAATCTTTTGCTACACTCAATGTCATCGCATATACGGCTCCTTTACTCATGCTGTATGCAAATCTTTCTGATAGTCCAACTTTAGCAGCGATTGAGCTGGTATTAATAATTACACCACCACCATTTGATTTCATAATTGGGATGGCTTCATGCATACAATTAAAAGTACCTTTTACATTTACATTAAATACATTTTCGAAATCTTCTTCAGTCGTGTTTTCTACATTTCCGACATGGCTTATTCCTGCACAATTTATCAGGATATCGAGTTTGTTTATTTTTGAAAATGTATTTTTTACTTCTTGGGGTATTGCTACGTTGAAAATTATGGATACTGCTGCACCTCCGTTTTCATTAATATTATCAGTTACTTTATCTGCATTCGTTTTATTCAAATCAGCTACAAAAACAGAAGCACCCATTTCAGACAAAATCAATGCTGTTGCTTTGCCAATTCCACTGCCAGCACCTGTTATCATAACTTTTTTGTTTTGCAATGAAAACATACTTTCTTTTTAATTTTTTTGAGTATTTATTTTATTATTTCTGGAAAAGCTAAACTGATATTCAACTTTTAATTTAGTTAGGATTCGCTTAAAACAATTACGAATAAACAAAACGAAGATAATTTTTTGAAAATAGAAGCAGTTGTATATAAAAACCCATTTTGTGTATAAAATAAACATAGATAGTTGTTATTTTTGTAGTTGATATAATCGTTGAAACATGAGTAACTTGATTTCAGATCAACAGAAATATGATCCATGGGAGACAAAACAGGAAATTACAGATGTAAAAATTTCTATTCTTTGCAGCCGCTATTCAATGCTTGCTGAATGGCAGTGTCAAAATTTGACTTCACCTTTTTGGAGAATATATCATAGTCGTCTTGGTGGAGGATTCATTTCATTTGAAGGGAAAACATTTGAAATTCGACCCAAATCCATAATTATAATTCCACCTAATACGGCCTTCTTATGTTATTTAAAAAAGCCCAGTAAGTTTAAATATGAAAAAATTAAAAGCATCCAAATAAATAAAGAATCAGAAATCAATTTATACAATAAAGAAGGTATGATTGATCAAATGTTTGTTCATTTTAAAATGGGCTTCCCTTATGATTGGATTAAACCAAACATTTATCAATTTGAATTAGATATTTATGCTGAAAAATTAATTAGAAGCATAGAATTAAAAATGATTGAAGAACCTGTTTTTATTGATTTTAGAAATAATATCAGCATAAAATATTTTGTGTTGTATGCACTTCAATTGCTTCCAGCATTGATTTGGAAAGTGCCAAGTATCGATGAAAGAATATTAAATATTGTGAAATATATTGATAACCATATTGCAGATCCGCTTACAAATCAAGAGTTGAGTAAAATTGCCAACCTGGCCAAAAATTCCTTCGCCAGATTGTTTAAGGATAACCTTAAATGTACCGTTCGAGATTTTATTTTACAAAGAAGAATTGATCATGCGATTACGCTTTTTCATCACACCAATATTTCTATAGATCAAGTAGCAGTTAAATGTGGGTTTTACGACCGACATCATTTTTCTCGTTTTTTTAAAAGTTTCACAGGGCTGTCTCCGGCAAATTATCGAAAGAATTTTATTTAATCATTTAAGTTTGTGTTTAAAATAAATCCCGACAAATGCCGGGATTTATTCATTAAGAAATTGTTTTTAATTATTTATGCACCACCTACACCTAAAGGTGAGAAATAAAGGAAAATAGCGACAATAATAACAATAACAAATACCGATAACCAAACATCTTTTGCATTCCAACTCGCTCTTGAACTTGCCTTGTCTTCATTTACGGTAGTTGCAAATGTTAACCCATTCAATTGTGCTTCTGATGGAGCTTCGCTCAACAAACTAATGATGATCATTAACGCAATAGAAATCAAGAAAAGTATGATACAGAAATATAAGAAATTGAGATTGGCAAAATCATACCAAAAACCAGTTAAAGTAGATTTATTTAACTCGAGAATGATTCTAAAGATGCCCAATCCAAATCCTATAATCATTGCGCTGAAAGCCCCTTTGGCGTTGATTCTTTTGCTGTACACACCTAATAAGAAAACGGCTGCAATTGGTGGTGCTAGATATGATTGTACACTTTGTAGATATTGATATAATACACCCGAAATTTTCGACATTAACGGAATCCATATCATTCCTAAAATCACCACTACAGCTGTAGTAATTCTTCCTACACGAACCAACGTTTTATTATCTGCTTCAGGTTTGATTTTTTGGTAAATATCCATGGTGAATAATGTAGCACATGCGTTATAAACAGACGCCAACGAACTCATTAAAGCTGCCAGTAAACCTCCTGCTAATAATCCACGTAATCCAACAGGAAGCAACTCCCTTACCAATGTTGGGAAAGCTTGATTGGGGTCGTCAAGCACAAGTTTGCCTTGTTCATGTAATGAATAGGCGATAAGCCCTGGTATCATGAAAATGAAGAAAGGCATTAGTTTTAAATATGCTGCGAAAATCGTTCCTCGTCTTGCTTGTTTTTCGTCTCTCGCTGCCAAGCATCTTTGCACAATGTGTTGGTCTGTACACCAATACCAAATACCCACAATAGGTGATGCAAAAAGTATTCCCAACCATGGAAAATTCGGATCGCTTAAAGCTGGGAACATGTTTAATTTGCTTTTAGGAATTGAAGTCATTAAACCATCCCATCCGCCTACTTCTTTTAATCCATAAAACATCAATACTGTAGAGCCCAATAAAAGTACAATAGCTTGTATAGCTTCTGTGTACATTACAGCATGAAGTCCACCGAAAATGGTATAAACACCTGTAATGATTACAAGAATAATCGCGGCTGTCCAAAAATCAACACCTGGAAAGAAAATGGTAATTACCGTTGCTGCGGCAAAAATGGTAACAGAAGCTTTGGTGATGATGTAGCTCAGCAATTGAATGATTGACAGTAAAATTCTGGATTGCGGATTGAATCTTCTTTCTAAAAATTCGGGCATGGTGTACACCATACTTCTCATGTAAAACGGAACAAACACCCATCCCAGTAAAAGAATTATCCAAGAGTGTAGTTCGTAATGTCCCATCACTACGCCTGATTGCGCTGCAGTTCCAGCAAGTCCTACAATATGCTCTGATCCTACATTTGATGCAAGGATAGATGCCCCAATGACAAACCAACCAAGATTTCGATTGGCCAGAAAATAATCAGAAGGAGAGGCCTTACTTTTTCTAATCGACCAAATTGAAACAGCGCCGATAATAAGTAAATACAAAATGATAAAAAGCCAGTCGATGTATCCGAATAAATGCTTCATATTTTATAATTTAAATGTATTGATTAATGATATTTTCTAACCATTCCTGTTTGCCACTAATTTTGGATGGTTCGCCTTTTTCAATAGCGAAAGCACGCAAGTCTTCCAAGGTTAGTTTCCCCGATTCAAAATCTTTTCCTTTGCCGTTATCGAAACTTGCATAACGGTTTGCTCTGAATGTTTTGTAAGGACTTTTTTCCAAAATATCATTAGCAGTTAATAATGCTCTTGCAAAACTGTCCATGCCGCCAATATGCGCCATGAATAAATCTTCAGGATCTGTAGAGTTTCTTCTGATTTTTGCATCGAAGTTTATACCACCACCATTAAAGCCACCGGCTTCTAATATAACAAGCATTGCCTCTGTTAATTCAACAATGTTATTTGGAAATTGATCTGTATCCCATCCGTTTTGATAATCTCCGCGATTTGCATCCATACTGCCGAGTAATCCTGCATCAGCGGCTACTTGCAATTCATGTTGGAATGTATGTCCAGCAAGCGTTGCATGATTTACTTCAATGTTCAAACTAAAATCATTTAGCAAATCATATTGTCTTAAAAAGCCAATCACGGTTTCGCAGTCATAATCATATTGATGTTTACTGGGCTCGCACGGTTTTGGTTCGATAAAGAATTTCCCTTTAAATCCATTTTTTCTCGCGTAGTCTTTAGCCAAATGTAAAAATTTAGCAAGATGTTCTTTCTCACGTTTCATGTTGGTATTTAGCAGACTCATGTAACCTTCTCTTCCTCCCCAAAAAACATAATTGGCTCCGTTTAATTTGATGGTGGCATCAATAGCCGCTTTTACTTGGGCACCCGCATGAGCTAACACATGAAAGTCTGGATTGGTAGATGCGCCATTCATATAGCGGGTATTTGAAAATAGATTGGCTGTACCCCACAACAACGAAATGCCCGTTGCTTGCTGGTGTAGAGCTGCATGGTCAGTAATGATTTGTAGACGTTTCTCGTTATCAATAACATCATCTGTAAAATCAACTAAGTCAACATCGTGAAAACAATAAAAAGGCAAACTTAATTTATGCATGAATTCAAAAGCGGCATCCATTTTTTGGCGTGCTTTATCCAATGCATCAGTGGTTGTATCCCAAGGAAAAATATGTGTAGGACTTCCAAAAGGATCGGCTCCTGTTCCACAAAACGAATGCCAGTAAGCGCAAGCAAAACGCAAATGTTCTTTCATGGTTTTGCCAGCAACGATATGATGTTCATTGTACCAACGAAATGCCAAAGGGTTATCCGTAGATTTTCCTTCAAATGGGATGACAGGAATGTTTGAGAAATAAGATTTATTCATGTGTAGAATTTTTATGTTGAGATTGTAATATTTGAATAAGCGATGATTTCCAATGAATATATAATTCAGGATAATTAGAATGTTGGTCTGGCGTTATGGTTTGAACTGGCTTAATTCCTTCAAACGCTGTTTCTGTGGTGAAGCAACCTGATCCAATACCAGCGCCAATTGCGGCACCCCAAGCTCCATCTGTTTGATAAAGTTCCAAAGGTATGCCAGTAGCATTTACAAAAGCGCGGATGAAAATATCGCTGAGAAACATATTGGCTTTTGCTGCGCGTATAACCTTAACCGTTGTACCTAGCTCTTGTAATAAATCTAGTCCGTATTTAAATGAATATGCTACGCCTTCAAGTCCTGCGCGGTATAAGTGTTCATTTTTGTGGATTGTGTAATTGATGCCTTTGATTTGAGCACCAATGTTTAGGTTGCCAAACATGCGCTCGGCTCCATTTCCAAAAGGGAAACAGGATAATCCTTCTGCGCCTTCCGGGATTGCGGATGCAGTTTCATTTAGGGTGGAGTAGGATATAGGATTGTTTGCTAATGATCTAATCCATGCAGATGTAATACCACCTCCATTTATACAAAGCAGCTGTCCGATGCTGATATTTTCTTTGTTATAATTTACATGCGCAAAACTATTGATTTTGGATTCAGGGTCTGATGTTGCTTTTGCTGAAATGCTATAAATTACGCCTGATGTGCCTGCATTTGCCATCACTTCGCCTTCAGAAAAAACATTTAATGCCAATGCGTTATTGGGTTGATCTCCGGCTTTGTAAGTTATATTCGTTTCAAAAGGTAAATTGAATTTTGCTGCTATTTCGGATTTGATGGTTCCATGGTGAGCAAAACAAGGCATGTATTTTGGTAATAAGTTTGCATTAAATTCAAAGGCGTCTATAATCGCTTCTGAGATTTCTTGGTTGTTAAAATCCCAGAAAATGCCTTCAGAAAGTCCAGAGATGGTTGTGCTACATATACCCGTTAGTTTCATGGCAATGAAATCACCTGGTAGCATGATTTTGTAAATATTTGCATACACATCAGGTTCATGTTTTTTAATCCATGCTAATTTTGAAGCGGTGAAATTACCTGGTGTATTCAACATTGATGATAAACAATTTTCAACACCAATTTTTTTTGCAGCAACATCACCGATTTCTATTGCCCTACTATCACACCAGATGATGCTATTGTAAATGGAATTAAATTGAGCATCTACCATTACCAACCCATGCATTTGATAGGCAATGCCTATGGATGTGATGTCTTGGGGTTTATACAGTCCCGTATTATGTAATCGTTCAATGGCGATGCAAGTGTTTTCCCACCATATATTTGGATCTTGTTCAGCCCAGCCGGGTTGTGGTGAAATAATTGGCATTTCTATTTCTGGATATTGTACAGAAGCAATTGTTGCACGAGTAACACTATCCACAACAGTCACTTTTACAGAAGATGTACCCAAATCAATACCTAGCAACAACATATTTTATATTTTATGAACAAAATAAAGTATTTAGTAAAATGTGGGATTAATTTTTATGCAAACGTTGCCATAACAACGCCTTATATACGTTTCGGTTTCTTGTTATAAAAAAATAGAGCAACCAAAAATGATTGTCCTATTTTATTTCGTTTATAAGTTTTGAATACTACAATACAGGCTTCCCATCCAAAAGAATATTTTCGGTTCTTAGAAGTTTATATGGGTTTCCTTGTGCATTAATTTTTACATTTTTCATAAATATGTTTTTAGCATCGGTAGCATCAAACGCTTTTTTTGCCGTGATTTCAATATTCTCAAAATACAAATCATGTGTAGGCTGTATTTCCATTCCAGCAATGGACATGGCTATTGCAGCAGAAGAACATACAATATTGCTGATGTGGAAATTATTAAAATGAGGTACTTTTCCATCTTTTGAATCTGTTACTAAACTAGAAGCTTTTCCAACCGTATTGTCGCCATAAGAAGTGCTGAATAAAATGGCTTCATGTATGATATTGTCCATTTTAATATTATCGATAAATATATCTCTAACATTTCCACCTCTGCCTACATTACTCTTTACCCTGATGCCGATATCGGTACCATTGAATACACAATCTGTTACAAAAATATTTTTCATGCCGCCATCGGTATTGCTCCCAATTACAAATCCACCATGCCCTTTTAATACAGTACATCCTGCGATGATTACATTTTGCAATTGAGCATCTGCTGTATCATTGCTGCCATTGCTGCTTTTCATACAAATGCCATCGTCACCTGCACTTACTAACGTGTTGAAAATAACCACTTGTTTACATGCACTGATGTCTATGCCATCGCCGTTTTGAGCCCACTCATCATTGAATACAATGGCGTTGCTTAAGGTAATGTTTGTGCATTTGGTTGGATAAAAAACAAACTTCGGTGAATTCTTTAAACCAACACTGTCGATTAAAATGTTTTTACACTTATTGAACATAACCATGTAAGGTCTATTGAAGTCTCTTGCTTTCAAATAATCATCTGCGGTAGCATCTGGTTTTTCTTTTAACTCTTTTAATATGGCTTCTCCGTTCATGGCTTCTACTGACGGCCACCAAATTTTACCATCGCTGCTGATAACACCTTGTTCGGTAATTTTTGACCATTGTGCAGCACTCACTTTTTGTTTTTTTACAGGTCTCCAACTTTCTCCACCGCCATCAAAAATGCCTTCTCCTGTTAATGCAATGTTTTCTAAATTGTTACCATAGATTGGGGATTTAACGATAAAGCTCCCACTGCCTTGTGGTTTGAAAACAGGGTATTGTGTTCTGTCTTTTGTGAATTGAACCAGGGTACCTCTGTTTGTATGTATGTTCACATTGCTCATAAATTCAATTGGTCCGGTAAGCCATACACCTTTAGGTATTTCAACAATACCGCCGCCAGCATTGGCGCATGCTTGAATGGTTTTATTGATGGCCTCTGTATTCAGCGTTTTACCATCACCGATAGCTCCATATTTTGTAATGTCAAAAACTTGATTCTTGAATTTAGGAACTATTATTTCTGGCATTTTGAAAGGCGCTTTCGAAATATAATAGTTGATGTCTTTTTTTTGTGAAAAGGATTGAAAACCAATTAATAAAGCCAAAAAAGCAAATTTGAATTTGATATGTAGTGAATGCATAAAAATTATTTCTGATTTTTAACGTAAAAAATATGTTTGTTGAATGAATTTAATTGTTATTTGAAATGGGATTCTTGATTAATAAATGGAAAATGTGTAATGTTCAAATTTTACTTGGGTAAATAAACAAATTTTAATGATATTTATTTTTAGTTTAACCCACAAAAGTTTGTGAAATTATATTTGATTCAACAATAAAAATACAAGTAAATTTTATTGATTATATTGGTATCGATTGCGTAGAAATATAAACTATGTTCAAATACAATATTATAATTGTTTTGTAACATTGTTAGTCATTTATTGGATATATCATGCAGTTAAAATTTTAATAGGCAATATAATCTGTTTTTGATAGATGATTGTTCTGTAAATTACAATTGTAGGTTGGTTTATTTTGATATTGGTTTTCAATTGTATTTTTTGCAGAAGTATTTCAAAAATTTAATTTTTATGCAAATTTTCTCCAAAAATCCTCAGTTTAAAAAACTACCATTAACAATATTTCTTTTTCTTTTTTTTATCAATTCAGCATCATACGCTCAGCTGTTTCAGCAAGATTTTAATGGGGGGGCTTTTACACCTGCTACGATAAATTGTACATCTGGTCAAGTTACTGATGGCACAACATACAGAAATGTTACTTCTCCCTCTAATTCACAATTTACTTACATCAATACCTCTACAAGTGGTTGTGGTACAAGCATTTCTGTGAATACAACATCTGGAAAGTTGGAGGTGGTTAAGACGGGAAATAACGCTTATTTAAATAGAAGTTTCCCTTTCCCAAGCAACACAACTTCTGCATTGGTAAGATTTGATTTTGAAGTATTGTCAAATGGATCATCTAATACATCTGCATTCAATTTTTATATTGGAGATACCATGCCTGATGGGAATTCTTCTAGTTCATACCGATTCCATTCCAATTTTAGAATAGGCATTGATGCTTCCGGTTCATTGGGATGGCGTGTAAACAGTACCGGTTCTTTTGTAACAGGATCTCAAACGATTTTATTTGCGGTTAATAATAGTGGCGGCACATTGAATTATCTAGGGCCAGATGGTACTTGTGAAAGCGTTGGAGATGATAAATATGATTTATGGATAGGTAATGTAAGATATATTAACGAAGCAGCATCATCTATAAATGCTGGTCAAACTTTAAGAAGATTTGCTATTGTTTCAGGTTCTGGTCCTACGTCTACTTGCACCTTTGACAATATTTTGATTGATCCCATTCCACCTACACCAACAGTTTTGCCAGAATCACCATTAACAGGTGGTGGTGTAGGTTTTACGGCCAATTGGACAACAGTATCTGGAGTTACTGGGTACTTTGTAGATATTGCAGATGACAATACGTTCACTACGAATT
Source organism: Chitinophagaceae bacterium (assembly GCA_027489035.1). Lineage (GTDB taxonomy): Bacteria > Bacteroidota > Bacteroidia > Chitinophagales > Chitinophagaceae > Ferruginibacter. The sequence continues at coordinate 37,549 of JAIYAN010000016.1, forward strand.
TGAATACTATTTATGTTGCCGGAGCAGCAACTAGTTCGTATGCTTTTACATCATTGACTTCGGGCAACACCTATTATTACAGGGTAAGGGCTGCATCGCAATATACGGCAGGTACATTTCAGAGTTGTAATTCAGGCACGGAATCAGGTTTTGCCAGTTCGGCTTTGTCTTTTAGCACTCAACCTGCAAACATTTCACAATGTATTGGCGGTACAATTGCACTAACTGTGAGTTCAACCCAAGCGACAACATTTCAATGGTATTCAAATACAATAAATTCGAATATTGGAGGTACTTTAATTAGTGGTGCTACAGGTATAACTTATACACCTCCATCAGTAGTTGCAGGTACTATCTTTTATTATTGTGTAATTGGAAATGGTACAGTATTGCTTCCATCAAATGTAGCTTCGGTAAGGGTTGATCCACCGCCAACATTAAGCGGAGTGTCACAACAAGCCGCAGTTTGTGGCGGACAAAACGCTACAATTCTACTAACAGGATTGGTTTCAGGATCGGTAAATAAAGTTTATTATAAAGTGGGGGGAGTTGGTCCTCTGTTGGCTGATAGTGTCTTGGAAACTGGGGGAGGAAATGGCAGCTTCTTATTTTTGACCACCAATGCCAATAATGGTCAGCTTTTAGTAATTGATAGTATAAGAACATCATGTACTACAACTTTTAGTAGTAGTGTAACGCTTTCCGTTAATACCAGTCCTGCTATACCAACAGGTGGAGTTACCGTAACGAGTTGTACTGCTGGTAACTCATTAACGCTAAATGTGAACAATCCCGGTGCAGGTTTTACCACCGACTGGTATGCCAACTCAACAGGGGGGAGTGTCTTAACAGGAGGTTTAGGAACGAATAGTTTTGTAACGCCTACTTTCAATAATGATACTACAGTAACGTATTATGCGCAAACGGTTTCAGCATCCGGCACAGGATGTTCATCGGCTAGAGTGGCAGTAGTTGGAACTGTTTCTGTACCGGTATTTACTTTAACCAATACAACTTTGTATAGTCCTGTACCTTTAACTCCTTTTACAGTAAATCTGCCTTATAGTTTTGCAACCTCTGGGTTAAATCAATACAGTATTGCATGGACTAGTGCGAATGCAATAACAGCATCATTTCCAACGGTTACCAATGGAACTTTACCAGCAAGCCCTGTGGTACTTACGTTAAATGCCAATGCGATTGCTGGACAAACATATACAGGTAGAATAACCGTTCGAAATTCAACTACAGGATGTACTACGGCCTCAATTCCATTTAACATTGTAGTATTAAATATTCTAAGAGGGGATTATGGAAGCGTGGCTTCTGGACCTTGGACAACACTTGCTACTTGGAGAATGTATCGAAATACAACCGGTAGATTTGATTCTGTTGTAACTGTGGCACCCAATACTACAACTAATATTTGGATTATTGATGGTTATACAGTAACAGCAAATTTGGGTGGATCATGTAAAACAATACATGTGTTGAATGGTTCATTAATTTCCGGAACAAATGTTTCTGTTAATCAAAATTTATCAGTATCCGGTAATATATTAGAGGTGGCTGACGGCGGATTCATTGGTACAACAGGTGTTGATGATAATGCAGATGGCATATCATTTAGTTTCAACAGCCCGAATACCACCACTACGATTTCGGGTATTGGAGGAAGGATTGCTGTGTCAAGATTCATTATTGGTGGAATTAATGCAAATGTGGTTATTGATCATGATATAATGATAAATTATCATGGAATTGCAAATAATGGTTACGGAGCAGCGTTATATAGTAATGCTGTAGGAGTAAATGTTACGATAAACCCCGGAATGACCGTTACCATGGCTAAATGGGCAAGTATATGTAATTCATCAGCGCCATTAACAAATTCTGGAGCAACAACATTAAAATTAAATGTAAACGGCACACTTGATTTTCTTCCTGGTGCTCCTACAGGACATTCCGGCCCGCAACAAACCTTTCCTTCTAATAGCGGATTCATGTGTTTTAATACAACTGGAACAAGAATAGATACATTGAATGTTGGCACAACTGGTTTGATCAATTGTTCAGAATTTTATCCCAATGGAATAGTAGCTTCAGGAGGTACTGGTGCAGGTAATATTTCTTTGTTAAATATGGCATCGGGTGGCGTTTTTAATATCGATTCGATTGCAGATTTTAGAAGGTCCACACAAGTAATTACGGGTGCAGGAAATTTTAGTTTACGCGGAACAGGTTTGATGAGAATCGGATCTGCTTCAGGTATTACGGCTTCAGGTGCTACCGGGCAAATTCAAACCAACACAAGAAATTTTAGTACATCTGGAAGATATTCGTATGAAAGCAGATCAGCTCAGGTAACAGGAGATGGAATACCATCAGCAATTGGTGCATTAATTGTTAGGGATACCCTAACCACACTTACGCTTTCAAAATCAATCAGAGTCACCGATTCGATTAGGTTTAACCAAGGTAGATTGGTGTTGGGGTCATTTGATATTAACACTCCATCAGTAAGAAATTTCAGAGACACCAATTACATTGTAACCAATGGAACAGGTTCTTTAAAAATCAGAAATGTGGGTAATACAGATGTGATTTTCCCTGTTGGGGTTGGTTCATCTGCTGTAACTCCAAATCCTTTTTACAATCCCGTTACCCTAAATAACATTGGAACTCCCGATACTTTTGCAGTTAGAGTTGATTCCATTGTTCCAACTGGAGTTGCTGTTTCACCAAGATTAGATTCTGCAATTAAGAGAGGTTGGACTATTGTTGAAGATGTGCAAGGGGGAAGCAGCGTAACGGTAACACCGCAATGGTTGGCATCATCACAAAACGCTCAATTCTCAAATAACTATTGCGCCGTTATACGTTCTAATGGTACTATTATTGATGCAGCAGGATCTGTTGGTCCGGCTGTTGGCACAAGTCCTTACACAAAATTTGGTTCAGGATTTACCAGTTTTTTATCAACCAACAAATTTGGTGTAAGCACATCTCCAAAAAAATTCAGAAGTCGTGATTCGGGTCCATGGAATGAAGCTAATTCGTGGGATTTGTACAATGCAAGTGGCGGATATTCCAATTCGGAAGTGGATTTCCCTTCAACAATTCCTTATGATATAATTATTGCAAACACACATACGATTAATACAGTTAGTGGAACATCACCGGTTGTAAACAATTTGCAAATTGATGGATTATTATCTACACTTTCTGATGATATTAGTATTCATGGTAACTGGGTTAGATCTGCAACTGGAGAATTTGATGATAATAATAAAATTGTAAAATTTGTAGGTTCAGCAAATGCAATAATCTCTGCAAATGGCGCTGATGAATTTTTCCCTTATGTAACTTTAGCAAAAACAGCACTAGCCAATAAACTTACACTTTCAGATAATATAAAAATTGGTAAAGAATTAAAAATCACTTCAGGTACTTTAGACTTATCAACAAAGAATATTACACTGTTGTCTGATGAAACCAATACAGCTTCATTTGCTTCTTTCCCTGCAAGCGGAGCGGCTATAAATTATTCATCAACAGGAAGATTTGTTGTTCAGCGATATATCCACACAGGTTCATCGGGAACAAGACATACAAAATCTTGGCAGTTGCTTTGTGCGCCAATAGATCCAGCTGAAAATATTACCATCAAACAAGCCTGGATGGAAAATGCGGGTAATAACCAAAATCCAAATCCTGGTTTTGGAACACAAGTAGTAGGTCCTGGAGGTGCAGCAAATGGATTTGATCAAGCAACAGTTTCTACCTCATTAAAAGTTTTTGATGCAACCAATAATGTTTGGGCATTTGTACCAAATACAAATCAGAATGTGTCTAACGATAAAGGATACATGCTATTTGTAAGAGGAAGTCGTGCAGTAACTACAATCAATGGAAGAGCCGATTCTACGGTATTGAGGGCGACAGGTAAATTATTGACTGGTTCAATAAATGGGCCTACTGTTCCTGCAAATTCTTTTCAATCAGTAGCAAATCCTTACGCTTCGGCTATTGATTATAATTCTGTAACAGGTTCAAATTTGCAGAACTATATTTGGGTTTTTGATCCAAATTATGGAGGAACAACATATGGTTTGGGAAGATTCAATGCAATTGATGTTACTAGTGGTAGTCCGCAGCTTTTAACACCTTTTTATTCAGACATTGTTCAAAATACTTTAATTCAATCTGGTCAGGCATTTTTGGTTAGATCTACTTCTTCAGCAGGTAGCATTAGCTTTAATGAAACGGATAAAATATCAGGAAGTAGATTGGTGTCGAGAGCAAATCAAAATAGTGCAATCATAACTCCTTCAATAAGATCAACCATTTCTTTTTTAGACACAGATGGTCGTTATAAAATTAGTGATGGTAATTTAGTAATGTTTGAAGATGATTATTCAGATGATGCTTCTGATGATGCTTTAAAATATTTTAATGTAGGAGACAATTTCTCTGTGTTTAGAAATGGAAATTCTTTGGCCATTGAAAAAAGAAAACCTGTTCAACTCAATGATACCATTTATTATAAAATGCTTGTGTCAAAAATCGGAAGGTATAATTTAAAAATAGATGTTTCTAATTGGACGAATTCATTAACCAGTGCTTTACTAATCGATAAGTTTACCAATCAAATTACACCTGTACGTTTAACTGATTCTTTAGTGTATAATTTTGACATAAATGCTGATGCTGGGTCAAAAGCTAGTGATAGGTTCTTATTGGTATTTGATAATGCACTATTGGCTCCATTGCCAGTAAGTTTTGTGGATGTTAAGGCCGTAAGAAAAGATGAGAAATCTGTATTGGTAAATTGGACCGTATCTCAAGAAACAAACATCAATAACTACGAAATTGAAAGAAGCGTAAATGGTATTGATTTTATAAAAATCGGGTCTGTATTGGCATTGAACAATGCTTCAACACACAGTTATGATTTTATCGATGAACAACCTAATTGGGGTGTTAATTATTATCGAATCAGGTCTGTTGAAGCAAATGGAACAACACAATTAAGCAAAACAGTAAAAGTAGATAGGGCAAATTCAAAACAACAATTTACCATCTTCCCTAATCCGGTTACGAATAATACCATATCAGTAACTTCAAATCAAACCAACTTTGGGAAATATTTTTACCAAATCACAGATGTGTTAGGTAAAACAATAATCGAAGGAGAGTGGTTAAGCAGTCAGGGTATGACCAAGAAAATCAACTTTTTGAAGGGGACTACAAGTGGCGTTTATTTACTCAAAATGACAAATGAAGTTGGCGAGTCCTTTAATTATACAATTTATAAAAAGTAAAAGCCCCATCCCCAACCCTTCCCCGAAGGGGAAGGGCGCTTGAATATCGTTTTTTTTAAGATGGGTTCACAAATTGTCAAGAAGTCAAAAACGTAAAATGCTTCCAACTTCCCCCTTGGGGGATCGAGGGGGCCACTCAATCTTTTAGCACCTTGGGAACGTTTGCATAGATATTTCAATTTAGCGCGAATGCTTCTGTTAGTTTTTTGTAGCTTTCACGTTAAAATTATCCTTTAAAGTCACACAATTAGATTCTAAATTTTTAATTACATGAAGCATTATTACAAGCTGGTTGATAAGTTGAACATTCAACAAGTATTGACTGCATTTTTTTCGATTTTATTGCTGTCATTTATTGGCATCAAATCCAATGCACAAGTTACCTCTACATGGGTATTGACATCAGATAAGACATCAGCATTAGCTGGCACACAGGCCGCTTTAGTTACTGCTGGAGATATGGTGCCCGGTATAGGTTTTGAAAATCCAGGTTCGCATAATACAGATGGTTATCGTTGTCTAATTACAACGGGGCCCTGGATTAACACGCCCACGAATGGATTCAATATCGATTTTCCATTATCACCCGTTAGTGGTTATGATTTAACGGTGACAGGATTAACCCTCACCGCAAGATGCTCGGGCGGAAGTGGTAATCATTTGCTTTCATTGGCATATCAAGTTGACGGGGCTGGTCCATGGATAAATTTTGGTACACCTCAAACCGCAAATAGTGGAGGTACTACAAATATTGATTTTGGCACATTAAATACAGTGTTTACTAATAGCCGTACTTACACGATTCGCATGTACGTATATGCAGCGGGTACCTCAACATCAGCAAGTAGAAGGGTTTTTATAAAAAATGTGGTGTTTAATGGTACTGCAGCTCCAGGAGGTCCGCCTCCAACTGTACAAACAACTGCAGCTTCAGCTACCAGCAGAAACTCAGGAAGTGCGAGTGGAGATATTACAGGTGGTGGCTTATCTGGAGTAAGTGTAAGTGGTTTTGCTTGGGGTACTGCTATAAATCCAACAACAGCATTATCAACCATTACAACAAATGGTCCAACGACAGGAACATATACACAACCAATAACGGGATTATTGGCGGGAACCACTTATCATGTTAGGGCTTATGCTACAAATGCTGTGGGAACCTCTTATGGTGATGACCTTACATTTACAACTGATCCTGCCGTAATACCAACTTTAACAACAACACCTGCAAGTAATATTACCATTTTTACTGCAAATAGTGGTGGTAACATTACAGATGATGGAGGTGCTGTAATTTCAACCAGTGGGGTGTGTTGGAGCACAACTCCTAATCCTACAATAGCAAACAGTGTTACTACAGACGGAACTGCTACTGGTTCATATGTTAGCTCAATAAATAATTTATTGCCATCTACAACTTATTTTGTTAGAGCATATGCTACAAATGCAGTGGGAACAGGATATGGTAATGAAATTTCATTTACAACACCACCTCCAACACCAACATTATTTGCAAATCCAACTGTACTTGATTTTGGGAGTGTGTTACAAAATACTTTTTCAGCTGAACAATCGTATAGTTTGACAGGGTTTTATTTGAATCCAGTTGCATCTAACATAACAGTAGCTGCACCTGCTGGTTTTAGAATATCGTTGAACAATGCAGGACCATATTACCCATCAATACAAGTTCCATATACCAACGGAACATTGGCAGCAACAAATGTGTTTGTGAAATTTTCGCCAACACAAGTTCGTGCGTATGATGATAGTGTTGACAATATCAGCACAGGCGCATCAACTGTTTATGTAAGGGTAAGGGGTGTTGGTTTGCCAAGTGGATTACAAACTGGACAAGGGTTTAGCAATAAAGGAAAAGAGTTTTGGGTAGGGTATGGTCCAACAGAAAAATTCTATAGTGATAATTCTCAGGATATGAGATTTACTTTTAGCAATACAAATAATGTTCCTGCTACAGTCACGATTTCTATGCCAAACATTCCATCTTTTGTGCCATTGGTTTACACAGTTCCTGCCAACGGAACAATCACAACGAATGGCAATGAAATTCCTGAGTCGGGCGTAGAAGATGCAAGATTGGTAAATGAAGGTGTTTATTCTTCTGGAATTAAAATCTCATCTGATACTCAAATTGTAGTTTACTGCCATGCAATAACCAGTCAGGTGTATGCGGCATCTGTTTTATTTCCAACTCAAACATTGGGTAAAGAATACACATCGTTGAATTTTACACAGCGTAGTAACAATTCAAATGGTAAATCCTTTTTGTTTGTTGTAGCCACGGAAGACAATACAACAATAGAAGTAACACTTCCAGCAGGTGTTGAAACAGACACACATGCAGCAGGATCTACGTTTACCCAATTGTTAAACAGAGGACAAATTCTCAATATATTTGGAAAAGCTACAGGGCGTCCTAACCTTTATACAGGAAATGACTTAACAGGAACTGTAGTAAAATCTATAAGTACAACAACAGGTTGTAAGCCATTTGCTATGTATTCTGGAAGCAGTAAAATCACCATTGATTGTGATAATGGATCAAATGGCAGTGGAGATAATTTATTCCAACAAATGTTTCCAAAACAGGCTTGGGGCAATAAGGTGGTTGCTATACCAACCATTCCATTAACTAAAAATCATTATCGCGTATTAGTGGGTAACCCATCAACAATAGTAAAAAGAAATGGGGTTGTTTTAACGGGAATAATCAACAATCAGTACTACGAATATTTCAATACAGCTGCAACAGTAGATGTAATTGAAGCAGACAAGCCAATCCTTGTTTCTCAATATATGAGTACCAATGGAGAATGTGATAATCCAGATAATATTGGTGATCCTGAAATGGTTTATTTGAGCTCTTTAGAACAAACCATTGATACCGTGAATTTTGTTTCTTCTCCATTAGGTAATACAAACAGCAGAGCACATTATTTGAATGTTGCTATTCCAACGGCTGCAGCAAGCTCTTTCCAATTGGATGGTGTTCCATATGGGGCTTCGTTTGTGCCTACTAGTTATGATCCATTAACTTCATACGCTCAAATTACTGTTAGCGAAGGATTTCACAAAATAACGGCCAATCAAGGATTTAACGCTACTGCTTACGGCGTTGCAGGTGATGAAAGTTATGCATACAATGCAGGAACAAATGTGAAGAATTTACTTACTGGATTTTCATTACAAAATTTATATGGTACAGGAACAGCAAGCAATGCTTGTCGCAATAATGAATTCTACGTTTATGCAACACTTTCATATAGACCCGTTAGCATTACATGGAATTTCAATAATAATGCAGCTTTGACTCCTTCAACTCCTTTCACCGTTAATAATCCTACACCAATTGATAGTTTTAGTGTAAATAATCAATGGATTTATGTGTTCCAAAATCCAACACAATATGTGTATAGTCAAGTTGGTTCATTGCCAGTAGAAGTTACTGCTGTAAGCCCAATTCCTGATGGTTGTAATGGTGAGCAGAAATTTACTTATAATGTAAATGTGATTCAAGGTCCTACAGCAAGTTTTACTTTTTCCAATAACTCAGGTTGTTTAAATCCGCCAATCCAATTCACGGATAATTCAGTTGGAAACGGATTGAATCTTGATTTGTGGGAATGGACTTTTGGAGATCCAGGAAGTGGAATAAACGATACTTCAATTTTACAAAGTCCTACACATGCATTTTCAACAGGAGGAACATTTACAGTAACACAACATGTAGTTACTTTGGAAGGATGTTATGATGATTCAACTGTAACCATCAATCTTTCAGCTCAACCCGTTGCTGGATTCACAGCGGCTACAAATACATGTCAAGGACAAAATGTAACTTTTACAAATACATCAAGTATTGCCTCAGGATCGATAGCTCAGTGGGTATGGGATTTTGGAGATGGAACAGCAGTTATTAATGCAACTAACGGAAATCCACAAACGCATACATATACAAATACAGGAAATTATACGGTTACACTTTCTGTAATATCAACAACAGGATGTTCTTCAGCGAGCTTTACACAAACAATAACTGTAAATGCTTTGCCAACAGTGAGTTTTGCCAATTTAACTGGTGTTTGTACAAACAATACCCCATTTGCACTTACTGGTGGTTCACCAGCATCTGCAGCAGGTGTTGGAACCGGCGTTTATACTGGAACTGGGGTAACAAATGGTATTTTTGATCCTGCTGCAGCTGGTCCAGGAACTTTTACCATTACATATACATATACGACCAACGCCGGTTGTGTAGGTACGGCTACAAGCTCAATTGTTGTTACACAAGCGTTGACTTTAGCTGTTCAGCAAGTAAATAATTTGTGTATAGATGATGCATCGGTTGAATTGGTTCCTAATACAGCAGGTGGAGTGTTTACAGGAACTGGTGTAACTGGAACAAGCTTCAATCCTGCAACAGCGGGAGTTGGAACTTTTGCGATTACCTACTCAATACCTGGTAATGCTTGCTCAGTACCTGCAACTATTCAAATCACAGTAAATCCAACACCAACAGTTGATGCTGGATTGCCTGTAACCATCTTAAATGGTTCATCAACTACACTAACGGCAACGGCTGATGCTGGTACATATTTATGGACACCATCAACCGGATTGAGTGCTACAAGTATTTTGACACCTGTAGCTAATCCGAGATCTACAACGGAATATACATTAACTGTAACCAATCCATTTGGATGTAAGGCAAGTGATAATGTAGTTGTAACCGTAACTGGACCATGCTTAGATCCATCTCCGGTGTTTACACCAAATGGTGATGGTCAATATGAAAAATGGATTGTTTACAATGGTACATGTGTAACGAAGGTTGTTGTTGATGTTTACAATAGATGGGGCGGATTGGTATATCATTCAGATGATTACCGCAACGATTGGAATGGTACAAATAAAAATACACCATTGCCAGACGGCACTTATTATTACATCATTAAAGCTAAATTAACCGGTAATTCACAACAAATCCTGAAAGGGAATGTAACCATCATGCGTTAATTGTAAATCAAATTATCAAATAGAATAAAAAAAATATCATGCGTATCAAACTTTTCATATCGGCATCATTTTGTTTGCTTTTAGCTTGTCATACAAATGCACAACAAGTTTTTAAAGTAGCTCAATTTGTTAAGCATAATTATATCTATAACCCAGCAGCATCAGGTGCTGAGGATAATTCATCCTTAGGGGTTGCCTATAGAAAAATGTGGTCGGGAATGCCAGGTGGCCCTCAAACCACTTTTTTATTTGGCGATCATTATTTTGAATCAAAAAAAACCGGAGTAGGCATGGTTCTCTACACCGATAAAACAGGTCCAACCAGCAGAACTGGTGGTCAAATTAATGTTTCGTATAGTTTGGATTTTGATAATGGAAAAAGATTAATGTTTGGATTAGCTGGAATGTTTATGCAATACCGAATTGATAAATCTTCATTTAGCAATTACATTCCAAATGATCCATTATTGGCAAGCAATGGAACAGAATTGAAGGGAGATGCTGCTGCTGGTATTTATTACAAATCCAATACTTTAAATATTGGATTCTCTGCTCAACAATTGATGCAATCGAAATTGAATTTTATTAAATCTGCTGCCAATACAGAAGGTAAATTATACAGACATTATTTTATGGCAGGCCATTATAATTGGAGAACAGACGAAGATAATGTGGTTATTCCTAATTTTTCAATTTCTTATGTAAATGGTTCTCCAATTGATGCAGAAGCAGGCGTGATGATCCAACATAAAAATATGCTTTGGGCTGGTTTAGGGTATCATTATCAGCAGAGTTTTACGGCAATTGCAGGAATTAAAATTAAAAAACAATTGTCTTTAGGTTATGCATTTCAACAATACAGAACGCCGTTAAGTGTGTTTGATGATGGTGGTGCAGCGCATGAAATTTCATTAAGATATTTCTTAAGCAAATAGTAGACGTATTGATATCAATAGTTTTTTATGATGGTGAATTTATTTTCTGTTTTTAATAAAAATTGGAAGTGCTTAATTGGACTTCTATTTTTATTTATTACTAATCTACATGCTCAGGATTTTTCAAACAGAGGCACTGATTTCTGGACTGGATATGGGCCTCACGAAAAAATAAGTGGCGGTACAAGCGATATGACTTTGTACTTTACTTCTGATGATACGGCTACCATTACTATTTATGTTGGTAATACGTTGTTTCAAACATTGAGTGTTCCTGCAAATACAATTACGGCATCTAATAATATTCCTGAAACAGGCGCTTCGGATGCACGGTTACAAAATGAATTGGTATATGTGAATAAAGGTATTTTCATTCACAGTACATCTCCAGTAGTTGCCTATGCGCAAATTTGGGGAAGTAAAGTTACAGCTACAACTATTTTATTTCCAGTAAAAACTTTAGGCAGAAAATATACCTCATTAAATTATACTCAGCTTTCCAATACAAGTGGCATGAGGTCTTATTTATTTATTGTTGCTACAGAAAATGCCACAAGAGTAGAAGTAAAACCAAACGCAACAACATCTGCCGGATTGGTTGCTGGGGTTTGGACATCAAGAACATTGAATAGAGGAGATGTATGGTTAATCAAAGGTGGAACAGATGCTACGGATTTAACTGGTACACAAATAAGGTCAGTTTCTAATGGTGGCGCGACATGTAAGCCTATCGCCGTATTCTCCGGAAGCCAGAAGATTTCTGTAACCTGTTCCAATTCTTCCGCATCAGGGGATAATTTTTTTCAACAATGTTTTCCTATTTCAGCATGGGGAAGAAATTTCGTAAGCGCACCAACAGCAGGTCTGAATTATTCCAATAATGTATATCGCGTTATGATTAATCCCGACAGTTTATCTACAGTGGTTAAAGTGAATGGTGTAACATTGCCCGGTGCAGTACCTGGTCTTAGTCCGGCTGTAAATCCTTTAACACCCGGTGTTGCCATCAATAGAACCAATAATTTGTATTTTGAATTTGTAACGGGAGCGCCTGTAAAAATAGAATCAACAGCACCTGTAATGGTGGCACAATACATTTCCAATAGGACCAATTGTGGTAACAATTTTTCAAGTATTGGTGACCCAGATATGATTTATATGAGTCCGGTAGAACAAACCATAGACTCCATAATTGTTTCGCCTGTTCCAACAGAAAATAATGATGCTACAAATTTCATCAACATCAATATGAAGACGGCCGATGTGCCTAATTTTACCATTAAAAATCAAGCGAATGTAAATGTCCCATTTACCTTTTCAATAAACCCAGCAGATCCACAATATTCCTATGCACAAATTGCGTTAACTGCAGGATATGCTAATAATGTATTCTATAAATTAAAAACAACTACAGGCGGATTCAATGCTATCGCTTACGGTTATGCGACAAGTGAAAGTTATGCATATAATGCTGGTACAAACGTTAGAAATTTGAATTATTTTTTAACCAGCGCTAATCCGCTTGCTACCAATGATAACACGCCGGTATGTAAGGGTACGCCTACTCGAATTTCGATTACACTACCTTATATTCCAACAGCACTGACATTTGATTTTCTTAATAATTCCAACATCTCGCCTAATACCAATGTAACCATAACCAATCCAACTGTTGATAGTTCATATGTTTTAAATGGAACACCATTGTATGTTTTTCATTTGACTGGACTATATACTTTCAATGGGATAGGTATTGCGCCAATTCGTGTGTTTGCAACCAACCCTTCTGGAGATGGATGTAATGGGGTAGAAGAATTGAATTTTGAATTTAATGTAGTTGGTGGGCCACGCGCTAATTTCAATTGGAATTTTTCGGGATGTGCAACCAATCCAGTTAGTTTCCTTAATTTATCTACAGATTCTGTTCATTCAATTACCAATTGGCAATGGAATTTTGGTGATGCAACAGGAAACTCAAATGTGGCAAATCCTACGTATACTTATGGTGCAGGAGGTGCTTATAATGTTAATCTAAATGTTACGAATAACCAAGGCTGTTATGATGATACAACGATAGTATTTACCATTAACAATAGTCCGAGTGCTGCATTTTCATTTACTGGAATTTCATGTGTAGGAAATAGCATTTCATTTAATGATCAATCTACCATATTGAATGGAAATATTTCGAATTGGTATTGGGATTATGGTGATGGTACAAGAGATACTTTTTCAGTATCGACTAATCCTTCACATGTTTTTACATCTGCTGGAACCTATACGGTAACGCTTGTTGTAGACAATGCAAATGGCTGTCGTTCAACGCATACAGAAACGGTAGTTGTGGGCAATCGCCCGGTTCCGAATTTTACTTTACCAGGTAATGTTTGTTTGCCGGGTGGTGTTGCTATTTTTACAAATACATCAACAGTAACGGGTGGGGGAACAATGACGTATACATGGAATTTTGGAGATGGCTCTCCAACTAGTAATCAAACAAGTCCTTCACATAATTATACAACAACAGGTCCGTTTAGTGTTACATTAACAGCATCATTAGGCACTTGCTCAAAAGATACCGTTAAAATTTTCAATACATTGTATCCTAAGCCTGTGGCTAATTTCAGTGTGAATCCTGAAACTTGTTTGAATACACCAACCGTGTTTACAGATTTGAGTACCGCATCAAATTCAACCATAAACAACTGGAGCTGGAATTTTGGAGATGCTGGAACATCAACGAATCAAAATCCTACACATACATATACAACAGCAGGAAACTATTCTGTAACATTACAAGTTACTACAGACAAAGGTTGTACGGATGATACCATTAGAAGTATTATCATCAATCCACTTCCAACCGCATCTTTTACCATTAGCAATCCAAGGTGTGAAACACAGGCGGTTACTTTCACAGATGCATCTGTTCCTAATGCTGGTATAATCACAGAATGGAGTTGGGACTTTGGAGATGGAAATACCTCGGTAAGAAATAATGCGCTTCCATTTACGCATGTGTATGCTAATGCAGGAAATTATACAGTGACATTAAAAGTAAAAACAGATAGAGGTTGTTTTAGTATTTTGACGCCTCAACAAATTGTTATTAATAACATGCCTTTGCCAGATTTTAGTTTTCCAGCTTCATTATGTTTTCCAGGAAGTGTAGCATTTACCAATAATACAACTATTGCAGATGGCACATTATCTCAAATGAATTACAACTGGGATTTTGGAGATTTGAACAATAGTACTGCAACAACTCCAACACATAACTATGGTTCAGCCGGACAATACAATGTAACGGTAACGGCTACCAGCAATAATGGATGTATCAAATCTACCACACTTCCTTTATCAATTTACGGAACTCCTGTGGCTGGATATTCGGTAAATAATGTTGGAAATATTTGTAGCAATACATCTTTAAACATTACGAATACAAGTATTGTAAATGGATTGGGAAATGTTGTTGGGATTGAAATTTTCTGGGATTATTTAATAGACCCTACTAATGTTACAGTTGATAATAGTCCTGCAGCCAATGAAGTTTACAGTCATACATATCCTGTATTTGGAAGTCCACTAACTAAGGTCTACAAAGTGTTGATTAGGGCAAAAAACGAATCGGGTTGTACAAATGATTATAGTTTGGATGTAACTGTTCAAGCCGCTCCAAATGTAGTGTTTAATAACATGACTGGTATTTGTCAGGAGTCACCTGCATTTAATTTGAATGCTGCAAGTAATACAACTGCTCTAACAGGCACAGGAATTTACAGTGGTTCAGGTGTTAGTAATGGCAACTTGTTTACACCCGAAGATGCAGGTGTAGGAACACAAATCCTAACGTATACGTTTACTGGAGATAATGGCTGCGTATCTTCTGCAACAGCATCTATAGCCGTATATCCAACACCGTTATTAAACCTTGGTCCGGATAGAAATGTATTGGAAGGGAATTCGATCACCTTAACACCTGTTGTAATTTCAGGTACAGGGCTTTCTTATTTATGGAATCCGGGAACATATTTAAGCAGTATTTCTTTAAGCAATCCAATTTGTACACCTAGAGAAGATATTCGATACGCTTTGAAAATTGTATCTGCAGATGGCTGTAAAAATGAAGATGACATTTTCATCAAAGTGGTAAAAGATTTCGTTGTGCCCAATACATTTACACCTAATGGTGATGGTATCAATGATTTATGGAAAATTGAAAACATGGTTTTTTATCCAAACCACAGGCTTGAAGTGTTTAATCGCAATGGACAAAAATTATTTGAATCAACAAATTATAATGGAGATTGGGACGGTACATACAAAGGCAAGCCGCTTCCATCTGGTACATATTACTATATTATAGACCTTAATGGGGCAAGGGCTTCAAAGAAAGGCTATGTTACAATTATTAGATAAAAAAAAGAATTCGCATATGAGAGTATTTTTATTAACGCTGGGTTTTGTATTGATGTCTGTATTGGGTGCATATGCACAACCGTATAATTATACAGTGGAAGGATTTGACAATGCTATATTCCCAACAGCTACACCTGGCCCTGCTGTTGAAACACAGTACATTTCTCCTACAGGAGCATGGTCCATTTTTAAAGGTTACACGGTAACGGGAACAGATCCTTGTCCTAATGATGGTACCAACAGGGCTTTACGTTTTTTGGCAAACAATTCAGGATATGTGGTAACACCCACATTATTACTAGGTGCTGGCACTTTGACTTTTAATACCAGAAGAACAGGGAGAGACTTTACATACTATACTTCAACAGATAATGGTGCTACATGGGTTTTAGCTGGTGCTGTGAATACGGGAGCGACAGCTTGTAACACTATTTCAGTTGTATTCAACAGTGGCGTAATAAACAGAATAAAGATTGCAAGTTTGATAGCCAATGACTTAGGTATCGACAATGTGCTAATTACAGGGTTCACTACAGTAGCTCCATCAGTTACTACAACCACAGCATCTGCTGTAACATTTACCACTGCTACATCTGGAGGAAACGTAACTTTTGATGGAGGGGCACCTGTATCTGCAAGAGGAGTTTGCTGGAGCACTGCACCCAATCCTACCATAGCTAACTCGCTTACATCAAATGGTACAGGTTTGGGCAGTTTTACAAGTAGTTTGGCAGGTTTGAGTCCGGGTACAACATACTACGTTCGTGCATATGCAACCAATCAGGCTGGAACAGGGTATGGTAATGAAATAACATTTACTACACCAGTTGCTGTACCAACATTAACGGCTACACCATCAACCATTCCTTTTGGAATCGTTTATCAAGGTGCATTTTCAACAGAACAATCATTTACCGTTACGGGTATTTATTTGTCACCTGCAACAGGCAACGTAACCATCACACCACCTCCGGGTTATATCGTTTCATTAACAAGTGGTTCAGGTTTTACGTCAAGTTTATCAATACCATACACAGGTGGTACATTAGGTCCATTAACCATTTACATTAGATTTGCGCCTCCACTATATGGCAATTACGATGGAAATATTTCAATTAATGGCGGTGGAGCACCTGCTGCAAGTATTGCTGTTACGGGTATTGGCTCACAATTGCCACAGGCTGGAACATTAACCAATATGGGTGTTGATTTCTGGACTGGGTATGGTTATCATTCCAGAATGAGTAATAATAACACGGGAAGCGGACCGTTTATGTCTTTGTATATTTCAGCGAAGCAAGCTGCTACAGTTCGTGTATCCCTACCCGGTATAGCGGATCCATCATTTCCAAGAACAATTACAATTCCAGCAAATACTTCCGTTGAAGTAACCAATTTTCCTCAAGGCGATTTTAATAATAATAATGATAATCCAACAGGACTTCCTGATGCGCGTTTATACTTTACCGGTATAACTCCAAGAGGAATTCATTTAGAGAGTTTGAATGGAGTACCAGTTGCCGTTTATGAGCATACTTATGGACAAGATGCAGCCGGTGCGATGTTGTTATTTCCTACAAATACTTGGGGAGCTACATATAACGTAGTTTCGTTGGGTGGAAAATCAAATAGTGGTGTGCCCAATTCATTTTTCTTTGTAATGGCAGCTGAAGATCAAACACAAATTGAAATCACGCCAACTGCAGATATTATTGATTCATCTTCCGCAACTTTATTCAATTCAAATACACCAGCTGCTAATATTTTATATCCTGCCGGTGTACCATTCACAATCACTTTAAATAAAGGGCAGATTTTTAATGCCATGGCAAGAATTGTAGGGTCTGGTAGTAATGGCGTTTCTCAGGATTTCACGGGAACTTTAGTAAGAAGTACAGATTGCAATAACAAGAAGATTGCCGTGTGGGCAGGTAATGGAAGAACATTTATGAATACAGTGGGTTGTACCCAAAATGCTGGTTCAGATAACATGGTACAACAAATGTTTCCTCGTGTTGCTTGGGGTACAAAATATTTAACCACGCCTACAAAAACTATGGAGTATGGCATTTATAAGATTTGTGTCCTTGATCCAACTACACAAGTTTGGTTTAATAACCCAACACGAACTACCCCATTAACTGGTCTAGTAAATAATTTTTACTATCAGGTAGAAAGCAATAGTCCAAATCTGATTGAGAGTGATAAGCCCATCATGGTGATTCAATATATCGTTACTGGTGGCTGTAAAAACAACACATTTGGTAATAATGGAAATGGTGACCCTGAAATGATTATTCTCAGTCCTGTTCAGCAAGCGGTAAATAACATTTCCGTTTTCTCTGCAGCAAAATTGAATATCAATAATGGAGCTAGTTATATAAATGTGGCCATAAAAACGACTGGAGTTCCAAGTTTCAAATTAGACCCAATTACCAATCCAACCAATGTTTGTGATACGGGTGCATCAAGTTTTACTGGAGCTGCGTATGCAAGTGCGCCAATTATTCCAGTAGCTAATGCGTTTAGACCTCATCCGTTTGCAGCAGGATATTCAGTTGCCAAATTCAAAGTATCAAGTGGACAGTATCACAATTTGGTTTCAGATAGTGGCTTCAATGCCATTGCTTATGGTATGGCAGGTGGTGAAAGTTATGGATACAATGCGGGTACTGCTATCCGTGATCTTTCTGCAATTGTACAAACATTGAATCCATTTGATACTATTTCAGGAGGTAAAACATGTAAAGGGAATCCTGTAAGATTACAGATTGCAGTGCCTTATTTGTCTTCATCAATTGATTCTATCAAATGGGATATGGGAACAAATGCAAACATCACGCCGAATGGCACTTTCATGCAAATAAATCCTGTTCCAGTAAGGACCTATGTCGACAATGAAATAACTTATTCTGTTTATAATATGACCGTGCCTGTAGTATTTAATGCTTCAGGTGTGTATAGAGTATCGGCTACCATTTTCGGAACTTTCTCTAGTGAATGTGGAAATTCGCAGCTAATACCTATTGATATGGAAGTTGTTTCGGATACGGCTAGGTTTAATTTCACCACAACTGGATGTACAAGTAGTGTTGTACAATTTACGGATTCATCTGCAGCCTACACGGGTGGATCGATTGTAAGTTGGCAGTGGAATTTTGGTGATGCAACTACTTATACTGGACAAAATCCACCGAATCATACTTTTCCTGCAATTGGTATTTATAATGTAAGTGTAAGAACTGTAAATAATCTGGGTTGTTTTGCAGATACCACAAGGATTGTGGATTTAACAGGAGGCTTGGTGGCAAATTTCGGTGTA
The DNA here is from genome assembly GCA_027489035.1 of Chitinophagaceae bacterium. Lineage (GTDB taxonomy): Bacteria > Bacteroidota > Bacteroidia > Chitinophagales > Chitinophagaceae > Ferruginibacter. Next base: position 56,589 of record JAIYAN010000016.1, read on the forward strand.
GCACCAGATAGTATCATTTGCACAGGCAATACCATCACATTCTCTGATTCATCAACCAACACAGGCCCTTATGGACCAATAACCAACTGGAATTGGAATTTTGGAATTGGTTCCAATGTAAATGCAAACACCAACGCCAATCAAACGTATACATATAATACACCAGGAACTTACACCGCTACTTTGCAAGTACAAACCGGAAATGGTTGTTTGAGTAATATTGATAGCATTCATATTTCAGTAAATGCTGCACCAGTTATCACACTCACCTCTGCTGCAACTACACCCAATCAAACCATATGTGTTAATAATGCTTCTTCCAATATTACTTATGCATTAACAGGAGGAGCTACAGGCGCTACCTTAAGTGGAGCTTTACCATCGGGAATGACAGGTAGTTTTAATGCTGGAGTTTTCACCATTTCAGGTACACCAACCGTTACGGGCACATTTAATTATACAGTAACAACAGTAAGTACATGTACCAACGTTACATTAAGCGGAGCGATTACAGTAATTGCCACACCAACAATAACATTAACTTCTGCAACAACATCTACAGCACAAACCCTTTGTGTAAATGATGTTATTTCAAATATTACATACTCAATTGGAGGTAGTGGCACTAGCGCTACAGTTACGGGACTACCTTCAGGCGTTACAGGCGTTTATAACGCAGGAGTATTTACCATCAGTGGAACACCAACGGTATCAGGTGTTTTCAATTATACCGTTACCACGGTGAGCCCTTGTACACAGGTTTCATTAACGGGTTCAATTACGGTAAATGCATTGCCTACAATTACATTAACTTCTGCTGCATCAACTTCATCACAAACCGTTTGTGCAAATAGTGCAATTGTAAATATTACTTATGCATTAGCCGGATCTGCAACCAGTGCCACACTAACAGGAACATTACCTGCAGGCGTTACAGGAACATTTGCTTCGGGTGTATTCACCATAAGTGGAACGCCAACAGCAACAGGTGTTTTCAATTATACGGTTACTTCTGTTAGCCCTTGTACCAACGTTTCATTAACTGGAAGCATTTCAGTAAATGCCGCACCAACAATTTCATTAACATCTGCAACTGCAACAGCAGCTCAAACCATTTGTAATAACACCGCTATTACCAACATTACATATTCGATTGGAGGTAGTGGAAATGGAGCAGCAGTTACGGCAACTTTACCTCCGGGTGTTACTGGGGTTTTCAATGCAGGTGTATTTACCATTAGTGGAACACCAACTGCTTCAGGTACTTTCAATTATACAGTTAGCACGGTTAGTCCTTGTGCAAACGTATCATTAAGTGGAAGCATTACCGTATTGGCTCAACCTACTATTGCAACATCTACACCAACAACACAAACGGTATGTTCAAATAATGCGATAAGCAACATGATTTTCACATTGGGTGGTAGTGCTACAAATGCAGCCATTACTGGTGCATTGCCAACAGGCGTTACAGGCAGCTATGATGCCACAACATCAACGTATACGATTTCTGGAACACCAACCAATACAGGCACTTTCAACTTTACAGTTAACACCATTAGTGTTTGTACAAATACAAATATCAACGCAACATTAATCGTAAATCCTGGTCCTACAATTTCACTTGCCACACAAGCATCAACCACTAGTCAAACGGTTTGTAACAATGCTGCCATTGCAAATATTGGGTACAATATTGGTGGTAGTGGAACTGGCGCAAATGTAACAGGATTACCTGCTGGGGTAACTGGAACGTATAATGCAGGCGTGTTTACCATCAGTGGTACACCAACAGTTTCAGGCGTTTTCAATTATACCGTAAATACAGAAAGTCCTTGTGCAAATTTATCTTTATCGGGTACAATCACCGTATTGGAATTGCCAACTATAAACTTAACCACTCCCGCTACAACAGCAAACCAATCGATTTGTGTGAATAGTGCTTTATCTATTATTACTTATTCTTTTGGTGGAAGTGCTACTAATGCTACATTAACAGGAACTTTACCAACTGGGGTTACAGGTTCATTCAATGCAGGTGTATTTACAATCAGCGGTACGCCTACGGTTTCTGGTGTATTTAATTATACCATCACCAGTGTTAGTGTATGCAATAACGTTAGTTTAACTGGAACAATAACTATAAATGCATTACCAATTGCCTCATTTACATTTAGTAATATTAGATGTACTGGTGATGCGGTAACTTTTACAGATGGTTCAACGCCAAATGCCGCAAGCATCAGCCAATGGCAATGGAATTTTGGAGATGGGCAAACACAGACTAATACAACACCTGGAACGGTAACAAATACTTACGCATCGTCAAGTACATTCCCGGTTTCATTGATCATAACAAATTCTAATGGATGTATAAGTACTCCAGCATTGGTTCAAGTGACCATCAATCCTAAACCTACTGCTGCTTTTAGTTTTACTGATGTTTGTATTCCTACTGGTTCTGCAGTATTTACAGATAACAGTACTATCGTATCAGGAACAATAAATCAATGGTCTTGGAATTTTGGTGATGCTACACCTGTAGTTACTACTCAAAATCCTACACATATTTATGCAAATGGTGGTACGTATAATGTTACCTTAACTACAACTTCGGCATTGGGATGTATAAAAGATTCTACAAGAGCGATTGTTGTTTACAATGCACCAACAGCTTCTTATACAATTAACAACGTAGGAAATGTTTGTAGCAATACTCCATTAAATATCACCAATACCAGTGTGGTAAATGGTTTTGGTACAATAAACCTAGTAGAAATTTATTGGGATTTCAATGGTAATCCAGGATTGGTTTCAACCGATAATACGCCAACTACCGGAGAAATTTACACGCATAGTTACCCAGTATTTGGTACGCCAGCAACCATTACATACAAAGTGCTTATAAAAGCATATAGTGGCAATGGATGCGTTGGAGAATATTTTCAAGATATAACTGTTTATGCAGCACCTGATGTACAGTTTGATCCAATTAGTCCAGTTTGTCAGGAAATTCCTTCTGTTACATTAGCATCTGCTTTTGATGTATTCAATAATACAGGAGTTGGTACCTATTCTGGTGATGGAATAACAGCTAGTCCAGTTTTTATTCCTGCAACTGCTGGAACAGGTAATCACACGATATCTTATCTTTTTGTTGCGTCTAATGGTTGTCGTGATTCTGCTACTCAAACTATCCAAGTTAACCCTACACCAATTTTTGATTTAGGTCCAGATAGAAATATATTAGAAGGAGATCAAGTAACGTTAACTCCACTAACGGCTATCGGTAATGGTTTGAGTTATCTTTGGAGTCCGGGTACATATCTTAACAGTGTAAATATAGCTGCACCAATTTGCACACCTACCAATGATATTACTTATACTGTAAATGTAATTTCTGGAGATGGTTGTAAAGCAGATGATGATTTGTTTATCAAAGTGGTTAGAGATTTCGTAGTGCCTAACACATTTACACCAAACGGAGATGGTATAAATGACGTTTGGACAATTGAAAATTTGTCATTGTATCCTAATTACCACATTCAAGTGTTTAATAGGTATGGTCAAGCAATGTATGATACCAAAGATTATTCCAAAGCATGGAATGGTACTGTTCAAGGAAAGCCACTGCCTGCAGGAACGTATTATTATATAATTGATCTTGGCGGGGCACGTAAAACAAAGAAAGGATATGTAACGATTATTAGATAATCAATAATTTAACCGATATCTGATATTGAAGAAAATAAAAAATGAAACGATGAAAAAGTTGTTATTAGTTTTGACTTGTATGGTTTTTGCAAATTTGGCAATAGCTCAACAAAAACCTTATTATACCCAATATATTCTGAATAATTATATCATCAATCCTGCTTTTGCAGGGATTGAAAACTATACAGATATTAAGTTTAGTTATAGAAATCAATGGGCAGATTTAGAAGGGGCGCCAGTTACCTCTTATTTAACCATCAATAAACCTTTTAGTAAGGAACAAGTTCCTTCTACCGTAACAACAATGCAAACTCCGGAAGAAAATCCATATCTAAATGATAATGATTTAAGTTCAGTTGCTGCGCATCATGGTGGAGGGATTACTTTTATTACAGATAAAACGGGTTATATCAGTCGTACAACTTTTGGTTTCACCTACGCTTATCATAAACCAGTATCATCTCAATTCATTGTTGCAGCGGGAATTACAGGTGGATTTTCTAATGTTAATTTGGATAGAACAAAAATTGTTTGGGGAAGTTTGGATCCCAATGATCCGGCAATAGGATACAACAGTGGAGATTTAAGAAAAGTTATTCCAGAAATTAGTGCTGGCTTGGTGTTATACAACAGTAACTTTTTTATAGGTGCTTCTGCATTAAATGTTGTACCAGGAAAAGTAAATTTTGTAAAAAATGACATTTATGGTGATTTCTTTCAACCTCATGTTTTTGTTCAAACAGGGTATAAGTTTTTTCTAAATGACGACTTTTTTGTAGTGCCTTCTGCAACGCTTCAATTCATCAATCCATTGCCAATGTTTGTTCATCTGAATGCAAAGATGAACTACAAAAATTTAGCTTGGGTTGGCGCTGGTTATAGATTGAAAGATAACCTTAGCGGTTTAGCGGTAATGTCAGGAGTAAATTTAGGAAATACAGTCAATGTAAGTTACGCATACAATTCTACAGTAAATGCAAGATTGAAAACATATGTTGGCAATACACATGAGATAGTTGTAGGTTTTTCAATTGGTAAAAAGCCTGAAAGTTGCCCAACAAATATTTGGTAATTTTTGTGTTGTAAAATTTTAATCTATGCATCAGGCCATTTTTTTTTACAGCCATTTTTTAAATTCATTTAAATTTTTGTGCTTGTTTCTAGCTGCAATTGTTTTTTTTTCTTGTGCTGCTGTTAAAAGAAATAATACGCTTCATAAAGAAAATCAAGAATCGACCATTGCATTTCCTGGAGCTGAAGGCTTTGGGAAATTTTCTTCAGGAGGGCGTGGCGGTAAGGTGCTTATTGTTAATAATTTAAACGATGATGGTCCAGGAAGTTTTCGCCAAGCCGCAGAAGCTAATTTTCCAAGAATCATCGTTTTTTCAGTAGCAGGAACTATTCATCTTCAACAAAAAATTGTCATTAAAAGTAATGCCACAATTGCGGGTCAATCTGCACCTGGAGATGGAATCTGTTTTGCGGATAAGTCGATTTCTTTAGGAGGAGACAATATCATAATAAGGTTCCTAAGATTCAGACTTGGAGATAAATTTCAGAATGCAGGAAAAGTTGATGGCGGCGGTAGTGATGATGCATTTGGCGGAACTAAAAGAAAAAATATCATCATTGATCATTGCAGTTTCAGCTGGAGCACAGATGAAGCGTTTAGTATTTATGCTGGCGATAGTACAAGTGTTCAATGGAATTTAATTTCGGAGCCGCTTAATTATTCTTATCATTTTGAAGAAGGCGATTCCGATTTTGAAAATCATGGATTCGGCGGTATCTGGGGAGGACTTCATGCTAGTTTTCATCATAATTTATTTGCACATTGTAATAGCCGAACGCCACGATTTAATGGCATTAGGCACACAAAAGAAGAGAACTGCGATTTTAGCAACAATGTAATATATAATTGGGGTGGGAATAATGTACATGCAGGCGAGGGAGGGCATTACAACATTGTCAACAATTATTACAAACCCGGTCCATCAACAAAAAAATCCAGACTCAACTATATGGTTAATCCTTTTCGCCGTAATGATATACCTTTTGGAAAATGGTATGTGAGTGGAAACATTATGGAAGGGAATCAATCGTTGAGCAAGGATAATTCTCTAGGAATTAATCTCAGCGATCCAATGCTAGAAGATAAGTATGAACATGTTATTGTGAAAATTCCTTTTGCTTTTATGGGTACATCGTTACAATCTGCAGAAAAAGCATACGAAGCAATATTGTCTGATGTTGGGTGTACATTTCCTGCAAGAGATACTTTGGATAAAAGGATTTTGAATGATGTAAAAAATGGAACTGGCAAAATAATTGATGTGCAAGGCGGATACCCGCATGGTACTGCATTTGAACAAACTGAAAATGCTTGGCCTTATTTAAATGCTGGCAAATCTATCGAAGATGCTGATTTAGATGGAATGGCTGATAATTGGGAAAAGGCAAAAGGCTTAAATCCATTGTTGAATGATGCTGCTTTATTTCAATTGGATAAACAATATACTAACGTTGAAGTGTACCTGAATCAACTGTTGAAATGATTGCCCCATTAAGTATTTAAATTAAAACTACAGAAAATGAAAAAAATAATTTTTATAGTAACTATTATCTCTATCATGTCTATGATATTGCCTCCCGAAAAAAAAATCACCATTTGGATGTGTGGTGATAGTACAATGAGCATTAAAGAAACGGGCGTTTATCCCGAAACGGGTTGGGGTATGCCATTCGTATATTTCTGGGATTCTGCTTATGTAAAAGTTATCAATAAAGCAAAAAATGGAAGAAGCACAAAAACGTTTATCTCAGAAAACATTTGGAAATCGGTAATTGACAATGTAAAAGAAGATGACTATGTTTTTATTGAATTTGGTCACAATGATGAATCAAAAGAGAAAAAAGAAAGATACACAACCATTGAGGAATATAAAAACAACTTGACCAATTTTGTTAATGAGTCAAGAGCCAAAAAAGCCATTCCTGTTTTGTTTACCCCAGTAAGCAGACGTAAGTTTAATAAAGAAGGCATTGCATTAGAAACGCATCAACTATACACAGCAGCGATGCTTTCATTGGCTGATTCATTAAAAGTACCCATCATTGATTTGGATTTGAAAACAAGAAATTTGTATCAACAATTTGGAGACTCTACTTCAAGATTATTATTTCTACAATTAAAACCAGGAGAGCATCCAAATTATCCTGATGGTAAAGAGGACAATACACATTTTTCTGAATTGGGGGCAAGGCTTACATCTCAAATGGCTTTGAAAGAATTGATTGAGTTATTTCCAAACCTAAAAGAATATCTTGTAAAACCCGTAAAGAAAAAAATATGATCCGTCACTTCTTTATATTTCTTTGTGTCGTTTTATGTTGTTCATGTGCACACACAAAATGGACCGTTTCAACTGATGGTTCATCAAAATATCGAACCATTCAAGCAGCATTGGATGCAGTGCCAGAAGGGAATTCAAAAAGAACGATTATTGTAATTAAGCCAGGAATTTATAAGGAAGTATTAACCATAGACTCAAGAAAATCTTTTATAACGTTAAAGGGTAGTGGTACAAAAAATACAATCATAACTTTCGATAATCATGCTGGTAAAAAATTACAGAATGGAGACACTATAAATACTTGGACTTCCGCTACCGTTTTTGTTTATGGCAATGATTTTAGAGCGGAGAATATTTCGTTTAATAATAATGCAGGTTTTAAATCAGGTCAGGCTGTTGCTTTGAGGGTTGAGGGAAATCGCGCTTCATTTTTTAATTGTGCCATGACAGGGTTTCAGGATGTTTTGTTTTTGAGTGGTAATGGTGTAAAACATTATTTTAAAAACTGCTACATAGAAGGTACTACAGATTTTATTTTCGGAGCCGCAACGGCTGTTTTTGACAGTTGTCATATTCACAGCAAAAAGAATTCTCATGTTACAGCCGCATCAACGAATAGCATCATACCATTTGGTTTTGTATTTAGAAATTGCACCTTAACTGCAGACAGTGGATTGAATAAAGTTTCTTTAGGACGCCCGTGGAGTCCAACAGCTAGTGTCACTTATTTAAATTGTTATTTAGGAAATCACATTATACCCGAAGGATGGAACAATTGGAAAAATCCAGCTAATGAACTAACTGCTAGATATGCGGAATATCAATCTTCTGGTCCAGGTGCCAACAATGAAGCAAGGGTAAAATGGAGTAGAGTGCTTAATGATGAAGAAGCTAAAAAATATACCTTAAAAAATATACTGGGGACTTGGGACCCGACATCTGATTAATTGACTAATTATTATTTTATTTATGAAAAGATTGAGTCCTTATTTGAATTTTACTTTATTGATTATTGTTGCAATAATGATGTTTAATAATAATTCTATTTATGCACAATATCAAAATCCTGTTTTGCATAAAGATTATAGCGATCCTGATGCCATTCGTGTGGGAGATACATACATCATGACAGCTTCTAGTTTCAATCATACACCAGGCTTGCCGATATTGACTTCTAAAGATTTGGTGAATTGGACATTGAAAGGTTATGCACTTAAGAAATTAGTCCCAGAAGATTACTTTAAAACAGTTCGACATGGTGCGGGTGTTTGGGCACCAGCAATTAGATTTCACAAAAATTCATTTTATATATTTTATCCCGACCCTGATTTTGGGATTTATATGATCAAATCTAAAAACTATTTAGGTCCATGGACAGAACCGCTTTTGATTTTACCAGGTAAAGGATTGATAGATCCTTGTCCTTTTTGGGATGATAACGGTAAAGCATACCTGATACATGCATATGCAGGCAGTAGAGCTGGTATCAAAAGTATATTGACCATCAGAGAAATGAATATTGAAGGAACCAAAGTGGGTGATGAAGGACGTATTGTGTACGATGGCCATATTATAGATCCAACAATTGAAGGACCTAAATTATACAAGCGCAATAATTATTATTACATTTTTGCGCCTGCAGGTGGAGTAGGTACGGGTTGGCAAACTATTTTAAGAAGTAAAAATATTTTCGGCCCCTACGAAAGAAAAGTAGTATTGGCCCAAGGCAAAACAGATGTTAACGGTCCGCATCAAGGTGCATGGGTACAGACGCCACAAGGCAAAGATTGGTTTCTGCATTTTCAAGATAAAGATGCTTACGGTAGAATAGTTCATCTACAACCCATGATTTGGAAAAATGATTGGCCTATAATCGGCAATGATGATGATGGAGATGGAATTGGGGAACCCGTAAATAGTTTTGCCAATAAAAATATCGGGTTTAAAAACCATATTGTTGAAAATTTCGATTCTGTAAAAAGTTTGGAATGGCAATGGCAAGCGAATGCTGCATTGGAATGGAGTTACATAAATAATAATCAATTAAGATTATTTGCGCATAGCGTTGTAGACTCAGCAAAAAATAAATATAACCATCCCAATTTGTTGATGCAGAAATTTCCCGCCACAAGTTTTGAAGCAGTCACAAAAATTAATGTTGAAAGAATGAACAACGATGAAGATGCAGGTTTGATTATTTTTGGCTACGACTATTTCTGGATAGGCATTCAGAAAAGAAATGATACTTTTTATCTCGTACAAGTAGATTGTAAAAATGCTGATAAGGGTAGTAAGGAACATGTTTTCAATCTAGGCACACCCATTCTTAAATCAGTGTATTTGAAATTGAATGTTGCAGAAAATGCCAATGCTTCATTCAGTTATAGTTTTGATGGAAAAACATTCCAATCAAAAGGGGATAATTTTAAAGCAAAACAAGGGAAATGGGTTGGTGCAAAGTTTGGCTTGTTTGCCACAGGTTTAAAAAAGACGAATGATTGTGGTGCTGTTGATTTTGATTTTTTTGAGGTTAACTATTAATAAGTCAAAGTTGTTTAATTAAAACGTGTAAAAAATATTTTTTATGTTAAGACTATTATCTGTTTTGTTTTTTTTGTTGTTCATTCAGTTTGATTCACAATCCCAAAAATTAACAAAAAAAGAAATAAAATACAAAAATGAAGTTTGGGAAAAAACGCAACAATTGTCAACGGCAATGGTGAATGCAGATAGTATTGTGTTAGATGCGCTAACGGATAATCAATTGAGCTATGGTCATTCAAGTGGATCTATAGACAACAAAAAAAAATTCATACATAAATTAACTTCTGGAAGCTCAGATTTTGTGGAAATAAAACTAGAAGCTTCAGACATTATCATTTCTGGAAAAACTGCAATAGTAAGACACGATTTGAATGCAAAAACCCTTGATAATCAAGTTCCTGGAGAGGTGCATTTAAAAGTTATGTTGGTATGGAAATACACAAAAAAGAAATGGAAATTGTTAGCAAGACAAGCTGTTAAAACAGTCAAATAACAACTTAAAATAATTTCTTATCTGTATCAAAAAAATGAATCCGTTCCCGGTATCGTTTGCGTAAAAAGGTCTTTTGAAACTCACTGAATCCGGGTATTCCCTAGGTCTATTTTAGTATCTTGAACTCTTATTATTTTATATCAAAATCCCAAATTTTTTAAAATGCGCCATATTATTTTTTTCTTTTTGACTTGTATGTTTTCCTTGTTCAGTTTTGCACAAAAAACGGTGAATGCAAATAAAATTTCACCTCCAAAATTTAAAAAAGACACTTTTAATATCACCCGATATGGAGCGAAAATAAATACCAATCTTTTATCTACAAACGCCATAAATAGCGCAATCTCAGCTTGTAGTAAAAACGGTGGTGGTGTAGTTTTAATACCTACTGGAATATGGAAAACAGGTCCAATTGTTTTGAAAAGCAATGTCAATTTACATCTTGCAAAAAGTGCAACACTTGTTTTCTCGGAAGATTTTAATGACTATAAATTGGTTGCATCTAATTGGGAAGGGATGCCACAAATGAGAAATGAATCGCCTATTTCTGCAGAGAGCGCAACCAATATTGCCATCACGGGTTTTGGTATAATTGAAGGAAATGGAGATGCTTGGAGGATGGTAAAAAAAGATAAAGTAAATGCAAGTCATTGGAAGAGATTAACAGAGTCAGGAGGTGTGTTAAGCGATGATAAAAAAACTTGGTTCCCATCTGCTAAATCCGTTTATGGAAATACGTTCAAAAATCCTGGTGCAATTTCTCCTGAAAAAACGTCAGCATTTTACGATAGTGTAAAAGATTTTCTTCGTCCAAATTTATTGTTCTTGTCGAATTGTAAAAATATTTTACTGGAAGGCGTTACTTTTCAAAACTCTCCAGCATGGTGTTTGCATCCGATGATCTGCGAAAATATTGTTGTAAGAAATATTATAGTTAGAAATCCTTCTTACGCTCAAAATGGTGATGGAATCGATGTTGAAAGTTGTAAAAATGTAACGATTGAAAATTCTATTTTCGATGTAGGAGATGATGCACTTTGCATGAAAAGTGGAAGAGATGAAGCTGGTAGAAAAAGAAACAAACCAACTGAAAATGTATTCATCAAAGATTGTGTAGTATATGCATCTCATGGCGGATTTGTTATTGGTAGTGAAATGAGTGGAGGTGTTAAAAATATCAATGTAGAAAATTGCACATTTATCGGAACAGATATTGGTCTTCGTTTTAAAACCACAAGAGGTCGTGGTGGAGTTGTAGAAAACATCAACATAAATAATATTTTTATGAAAGATATTGTTGGTGAAGCCATTTTATTTGACATGTATTATGCAGCAAAAGATCCTGTTCCTCAACCAGGTGAAAAAAGAGAAGTTCCAAAAGTTGAATTAAAACCATTTGATGAAACAACGCCTGTTTTTAAAAATTTCAACATCAATAATGTGTATTGTGATGGTGCCGAAAAAGCAATTTTTGTTAGAGGTATACCCGAATCGCATATAAACAACATCAAACTAAACAACATCTTTATCAAATCGAAAATTGGTATTGAAGTGCAAGAAGCATCTGCGATTTCATTTAATAACGTTGAGGTAATTTCAAATAATACCAACCCTTGTGTTGATATTGTTAATTCAGATAACTTAACATTCAATGGCATTAAATTTTCTCCAAAAGCTTTATTGGGTTTTTATATACTTGGGGAAAGATCAAAAGATATAAAAATTGAAAATGCAGATTTTAAAAATGTAGTAGAAAAATATAAACTTGATTCTAATGTTGCTGAATCTGTGATTTCAGTAAAATAATAGACTTATTGCATAAATGAAAAAAATATTTTTATCCATATCGATTTTACTAACCCTGAACATTCAGGCTCAATTTTATTCCCATGAAATTGCTGATGTTGTTATGAATAAATGGAAAGATTCTTTTTCACTCGACAACAAACCTGCTAAGTGGACTTATGATATGGGAGTAATATTAAAAGGAATTGAAGGAAAATGGTTGAATACGGGTGATGGCGCTTACTTCAATTATATTCAAAAGCAAGTTGATTTTTTCGTTGATAAAAACGGTAAAATTAAAACCTACAAAGCTGAAGATCTAAACATAGATAACATCAACATTGGCAGAAATTTATTGATGTTGTATAAGATTACACAAAAAGCACAATATTTAACTGCCGCTAAAACCCTTCGTACTCAACTATCTAATCAACCGCGAACCGCTTCTGGTGGGTTTTGGCATAAAAAAATATATCCCAACCAAATGTGGTTAGATGGATTATATATGGCTGAACCGTTTTATGCAGAATATGCAGATATGGCTCATGAAGATTCTGCATTTGATGATATTGCGCATCAGTTTATTTTGTCTGAAAGTCATTTGCGCAATCCAAAAACAGGATTGCTGTATCATGGATGGGATGAATCCAAAAAAGAAAAATGGGCAAACCCTGAAACGGGTTGCTCTCCTCATGTATGGTCAAGAGCGATGGGCTGGTATGCATCAGCGTTAGTAGATGTACTGGATTTTTTCCCAGTTAATCATCCTAAAAGAAAAGAATTGATTGCCCTCGCCAACCGTTTGGCTAACGCAATCGTAAAATATCAAGATGCCAACAGTGGACTATGGTATGATGTGCTTGATTATGATGGCCCTAATAAAGAAAAAAATTATTTTGAAGCTTCTGCCAGTTGTCAGTTTGTATATTTTTTGGCAAAATCTAGCCGTAAAAATTATCTACACCAATCTGGTCTTAATGCAGCAATTAAAGGGTTCAACGGCATTTGTAAACAATTCATTCAATCAGATAGCAACGGTTATCGTTTATCCGGTACCGTTAAGGTTAGTGGTTTAGGCAACAAGCCATACCGTGATGGAAGTTTCGAGTATTACATGTCTGAGCCTGTGATTGACAATGATCCTAAAGGGTTAGGTGTTTTTCTAATTGCCGCTTCAGAAATGGAAATGAATGTCAAGAATCTAGATAAAGCAAATTTTATATCGGATGCTGATAAAAAAACGAAGCCAAGATTGGTTTTGATGGATAATTATTTCAACAGAGAAACACATAAAGATGCATTCGGTAAAAATGTCGTTTTTCATTACAAATGGGGAGAGCGAGATAATGGTGGATTTTCATTTGTAGAACATATACTTCACAAACAAGGGTTAGAAACAGCAAGTTTAGATAATGCGCCTTCAAAGAAATCACTTAAAAAAGCATCCCTCTATATTATTGTTGATCCCGATTGGCCTAAAGAAAACAAAACACCCAACTTCATTCAGCCTAAAGACATTAAGGCCATTTGTAATTATGTAAAAAATGGCGGTGTGCTCCTTTTGATGGCTAACGATAGCAACAATGTAGAGTTTGAACATTACAATGAATTAACTCGACATTTCGGTTTTCAATGGAATGTTAATGTAAGACATGATGTAAAGAATGATCAATTTGAAGATGGTGCCGTAGACTTGAGTATGGCACCAGAGATTTTTGGAAATACAGGAAAGGCTTACATCAAACAACTTTGTACACAAAATATAATTGATAACACCAATCTTGATGTTAAAGCGGTATATAAAGAAAATGGAGAGGTGATAATGACGGTGGCACGTTATGGTAAAGGAACAGTGTTTGCAGTTGGAGATCCTTGGTTTTATAATGAATATATCGATGGAAGAAAATTGCCATCAGACTATAAAAACTATAACGCAGCATATGAATTATTTAAATGGTTGATTGCGCAAAAAAAATAATGAAAGTTGTTTTAATACATATCATTTTATGTTGCCTTTGTTTTACAGGCTTCACTCAGCAGCGAATTGTTGTTGATCAGCAAGGCAATGGAGACTATCAATCCATTCAAGAAGCGATTAATAGTTTATCAGATTTGTCGTCAACTCAACGAATCATTTTTATCAAAAACGGCAAGTACAATGAAAAGCTGATGATTGAAAAAAGTAATTTGCTCATCATCGGTGAATCAAGAGAAAAAACCATTATTACTCAGTCTATTTCACGAGATGAATTCAGATGTGACCATAATGATGATTGGGGCGTTGCAACAGTAAACGTGAATGGGAATGATGTAACGCTTAAAAATTTAACCATCGTGAATAATTATGGTTTTGAATTTAAAGAAGAGAAAACAATTCCTTGTGTTAATGACACGCTAAGCCATCAAAAGAAAATTACAAAAACTGGACATCAAATGGCTTTGCGTTCAATGAAGGCTACACGATTTGCGGCTTTCAATTGTACATTCAGTTCTTTTGGTGGAGATACGGTTAGTCCCTGGAATGTAGACAACGGTTATTTTTATTTCAAACATTGCAAAATTGAAGGCGGTGTTGATTTGTATTGCCCAAGGGGATGGGCTTGGGCGGAAGATTGTGAATTTTATGCGTACAATGCGTCAGCAATTATTTGGCATGATGGAAGTAAGCACCAAGAAAGCATTTCCGTTTTGAATAATTGCTATTTTGACGGGTATAAAAATTTCTTTTTGGGTAGATATCATAGAGATGCGCAGATGTTATTGATGAATTGTAAGTTTTCAAAAAACATGAGAGATAGCGCTATTTATCACGTTCCAAGTGGCAAAGAAACCACTTGGGGACACAGGATCTTTTATAAAAATTGTGAAAAAGAAGGTGGGGATTTTGCATGGTATAAAAACAACACAGAAATTGATTTTCAACCTTCAATTGAAAAATTAAAAACTTGGATTGAATCAGTTTCTAAAATCAATAAAATAAAATAATAAAAACCAGATATTATGATATTGTCTAGAGCGGCATTGAAAAATATAGACGCCAACTTGGTGGAATTACCTAGTGAAAATTTTTTTGATTTAAATGAAAAAGTACTTCAATTTGGTACGGGTGTTTTCATTCGTTCATTTGCTGATTATTTTATTGATAGAGCCAATAAAAAAGGAGTATTCAATGGTCGTATTGTTGTGGTGAAATCTACCAGCAATGGAGATGCAAACGAGTTTGATCAACAAGATGGATTATACACCATTTGTTCTAAAGGAATTGAGAGTGGGGTAGTAAAAGAAAGCTATGAAATTAACGCCGCCATTAGTCGTGTACTTGTTGCCGGTAGTCAATGGGATGAAATAATTAAATGTGCTTCCAACCCAGAAATGAAAATAGTAATATCGAATACAACTGAAGTTGGTATTCAATTGGTTGAAGAAACTTTAACGCATTCTGCACCAGCTTCTTTCCCTGGTAAATTGCTTGCTTTTCTAATCGCTCGTTATCATGCATTTGGAGGTTCTATAGAAAGTGGCATGATTGTTATACCTGCAGAATTGATACCAGACAATGGAACTAAACTAAAAGAAATAATTGTATCTCTTGCTAAATTCAACAATTTAGATGCAGCCATTTTGCAATGGATCGAGCAACATAATATTTTCTGCAATTCTTTAGTAGATCGTATTGTTTCTGGAAAACCTGCAAAAGAAGAAATGGTTCAAATAGAAGAGAAATTGGGTTATAAAGACGGTCTTTTTAGCGTGAGTGAATTGTTTAGCTTGTGGGCAATCGAAGGAAATGACACCGTTAAAAATGTACTTTCATTTGCGCAGGAAAACAAAGGTGTGGTAATCAGCGAAAACATCGATTTATATCGAGAGTTGAAATTGAGGTTTTTGAATGGCACACATACATTCAATTGCGGATTGGCATTTTTTGCAGGGTTCAAACTTACCAGAGATGCCATGCTTGATGAAAACTATGGCAAATTTGCCGCAGCCATCATGCATGAAGATATCGCAGCAGCGATTCCTCTTGAAATTGATGGTGCAACAAAAGCCAATTATGTAAATGAAGTCATTGAAAGATTTTGCAACCCATATATCGATCACCAATGGATTAGCATCACTGCTCAATATACATCTAAAATGAAGATGAGAAATCTTCCATTAATTATTAACTACTTCAAAAAGTATGGCAAACATTCTGATAGAATGATTGTAGGATTTGCTGGTTATTTGTTATTCATGAAAGCAGTGAAATTTGAAAGTGGAAAATATTTTGGAATGTATAACGGCAATGAATATTTGATTTCTGATGATGCAGCAGCATTTTATCATAACTGCTGGAATGCCAATGATGTAGCAGGAGTTGTGCACGCATGTTTAAGCAATGTTCAATTGTGGGATACAGATTTAACTCAATTAGATGGATTTGAATCTGCGGTTACAGAAAAATTAAACCAACTTATTTCATCTGACATAATGGAAGTATTGAATAGTTACCAACAAAATAAACTTGAACTCATTTAAAATAGGGATTAAATAATGTTACAAAAGGTATTAAAAATAAACCCATCAGACAATGTTATCGTAGCATTGGTTGATTTAAAAAAAGACGATACGGTTGTTTACAACAACATAAGCTATCAATTGAAAAATGATGTAGAAGCAAAGCATAAATTTTTTGAAAATGATATGCCTGCTGGAACACAAATCTTTATGTATGGCGTGGTTGTGGGTACTACACAACAACAAGTATATGCAGGAGAATGGATGAATGTAAACAACGTTAAACACGCAACCTCAGATTATCATTGGCGTAATGTAAATTACCAATGGACGCCGCCAGATGTGTCTGAATTTCAAGGACGCACATTTATGGGATACCATAGAGCAGATGGTCGTGTAGGTACAGCTAATTATTGGTTGTTTTTGCCAATGGTTTTTTGTGAAAATAGAAACCTAGATGTGATTCGTGAAGCATTACACAATGAATTGGGTTATGCTGTTACAGGAAAATATAAGCAGTATGCTAAACAGTTGGTAGAAGCATACAAAAATGGTGAAAGTATTGATAGTATTGATTTTTCGCCTGCTGCAACAAGTAATAACAATAGATTGTTTAAAAACGTAGATGGTATCAAGTTTTTGAATCATGATGGAGGTTGTGGTGGCATTAGGCAAGATGCGGCTATCTTAAGTAAATTATTGGCAGCATATGCAAATCATCCCAACGTTGCAGGTGTTACTGTGTTGAGTTTAGGATGTCAGAATTTACAAGTTCAAGATTTTATCGACGATTTAAATAAAATGAATCCCGATTTCAAAAAGCCGCTTTATGTATTTAATCAACAACAATCACAAAGCGAAGAACAATTGATTTCAGATGCCATTAAAATGACATTTCAGGGATTAACTGAAATCAACAAATTAGAAAGAGCACCTGCACCTTTAAGTGAATTGACGATAGGGGTAAAATGCGGTGGTAGTGATGGTTTCAGTGGTATTAGCGCGAATCCAGCTGTTGGTTATTGCAGCGATTTAGTAGTTGCATTAGGCGGCAAAATTATTTTAGCAGAATTTCCTGAACTTTGCGGGGTTGAACAAGAATTGGTAGATAGATGCAAAAATGAATCAGATGCTCAGAAGTTTACTGATTTAATGAAAAGCTATGAAAAACAAGTAGTTGCTGCCGGATCAGGATTTCACATGAATCCATCTCCAGGTAATATTCGTGATGGCTTAATCACAGATGCCATGAAGAGTGCTGGTGCAGCAAAAAAAGGCGGTACCGCTCCAATTGTAGATGTTTTAGATTATACAGAACAAGTTACAAAACCAGGTTTAAATTTAGTTTGTACTCCTGGAAATGATGTAGAGGCTACTACAGGAAAAACGGCAAGTGGTGCAACTTTGATATTATTTACAACGGGATTGGGTACACCAACTGGAAACCCGATCTGCCCTACAATTAAAGTTTCATCTAACAGCAATTTAACCAAGCGCATGAACGATATCATTGATATTGATTGTGGGCCAATTATAGCAGGAGAAAAATCAATTCCAGAAATGGGAAAATCTATTCTTGAATACTGCATCAAAGCGGCTAGCGGTGAAGTAATTCCGCATTCTGTTAGACTAAATCAAGATGATTTTATTCCATGGAAAAGAGGCGTATCTCTTTAAAAAATAATAAAATAAAAACCAAGAAATGAAAAAATTTTTAGACGAAAACTTTCTGCTTAAAAACAAAACGGCAGAATTGCTTTATCACGATTACGCAAAGTCAATGCCGATTATTGATTACCACAACCATTTGATTCCTGAACAAATGGCTAATGATATCAATTTTGAAAACTTATCGCAAGTTTGGTTATATGGCGATCATTACAAATGGAGAGCAATGCGCACCAATGGTGTAAACGAGCGCTTTTGTACAGGTGACGCAGATGACTATGCGAAATTTGAACAATGGGCAAAAACAGTTCCTTACACGCTAAGAAATCCATTATACCATTGGACACATTTGGAATTACAACGCTATTTCAACATTCATCAAATACTAAATGGAGACAGCGCAAAACAAATTTACAGCACCTGTAATGAATTGTTGCAAACGCCAGATTATTCTGTAAAAGGGCTTCTTGGAAAAATGAATGTAAAAGTTATATGTACAACTGATGATCCAGTTGATAATCTATGCCATCATCAAAAAATGGCAATAGAAAAAAACAATACGCCGTTTCATGTGTTTCCTGCTTTTCGTCCGGATAAAGCAATGAATGTAGATGATGCCATTTCTTTTAATCAATATTTATCTCAATTGGAAATTGCTGCGGATGTTTCAATTTCTAGTTTTGACGATTATTTAAAGGCATTGAAATTACGTCACGATTATTTCGCAGCAAATAATTGCACCGTAAGTGATCATGGCTTGGAAGAAATTTATGCAGAAGATTATACTGAAGAAGAAATCAAATTGTATTTCAATAAAATCAGATCTGGTAATCAACTTACATTATCTGAAAACAGAAAATTCAAATCTGCCATGCTTGTTATTTTAGCAGAGTGGGATTGGGAAAAAGGTTGGATTCAACAATATCATCTTGGTGCTATTCGCAACAACAATTCTAGGATGATGAAGTTGTTAGGTCCAGATACAGGATGGGACAGCATTGGCGACTTCTCACAAGCTAGAGCATTGGCTAAATTTTTAAATAAATTGGATACCAACAATAAGTTGACCAAAACAATTATATACAATTTAAATCCTGCCGACAATGAATTGATGGCGACCATGATTGGTAATTTTAATGATGGTTCTGTTGCCGGAAAAGTACAATGGGGTAGCGGTTGGTGGTTTCTTGATCAGAAAGATGGAATGACAAAGCAATTGAATGCATTAAGCAATATGGGCTTATTGAGTCGATTCGTGGGAATGCTTACAGACAGTAGAAGTTTTCTTTCTTATCCACGTCATGAATATTTCCGCAGAATTTTGTGCAACCTTTTTGGCGAAGAAATTGAAAATGGTGAATTGCCAAATGATATAGCTTGGACAGGTAAAGTAATTCAAGATATCTGTTTTAATAATGCAGCAGATTATTTTAGCTGGAATAAAATTATTGAACCTGCAAAAGAAATGGTGGTATAAAAAGCGTTCGGTATTAAAATAAAAAAGGAAGCCAATCAGCTTCCTTTTTTATTTCCTTTATTTCAATGATTAATTGAAGATTAACGTTGTACCCTTCCAGAGCCATCGCCTTTTACTAAGTCTTTAACTTCTGCTAAAGTAGCATGATTTAAATCTCCTGGGATGGTATGTTTCAACGCACTTGCGGCAACACCAAACTCAGCAGCTTCGCCCATAGGCATGCCCGTTACCAAACCATAAATCAATCCACTGGCAAAACTATCACCACTACCTACACGATCTACAATTCTAACATTGTATTGTTTGGTGTGATAGAATTCATTTCCGTCGTACACTAATGCGCTCCAACCATTGTCGCTTGCACTGTGGCTTTCTCTTAATGAAGATGCGATAAATTTGAATCCAAATTTTTCTTTCATTTGTTTGAATACATCTTTAAAACCATCAAGATTTAATTCGCCTTTAGTAACGTCTGTATCTTTTGCTTTGAAACCCAATGTAGTGTCTGCATCTTCTTCATTACCGATACAAACATCTACATATTGACAAAGGCGACTCATTACTTCTCTTGCTTTTTCTTTACTCCATAATTTTTTTCTATAGTTCAAATCAATACTGGTCGTAATTCCTTTTGCTTTTGCTGCTTTTAAAGCTGCCTCAGTTAATGCAGCGGCTTTGTCGCTCAATGCAGGTGTGATGCCCGTTGTATGAAACCAAGTTGCACCTTCAAATATTTTATCAAAATCAAATTCTGAAGCGTCAACATCTGCGATACTAGCACCAGCTCTGTCATAGACAACTTGAGATGCTCTCATTGATGCACCAGTTTCTAAAAAATAGATTCCAAGTCTTTCTCCACCTCTAGCGATAAATTGTGTATCCACACCATATCTTCTAAGATGGTTTATGGCAGATTGACCAATTGGATTATTAGGAACTTTGGTTACGAAAGTACCGTTAAGTCCATAATTACATAATGCTGCAGCAACATTTGCTTCGCCACCACCATAAGTGATATCAAAGCTATCTGCTTGTACAAATCTTTTGAAATCAGGGGTAGATAATCTCAACATGATTTCTCCTAGAGTCACAACTTTTTTTGACATATTTTAAAATTTATTTTTTGATTTATTGTAAATATCTTAATTAAATTGATGCTTAAATAAAATTTTTACGGCAACGATTTCGTAAATAATAAACTTGTTTTTTAAAAGATTCGATTATTTTGATTTTACTTCACTAAATTCAGTTGTAAAAAACTAATATTTAAAATTAAAATCGAATTGTCATGATTGTAGATCACATTGCAAATGCTGCAAAATATTTTTCCTTACATCCGCTTTTTGAAAAAGCATTTTCTTTTATTCAAGCAACTGATTTTAATGAAATGCCAGATGGTAAAACGCAGATAGATGAAGGCCTATTAGCAATTTTAAGTAATGCCAACGGGAAAACAAAAGAAGATAGTTTGAAAAAATTTGAATGCCATAACAATAATATTGACATTCAACTTTGTCTATCTGGAAACGAAACAATCGGTTGGAAACCGCGTCATCATTGTAAAAATCCAAATGGAGATTATAATGAAGAAAAAGACGTTCAATTTTTTAACGATAATCCAGACATGTTTTTTCAATTAACAGATGGGCAGTTTGCTATTTTTTTTCCAGAAGATGTGCATGCCCCAATGATTGGAGATGCCATGATTAAGAAATTAGTAATGAAGGTGAGGATATAAGTTTTAGAGGTTTAAAACGTTTAAGACGTTTAAGAGGTTGTCTGCTTGGACTGGTTGAAAATTTCCAACCTTTATAAGATTAAACCCCAAACCCCAAACTACAAACACCAAACACCAAACCAAAAACCACAAACAATTATTAATAAATATGAAACAAAAAGCAACACAAGCAATTATTGAACAAGGCATTCTTCCGTTGTATTTCAATACGGATGAAACAGTAAGTGTAGAAATTTTAAGGGCCATTTACAAAGCAGGTATAAAAGCGGTTGAATACACCAATAGAGGAGAAGCAGCATTAAATAATTTCAAGAAAATGGTAGCCGTTAGAAATGAAGAAATGAAGGATATGCTTCTAGGCGTTGGGACTATAAAAAATGTTCAAAATGCGGAAGATTATATTGCAGCCGGTGCTGATTTTTTAGTTAGTCCAGGTTATGTAAAAGAAGTTGCTGATAAAGCAAATAGCATTGGAATGCTTTATGCACCTGGGTGCATGACACCAACAGAAATTATCGCTGCCGAAAATAACGGTGTTGGTTTTATTAAACTTTTTCCAGGTAATATGCTGGGTCCAGAGTTTTTGAGTAGCATTAAAGAAATCTTTCCGAAGTTATTATTCATGCCAACTGGTGGTGTAGATACGACCAAAGAAAGTATTGAAGGATGGTTTAAAGCTGGCGTTTGTGCAGTGGGAATGGGCAGTAAATTAATCAGTAAAAAACTTATGGAAGCAAAAGACTATGCTACAATAGAATCGGATACAAAAAATGTGCTTCAATTAATTCAAACGATTAAAACAAAATAAATCATGTCTCAAAATAAATCTGTTGGCAATTATCGCTGGACAATTTGTGCGCTATTATTCTTTGCAACAACTGTAAATTATCTCGATCGTCAAGTACTTAGTTTGCTAAAGCCAATTTTGGAAGAAGAGTTTCATTGGACGAATAGCGACTATGCAAATATTGCGTCCGTGTTTCAGTTTACTTATGCCATTTCAATGCTATTCGCTGGTAGAATTGTAGATAAGCTTGGAACAAAAAGTGGTTATTCATGGGCGATTATTATTTGGTCTTTAGGAGCAGTAATGCATGCATATGCTATTCCAATTGGCGAACATTTTTCTGTTGTTTTAGGTTGGGTAGGAATTGCAGCTGTGCCGATTTCAATTTCAGGCTTTATGCTGTCTAGAGCCGTTTTAGGTTTTGGAGAGTCTGGCAATTTCCCTGCAGCTATTAAAGCTACTGCAGAATATTTCCCTAAAAAAGAAAGGTCTTTAGCAACAGGTATTTTTAATTCAGGGGCAAATGTGGGTGCAATCTTAGCTCCACTTACTGTGCCTTGGATTGCCAAACAATGGGGTTGGGAATCTGCCTTTATAATAATTGGTGCTATAGGTTTGTTGTGGTTGTTCTTTTGGATTTTTATGTATGAAAAACCAATGAACAATAAAAAACTATCCAAAGAAGAAGCTGAATATATCAATCAAGATCAAGAGGTTGAACAGGTAGTTGAAGCAGATAACAAAAAATTAAAATGGACAGAACTATTAAAGTACAAACAAACATGGGCATTCGTAGTTGGTAAATTTATGACGGATGGCGTTTGGTGGTTTTTCTTGTTCTGGCTCCCTGCCTATTTGAAAGATCAATACCACATGCAATCTACAGATACTGTTTTGCCACTTTCTGTTTTGTATAGCATGACCATGATCGGTAGCATTGGTGGTGGTTGGTTCCCTGTTTATTACATGAAAAAAGGGATGATGCCTTACGATGCTAGATTAAAAGCGATGCTTACCATTGCATTTTTTCCAGTGTTGGTGTTAGCCGCTCAACCTTTGGGTATTTATAGCTACTGGCTTCCTGTATTGTTAATTGGCATTGGCGCATCTGCACATCAGGCATGGTCTGCCAATTTATTCACTACCGTATCAGATATGTTTCCTAAAGCCGCAACAGCTTCTGTTGTAGGCATTGGCGGAATGGCTGGTGGAATAGGGGGTGTTATCATCACTAAAGTAGGGGGTGCACTTTTTGATCATTACAAAGCTTTAGGTCATATCGAAACAGGCTACTCAATTATGTTTGCATTTTGTGCTTTAGCCTATCTAATTGCTTGGAGTATAATGAAAGCCCTCGTTCCTAAACATAAAGTGATAGAAATTTAATAACCTTAGATTTTATTTAATGGTATCTATTTTTTAAATAAATTTTCTAGTTCTTGAAGACCGATAACGTTTGCGTAAAAAGAAATGTCTAAAAAACATTTCTTTTTTTTATGGGGTTATATTTGATATGACAATTAAAAAATTATAAAATCTTAAAAAGATGAAACTTAAATTATCCCTTCGATTTTTAATGATGCTGATGTTGATTAGCATGAATTCAACTTTTTCAATTGCACAAGATTTATGTGCCCCAATTGGATGGGCAACACAAAATGGAGGAACAACGGGTGGTGGAAATGCAACACCAATAATCGTTTCAACGCTAGCAGATTTACAAGCACAAGCAAGGTCTGTTGGAGCAAAAGTGATTTATGTTTCCGGAACGATGGGCGCAGGAGTGGCAACTAGGGTTGTTGTAGCGGCCAATAAAACAATTATTGGATTGCCTGGCGCTAGATTAATTGGTGGTTTTGATATCAAAACAAATAATGTGATCATCAGAAATATGAAAATACAAGGTCCAGGCGCTGTGGATGTGAATGGGGTAGATTGTATCATGATTGATGGCGGAACAAATGTTTGGATTGATCATTGTGATATTTATGATGGACAAGATGGTAACATGGATATCGTAAATGGGGCCAATTTTATTGCTGTTACTTGGTGTAAGTTTTACTATACCTCAGCTTCAATCAATCATCAATTCTGTAATTTGCTTGGCAATTCAGATTCAAAAACTACAGACAGGGGGAAAATTAAAGTTACCATGATGTATAATTGGTGGGCATCTGGAGTTGTTGAGAGAATGCCCCGTGTAAGATTTGGGCAAGTTCATATTGTGAATAATTATTTCAATAGTCGTCAAGCGAACCATTGTGTTAGAGCAGGTATCGAAGCTGATTTACTTGTAGAAAGTAATTATTTTGATTCTACAAGAACGCCAATTGATTTATTTCAAAACAATTTCACAGCGGTTACTTCAAGAAACAATTTCTATGTGGCTACTACCGGTAATAATTTAGGAAGAGGTACTTCATTTACACCTCCTTATTCGCTTTCCATCACACCAGCTGCGAACTTAAAATCAATTATATCTAATCCATCATGTGGCGCCGGTGCGACTTTGTCTAGCCCTACAGCTTGTGGTTGTGACGGTACTCCAGTTACTTTTTACAATGTAACTACTTCAGCATTGCCTGCTGCTGGAGGAACTGTAACCGGTGGAGGTAGTTATGCATCTGGCTCAACAGCAACACTTACCGCAACACGTGCCATAGGTTATGTATTTACCGGTTGGAGTGGAGATACTTCTGGAACTACTTCCCCAATAAATGTATTGGTGAATGCCAATAAAAATGTAGTGGCCAATTTCCTTGCAACTTCTTATACACTAACCACTTCAGCAGCTCCAACTGTCGGCGGAACAGTTACGGGTGGTGGTAATTATGGTGCAGGCGCAACTGCAACTTTAACGGCAATTCCTGCAGCAGGTTACACTTTTTCAGGTTGGAGTGGCGCTAGTTCTGCAATTACCCCAACTACAACAATTGTGATGAACAGCAATGCTACCGTTACAGCTAATTTTAAAGAAATCACTGTTGTTAATTATACACTCTCTACCGCTGCTAATCCAGTTGTAGGGGGTACTGTTACTGGTGCTGGTACTTATGTATCAGGTACAACTGCAACGATTACTGCAACACCTGCAGCAGGTTATTCATTCGTTGGTTGGTCTGGTGCATCAACTGCTACAACACCAACCGCAACAGTAGCCATGACTGGTAATCTTTCTGTTACAGCTAATTTCATCATTAACTCTGGTACGAATTCTACAATAAGAATTGAAGACAGCAATACACCAACTACTGGCTTATGTAGTTTTGAAGGGATTTTGAGTAGCAATAGTGGTGCAAATAATACTAAAGTAATCAATCTAACCAACTCAGCAGCAAAGGGTATAAACTGGAGAATAGTGACGCCTGCTGCCGGATCTTACACTTTACGATGGAGGTATGTAAACAGTAGCGCCAACAATGTGTATACCATGAGGTTGATTATTAATGGTGTAGTTGTAAACACGGCTTTAGGATTCCCAAGAACTTCAGGCAGTACAGTGTTTGCAAATACATTAGCAACCGTTAATTTATTAGCAGGAAATAATACCATTCGCATCGAGTCAATAAGTGGATCAGCCACTGCAGATATAGACTGGATGGAAGTTACAGGAAATTCACCAGCAGTTGGTAATTGCACCATTGCAAAAACACCAACAGCATATAATAACCCAAATATAGAAGAAAGTGTTTTGTTTCCTAATCCAATAAAAGGACAAAACGCTAACTTAAAATTCAATATAGATAAAGCACAAAAAATTAAGATAATAATCACAAATGCTGACGGCACTGCCATTAAATCAATTAATAAGTTCTATTCATCCACAGAAGTAAATGAAATCATTGCTACCAATGGAATTAAACCTGGAGTTTATTACTTGAGAATTTATGGTGAAAATGGAATCCTCTTTTCAAAGAAATGGGTAGTAATGTAATTAATAGAAAAATAGAAAAACCAATCTATATTCAAAGCCCGTTGCATTTTCTGCACCGGGTTTTTTCTTTATACCCCGATAATGCAGTAAATAATTTACTACATAAAGGATTAATCATTTTACAATAAAATTGTCGCAAATGATTAAAAAAGGAAAATAAAGTTTTTGAAAAAAATTAACGAACTTAAGCTCAATAATATTAATTCGTAGACTCCTTAATAATAATACTACTTTCAAAAGTTTTTGTAGTAAATTCTTTTATTGGTCGTTTGCTTTCAATTATGGTAATAAGTTGCTCCATAGCTGCTTGACCAATTTCAAATGCAGGTTGTCTAATAACAGATAAGCTTGGACAGAACAAATCAGTAAGATCAGAATTACTAAAACCCATATAAGCTATTTTATGATCTGTACTAAATAGTTTTTTCATAATGGGCAACATAACTGTTGTAATTCTATCCCCTGCTGATAAAATGGCATCTGGCTTAATTTTCTTTTTAAAAAGACTTGTTATTGCATCTTCAACTTCCTTTGTGATTTTTCCGCCATGAACACAATACTGAATTAAATGAGGTTGAAATGGAATTTTATTGTCTTCAAGTGCTTTGCGATATCCTTCTAATCTTTTTTGAGTGATAAACATTTGCTCAGCACTAGTAATATGTGCAATATTTTTGAACCCTTTTTTTATAAGGTGAGTTGTGGCATCATATGCTCCTTTAAAATTATCACAAACAACTTTATACGTATCAATTTCCTCAACTATGCGGTCAAAAAATACAATAGGTAACCCCCGTTCATGAAGTTTTTTTAGATGATCATAATTTTCAGTTTCAACGGATACAGAAATTAATAACCCATCTACAGAACGATAAGCCATATGCTCTACGTTTATAACTTCTCTATCATAAGATTCATGACTTTGGGTTATGATTACATTATAACCACTGCTATATGCAATAGATTCCATCCCGTTTATTGCTTGCGAAAAGAAATTATTAGAAAATTCAGGCACTACAATGCCAATGGTGTGGCTTCTTCTTTCTTTGAGACTTAATGCTATTGGGTTAGGTCTGTAATTTATTTTCTTTGCGTATTCTAAAACAAGTTTTTTTGTTTGCTCACTTATTTCATAGCTATCTCTTAATGCACGACTTACAGTTGATTTTGAAAGATTTAATTTTAGCGCAATGTCTTTTATTGTTGCTGATTCGAACTTCATTATCAATGTTGTTTTACGCAGTAAAAGTATGAATAATTGTTTAATCTAAAACGAATGCTTTAAATGACATCGATTGCGTAAAATAAAATCTACATTGCTTAAGTAAAAGCGTAATTTTTGCTTAAAATTGCTCAACAATTCATTCAAATATTTTTTATAAAAAATAAATAAAAATGAATTTGTATTAAATAATATTATTATTCAAAATTTATTCAAAGTTTATTCAATCATGAAAAAAATCATTTTGTTTTCATTGTTTCTTTTTTTTAGTGCAATTTCTTTTGCACAAACGAGAATCATTTCAGGTAAGGTTGTTGATTCATTAGGTAACCCTATTCAATCTGTTTCAATCTACGTTGATTCAAGAAACTTTAAGAAGTCAACGTTAACAGATAAAAATGGTGAATTTTCAATTAAAACAGATGCATTAGGAAAATTGAACTTGACTTTTTCTGCAATTGGTTTTAAAAAGGTTAAAGTAACTTCTGAAAATAATAATCCGATAAATGTAACCTTATTTAAAGAAGTTTCTGATTTGGATGAAGTGGTTATAAATGTTGGTTATGGTACAATAAAGAAAAAAGAGGCTTCTGGTTCTGTGTCTTCTATTTCAGCAAAGGATTTAAAAGACATACCTGTAAACTCAGCTGCAGAAGCACTTAACGGAAGATTAGCTGGTGTAACAGCGACCACTTCTGAAGGCTCTCCCGATGCTGATATTAAAGTAAAAGTGAGAGGTGGAATGTCTATCACCAATGATAACTCTCCATTGTATATCATTGATGGAGTACAAGTTGAAAATGGCTTGAATACATTGTCTCCACAGGATATTCAATCTATTGATGTACTTAAAGATGCCGCTGCAACAGCAATTTATGGAGCTAGAGGTGCTAATGGGGTTATTGTGATTTCTACCAAATCAGGTAAAGTGGGTAAATTAAAAATAAGCTATAATGGCTTTGTTGGGATTAAACAATTAACCAATACTTTGGATGTTTTGGATCCATATGAATTTGTTCTTTACCAATCTGAAAGATCTAGAGGAAGCGCATCAGATAGCTCTTCTTTTTTAAATAATTTTGGCAGTACTTGGGATACATTGCAAAATTATAAAAATGCGAGTCCTATTAACTGGCAAAAGCAACTGATGGGTAATACGGGCATTCAAAATACGCATTCCATTTCTGGTATGGGTGGTACAAAGAAAATTACGTACAGTTTTGGCTACACGCATAACGGTGAAAAAGCTATAGTATTGAATTCTAGATATGTGCGTAATTTGGCCAACTTTAAATTTGATTACAAATTAAATAAGAAAATCAAATTAGGTGGTGTTGTTCGTTACACCAACCAAAACGTTTACGGTTCTGGTGTGTCTGACACAAAAGGTGCTGCTTATAACCGTTTAAGAAGTGCCGTTAAATATAGACCATATTTGTCAGCTGGTCAAGATATCGACGATCAAGATCCATTGGCAGAACAACAAGTGGGAAACGGGTTAAGTTTGATTAATCCAATACTTAACAACACAGCAGAATTCAGACAGAAGACTACAAATAATTTAAACCTTACTGCCAATTTTACTTATACAATTAAAAAGAATTTAACATTCAAATCTACTTTTGGTTTTGAAGAAAAAAAATTCACCGATCTTCAATTCAGTGATTCTATTACATCTTATTCTGTTATTCAGGGCTCAAGAAAACCTATCGCAAGTCTAGATACACAACGTACAAAAACCATCACAAATTCAAATGTATTGACTTATACATTGAAAGATTTTAAGAACAAGCATGATTTTGATTTTCTAATTGGACAAGAAACATATGATTTAAGAACCCAAAATCAATCTAGTTTGTTTGGACTTTTTCCAAATTATATTTCTCCAGAATATGCATTTAATAACACGGACACAGCAACAGCATTTGCAGGTTATCCTAAACCAACACTTAAATCAAGATATACTAGCTTGTCTTTTTTTAGCAGATTAAATTACTCGTACAAGAAAAAAATTATCGCTTCAATAAATGTTAGAGCGGATGGGGCATCAAAATTTGCGCCAGACCAAAGATGGGGTATTTTCCCTGCTGCTTCATTAGCATGGAGACTAAAAGAAGAGAAATTCTTAAGTAAAGTAGATTTCATCAATGACCTAAAAATTAGAGGTAGTTTTGGATTGGTGGGAAATAACCGTATTGGTAACTATCTATACTTAAATACGTTCTTTAATGACAACCAATATTATTATGGTGTAAACAATCAGCCAATTTATGCATACTATCCTTCTGCACTTCCAAACAGAAATTTGAAATGGGAATCAACTGTTAATCGCAACTTAGGTTTGGATGTAACATTTTTCAAAAACAGATTTGATTTGAGTGTTGATGTATACAACAATAGCTCTAAGGATTTACTTTTATTTGTACCTATTGCTTCAACTTATGGTTACAATTCACAGTATCAAAATATAGGAAAAACAAGCAATAAAGGTCTTGAAATTCAATTAAGTGCGGTAGTGATGAAGAAAAAGGAAGGCCTTAATTGGAACGTTTCTTACAACATGTCATTCAACCAAAATAAAGTAGAAAAATTGGGTGTAAATCAAACCAGCTTTTTCCCTTCTGCAAGTTGGGGTGTTTCAGGACAACCAACAGATTATATAGTTAGAATTGGAGATCCTGTTGGTTCAATGTACGGCTTGGTTACAGATGGTTTTTATACCGTAAATGATTTTAATACCACCATTGACCAATTTGGTAATTACATCTACAAATTAAAAGATGGCGTTGTAAATAATTCAAGTATCATAGGGGTTATTCAACCTGGTTCAATTAAATTTAAAGATTTAAATGGAGATTCTTTGGTAGACTTAAACAACGATAGACAAATAATAGGTAATCCTACCCCTAAATTCACAGGTGGTATTACGCAAACATTTACCTACAAGCAATGGGACATGAGTTTGTTTTTGAATTTCTCGTACGGAAATGATGTGTATAATGCAAACAAAATTGAATTCACCAATGGATATACGCCAAATTCTAACTTGTTAGGTATAATGAAAGACAGATGGAGAACCATTACTGCTGATGGACAAACGGCTCAATGGGTAAGTGGAACCACGGTTTATGGCATTGCTCCAGAGCAGTTGCAAGCATTAAATCAAAATGCTACATTATGGGCTCCTTTAAGAGGCTCGGGTGCTTTCTATCCACATTCATGGGCGATTGAAGATGGATCTTTTTTAAGGGTTAACAACATTACTGTCGGTTACTCACTTCCGGTAAAAACTTTAATAAAGTACAAAATGTCGAAATTGCGTTTTTATGCAACTGTTAATAATTTGTATGTGTTCACCAATTATTCTGGATTTGATCCAGAGGTAAGTGTAAAAAGCAGTCAGTTAACACCAAATCTAGACTACTCTGCATATCCAAAAAGTCGCAGTTATATTTTTGGTATCAACGCCACATTTTAATCAATCTTAAAACATTTATTTTTATAAACATGAAGACAATAAAACTAAACACAGCATTTTCTCTATCATTACTCTCGATAATTTTATTATTTACGGGTTGTGAGAAATATTTAGATCAACAACCCATTACTGAGATTGGACCAAAAATGGTTTTTAGTGATGTGCCTAATACACAAAAAGCATTAGCAGGTGTGTACAGTAGATTAATGGGAGATCAAGGTTATGGCATCAGATTAAGTTTGTATTATACAGTTGATAATGATGAAACCATGGGCCCATCAGGTAATGCTGATAACGATAGAAGAGACATGGCACGTTACGCACTTACTCCAGGTAATGCTCAATTAAATAGACCATTTCAACAATTGTTTCAAGGAATTGAGTACGCAAATATTTGTATTGCCAATATTCCTAAATCAGACATGTATAGTAATGGAACTAGCCAACAAAAAGCACAGATGAGAAGAATGTTGGGTGAAGCACTTACATTAAGAGCGCAATTTTATTCTGAGGCAATTAGAATCTGGGGAGATTTGCCAGCGCATTTTAATCAAGCCAGTGAACAAGCTACTACTGATCAATTTCCTAGACAAACAGATAGAGACAGCTTATACGATGTTTTGTTAAACGATCTTGCCTTTGCATCAGAATTGGTTCCTTGGAAAAATGAATTGCCTACAATCGGCGACCAAATTGATGAAAGAATTACAAAAGGAGCAGTAAAAGGATTAAGAGCTAGAATCGCTTTGTTTAGAGGTGGTTATTCATTACGCAATGATGGAGTAATGAGAAGAGGTGCTAATCATTTATTTTATTACCAAATAGCAAAAGATGAATGTAATGACATCATTCAATCTGGTCAACACAATTTAAATCCTAGTTTTAGATCATTGTGGAAAGATCAGGTATGTGGACATGCCGTTGCTGATCCTGATGGAGAATTGATGTTTCAAGCAAGTGCTTATGGGAGCGCAGCTGTACAAGATTCAAAACTTGGCTATTACAATGGCCCAAGTATGAATGGATATGGAAATAAGAGTATTAACGTTTTGCCTACGTATTTTTATTTGTTTGATTCTATGGATTTAAGAAGAGATGTAACTATTGCGCCTTATAATGTTCAAGCTGATGGTATTACAAAAACATGTGTTGGCGGTACTGCATTAAACGATGGTAAATTCAGAAGAGATTGGATCACTGGCCCTTCATTTGGACCAACCAATGCCATTCAGTATTTCAGTTTAAAATGGCAGTTCATCAGATTTTCAGATGTATTGTTGATGTATGCAGAAGCTGACAATGAATTGAACGGACCTTCATCATCTGCATATGAAGCATTGAATAAAGTAAGAAGAAGAGGGTATGGAGTGTCGATTTCTGCACCTTCTACATTGGCTGATATTCCTTCAGGACTTTCTAAAGATGATTTCTTTAAAGTTGTTGTAAGAGAACGTTCATTAGAATTGGGTGGAGAAGGCATTAGGAAATTTGACCTTATCAGATGGAATTTGTTGAATGCTGCTATAACAGAAAATAGGAATAATATGATTAACATGGCACAGTCATTTGCACTTACCAATCCTAGTTATATGGCACCATATCCAACGTATTCTATTTCTACCACTTTACCAACAAGCATGTTTTATTTTACGGGTACAAGAGCAGATGATATTACGATGTGGAGCAATTCATTCTACTATCCTGGATATTCTACTACTCCTGCAGGAACCACAAAAATAACTTGGGTGTCTACTTCAGTGAATACTACATTAGTTTCTCGTTATGCATCAGGCTTTACAACAGGTAAATCAGAATTATTTCCTTTCCCTCAACCAGCAGTGGATGCAAACTTTAATTTGAAACAAAACCCTGGATATTAATAAATAAATAAAAATTTAAAAATAAAAATTATGAAAAAAATATTTGTAATGCTAGTGGCGTCTTTAATGGTATCAACTTTTACATTTGCACAAACAGCAGATTCTACACAAAAAAAGGAGTTAACAAAAGAAGAAAAAGCTGCTTTGAAAGCTAAAAGTGAAGCAGAAGTAATGCAAGCATATAAAGATGCAGGTTTATCTGATGCTCAAATTGCAGCATGTAAAGAAGTGGTTGCCGCTGCAAATCAAAAAAGCAAAGATTTGCAAAAACAAACTGCATTAACGGACGCAGATAAAGCTGCTGCAAAAAAAATAATCAGCGACGAGAAAAATGCAAAGATGAAAGAAATCATGGGTGAAGAAGGATATCGAAAATATAATGCAACAAGAAAAAGCCAAAAGGCAAATGCGACTACACCGCAATAAGATTTTAATTTATTAGAAAAAAGCATCCAAAAAAATGGGTGCTTTTTTCTTGTTTATAAACACACGTATATACTAACTCACATTGAGTTGTTGATTGATGTTGATTTTTAGTTTTTAATTTAATTTTTTATGAAATCTACTTTCGCTTTATCGAAGCTTAAAAATTTTTTATGTAGCCTTACATTTTTATTTGCAATCCTTCATTCTGAAGCCCTTATGGCGCAATATGATTTAGTGGTTGCTCAAGACGGTTCCGGTAACTACAGCACTGTTCAAGCTGCAGTAAATGCTACACCTGTTGGACGTACAACACCTTATGTGATTTATATAAAAAATGGAACCTACAATGAAAAAATCACCATTCCTTCCAACAAGCCATTCATTAAATTAGTTGGAGAAAATGTGGCACATGTTGTACTTACCTATAATGATTATGCAGCCAAACTTACCTCATGTACAAATACTGTAGGTACACAAAATTCAGCATCATTTACAATTAATGCTAATGATTTTTCTGCCGTTAATATCACATTTGAAAATAGCTTCGGAGATGGTTCTCAGGCTGTTGCTGTGCTTGCTAATGCTGACCGTTGTATATTTCTAAATTGTAGATTTTTGGCAAATCAGGATACGGTATATTTAAAAGGATCTGGATCGCCAAGAAACTATTTCAAAAATTGTTACATCGATGGAAATGTTGATTTTATTTTTGGAAGCGCCATCGCATTATTTGACTCCTGTGTGATTTATGCCAAATCAAGAACTACTGCAGGTACATCTTACATCACTGCACCAAGTACACCTAACGGTCAAGCCTATGGCTTTGTATTTAGAAATGCACGATTGCCCAAAAACACTGGATTAACGCAATATTATTTAAGCCGCCCTTGGCCTAGTCCAGATGAAGCATCAACCCGTCAAAAAACGGTTTTCTTGAGCAGTAGAATGAGTACACACATAAGACCAGAAGGTTGGAGCATTTGGAATGCAAATACTGTTACGGCTAATTTGTATTACGGCGAATATAATAGCCGATATTTTAATGGAGCAAATCTTGATGTTTCACAAAGGCCAAGTTGGAGTTATCAGTTAAATGTTGCTGATTCATCTACGTACATTTTTTCAAATATTTTTGGAACTTGGAATCCATGTACAACTTTGCCTGAATTGTGCGGCGTTCAAAATACAAGCCTTGCCGTTTCAAATTTTAAAGGCGTTAAAGGAGCATCATCTTCACAATTCTCATGGAATGCATCATGGCCTGTTAACGGTATAGCATATACGCTATATAGAAGTGCCGACAATATTACTTATTCACCTGTTTATAATTATACAGAGCCAACCGATTCTATGGTTAACTTTAGTTTTAACGATCCAAGTGTTCCAGTTTCAGGCGCTGCTTATTATTATTATGTTAGCGCTTCTCGTGCAGGATATTCAACTGAAGTTTCAGATACTGTATCTATTTCGAATAAGTCTAATTTAATTGTAAACGCATCCGCGGCACTAAACTTTTGTGGCTTCAGTCAATTGCTGGGTGCACCATCTGCTACACAAACATTCACGGTTGAAGGAGTAAATTTAACAGGTAATGTAATTGTTACCCCACCTGCGTCTTACGAAATATCTACAGACAATAATAACTGGTTCAACGTTTCAAATCCTTTGCAATTAATTCCAATTTCTGGCAATTTAAATTCAACTACAATTTATACCCGCTTGAATTCTGCAGTTATTGGTACATTTAATGGTAATGTAATTGTTTCTACATCTGGCGTTAATAATAATATTTTTACAATAACAGGAGTAACATATGGAGCTTCAACATCTTTTACATTGCAACATTGGCCTTTGACTCAAAATAATATCGATAGTGCAAATGCTAGATCAGAATCTGTAATTGCTAGTACTTCCTCTTTTAGTGGATTGTACACTTCAGATGGAACTCAGCCAACTAGTAGTCCAATCCCTTCATATTCTGGTAGGTATGGTCAGGCATTAGGTGCTAACTTGGCAGGAAACAATTGGTCTGCTGTTGGAGGCACTTTAAAAAGAAATTTTTATCAACAATTTACAGTTTCTAGTGCTCCTGATTTTCAAATAAGAGTAGACTCATTAACATTTCTTACTGATTTTTACAATACAATTAGTAACATCAAAATGGCTGTTGTATTTTCAAAAAATGGATTTTCAACACCTGCAGATTCAACAGAATTGTTTAGTGCAATTGGGGCAGGAGGTGTTACTTTACCATTGGCAACTAGCGGAACTTTTACAAAATCGTTTACCCTTCAACGTAATGATGCAGGTCCAATAAATAAATATGCAATTTCACTAAATGGAATAGATGGAGTAACGATAAATCCAGGAGAAACCTTATCCATCAGATTGTATTTCGCTTGTGGAAGCTCAGGTACGCCTAGATTTGCTTTTTTAAAAGATGTAATAGTTAAAGGCGTTGTATTATCTACTTTACCTTTGAATCTAACTTCATTTAATGCATACAACCAAAAAGAAAAAAATCGTTTAGTTTGGACTACAACAAACGAACAGGATGTAACACATATAGAAATTCAAAAAAGTACCGATCAAGTTCGTTTTAAAACGATTGGGCAAGTGCCAGCAAAATTAGCAACCACAAACAGTTATAACTATGAAGATTTACAACCTATGATTTTACAATACTATCGTTTAAAAATCAACAACCTAGATGGATCTTTTTTTTATAGTCCAATTAAAATGGTTAAAAACGGAAATGATTTTATTCGCTTTTATCCTAATCCCGCAATTGATAAATTAACATTCGAACACGAAGTGGCATTGATGAATTCAAAAATCAGCATTTATAATGTACTTGGAAAATTGGTTTGCTCAATTCCTGTTTCGATAGGTAATAAAAAAATAGATATTCCAACTTCTACATTGCCTAGTGGGAAATATTTTGGGGTTTATTTCAATGGTCAAATTAATAGGTCATTTAAATTCATAAAAGAATAATAATTAAACAACAAACCATAAACAACAAACACATCATACACTTGAAATCGATTGCGTAGATTAATCCCTTTTGATTTCTAGTGCTGGAAGCCTAAATATTAACTTTACAACCTAATTCAATTTGAAAATATCTTTTATGTACAAATCTATGAGGCGTTTAATTATTATTATTGTTATCTTTTTTTCTGGTGTTAATGTAATTCATGCTCAATTATTGTCTTTTCCAGGAGCTGAAGGAGCTGGAAAATTTGTGTCTGGAGGACGTGGAAATGTTTCAACAGCCCCAAAGGTTTTTGAAGTTACTTCTTTAGTAGATAATGCATCTTCAGCAAATACACCAGGTACATTAAGGTATGCAGTTACAAATAACAGTCCTTCAGTACCTAATAGAATCATAGTTTTCAGGGTATCTGGAACCATTCGCTTGTATGCGCAATTAAATTTGAACCGTGCGAATACAACTATCGCCGGACAAACAGCCCCTGGTGGTGGCATCACCATTGCAGATTATCCAGTTTACATAAGTAATAACAATATCGTCATCAGGTATATTAGATTTAGACTTGGAGATAAAAATCAGGCCGCGGTTTTAGGTAATGATGATGCTTTTGGCGACAATGGAAGTCCCCGTCAAAAAATTATGATAGATCATTGTACCATGAGTTGGAGCAATGATGAAGTAACTTCTATTTATGATGGAGATAGTTTATCCATTCAATGGTGTATGATGAGTGAGCCGCTTGATTATTCATATCACGATGAAGGGGCAGGTGTTCAAAATCATGCATATGGTGGTATACAAGGTGGAAAGCATGCCTCATTACATCACAATATATATGCGCATTGTAGAGGTAGGATGCCGCGTTTTAATGGCATAAGAGGTGGAGTACCGGATACAACTGATTTTAGGAATAATGTGTTATATAATTGGGCCGATTATAACGTTAATGGTGGCGAAGGGGGTAGTTATAATGTAGTGAATAATTATTATAAATTTGGCCCAAATACACCTTCTACAGCATCTAATGGTGTAAATAGAAGAAACATGCTGATACAGCCGTATAGGCAAACAGGGCCGACAATTCCTTTTGGCAAATATTTTCTATCAGGAAATTTCTGCTTCAACAGCACTTCTGTAACAAACCGCAATTGGTTAGGCGCTTCATTTGGTGGAGGCGCTTTGACGGATAGTACCAATTCAAAAGTTGTAGTGCCATTTAATTGTGTAAATATCAATACTCAATCTGCATTAGACGCTTATCAATCTGTAATAAAAAATGCAGGTTGCAATTTGCCTTATAGAGATACTTTAGATCAACGCATTATAAATAATATCATAAATGGAACAGGAAGATTGATAGATTGCCAAGGAGGGTATCCACGTGCAACGCCTTTTACAACAAGCATAAATGCATGGCCGTTTTTGCCTACAGGATTTGCTCCTCTGGATTTTGATCGTGATGGAATGCCAGATGTTTGGGAAGCGCAAAGAGGATTGACAATCAATTCTGCTGCTGATTTAAATTTGTATACATCAACTACTGGCTATAGCAATATAGAAACTTACTTAAACGGTGACACCATAACTGCTCCGGGTATCCTAAATACTTGTGTAAGTTCAAAATCAAAATTTTCAAATAGTGAAGCCATTTGGGTGCATTTGAAAGATACTGCTTATGGGGATTACAATTCCAGTTTGTACCAAGTATCAACTGATACAAATAATTTAATTGCATCTGTATATAGCAATAGCAATTACGAAAATTTAAATGCTTCTTATTATACTTCTAGCACAATAAGACGCACTACCGCAGGTAAACCATTTTTAAGCAGAAACATTACCATAACATCTAGTGCTGCAGGTCCTTTTGCTGCTCCAATTTCTTTTAGAATTTACATTTCAAAAAAAGAATATGATGATTTAAGAGCTGCAGATAACACCATCAGTAGTCTTGCTGACTTAAGAATCGCCAGATCAGAAAGCATCACTTGTTCATCAACATTGCCCACTGACTTTACGGTGATTCAACCAACCGCAACGGGTGTTTTTGGCAGTTACAGAAATGGTTATTTTATTGATTTTCAAACAGATAATTTTGGTACATTTTATATAGCAAGCAATAATGCACTTTTACCTCAAGCGGGTATTTATTACTGGATAGGAGGTACTTCAGGAAATTGGTCTACAGCTTCAAATTGGTCGTTAACAAGTGGTGGTAGCCCTGCATCAACATTCCCTGTTGCCAATGATGGTGTAGTTTTCAACACCGCAAACACGGTTACGGTAAACTATGATCCTGCCAGTCACGACATTGGGTTTTCATCTTTCTCGATTAAAAATAATACGCAGGTTACATTGGTAAATAATATTGCACCAGCGGGCACCAATAGAGGATTTACGATTAATAACGGAAATGCTACTGCTTATTATGAAGTAGTAGAATCAGGCTCTTCTCTAAAATTAATAAGCAATATAAATACCGCGCATTTCTCTTTAGGTAGTGACGTACTTAGTAGCGGAAGAATGCTTTTTAATGGTCCAGTATATTGCATCAATCAAGCCATCAATACAACATATGGTCCAAGATTAAATGCAACAACCGATTCAATGATCATCAATAATTTGTTTATCATTACATCACCAGATGCTGTTGTTCAAGGAAGCAATCCAATTGGAAATAAATTTCATTTTGGTCCTCAAGGGATCTATCAAATTGATAAAAATGGCGGGATCTATCTTTTTGGCAAATGGGACAATGGTGCTTTAATTAAAGTAACAGGATCAGGTAATTCGTTCCCTGTTTTCTGGAATGGATTTTATCCAAACGGATATCTTTTAGGTGGGTTAGAAATCAATACGCCAAATGCTAATGCAGCTACAATTACCAATTTGAATATTCCAAGCAATATTGTTTTTCAAAATAATGTTACCATCCAAAATTTGGGTACGAGTGCTGGTGTACAATTGTCTAGCAATCCAAATTTTACCATACAAGGGAATTTGGTTGTTAATAACGGCAATGTAGCTATTGCAAATAGTTCCAGTACTTCAAGCATCACGATAAATGGACAAATTACAACTGGGGCTGGTGCTACTGTAGATTTACAAAGAGGCAGTGCCAATACTTCAATTAATGTTGCTGGTAATGTTCAATTGGCTGGTGGGGTTACAGAATCAGGAACAGCAACAGGTTCTAACATTCAATTTAATGGTAGTACATCTCAAAATTTATCAATAAGTGGAAATATTACAAATGATGTTTCGTTAAACATAAACAATGCTCAAAACGTAATTGCCTTAACCGATGTTGCACTTTCATCTTCTAATGATGCCATTTTAAATTTACAAAATGGACATTTGAATGTGCTTCAAAATAATAAACGTGTAATTGTAAACAATCCAAGTGCGCTTGCCATCTCTGGTGGAACTGTTTCTTCACATATCATTGGTTCGCTTTCTAGAAGTTCGAATACTTCAACTGGTTACAATTTCCCTGTCTCAGATAATGCAGCTGATTTAGCAAATGCTTCTATAACTCCAAGCAATACAAATGCTACCAACTGGACTGTTGAATTTATTCGATCAAATCCAAATAGCGCAAATGGTTTGCCTGCGGGTATTGGAAGTATTACGCCTTATAGATGGGATATTGCAAGAACTGGTGCCACACCAGCAGATGCATCTCTTGTAAATTTAAAATACACCTCAATAACGAATAACGGAATTACGAATCCATCAACTACATCAATTGTAAATTGGAACAATAATGCATGGTTATCTTTAGGAGGTAATTTTGACAACAATGGAGGCATCAATACTGTAACTACACCAATTACAAATTTTGGATCTTTTAGTTTTGGAATTCCTGTTGTGGCAGTGCCAACATTAAGTGCAACATCACTGAATGATTTCGGACAAATTTGTTTAAATGCAGAAGCAGGTCCGAATAGTTTTGTTTTAAGTGGAACTAATTTAACAGCAGGAAACATAACCATATCAAGCCTTTCAGGGTTTACTTATTCGTTATCAGCAGGTGGTACTTATAGTTCAACTTTAGTTATTCCACAGGCTGGGGGAGCATTATCAAACACCACAATTTTTGTGAAATTTTCACCAACTGCTTTACAATCCTATAATGGTAATATTGCCATTTCTGGAGGGGGTGCCAGTACAATAAATGTAACAGCATCAGGTTCAGGAACAAATCAAACAGTACCAACCTTTACTCAAATAAATCCTATATGTTCGGGTGCTTCATTTACTTTACCAACAACGTCTACCAACGGTATAACAGGAACTTGGACACCATCAATAAACAACACAGCAACTACAACGTATACATTTACACCAGGTTCAACCCAATGTGCTACAAACACAACCATGACCGTTAGTGTGAATCCTTCAATTAACCCAACTTTTAATCAAATAAATCCCATATGCGCTGGAGGTTCATTTACTTTACCAACAACATCTAACAACGGCATTACAGGGGTTTGGACTCCTGCTATAAACAACACAGCAACTACAACTTATACGTTTACACCGGCATCAAGCCAATGTGCTTCAACTGCAACCATGACTGTAAGTGTAACTCCTTCCATAAATCCAACATTTAATCAAATAGCTGCCATATGTTATGGAGGTAATTTTACATTACCTACAACTTCAAACAACAACATCACAGGGGTTTGGACACCGGCAATAAACAATACAGCAACTACAACGTACACATTTACACCAGATGCAAATCAATGTGCAAATGCCACAACCATGACCGTTAGTGTGAACTCAAGATTTATTCCATCTTTCTCATTGGTTAATTCAATTTGTACTGGAGATACGTTTAGTTTGCCAACGATTTCAAATAACAATATTACAGGATCTTGGACACCAGCGATTAATAATACAGCCACTACAACGTATACATTTACACCAGATGCAAATCAATGTGCAAATTCAATAAACTTAACGGTTACTGTAAATAACAATTGCGGACTTGCTGTAGTATACCCTAATCCAACTAATAATGGAAATTTCAACGTTAACCTCAAAAAATTTGGCATTAATATTTTATCAAAAAACATAAGTTTATTGATGTACAATGAATTGGGAGAGTTGGTTTTATCAAAAAAACTTACCGAAGAAATAAGTTCACAAAATGTATCTAAGCTAAATAATGGAACTTATTTTATAAAAATAATTTCAGCTGACAATACTATTATTTACACGACCAAAATAAACAAACTGAATTAGTTTTTTTTGAATAAATAGGGCAAGGTTCATTTTAAAAACCGTCTTAGGATTAAAAACCTGGGGCGGTTTTTTTATGATGTTTTGGTATAAGAGGTAGGGGTTGAAAAAATCAGAGTGAAAATGAGAAAGAGAGTGAAAACTGAGTTCTGATTTTTTCCTCATACTCATTCTGTTTCTCGTTCTAATCAAAAAACGCCAATAAAGGGTCTTGATTGAAAAAACTTCGTGCCTTTGCGTCTTCGTGCCTCGTGTTGAAAAAATCGCGTATGCGAGTCTCCGTATCAAAAAATCTTTGCGTCTTTGCTCCTTTGCGAGCTTTGCGTGAAACAAAAAACTTTGTGCCCTCGTGCCTTCGTGTCAAAAAAATAATTCTCGTAGAGAATTGTCTCAGTGGTTCAACAGAATAAAACAAGGCTAATAAACATATCCAAACATATAAAAAATGGGCTATAAATTTGAAAGAAATGCTCACTTTAAAAACAAAAAAATAATACCAAAAACGTCAAGTTTTTCACTACGTTTTTTTGATCAAAATTGGTATCGATTGCGTAAATATTTGCCTTATTTTATTGTTAAATTTCAGAAATGTTGACTAACATTATATACCCGTTACTGTGAAGACAATCCGATTTTTTGATAATATTCTGTATACCTATCCAAACATTAATAACTATTTAATAAAAAGCTTTTTCTTTTAAAAATATTGTTGATTTATTTACTTGTTTTTTGAAAATAATCAACGTCCTTTTTTTTAAAGACAAGTTGAATTTAAAAGAATTTTTTACTAGGTTTTTATAACATATAACAAAACAATCATCTAAACAAAATCTCAAATTATGAGAAGTAGCAGCTTTACAAAACACAGATTAATTACGGTAATGATGTTTTTAACCATCAGTATTTTATCGTCAATCTATTCTTTTGGCCAATCAACATTGCCATGGTATCAACCAAAAGATTCTTCTGCACTTAATGCCAGTTATTCTGGTATTAATACCAGTGGAACATTGAGTTCTGTAAATTCAGGAGCTCGTACAGGATCTTTTGCGTATTCTCATACCCCTTCAACTACATCTACAAGATATTGGTATAATACCTTTATCGGTATTTTTCCACAAGTAAATACAGGAAACGCGCACATGATCTATTGGGCAAAAGTTTCAGCGCTTAATGGAGCATCTAGTGTTACTAGCACCCCAACTATGCGATATGTAGCAAACGGAACAACAGGTGCAGGTTCATCAAGTACAACTACTAGTACTGCAACGGCCTTAAATACTTCAACATGGACAAGATGTACTGGGTATACAGCAGTCACCAATGTTACAAGGGTTTACTTTGCTGCCCCCAATGTAACTTCAGCTGGAAATGGTGGTTCTCTAACTTTATATGATGATTTTGTAATCTACTACGATGCAAGTACAACAACAGATATTACAGCACCTAGCACTGGTCCAAGTGCTTTATCCAATTCAGGAACTGCAATCAGCTGGACCAACGGTAGTGATGCCGGTACAGGAGTGCAAGGTTCTATAGTTTTAGTATCTACAAATGCAACTGCAGCAGCTCCTACATTATTGGATCAAGGATTCTATCCTGCTGGTGCTACAATTGGTGATTGGACAGTAGCTACAAATACAACCTCAACCAGTTGGACACTAA
This sequence comes from Chitinophagaceae bacterium, assembly GCA_027489035.1. Taxonomy (GTDB): domain Bacteria; phylum Bacteroidota; class Bacteroidia; order Chitinophagales; family Chitinophagaceae; genus Ferruginibacter. The sequence goes on from JAIYAN010000016.1 coordinate 99,501, forward strand.
CTGGAACTCCAGCAAAAGTTGCTGTTGTCAATTATGATAAAGCTTACAATTATTCTACAGCTGGAACCATCAGTGTAACTGTAGGTTCGGCATCTCCAACACTTACAGCAGCAATTGGTGCAACTGTAGATAATGACATTAATATTACATTCACTGATAATGCAAGCTGGAGAGCTGCAGTTACTTCTGTTACCGTAAATGGTACAGCATTGACGGCTTCTACTGATTATGTATTGTCATCAGGTCAATTAACTTTAAAACCAAGTGGTGGAAAAGCTGTACTTAGAAGTTCAGGTTCTAAAGCAATTGCTATTGTTGCAACAGGATATTCATTGGCTGAAGTTACACAGGTAGTTGGTGCTGGTGCTCCAAACAAATTGGGGGTTAATACTCAGCCAGTTTCGGGCTACAATGGTTTTGCTTTGACCAGTCAACCAGTTGTTGCAATTCAGGATCAATACGGTAATTCTACTACAAGTACGGCCAATGTTACTGCTGCAGTAGGCTCAGGGTCATTTACATTAAATGGCACAACTACCGTTGCTGCTGTTAATGGTGTGGCTACATTTAGTGGTTTAATTGCAAGCGCTTCAGGCGCTGTATCAGGAGCTACTTTAAGTTTCTCTTCATCTTCTTTAACAAGTGCTACTTCAAATGCATTTAACATTGCAGCTCCTGAGTTTTTAAGCATTACTACTCCAGGTCTTCCTGCAGTTGAAAATTTCAACAGCATGGGCACAGCATCAAGTGCATCAATTTCTGCAACCGTTCCATCGGGTATTCACTTGAATACAACAGGCGAATGGCAAGGCGGAACCGGAACCATAACAACTGTAACTAATGGGTCTTATGGCTCTACAGGTTCTAATGCAATGACAACATCAAGCTCAGGTGGTACACACAATGTTGCAGATGGTGTTAATGCTACTTCAACTGATAGAGCTTTGGCTATCTGGACTAGTGGTTCTTATTCTAACGGAAGAAGCATCATATTAAGGGTGAAAAATAATACAGGTGCTACAATCACTGAATTAAAAGTAAATTTTGATTACGAAAAATATCGTGAAAATACCGCATCGCTAACATTCAATTTCTTCCATGGTAGCAATGGTAGCACATGGACAGCAGATGCAAACGGAGATAATTCATGGGCTGGAGGAACTGCTGCAGTTATCAATCCGCCTGTAACAACTTCAAAAGCCATCTCATTAACAGGCTTGAGCATTGCTGATGGAGCTGATTATTATTTCAAATGGACATACAATGGATCAGCGGCTTCAAGTGGACAAGGTGTAGGTATTGATAATGTTTCATTATTGGTGCCTTCAACTCCAGTATTGGCAACTACCTCAGTTACAAACATTGTATCTGATTCTGCTCGTATAACAAGTTCGGTTTTATCGGCTGGTGGTTATACAATTTATGAAAGAGGTTTCGTTTATGGAAATAACGAAAACCCAACTACAGATGATTTAAAAATAAGTGATGCAGCTACTACAACAGGTAGCATGACTGCATTATTAGAATATTTAACTCCATCAACAGTTTATCACGTTAGATCGTTCGCAACTAATGATTTAGGTACTGCGTATGGTCCTGATGTTGCATTCTCAACTGTTGATTACTCAGTGGTAACAACAACAGCTGCATCTTCAATAACTACTTCTGGTGCAACCACTGGTGGTGAGGTTACTGCTGATGGTGGTGCTACTGTTACGGAAAGAGGTATCGTATATAGTACTTCTGCAAATCCAACAACTGCAAATACAAAAGTTTTAGCTAGCGCTGCTGGAACAGGAGTTTTCACTATTACATTGAATGGATTGAATCCTGCAACTACTTACCATATAAGAGCTTACTCAAAAAATGCTGCAGGAACATCTTATGGTAGCAATGAAAGTTTTGCTACATTAGCAAACGCTCCAACAGTAACAACCACATCAATAACTGGTATTACAGGAGTTGCTGCAGCATCTGGTGGTAATGTTACCGCTGATGGTGGAGCTACAGTTACTGAAAGAGGTATCGTTTACAGTACTTCTGCTAATCCTACAACTGCAGATACAAAAGTGATTGACGCTTCTACAGGTACTGGCTCATTCTCTTCTGCTTTGACAGGTCTTGCAAATAATACTACTTATTATGTAAGAGCTTACGCTACAAATTCAGTTAATACATCTTATGGTAGTGAAGTTAGTTTCACTACGCTTAATAAACCAACGGTAACAACTACTGCTGCAAGTTTTGTAACATCTACTTCAGCTGCAACTGGTGGTAATGTTACCGCCGATGGTGGTGATGCCATTACAGAAAGAGGTATCGTATACGGTACTTCTGCAAATCCAACAGTTGCTGATACTAAAATTACAGATGCTACAGCTAGCACAGGTTCTTTCAGCTCAAGCATTACTGGTTTGACTTCTAATACTACTTACTATGTTAGAGCATATGCGATAAACAGCACTGGAACATCTTATGGTGCTGATGAAACATTCACAACAACTTCAGGTGCTATTGCGCCAACAGTATCAACAGCTTCAGTTACTAATCTTGGTTCATCAACCGTAACTGTTGGTGGAAGTTTGATTTCTGATGGAGGTGCTGCTGTAACAGAAAGAGGTATTGTTTACAGCGCTTCAGTTGATCCAACAACTGCTGATACAAAAATCGCAGATGCATCAACAGCAATTGGTTCTTTCTCAACAGGAATAACTGGTTTGACACCAGGTGCTACATATCATGTAAGAGCCTATGCAATCAACAGCATCGGTACTTCATACGGATCTGATGTTGCCTTCACCATGAATCCGATAGTGGCAACGGTTACTACAACTGCTGCTAGCAGTGTAGGACAAACAAATGCATCTACTGGTGGTGAAGTAACTTATGATGGTGGTGCAGCAATTACAGAAAGAGGTGTGGTGTATGGTACAACAACTGATCCAACTACTTCAAATACAAAAGTTATTGATGGCTCTACAGGAACGGGATCTTTCACAAGTTCATTAACAGGTCTTGTAGGTGTTACAACTTATTATGTTCGTGCTTATGCAATAAATGCAGCAGGAACTGCTTATGGTTCAAATGAAACATTCACAACATTAGCAAGTGCGCCAATTGTTACAACTACAGCGGTTACTGCAATCTCTGGAAGCACAGCAAACACTGGCGGTAATGTTACTGCCGATGGTGGAGATCCAATCACAGAAAGAGGTATTGTTTACAGCACAAGTAGCAACCCTACAATTGCTGATACTAAAGTAATAGATGCTTCTGCTTCTACTGGTTCGTTTACTTCTGCTTTATCTGCTTTAACACCATTAACTACCTACTATGTACGTGCTTATGCTACGAATGGTATTGGTACAAGTTATGGTTCAGAAGTTAGCTTTACAACCATTAGTGCTCAACCTACAGTTCAGGCTTCTGCAGTTAGCTTTAGCGATGTTACTTTAAATGGAATGACCATTAACTTTACTTCAGGTGATGGAGCCAATTCATTGGTGGTAGTAAGGGCTTCAAGTGCTGTTAATGTAACACCTAATAATACGAATTCTTACACTGCCAATACCATATTCGGTTCGGGATCTGAATTAGGAACTGGAAACTTTGTAGTGTATGGTGCTTCAGGAAACAGTGTTGCCATCACAGGTTTAACTCCTGGCACAACTTATCATGTAGCAGTGTATTCATTCAATGGTAGTGTTGGAACAGAAAATTATTTAACTACAACTCCTGCTATTGGAAATCAGGCTACACTTAATTACAACTATCGTTCGATTGCTAGTGGAAACTGGTCTAGTCCTTCAATATGGGAAATGAATGACGGTACGGCATGGACTGCATCAGCTGATTTCCCAACTGCTGCAAAAGGAACAATTACAATTCAAGCTGGACATATAGTGGCTTTAGATACATCAATATCTGTTGATGAAATGACGATTGCTGCAACAGCTCAGGTTAACGTTAATGCTACAAAAACGATGACTGTTGCTAATGGAAATGGTACAGATTTAACGGTAAATGGTACATTGAGAAATCAAGGTACGATTACATTAAGTTCTTCACCAAACTTAACCGTTGCTGGTACTTATGAGCATGCATTAAACGGTGGTATAATCCCTGTAGCTACATGGTCAACAGGTTCTACTTGTTTGGTGACTGGTATTACAGGTACAATGGCAACTGGATTTAATCAAACTTTCCATCACCTTACATACAACTGTCCAAGTCAGTCGGGTAGTTTGAATATGGGTATGTACAACACCATCGTAAACGGTGATTTTAATTTCTTGAATGGTGGTGCTGGAACGCAAGAAACAGGTTTAACTAATTCTGCGGCAGCTGTGGGTGTTGGTCTTTCAAATACGTTGACATTCAATGGTAATTTCAATGTGAATTCTTCAGTTAATACCAATCAGATTTGTGGACACAGATCTGGTGGTGCTGGTGCAGTTACTAGCTTAACGATTAACGTCAATGGTAATTTCAATATTAGCAATGGTACTTTCCATCCGGTTAGAAACTCAGGAATTACAACAACAACTTGGAATCTTTTCGGAAATATGAACTTTACAGGAGGTATTTTCAATGGTACAGGAACAACTGCATCATTCCGTTTCGCAAAAAATGGAACACAGACATTCACGAAAACTGGAGGTACTTTTTCTGGTGGTACAATAACAATCGATGGCGTATCATCTGTTGATGCTGGTACAAGTGCATTTGATGGTGCGGTGGGATTAACAATCAGTGCTGGTGCTACATTGACCTCTGCAAATGCAAGCGGTTCAATTTCTACAACCGGTACAAGAACTTTAAATGCTACAGCTAACTATATTTTCAATGGTGCTGTTGCTCAAACAACAAATGCTTCTCTAACTGGAGCAAATAATATCACAGTAAATAACAGCGCAGGATTAACACTTGGTGCTTCAACAGCAGTAACAGGTACAATGACATTGACTTCAGGAAAAGTTACATTGGGTGCAAATTCACTTACTTTGTCTAATGTATTGTCAGGTGCAAGCGCTTCAAATTATGTAGTTTCAAATGGAGCGGGATTGTTGAGATTCTTGTCAGTAGGTAGTTCTGCTACAACATACCATTTAGGTAGCTCTGCAACCAACTATACTCCGTTTACTTTAACCAACAATGGTACAGTAAGTGATATTGCTGTTGGTGTTTCTTCAACGATTACCAACGCCTTATTAGCACCTTCAAAAGCAGTAGGATTACAATGGACAGTTAATGCTACAACTGCAGGTGCAAACGCTAACATGACATTCAATTGGAACACTACTGATCAAGGTGCTTCATTCAGCAATACTGCAGAAGGTTTCCTTGGTCAATTTGTTGCTCCTGGTCCTTACAGCGTAAGTTCATTAGGAACATTAAGTGGTACTTCTATTTCTAGAACGGGTGTTTCTTTAGGTGCCGGTTCTACAATATTTGTTATTGGAAATAGGAACAGTATTTTTGTGCCTCAGATCGTTGGGTTTGACGTAAGTACTTTAGCGGGTGGATCTGGTCTTTTTGGTGCAACGCCTTATGCAGCTACAACTTTGAATGCTAATGTTACCAGCTCTGGCTTAGTTAGAGGTTCTGGTTTAACGACCACTGGAACAGCTGCTTCAGGAGCATGGGGTGCAGGTGGTGGATTCAACGTTGCAACTAGTGCTTTAGCAATCTCAGGAAATAGATTCATCACTTTCACCGTTAAGCCTAATAGTGGATATTCTGCTGAAATGTTGAGTTTGAATCCTATTTCTTACAGAACATCAAGTTCTGGTCCAAATGCAATCTTGATTCAATATCAAATCAACTCTGGTGCATTTGTAGATTTATTATCTACATCATTAACGACCAATACAACAACTGGTCAAGTGGGTTCAATAGATTTAAGCAGTATCTCTGCATTGCAGAATTTGCAATCTAACCAAACGGTAACATTCAGATTGGTACCATTTGGTGCGTCTAGTTCAACTGGTACTTTCTATATTAATAACGTAAATGCTTCTACTGCAAGTGATCTTGCCATAAACGGAAATGTAAATACTTGTAGCACATACTCTGATGCTCCAGTTCTTACGTCTCTAGTTTGTGCTGGCGCAACTACTGTTACTGGTACAAGCACCGAAGCTAATGGATCAGTTATTGATTTATATGTAAACGGTACTTGGAACCAAGCTGTATCAGTAAATAACGGAGCATGGTCTGCTACAGTAGCTGCATTAACTGCAGGAAATACATTGACTGCTTATGCAACAGCCTCTGGCGAATGTTTGAGCAATGTATCATCAACAGTTACAGTAGCCGCTAAAACTGCAAGTTCAGTAAATGTTGCGGTTTGTCCATCGGCTTTACCATATTCTTGGAATGGATCAAACTACACAACTAGTGGTGTATATACATTTACAACTACTAATGCAGCAGGTTGCGATTCAACTGCAACATTAAACTTTACAGTTAAAGCCAACACAACATCAACTACAACACAATCTATATGTAATTCTTTCTCATGGAATGGTACAATATACACTGAATCTGGTGTGTACACATTCAATGGAACAAACGCTGCGGGTTGTGATTCAGTAGCAACATTAAACTTAACAATTAAGTTACCAACAGCATCAAGCACAACAGAAGTAGCATGTAACTCATTCTTATGGAATGGTACTACATACACAACAAGTGGTGTGTACACCTTCAATGGTACGAACACTGCAGGTTGTGATTCAACAGCAACGTTGAACTTGACAGTAAATACAAGCAGTTCATCTTCAGCATCAGAAGTAGCATGTAACTCATTCTTATGGAATGGTACAACATATACTGCATCTGGTGTGTACACATTCAGCGGTACAAATGCAGCGGGTTGTGATTCAGTAGCAACATTGAACTTGACAATAAACACAAGCACCTCATCAAGCTCATCAGAAACAGCATGTAGCTCATTCACATGGAATGGCACAACATACACAACATCTGGTGTGTACACTTTTAATGGTACCAACGCAGCGGGTTGTGATTCAGTAGCAACATTGAACTTAACGATTAACACATGTAGCACTACGTTAAATCTAACAGCATTCTTAGAAGGTTTCTATACTGGTAGCGGAACAATGA
>JAIYAN010000011.1 GCA_027489035.1 Chitinophagaceae bacterium
TTTGTAATACTCTGTGTAGTATTTGTAACCGTAAGATTTACTATCGCCAAACTATCACAACCTGCAGCATTCGTTGTAGTAAATGTATAAGCTCCTGCAGCATTGTAGTTAGTTCCGTTCCAATTGTATGGTAATTGATTATTACAACGAGTAATGTTTGTTGTGCTTAGTGTTGTTGGTTTTACAGTAAGATTTACAATAGCCAAACTATCACAACCTGCAGCATTTGTAGTAGTGAGTGTGTAAGATCCAGTAGCATTATAATTTGTTCCATTCCAGTTATATGGAAGTTGATTATTACAACGGGTAACACCAATTGTACTTTGTGTTGGTAGTTTTATAGAAAGATTTACAATCGCCAAACTATCACATCCTACAGAATTGGTTGTTGTATATGTGTAAGAACCAGCTGCGTTGTAATTTGTACCGTTCCAGTTGTATGGCAATTGATTGTTACAACGTGTAACAATAGTTGTACTTTGAGTTGGCAATTTTACCAATACAGTTATGGTAGTATCCTTCACACAAGTACCTGGTGTATGCGTAAATGTATAAGTAGTTGTAGTTGTTGTATTTATTGAACTTGGACTCCATGTTCCTGTAAATCCATTTGTAGAAGTATTGGGAAACATAGCAGGCACAGGAGTTACACCCTTACAAATTGGACCAATGGTATTGAACAAAGGTTGTGCTGGCGGAGGCGCAGTCAATCTAACAGAGTCACTTTGAATGGTAAAAGGAATTCTACAACCATTATTAACATAAGAAGCATTTCCATTTGATGAGTAGTTTACATAACCTCCATTATTTAAAGCAGCATTTCCACCACTCAATCCATTTTGGTTTATTAAAAGTGAATTATCATATCTAACGGTATCAGTACACCCTACTCCAAAATTCATTACAAGAGTTCTAATTCCTGCAGAAGCGGAAGCATTACCAAAATGTCCGGCAATTACCGTTGTGTTATTTTGAAAAATTACATAAAGCGTATCCGTTAAATTTGAAAAACTCATCAAGCTAGATGGAGTTACACCTGTAATTATGACAACATTAGCATTCGGAGGCAATACTCCATTTACTGGCACAGGCAAAAGTATTCCACCACCAGTAATTGTAGCATTTACGTTGTTAATATACGTCTGATTTGTTGTCATTCCCTGCCATGTATTGGTAGGCCAAACTACATTCATTGATGATACGTTAATCGAATTTTGACCAACCTGAAAAAACACCATTTCTCCATAACCCTCATCCGTTTCACATGCATCCACCAATACACTCTGAATTTGAATACAATTATTTGTTACTGGAGTAAATGCGCTTGATGTACATCCTATACTATCTGTTACAGTTATATCGTATGTTCCTGCACAAAGATTAGAAATAGATTGTGTTGTTCCAATTGTAACACCACCACTCACCCAATTATACGTATAAGGCCTAGTTCCTCCAACCACATCCACAGTTGCAATTCCATTACATGGAGGAACATTACAAGATGGATTTGTACCATGTGGATAAATGATCGGTAATTCATAAACTGCAATACTATAAGAAACGGGTGTTATACAAGTACCAGCAGATGATGGTGTAAATGTATATGTACCACTAGTTGTGTTGCTAATTACTGATGGCGCCCATGTTCCTGATATTCCATTTGAAGAAGTTGTTGGCAATGCCGGAACTGATGCGCCATTACAAATCGATGTTGGTATTGAAGAAAAAAGAGGTGCTACACTTGGAGTAACTGTAACAGTAATGGGTATACGAACACTTTCACAACCATTTACAGTTTGACTTACCCAATACGAAGTAACACCAGTCGAAGCTGTTGATTGAGTTGGAGCTGTAGATGAAGAAACCCCTCCTACTGCTACGGTATACCAATTTAAAGTAGCCGTGGGCCCTCCAGTTATAGTCGCCGTTAATGGAGTCGACAACGCATTTTGACAGTAAGTAACAGGAGAAGTTGTTGGTGCAGGAGTTGATGTAATTGTAAATGGAACACAACTTGTAGCACCAGAAACGCCAATATTTCCACACAAATCTGTTACTGAAGACCCTGCCAAACAAACTGAATAGTTACCTTGCACTGAAATACTTGGGCTTATTGTTAATTCCACATCATTGGTGTACGAACCACCAATACTACAATTTGATGAAGCAACAGAAGTAACCGTATAAGGTCCTCCAGGGCCTGTCAATGTGAAATCAGTCGCATCAATTGAGCTACAAAGAACATTTTCAGAAATTGATAAAGCAATTTGATTGCCTCCACAAGAATTTTGAGCAGATGCCGCTGTAATTCTAGGTGGAACATTATCCGTAATTACAGCCGTTGTATTGCTTAAATTTATGGTATAGCCACCGGAAGATAGAGAAAAATTGCTAACATTTATTACATAGGTTTGTCCTGCTAATACTGGTATCGTTGCATTAAATGGCGTACCTGCTGCACCCTGATTATTTAATGCCGAACCTCCAGTTGGCCCCGTTACACCAAATGTTGATGAGAAGTTACAACTTACATTCAAAGCTGCATTAGAAAATATGTCCGAGCAATTTGCATTGGTTAAATTATAAACAGCCCAGTCATAATCATCAGCGGCATTAATTGGAGTTATTGAAAAACTTAAATTACCCGAGTTTTGAACCGTAAATGTATACCAAACATCTGCCCTTTCCCCATTTGCCAAACAACTATTTGCAGGGTTAATTTCATTAGGAATTGCACCAGTTCCTGAATATGAAACTGTTTGAGTATATACATTTCCACAAATTGGAATGGCTGATGGACAATCTTGCTCAGTAGCTATCATTTGTGAAGCACAAATACCAAAAGTTCCACTATTATCATTTCCAAATTCCCAAAATCGCACCCAAATTGTTGATCCTGGAGTTTGATTATTTAATGAAATCACAGGCATTAAGCCTGTACCTCCATCATCATCACAAGCAATTTCTGTAAGTGCATTACAATTACCTGTGTAAGCTGCTAATGCACCATCCGTAATTACGCCAGATTCTGTATTTATCAGTACAGAACCACTAGCTGGAATTGTAAGCTGAAACCAAACATCACCTCCTGAATATAAACTACATGATGGTGTTGAAACTATTGATGTTGAAGTTGAAGATGCATTAACTGTGGTATACTGGGAATAACTACACGATGTGTTTACTGATAATGATATTGCATTACAAGGATTGTCATTTATTGGAGGTTGAGGAGCTGTAACACAAGTTTGAAATGGGCCAGTAATCCCATTTAGCGCATTTGACACAGAATAGTAATAAGTATTACCAGCAACAAGACCTGTAAAAGTGGGATTTGCAGGGGAAGCTAAGCATTGACTTCCAATTATTGTAAAAGTACCACCACAAGTTCCGCTGGCTAAAACAATCTCAACATTCCCTGTAAAAGAACCAGAAGTAGTTACTCCAATTTGTGCTTGTGCAGCAGTAGCAACAAAAGAATACCAAACATCTGGATGAAAAGAATTATTACCTCCATTTTGACAACCAATTGAATTTAGCCAACTGTCATTTGCATTTATTGTTGTGCCATTTAAACAAGGGCCATTGGGAATGATTGTTTGAGCAGAACCACAATTATCATTTAATGGAGCTAATGTTGATGCTGAAGAAATAGTAATTACTGAACCATTTTCAAAACGTACAGTTCTTGTATTATTATTAGTTCCATAAGGCACTAAATACAATAGCAATGTAGATGATGTACCCACATTAACATTACCATTAAATGTATTTGAAGTTGTATTATTACCTGTTGCTCCAAATGCTGTAATAGGCCCTCCATTTAAACTATAATAAACACTGAAATTACATGCAGAATTATTACTAACAGTCGTAAGCCAAAGTAAACTTTGCAGTGTAAAAGTGTGTGTAGCATCCGAACTAATTGAAATATTGTAATATGCATTCGCAGCAAGACTAACTGCAGCAGTAGCTCCTCCAAATCCACTACCGTTAATGGCATTATTGGCTGATGCACATGTAACACCCGAACCTGCCGACCAATTTGAAAAACTAATTCCAGGTGGTGGAGTTGTCCAAGTTGCAGTTGGGACAGCTGGGCAAGTAATACCTGCTCCACCACCAACAACTACATTCGTTTGAGCTATTGTATAAAATGAAACAAAAAATAAAAAATAGAAAGTAAGAACAGATTTTTTCAAATCAGAAAATACAATTTCAATTATATTTTTAACGCTATTAGCCAATTAAAATTAGTTTATAGATCTACTTTAAAAAATAAAGAAATCGAAATTTTCGATTTTTAAAACAGTTTTCAAATTTGAATACTCAAAGCAAAAACAATCTTTTTGAATTAAAAATTTAACAATTTCTATAGTTTTTAAAGGTAATATCTTAAATCTATAAAAACTAAATTTAAATGTGATTTTTGAGTTGTCTTGGCTTTAAAAAATAAGTTTATTTACACAGTTAATTAACAAAAGAAATGTAAATAGTAGTCATAAAAATGATTTTGATGCCATAATCTATACTTTATGCTTTAATACAATATGACTTTGACATCTTTTTAATAATAAAACATCCTTATTAGATGGTATTGATTAGGCTATGAAATTCACAAAAAAACTAAATCGTTTTATTAAAATTTCTTAAACTTTTCAATCGCTTTCTTTGGATAAAATAAAAAACAAAAGCCGCCATTAATAACATGGGATAAAGCAAACAGAAGAAAAAAAAGTTTACCTCGTAGTATGATAAGTGCAGAAGATTTGACAAATTTATTACGAAATCGGTACAATAATTATATAGAAAATATGCGCATTGATATAACTTATCCATTTTGTTTTATTTTTTGAATTTTATTACGAATGTTTAACCCTTTTATAAAAAAATATAAAATTAAAAATGGGATAAAAATGACCAAAATAGCAATATTTGCTAACCCATAATTTCCAGTGCTTCTTAATAATTTTATTTCTCCGTAGTAAAGTTGATCCGTTTTAGAAAAAGAATTTTTTAAAAACTTCACATGATGTTCTTTGCAATAAGATGTGTTGTTATGGCAATTCCAAGTGCACTTATTTGATATTTTATCTGAAGAATTTATTGTTGTAAATCCGTATTTATAATATGGTTGTTGTTTAATTGACAATCTAAATGATTCGTTTATGATTATCATTAAAACAAAAGGGAGTAATAAAAGAATGACTGTCCTAAATATTGGTTTCATGAATTATTTTTTTCAATAATAAACATACAACAAAATACTACGCTTCGAACGATCTATCAAAACTTCAATTTCTTTAAAGAAACCAACCGAAACCATTGGGCATCCTTTACTCAAACAAATAGCGCCATCAACTTCTTGCTCTGGCACATCTTTATAACTATGCAATACAATATTTCTTTCTAATGCTTTACTATTTGAATTATCAAGCCCAGTTAATTTATAACTCTTTCCAAATTTACCATAATAGGAATTCCCAATACGGTATTTACCAATTGATGTAGCCATCGTATTGGGCACATTACTAAACTTCAATGAGTCTGTATTTGTAATAATGGAACCATAACCATGAGCCACTAGTCCTTTCTTTATTATTTTTTTATTCTGAAGATCAACCACAAAAAATCTGTTTTTACCGGAAGATATTTTCATGTCTAACAAAAAAGCAATCTCTTTATTGTACACATTTTTGTTTTCTATGTACAAATTGATTTCATTTATTCTTTTGTCTAGTCGCTTTAAATAAGCATCATCATCTTTATTGATAATGGTATTTCTATTTTCAATGTGTGAATCTACATTTTTGCTTTTACATCCAAAATTTAAAACCATAGCCATTAGAAAGAAAATATTTTTAATCAGCATTATTTTATATTTTTTAATTACAATTAATAGTTACTCATAATGCGCTCAACCAAACCAGGTTCATAATCTTTATTGGATAGTTCAGCGGTAGAAATAATTTTATTGCATTGTCTATAATACACTTCATCAATAGCTCCTTTACTTCCATCATAATGATTTAAGGTATCAAAAACCAGATAATCTTCTTCACCGATATACAGGGAAGTATTTGTTAAATAAAAACTGCAAAAAGAAAGTTTAATTTATTTAATATTTCAAATCAAATGATAATCCTTTGCTCATAAATTGTACAACTTTCTGTTTGACTAAATCTAGATATAGATTAACATCAGAGATAGAAATGTATTTATCCATTGAATATAATTAATTTTTAGATTAGATATAAATTGCTCAATTAAAAACAATGAATTATCTGTTATAGAACATTTCTTCAATTATATATTCTTATTATTTATTTACCCGTTATTAATAACTGCATAAACATTCAATTCCTCTTTTGTCATTATATGAAAAAATCGATACCCTTTATTTTCATTATGCACCATTTCATATTTGGGTTCAAAATGAAAAACTTTCATAAATTGCTCTAAGTCTATTATTGTTTCAAATACTAAAGGACATTTAATGGAACAACCTTTTAAATCATGAACCACATTATTTGCACTATTCATGATTAATTCCAGATTCCATTCTGTATCCGGAAATCCAAAAGCATCAAACTCTGCATAAATATATGGTCCGCAAGAGATCAACATCCCAGCTTTTGACCATAAGTAAATATATTTAGATTCAATATCCGGGTTTTCTTTTCCAAAAATCTCCGACTCCCTTTCTTCAAAGTATTTCAAATCTTGCCAAGGTTGTTTTGCCAAAAAGCTATTTTTAATGCTCAATCCATCAATAGGCTTTTTTTCATGATAGCCTTCAACATACATGTTCATATATATTTCCTTCTCAAAATTGAAATCCGGAGATGTCAATAAGTACACATCAAGAATTGTTTTATCCACCTGACTTTTTTTACTACCTAGTCTTTTATAAAAAATCCTTTCACCTTTTGGGCCTGCCAATTGATCAAGGTATTTTATTTCTCCAGAAGGATTTTCGCATTTAACTGGGTTCTCTATAGATCCAAGATTGTTTTGCATTTTTTATTTTTTGTTAATCGATTTACATAAACTTTCAAATCACTCATTTTGCTGAAATATTTTTTTGACTTTCAAGTTTAAAATATTTTAGTTATTTGGATTTAATATGATAATAAAACAGTTTATTAATAGGAAAATGGATAAAATAAACTATTCCGAAAAATCGATAATTGATTCCAAATAATATACTGTTTTGAAAGGAGTTGTGAAACCCAACTTAGATTGAAGACGTTTGATGTCTTTATGTTTTTCATAATACCGATGAACCGCCGAATCGAAAAAAACATCTATGTCATAGTTTAAGTTTTTTATGAGTGCATTTTTAAATAATTCATTTTTTATCTTCAGCCATTTCTTATTGAAGTAATGCCTATTGAAAGATTCAATATTTTTGGAGAATATATTCAAATCATTTTTTAGTTTATCAATGCCTTGTTCTAATAGAATAGTCTTCAACTCTTGATCAACAGACAATGTTATTTCTTTACCATCACACACTATTTTAATTGTTGAAAAATCATCAGAAAAATCGCCTTTTTTTATTTCTCTGGAAATCGTAGTTATTTTTTTGTAAAGCAAATAATAGTTGATGCTGGCAAAAACATAAAAATCAGGAAAATTAGTTCTCAAGTGGTTAAAAACACTTGATAATTCTTGATCAGTAAACAAGTTTTTTCTAGTGCGTTCAATTTGTTTAATTTCTATGTGATCAAATGGATTTATGGGTATTATGTTTTGATCAACACAGTGTTTAAATATAGATCGTAAAGTTTTACGTTTATTTTCATAAGTACCTTTATTGTTTGTTGATTCATCGAAAAATGAATTAAGAAAACCTTCAATGAAGTTTATTTCCAGATCCTTTAATGCTATTGTGTGTAAGTTTTTTGTAACTAGAAAAAAAATAAAACTGGTGCCTACATTTTTGATATCTCTTTTGTAGTCATCTGAAAATTCACCCTCTAAAAAATGATTTATTGACAATGCAATAGATTGAGCGGCATCTAATTTATTCATAAATAAGTTTGTATTGTTAATTTTTAAAGTCATGATTTAAATAATATCAAATTCTACAGATTCTATTTTTTTATCAATGACCAGTCTGGCTCCTCACCTCTTTCAAGAAATCTTCCAAATACTTCTGGGCCTTTACCATCATGCCAATCTGGAAAATCAAGAAGGAAATTATCGAGTAAATAAGTGGAGTAAATCAGTTGCTTTGATTTTAACGCATTTACGGTATCACTACCATCACCACTCCATGCAACTACAATAGTGCCAATTTTAAAAGGTGATCTGGGTTTTGTAATTTGAATAACATAGGTAACCCCATAACAAAAATCTGCATTTTCTGCAGTATCAATTACATGTTTAAAATCTTTTTCGTTTTCTAATGGCGTAAGCCAACCACGATGCCCCATAGTGATTTTTTTTTAAATTATAAATTAAGGTATTTAAAATAGGTGCGTCAAAATTTTTAAAAGTTTTACATTTTTTTATTTTTTTTAAAAATTATACATTCTAATATATTTGATAAAAATAAATCTTTTTATATTGGTTGTTTTGTTAATTTTCTCCAACACTGTTTGTTTAAAAAATAAAAATATATGGAACAAGAATATTTAAATAAATACAAGATTCAAAAAATAATTCCTGGTGAACTTGAGTTAAAAGGCTATTTGTACCAACTATTAGGGTTTATTGACAAAAGATCTTTTTTAGAATTGGCCGCAATCATTTCTGACTATATGGAAACCGAGGGCATGTATGATAGTAATGGAGACGATTATCTTGCATTTTGGAATGTATATAAACTGAATTACGAGCAAGTACAAACGATTTTAGTGTATTTTAATATCATGCCTGAATACTTGTATTATTTTAGCAATGACACTTCAGCAAATTATCAAACTGAAATTCAAAAAATTGAAGAAGAAGAAAATAAAATAAATATACTTCCCACTTTCTATTCTTCCTATAAGAAAGTAATAATGAACGAAAATAGCTTATTGTTTATTTACAGAGCGGGTGGTTGTATCGTTGATGTATTAAGTGAATCAGGAGAAAAATTGAGTATCTCAGAAGATTTGGATTTATATGTAGAATCTGATTATTTTGTTTCATGTAAAATATCCTGTGACAAAAAAACCATACGCTTAAAAGTCCTAGACAGGATGAATGTTTGGGTTGAATTTCTTTATGAAAATCAAAGCTTTATTTTTAACGGTTCGAATGACCAAAGGAAACATGACAATTTTTACGAACCATCAGAAATTGAGACTCAATATGAAAAATATTTAAAGGATAAGAAAGAAATAAAAAAATTACCACATTCAATAAAATTATTTAATCAGATTTGGTCAACAAGAAATTTAGATGTAACTCATTTTGTAAATGGAGACATAATTCCAGAGGCTCGAACTTCGGAAGAATGGGATGAAGCTGACTTAAATAAAATGCCCGCTTGGTGTTACTACAATAACAGCGAAATCAATGGAGAAAAGTTTGGTAAATTATACAATTGGTATGCAGTTAATGATCCTAGAGGTCTAGCTCCGGAAGGTTGGCATATTCCTTCTTTGGAAGAATGGGAAAAATTGGCTGAGGAATTAGGAGAAGAAGGCAACATTAAAATTCAAGGTGGAAATGATTGGACTGAAGATAAAGAAATGGACGATTTTTTAAGTAGCTTATTTGGTGCAAAAGAGGAAGAAGAAGAATTGTCAAAAAACAACTTCGAATACCCAAACAAACAAAACCTTTTTAATCAAACTGGTTTAACGATTTTACCTGCTGGAGGAAGAGGACGATTTGGCAACGCTTTTTATGGTAAAGGAGACAGTGCTTATTTCTGGACATCAACTCCTGTTGACATCAGCGGTGAGCAATCTGATGAAGCTTACTTTGTTTTAATTTACATCAATGATACGATTATGCAGACAGGGAATTATAATGAAAAAAAAATAGGCTTTAGTGTAAGATGCATTAGAAATTAATTAAAATAGTATGTCTATAAAAATCGTAGATGTTATTTTTATTTATACATTTTATCATAAAATACAATCATTATTAATTTACTTAATTCCTACCGAAAAGGAAGCAATAAAACCAATTAATTCAAACAACTCAAGAATAATCTATCCTTTCAATATTTGCTTTCACTAGAAGATGAAAAAGCTTCAACGAATTGGTAGTTGAAGCACTAAAAAGGAAATAATTTTTGAAAGATTTTATTTTTTGAAAGAAAATTTAAACTTCGGTTTAAATGGTAAACCTATGCCTAAAAATTGGTTATTGAATTTTGAAAAAAATACAATTTTCATCAATTTTTTCGTAAGGTTTATTAAAAAAGAAGATACATAATTATACAAATCATTTTAATCAAATAACTATGAGCAAATCAGATTGGAATTTAAAATGTCCAAAATGCAATTGGGTTCCTCATGAAAATTCGTTTTGGGATTGCACCTGTGGTTTTAAAGAAAATTCATTTGACCAATTAGGCAAATGCAAAAATTGTAAAGTTGAAGTAGTATCGCTAAAATGTGGTAACTCTAAAAATAAAAAAGAAGGTTGTGGAGAATGGTCAAGTATTATTGATTGGTTTGATGCGGATGAAGATTCCGTGATTTATGAAATCATTGATGATAGAAATGATTAATGTTTTTTAATTACTTTCTTAAATAATTACAAACAAAAATCAATTGAATTATATAACGAAAAAGCTATTTCCAAAATCAGAACAATTTATCACGAAGATTATAATTGATGCCGCAGTAGTTATTGTTTACGTAATTGATTTTTGAAGGGTCCATATTAATTATTATATTTGTATAATGAAAAATTATCTTATATTATCTACAATTATTTTTTTCTATTGTAACAGTTCTTATTCACAAAACATTTCGAACGAACAGTGGCAAAAAGTGAGACAAGAAGCTTACTTAGAATACATTCAAAATGGAGGAACCACTGATGGTTTTCGAAGAGATCCTAGTATAGCGCAAGATTATTATAAAAGAAATTATGGATTTGATAACGGTGGTAATGTTCAACGAAAAGAGATACTACAAGCAAGACGAGGATCTGGTACAATTTATACAGGATTTGGAGCTGTCGGCAAATACTCCAATGGAGTTGTTTATAACTATCAATCAGGTTTAAATCCGCAGGTTGGATTTAACCGTGGGAGTACTTTTTATGATAATAACAACAATTGTATTGGTTATGTTAATGGGTATACTATTTATAATTGCAGCAATCAAGTCATAGCGAAAATAAACAACGGATCAGTTATAGATGGACAGGGTAATTTGCTTTATAAAATCAATGGCGAAAATTTAATTTCATTTAATGGACAAAACGTAACTATTGTTGATGTATCGATGAATTCTTTAGCTGCATTTCTTTTATTTTTTTAATTTAAAAAATATCCACTCTCCATAAAATAATACAGAGATTGGCATTATTAACTTTAAGTAATAACATTCGTCTTTACCCATCAATCTATAATTTGTTCTAGAAAGTTGTACCATTTACAGAATAGTCTAAAAAGGTATCACTGTTTGTGCACTTTTTGCTCCAATAAATAGGTTGTACAGCTTCCATAAGTTGATGTCACCATTGGTATCCCTACAAAAACTTTCATTTCTAGGCAATTATAAAATCGACAAGAAACAAAATAGAAAAAAACCTTTTTGAACAGAAAGATTGGTTGCTGATGCTTGAATATACTTTCCTTAAATGTATGCAAATTGTATGCAACAAGGCAAAAATAAAAAAGGGTTTCATTCGCTGAAACCCTTTACTGTACTGTGTGACCGCGTTAGGATTCAAACCTAAAACCTTCTGATCCGTAGTCATAAAAAACGGTAAAAATAAGCAAATAGAAAAAAGGTAAAAAACAAATCAAATTCAATGTAATTAAGCATTTAAGGGCTTTTCAGAATATAGTTTTATTTATTGTTATTAATTGTTATTAAGTATATTTGTGGAGTAAATATGGAGTAATTGTGGAGTAAAAAAAATAACGATAAAAATAATAGCACATGAATACTGCAACAGTAAGCCCTTTTATTGCACGAAATAAGCCACGTAAAGACGGCTTATGCAAAGTTTCAATAAGGATAACACATCAAGGCGAAAAGCGATATTATTCGTTTAATATGAATTTGAAAGCAAGTGACTTTGACAGGATCATGACAGCAAAAAAAAGGAATGAATCAGACAAAGCTATTTACAATAAGATTCATTCTTTCGAAAGCAAGGCTATTGAATCAGTAGAAGCTTTACCTGTATTTACATTTATGAAATTCGAAGCTATATTCTTAAGCAATCGGGATGCAGGCGACGAAGTGGCAACAGGCTTTGATAATTACATACAAGAACTTAAAGATGAAAAAAGAATCGGGACTGCAGTTTCTTATGAATGTGCAAGAAATAGTATTGCTCAATACAAATACTATTTGAAGCATGGCATCAAAGCAGGCATCAAAGAAATAAAAGAATACAAAAGCAATCTAAAATATGCTGACATCACAACTACATTCTTAAAAAAGTATCAAAGCTGGATGACTGATAACGGCAACAGCATGACTACAGTAGGAATATATTTGCGAAGTTTAAGAACAATACTAAACAGGGCAAACCTTGACCGGTCCCTTTACCCTTTTGGGGCTGGCAAGAATAAGTATTCGATACCTAAAGGCAGGAATGTAAAGAAAGCCTTATCACAAATCGAAATCAATAAAATATATTTCTATCAGGCAGAATCAGGCAGCACAAAAGAAATGGCAAGGGACCTATGGATATTTAGCTTTCAATGTAATGGCATGAATGTAAAAGACATTTGCTTGCTAAAACATAAGGACATCGACAATGAAAACAGTATTTTAAAATACCAAAGATCAAAAACTAAAAACAGCAAGAATATTGCTTCTGAAATCATTGTTTCATTAAAACCTGAATCGAAGGCAATCATCAAAAAGCATGGCATTGCATCAATCAGTCCTGATAGCTATGTATTCCCTTTTTTAAGCAAAGAAACATCAGCGATAAGGGAAAGGCAGATAGTCCAGCAGCTAACTAAAACTATAAACAAATACATGAAGCTTATTGCTGCAGAATTAGAAATAAATAAGCAAGTGACTACATACTTTGCAAGGCATTCATTTTCGCAGACATTAAGGCTAAACAATGCAAGCACAGAATTTATAAAAGATGCTTTAGGACACAGCGACATCAGGACCACAGAAAGCTATCTTGACAGCTTTACAACAGAAACAATACATAAGAACACAGAAGCCTTGACTTTTGCTAAATAATACCTGCATGAATAATATTGACAAATTCATAAATGAAATGCTGCTGCTGGATGTAACAGGGGATGACATTTTAACTTTAAGCAGCTATTCAGGGCATGGCAGCAATTATTTAAAAAAGATGAAGACTTTACAGCTTTCAGCTTTGAATGACCTTTTATTATTAGATCAGAAACAAAAAAATAAAATAATTGACAGGCTAAATGAAATCAAGGTCCAGCTTGATGATGCAGTTACAAAGATTTTCAATCCCATAAACAAAAAGAAAATTAATGCAAGGGAATACGAAATGCTGCTTAATGATTTTTTCAAGGTGCCTGACTTTAAGGCAATGAATTTTGATGATGATTTTTTTCTTGACTTATCAGAAGCAATAACTATTAAACAGGGAATTTTAGACGGCTTAATTTACAGGATAACAGGCGATAATGTCCACAAGCTTGATGACAACACAAAGAAGCTGGAAGCAAAAGATATTGCACTTTTTTGTTCAATAGTCAATCAATCGCAGGCTATTATAAGAGGCGATGAAGACAAAGCTATTTTTTGTACAAAAGTCATTAAGCACTATAAAATAAAAACAAATTTGAGCATTGATACCATTAGAAAAGTATATTTTGATGATATGGATATAAAGAAATCAGACAATCATCTGCAGAATGTTTTAAAGTATATTTTACCCCCTATAGAAGATGAAAAAAAGAATAGCTTAATAAATCACATCAATAAATCAATAAAAGAATAGCCTGTCTTTATTTTGTCATTTTTTTGTCTTGACACCGAAAATGACACCCCTATTTCATGACTGAATTTGCTTTCATAACCAAAATAAAAATTTATGGAAGCAGTATCAATTACTCAAATTTCAGCGAATGAATTTGAAATGCTTATTGAAAGAACAATAAGCCGAATTTTAAACTATCAGAAGCCAAATCTACAGCCTGAATCGGACCAACTTATGACGGTCCAGCAAGCAAGCGAATTTCTTTGCTTGTCAGTCCCTACAGTTTATGCTTATGTACACAGATCAGAAATTCCATTCATGAAAAAAGCTAAAAGGCTTTACTTTCAAAAATCGGACCTGATGAAATGGCTGCAGGAAAGCAAAAGAATGTCTTTGTCAGATATTGACAGAAGCACAGATGATTATTTGAACAAAATAAAAAAGGGGGGAAGCCATGAATAAACACAACACACCCCCTGTAAATACCTTTGTCCAATCGCATGACAAAGATATTCTATTTTCTTATTTTGAAGACAGGATAACCAACACAACACCTTCAAGAAATATAAATCTGAATGCAGTTTATAATCTTACAAAGGCAGAAGCATTTAAAGAAGCAACAGCAAGCCTTCGAAAAATTAAAGACATAAATACTGCAAAGAATTTCAAGTCTAACAATTTCGACTATGTGACCTTTGCAGGATCATTCAGCAAAAGGAATGATGCAAGCCTTATAAAAGCATCAGGGCTTTTTGTAATTGACATTGATCATGTAGGCGAAAGGCTGCATGAATTAAGGCAAAGAATAATTGATGATAAAATACTTTGCCCCCAGCTTGTCTTTATCAGTCCAAGTGGCGACGGCTTGAAGACTGTCATCAAGATTGATGCAAGCCTTATTGATTATACTGCTAAATCAAGAAAAGTAAATGATATTTGGCAGGCAGTAAATTCGTATTTCGCAAAGCATTATTCAGACATTCTTATCCCTAATGTAAATGACTTTATTGATCCTGCAAATAAAGAAATCAGCAGACCTTGTTTTCTTTGTCATGATGAAAATGTATATCTGAATGAAAATGAAAATGTGACTGTCAATTCAGAATTTATAAAAGATTATCCAGCATTGATGAAATCAAGCAAGCCTTCTATAAAAAAAGCAACTGATCATGGCAACAGGGGGACCGGAAGCCCCAGCTTTACTTTTGAATCGCTGGCAGAAAAACACCTGCAAGAATCAGAAAATCATCATGACCACTTATTGAAATTTATAGGGGCAGCAAAGGGCATTGGCAAGCCTGCAGATCAGACATTGAACTATATCAATAACAAT
Source organism: Chitinophagaceae bacterium (assembly GCA_027489035.1). Classification (GTDB taxonomy): domain Bacteria; phylum Bacteroidota; class Bacteroidia; order Chitinophagales; family Chitinophagaceae; genus Ferruginibacter. Next base: position 15,398 of record JAIYAN010000011.1, read on the forward strand.
GTAAAAATATCTGCAGAATCATCAAGAAACAGCCCTGAAATGGTCCAAGATTTGGTAAATGATATTTACGGCAGATATGGGACCGACAGCGAAGGTATTGTTTATTTAACCCCCATTGAATTTGCTTATTCATTTTTGTTTTTCAAATTACATAGCATTAAGACCGGATATGTTTTCTGCAATCTATTTCAAACAGAAGTAAGAAATATACTTCATGAAGCTGGATATTTTAAAAGACGAATAGGTAAAGGCTTTATAAGTATTCAAAAGAATGGCTGCATCATCAAAGAAGTAAGTCTTGAAAACATAAAAGACCACATGACAAAAGTCATTGATGATATAAATGAAGACATTTGCTTTACTTATCAAGGCAATTATTATCAAATTTGCCCTGCAATCATCAAAGAAACATACTTAAAAAACAGCCATAATATTTTTAATAAGAATTGGCTTACTCATTTAAAAGAATTTACCGATCCTGAAATAAAAGACACCGAAAGCGAATCTTTTTTCTATTTCAACAATGCTTTTGTGACTGTATCCAAAGAAGGGATAAGACATGAACAATGGGATGAAAAGAAAGGCTTTTGTATTTGGGAAGATCAGATAATAAAACATGACTTTGAATTAATTGAAGACTTTTCAGATTCGCACTTTTATAAATTCCTTGATAATGTGACAAGTGAAGATGAAAACAGAATGAATACAATGATGACCGGAATAGGCTATTTATTGCATCATTACTTCAAAGCAAGTCAAGGGCAAGCAGTTTTATTTTATGATGAAAGCATAACTGATATTAAGACACCACAAGGAGGAAGTGGCAAGGGCATCATTATTCAAGCTATAATGAAAGTAAGAAGTGTAATAAAAATTGACGGCAAGCATTTTTCTAATGACAATAAATTCAAATGGGAACAAATCACACCCAGCACACAAGTAGTATTTCTTGATGATGTAAAGACTGACTTCGACTTTTCTATTTTACATAGTAATCTTACAGACGGCTGGACAATAGAAAGAAAAAATGTTTCACAGTTTATTATTGATCCTAAAGACAGCCCCAAGACTGTAATAACATCAAATAGCATCATTAAAGGCGACGGCAGTACAAATAAGCGCAGACAGTTTGTAATCGAATTAAGCGACTTCTACAGCAAGAAAATAATAAACGGCGATGAAAGACCGATTGAAACACATCATGACGGCTTGCTATTTGGGGACCATTGGACAAAAAACGAATGGAATATGTTTTTTAGCCTTATGCTTGCTTGCAATTTATTGTATTTGAAATTCGGCTTAATTCCTTTTGAAGGAATTAATATAAAGCTAAACAGATTCAGGCAAGCCACAAATGAAGACTTTGTGCAATGGTCCGAAGGCAAGAACTTCGAAACAGATCAAGATTATAATACAAAAGACTGCTTAAATGAATTTTTAAATACTTATTATGGCACTTCGCATCAGATAGCACAAAGGACCTTTACAAGCTGGCTTAAAGAATATGCAAAATTCAAGCTTTGGGACTTTAATACAAATGCTGCAAATGGCATTACTAAATTTCTATTCAGCGAAAAAAGTAAATAAGTATTTAGTATTTACTTCTAAATGGGGGGATATGAATTTTTTATACAGTTATACAGATATACAAAATAATAAGAAATAACAGCCCCCCCCCTTTTATCCTTTTCTTAATTACTTAAATACTATGAAATTCTATTCAGCTGAAATAATATTAAAAAAAAAGCAGGTCCCTGCAATAAAACAAGTAAAGCCCCCTGATCTTAAACCGGTCCCAGCACAGCCACAAGCCCACATAAAAGAAAGCACAATAAAAAATGTAATCATCATTGATGATGAAATAATAAAAAAAGTATGCTGGCTTTCAGAAATTGAAACCCTTGAAAACTACTTCAATACTATTTGCAATTATCAGAAAAATGTAAGGCTTGATGTAGCATCAGTAATAAATGATCCGGCTTTATTTTTAGACAGTCATTTTCAAACACTAAAAGCGAATAATGGCAACAGGTATTATTTACCATACCTTGACAGGCTGAAAAAATACAGACTACTTATTGAAAAAAAAGAATTAAATTGTAAAGAACAATAAAATACAATCTTATGCCATTTGCAAAAGGTCGTTCAGGGAATATAAATGGTCGTCCAACAGGAACACCAAATAAATTTACAATTACACAAAGACAGTTTATTGAAAGCATACTTGATAAACAAAAAGACAAGATAGTTAGCGAACTTGACAAGCTGCAAGGCAAAGAATATCTAAATGCCATTACAGGGCTTTTTGAATACGTATTACCCAAATTAAGCCGGTCCGAAATGATAACTGAATTTACAGAATCTGACAGTCCTGTACAGATTATTCAACTGCCACATAACAACAGGGATAATTTAGAAATTGCATAGCAAAAACCTTTGCTAAAAATCAAACAATGGAGTAAATATGGAGTAAAAAAAAAGCAATTACTTGCTTTTTGCTTGTAACTGCTTGATTTTCAATGTGACCGCGTTAGGATTCAAACCTAAAACCTTCTGATCCGTAGTCAGATGCTCTATTCAGTTGAGCTACGCAGCCAATTTTGTTTGTTTTTCTTGCATTTTAAAAATGAAAGAACCCGCTGTTTTTATCGGTGTAAAAACACGATTTTTAACTCGGGAGTGCAAATATAAATTAAAACCTATAAAAAATCCCAATCTTTTTAAAATTGGGATTAAAATAATTTGATAATGAGATTTAGAAATAACATCAAAGTCTCAAATCCGCAAAGAATAAAGTAATAATTACACTACAACTTTATCTTTCTAATCCTATAACTTGCTGCCACATACAGAAAATTATTTATCCAAAAATTTCCATAAGGCGCACCTACAGAAGCTGATGTAGCCACTCCATAATCACCTCCATAAAATGCAGGCCCATCGCCCAACACAGCAGACTGTCCATTTCCAGCAATGGTAGAAATAATACCTGAAGTATTTACCTTTCTGATTCTATTGTTTGTGTAATCACTGATGTATAAATTGCCTAAATTATCTATAGATATACTTTGTGGCTTGTTCAATTTTGCAGCAGTCGCAGCTCCCCCATCTCCTGTAAATCCATAATTCAATGAACCGCCTGTGCCGGCTACAGTAGTTATAATGCCAGAAGTATTTACTTTTCTAATGCAATGATTATCTCTATCGGCGATATACAAATTTCCCTGTGCGTCTAAACAAATATCATTGGGTCCATATAATTTCGCTGCCGTTGCCAAACCACCATCTCCCGAATAGCCTGATGTGTTGCCCGTTCCTGCTATCGTTGTTATAATTCCTGATGTATTTATCTTTCTAATGACATGCTTTCCCAAATCTGAGAAATAAATATTTCCAGCAGCATCTACCGCAATTCCAGTAGGTGCGCCCAATTGTGCAGATGTTGCCAACCCTCCATCTCCCGAATAACCAAATGAGCCTGGTATTCCTGCTATGGTTGAAATCACGCCTGTTGTGCTCACTTTTCTAATCACACGGTTACCCATATCCGAAATATATAAATTGCCATTATTGTCCAATGCTAATCCTTGTGGATAGTTTAGTTGTGCCGAAGCGGCTTGTCCCCCATCGCCCGAAAACCCACTGGTATTGTTACCTGCAAATCTTGTAATGATACCATTCGCATCTACTTTTCTGATGGAGAATGTTGTACCTCCATCATTTAAATAAACATTTCCATTATTGTCTGCTACCACGTCTGTAGGATTTAGCAACGTTGCACTGGTGGCCAATCCGCCATCTCCTGAAGAACCCGACCCAGAGCCACTTGTGTTGCTTCCGGCAATTGTTGTAATCATATTGCTAACATTAGGATAAGTGTAAGTGATTGTGGCCGTATCCGCAGGATTGGATAATTTTTCCCACAATTGATTTACATTATAAACAACACTAGACCCATACAAATACCCGATACGAATGGTGCTGGGATTTAATATTCTACCTCTTGGCGTTATCCCTCCACCGATTAAACTATCCCCCATCAATGGATAAATTTGTGTTGGAAAATCTACTGTCCACCATGTACGCGGATTCCTTCGACTTTGAACAAATTGTATTGTTGAATCATTTGTCAAAATAACCTGCGCATAAAATACATAGTTGGAAATTTGACCACTTGATAAAACTTTTGCTGTTTCTGTTACGCGATAAAATCCGTTCACATAATTATAATTGGGAACTGTGTTTGTATAACTGTCAATAAAAAAAGACGCCGAAGCCGTATCTCCAGAATTTGTGTATGCTAAAACTCTTCCCTGATAAGTAGCATTTGCCGTTAGATTGGTAATGTTGAAACTTTGAGTAAGCAAATTGGAAGCAACGATATTGTTGTTGATATACACTTTATACTTAACTGTGTCTGCATTATTATTATTCACCGACGTATTCCATGTTACTGTTGCAGTTGTGGCCAACCTATTGCTCAAATTTGCAGAAAACGCCCCCAATGAATTGGGTGGAGTAACAATATTATTTATTGAATCATTTTTCTTACAAGAAAAAAATACCAACACAAAAAAAACAACAAGTAGGTTAAAATTGAATTTCAACATGATTTTTTTTAGCAAATGTAAAATATTTTCTTATCCAAGATTTATGGCAAAATAAACTGCTGAATTTTTCTTCAATAAAATATCTTGAAAACAAATTATTATGAAGCTGACATATAGATATTCAATAAAATCATATCGATTGACAGTAAAATAAAAATGTTTTAACCAAATCAGTTATTGCGGTTACATATATAAATATTCGATTCCCAACAGGAAGGATTTGATAAAAAACGACATTATACTATTATATACCCCTTTTTTATGCCTAATTTTAACTATAAAATATTATTTTAAAAAAAATATCCAATTAATTCAAAAAATTTAGAAGGTTTCATTACCTTTGCCGTCCAAAAAAACAGCTCGTATTATGTTAGCAGTAATTAAAATAGCAGGACAACAATTCAAGGTTAAGGCCGGAGATAGTTTATACGTTCCTCATATTGAGGGAAAAACTGGCGACCAAGTAGAATTTACCGATGTACTATTTACAGACAATGGAGCCGGAGTAAATGCCGGAGCAAATCTTAATGCTGTAGTTAAAGCAGAGATTTTAAATGACTTAGTAAAAGGTGATAAAGTAATCGCTTTTAAAATGAAAAGAAGAAAAGGTTTCCGCAAAAAACACGGACATCGTACGCACTACACTCAAATCAAAGTGACTGCAATTGCTTAATTCAATTAATAGAATTTAAAAAAATAAATCATGGCACATAAAAAAGGTGAAGGCTCCGTAAAAAATGGTAGAGATTCACAAAGCAAAAGATTAGGTGTAAAGATTTTCGGTGGTCAAGCTGCTGAGAATGGAAATATAATTTTACGTCAACGTGGAACTGTTTATCATCCAGGTAAAAACGTTGGATTAGGAAGAGATTTTACAATATTCGCATTGACTGATGGCGTTGTAGAATTCAAAAAAACTAAAGGAGATAAAAACTTAGTTTCTGTAATCCCAGCCAATTAAAAAAAAAAATTTTTTGGTAATTTAAAAATAGTATTTATTTTTAAGTATTATTTACTAACCAATTAAATTCAAAAAAAATGGCAACAGCAAAAAAAGCAGCTCCTGCAAAGAAAGCAGCACCTGCAAAAAAAGCGGCTCCTGCGAAAAAAGCAGCACCAGCAAAAAAGGCAGCTCCTGCAAAGAAAGCAGCACCAGCTAAAAAAGCAGCTCCTGCAAAGAAAGCAGCTCCAGCTAAAAAAGCGGCTCCTGCAAAGAAAGCAGCTCCAGCTAAAAAAGCAGCTCCTGCAAAGAAAGCAGCTCCAGCTAAAA
>JAIYAN010000026.1 GCA_027489035.1 Chitinophagaceae bacterium
AATCTCCTGAATCTATCGTCATTGTTGATGACAATGAACCAATCACATCCCATACATAACCACTTGCTGCGCCAGCTGTGGTACTTGCTAATGGTAAGTTTGGTGCTGAGTAACGATATCTTCTTGCGCCACATACATTCGTTTGTAATGCAGTAATCGTAATCGAAGAAGGTGCTGCTGGCTCTTTCAACGCAGTGTTGGTCAACTTAGCCGCTTTAGTTAAGCTGTTGCCACAATCTGAGGTATAGTAGAATTTGATACTATCGCCAGTTGATGCTGCTGAATTGCTCGTATAACTTACTACGATTTTTTGGCTATTTACATCTCCTGAGTCAATAGTTGCATACTCACTCAAGCTCCCTGCAAATTCCCATACATATCCTGTTGCTGCGCCTGCTGTTGCAGATCCTACTGGTAATGATGGTACTGAATAACGATACTTTCTGTTACCACATACATTCGTGATTAATGGCGTAATCGTAATAGCTGTTGGTGCAGCTGGTGCGTTCAACGCTGTATTTGATAATTTAGCCGCTTTGTATGCTGTAGCACCACATCCTGAAAATGCACGTACTTTTATTGTATCACCTGTTATAGATGCTTTGTTTGATGCATACGTAACTACGATTACTCTTGATAGGCTAGCGTCACCTGAATCTAATGTTACCCCTGATACGCCACCTACAGACGTTGGCAATATCCAATTGTAACCTGTTGCATTCGCTGTTATTGCTGCACTGTAACGGTATTTTCTTGCACCACACAAGTTACTTACTAACGTTTGTGTAATCGCTGGTGATACCGTTGGTGTTGTTGTGGAAACACTTAATTGCAATACTGCAGTTGAATCACAACCTGCTGCATTGGTGGTTAAATAAGTGTAATTACCACTTGATGTGTAGGTGCTACCATTCCATGCATATGAACCGCAAGCACTCAACTTTACAATTGATGAGTTTGGTGTACATGTAATCGTTAAGTGTAAAGTTACTACTGAGTCACAACCTGCAGCATTAACTCCCGTCCAGGTTGCTGTTGTTGTTGATGCAGTATACAATGTACCTTGCCATGTGTATGCTCCTTGTGAACTCACTTCTTCAATTGATGATGTCGGTTGCTTGATGGTTACATTTACAGTTACAGTGCTATCACAACCTGATGCTGATGTATATACATTTTGGTAAGCGCCAGATGTATTTACCGTAACACCCCATGGCAATAAATAGTTTACACAATTTGATGCATCAAATGAGCTTACAATAGGCGAACCCGTTACATCCCATAAACATGTATTTGTATTGAATGATGCTGTTTGATAACATGCAATTGATGGTTGCTCAGGTTGTGTGCCTGTTACATCCCATGAACATGTATTTGTATTAAATGAAGCTGATTGGTAACATGCCAAACCTGTTGGTTGCGTAGGTTGAGTACCAGATACATCCCATGCACATGTGTTTGTATTAAATGTTGCAGTTTCATAACATGCAATTGTTGGTTGTGCAGGTTGTGTGCCTGTTACATCCCATGTACATGTATTTGTATTAAATGTTGCAGTTTCATAACATGCAATTGATGGTTGCTCAGGTTGGTTGCCTGCTACATCCCATGTACATGTATTTGTGTTAAACGTTGCTGTTTCATAACAGGCAATTGTTGGTTGAGCGGGTTGTGGAGTTATTGTTAAATGCAAAGTAACTGCTGAATCACAACCTAATGCATTTGTACCATTCCAAACTTTATCTCCAGACGTTGAATAAGTAACTCCATTCCATGTGTAGCTTACACAAGCAGAAGCACTCTCCTCAGAAGAACTGCTATTGTTAATTGTTAAGTCTAAAGTAACTACCGAATCACATCCTACCGCATTTACTCCAATCCATGTAGCTGTGTTATTTGAAACTGTATATGTTGTACCATGCCATGTATACGAATCGCAATTAGTGATAATTTCAGTTGAGCTGCTTGTTTGTTTTACCGTTAAATTTAATGTTGCTGTTGAATCGCAACCTGCTGCATTGGTTAACACTACAGAATAGCTACCAGCCTCTGAATAAGTATTTCCATTCCAAGTATATGGCATTGAAGCCAAGCAAACCCCTGCGTTGGTTGTACTTGAAGTGTTTGATTTAACTGTTAATACTAGAGAAGCTGTGCTATCACAACCTGCTGCATTCGTAAATATAGCGGTGTATATACCTGATGCTGTAAAGCTATTTCCATTCCATGTGTATGGCAATGCTGATGGACAAACTGAAACAGGAGTTGAAGATGAGTTGGTGTTTATTGTTAAATTCAATGTTACAACTGAATCACAACCAGCTGCGTTTGTACCTGTCCAAGATCTTATACCACTAGTTGTATATGTAACACCATTCCAAACATAACTGTTGCAAGTAGTGATGCTTTCAGAAGTAGAAGATTTAGCATTAACATTAACCTCAGAGATATTTGATGTTACTGTAGTGCCACAAGCTCCAGAAACAACACAATAGTAATAAGTTGATCCAGTTGCTGAAGTTGAAGGCGTATAAGATGATCCAGAAGCTCCACTAATAATGGTGCCTCCTGTAGCAGAATTTACATTATTAGAATACCAAGTGTATGTTGGATTTGTACCACTCACAACAACTGATAAATTTGTTGGCGTTCCGGATTGACATAAGGTTTGAGTAGCCAATGGTTGTGTAGTGATGCTCGGAGGTGCACAAGCAAATCCTTTGAAATTCAAATTTTTAATTTTACCGTATCTGCCTGCGCTAGTACTACTACAACTGTTATATAATCGGATGGTTAAAGTTTGACCAGCTGTAAGGGTTACTCCTGTTGAACTATTTAATGCTACTCTATGCACCACATTTGTTCCAGCTGTTTCATTCGTTAAAAGTATCGGAGTAGCAAAACCTCCTAAATTACCAGCATTTCCGGTAACACTGGCAGAGTCAGATACGAAATTAGATTTTGAATAAACGATTCCTAATTTAGTGTTTGAAGAGGTGTTATAAAAAGAACTGTTTAAAATGATGGAATCTAATCTTACCGTATAATTTGAAGCAGCGGTAACCGTAAATTGTTCATATACAGTTCTATTCAAATTTCCACCTACTGTAGTCCAAGTTCCATCACCATTTGATGATGGTCCAAATGCTTGCCCATGAGCAGAAGAATATGCGGGTACTGCAGCTACATTTGTTCCGTTTGATAAGAACAACCTTGAAAAAGTTGGAGTAGTTGCAACAACTCCGGGAGATCTGGTTGTAGCATCATCAGAATTATTTGAGGTTAAAAACCATTGTTGTAAAACCGTTGATGGAGATAAAGGAGCAGATTGCACAGTTCCAGACAAAGAAATATTCACCGAAGTGGCTCCAGTACTCGAATGTGAGATTACACCATTGTATGTTCCAACAGTATTAGCATTTAACCTAACGGAAATAGAAGTGCTATTTAACACCCCTGATGACTGAGTTAAAGTAATGTTGGCGTTTGACCATGTCGTTCCTCCGTTAGTTGACATTTCATAACCAGAAGGTACAGTTATTAAAACATTTGAAGTAAGATTTACGCCCGAAACTGTAAATGATTGAGCATTTGAAGGTGTTCCCAATCCTTGTAAAAAACTTCCGAATGCATTGGTAACAGTAATGGTAGGTGTACTTGAAATAGAAATGGTATCTGTTAAATGATTAGCATAACCAGACTTTGAAGCGTTTATATAGTAATAATACGTTTGACCTGCAGGTGGATTCGATTCACTATAATTGAAATTAATGGAGGTATCGCTTGTTGAAGTCTGTGAATTTACTACTGTGAAATTTACATTGTCAGAACTTCTATACAAGTCATATTGAATTCCACTCATAGGCCAACTTATGTTCCAGTTAAATGTGGACGAAGTAGTACCTTTTACACCTCTAAAGTTTGAAACGGCAATATCATTTGTTGCACCAGAACAAGCATCCGTAAGGGCTGTACATGGATTCCAACTACCGAAAATATTGTTGAATGTATAACCCTGATAATCTGTTGCGGTTAATTGATATGACCAAGAAACCCTACTATCAGTTGGCACTAAATTTTCATTAAAGTATTTAGTTTGATACTCGCCAAAATATGTGTTTGCAGTATTTGTATTTGCATCCCAAACACTCCAACCTGATGGTAGTATGCTACTACTCATTTTGCTGTTTAGAAAAACTGTTTTTTGAGCGGTTAAAGCAACGCTAGGGCTTGGCCATGGACGACTTAAGTAATAATTGGTTGTACCTATATTATTAGGTAGCCGTGCATTATTGAAAACAAATCCGTACGCTTGACCAGTAGGTGTATTGGGGGCAGTAATATAAGAAGGTCCTGCAACGGTTCTACTTTTAGCATAAACCACACAAGAGTCAAAGTAAGCAATGCCACTTCCGAAAATGAAATCAATATTTCCATCAATGTAACAATTGAAAAAATAAGATTTTGGAGTACCTGCTCCCTTTAAATACAAAGTATCTTGATTACCCATCATTCTACAATTTTTAAACACCGCTCTGTCTGCATTTACTACAACAGCCACACCTTGCGAACCATCCCCATATGTATTCATGAAAGTTATATTCATTGCAGAGAAATCCGTGGCATTGATTGTAAAACTTGCCGACCCTTGAGTTCCTAAAACTGTGGCCGGATCATCATAATATAAAACTGTATTTGCCACACTTTCTCCAACCAATTGAATAAATGTTTTGTTGGATGGAATTGTAATTTTTTCCCTGTACTTACCATTTTTTATATAAATGGTATAAGTTGAAGTTAAACCAGTTGGTGTTGCATTAATCGCGGCCTGAACACTGGTATAATTTCCTGAACCATCTTTTGATACGATTAAATCATAAGCAAATGTGTAATTCATAGCAAGAAATAGCAAGACGTTGACAAGTAAAATCGACTTGATGTTCTTTTTCATAGCAATCGTTTTTGATTTTGTTTGTTGAATTAATTTTGAAATAAAAACTATGTTAAATTTAATATCCAACATATAAAATAGAAAAAAAAGAATGCAATCGTTCCCAAGTAAATAAAACGAGGATTATGTTGTAAAAACCACCTTAATTTTAAACCTTTTTTTGACACAAAAAAAAATTAGCATGCGTTGATTTTTTTTGATTTTCAAACGCTTCGTTTTTTCATTCAAATATGTGTAGTATCATATAATACCATGACTTGATATGGGTATTTGACGAACTCCAGTTTTTAAAATTTCCAGCTAAAATGATGAACGCTGAGAAAATGATACATCTAATTGAAAAAAGGGGAGATAAAAGAAATTCTACAATTTATTAAACATGACCAATGATTATTTTGATTTGAGCGAGAAACAGAATGAGAATGAAAAAAAAGTCAGAACCCAAATATCAAAGCGAGAATCAGAATGAGAATGAAGAAAAAAAGTCAGAACTCCATGATCGCTCTCGCTTTCATTCTCGCTCTGACTTTTTGTACCGGAAGGAGGACAATTATCTAACCGGGTGGTAATAGATTTTCTAAAATTTTTAAAGTAAAAATGTGATTGTTTTGAATAGAGCGAGAATCAGAATGAGAATGAAGAAAAAAAGTCAGAACTCCATGATCGCTCTCGCTTTCATTCTCGCTCTGACTTTTAGTACCCGTAGGAGGACAATTATCTAACCAAGTTATAAAAGACTTTCTACTATTTTTAAGTTAAAAGAAGTAATTAATTAGGATAGAGCGAGAAGCAGAGTGAGAATGAAGAAAAAAGTCAGAACTCAATAATCGCTCTCGCGCTCATTTTCGCTCTGACTTTTAGTTACGCTTGAACTGATTAAGGTGAAAAATAGACAGTATTTACAAAACACCCATTTTTTTCATTTCTTCAACTGAAACTGATGGTGGCATTTCTCCTTTTTGAATTTTTTCAATCACTGATTTTGCTACTTTCTCAGCATCCATTTTAGTTTTAAAACCTTCATTACCAGGCAACCCAGGTGCTGATGGCTGATGGATCATCATCCTACCATCTGAAAAAATATCGTAACAATATGTTTTATTAGCTGCAGGAATTATCTTGTAAGTAAGTTTAGAATTTGAAAATTGTGAAGCAGCAGGAAACTCAACTTTTTTGGAATCCTTTTCCGCAGGCTGTGCATACACATTGAAAAAAGTAAAAAATAATAAAGCGGTAAATATTAATTGTTTTTTCATTATCGAAAATTTGAAATTAAGTAATGTATAGTAAAATAGTGCGATCAAAATTTATTATGGAATTATAAAGCTAGCATTATATTCAGTAGAATCTTCTGAAATCAATTTTAGTTCGTATGTTCCTGAAGTCCATAAGCTAGTTTGTAATCTTATGACTTCAATATCCGATTCAACATTTACCACCCCTGAATATCTCACCCTTCCAAGAACATCAGAAATCTTTATAATTGCTTTTCCTTTTGTTACATTAGTAAGGATAATCCTTATTTTTTTGTCGATTACAGGATTAGGAACCACTTTGACATTAGCTACATTCTCTACTGGCCCTACCCTTACTATTCCAGAATAGCTAATCAATCCTGAAAAATCCAAAGACTTTATTCTATAATATGTACTCGTTAATGGAGTATTGTCATCTATCAGCTCATAGGTTTTTTGCGTTCCGTCGTTGCCTTGTGGAAATGCACGCTTAATTTGAGTAAAATGCTGCCCATCAGTACTTCTCTCCAATTCATATCTAACAATATTCAGTTCTTGACCAACTACCCATCTGATTTTAGTGTCACTTTTCGAAATACGTCTACCAATCACACCCAACCATTTTACTGGAAGTACAGAGGCATTCCTAAATATGATATAAAACCTATTGGATGCCAGGGATTGTTGGATTGCATCTGTTGTAAATTCATAGTTAAAAGTATCGGTATTGCTTAATAAATTTTCTGTTCCAGTGTAACGATCAACCAAAAAAGGCTGTAATCCTGTTAGTTCATTTATCCTTTCGGGCATCCAGTGAAATCTGTATGTTTTGCTTTGCTTCAAAGCCACATTAAGCAATATCGTATCTTCATTTGTAGGAATTGGACGACGCTCGGCCGTTATGTAAATACCCGATTTGAATATGGCAAGTTTTTCTCCGCTACTATTTTGAAGCTTCCACACATCTAAGCTATCAATCTGATTTGAATAACTATTATCAAATTCAGACAATACTCCATCCAACAAAGAACCGGGTGAATATAATTGCAACATGAATCTAATCTTACTTTCTACAGTACCTCTTATTACCTGATTGCTTCCTGGAACCTTACACGATTCTGAAAAGGATACTGTACCACTTCCAGTAGTTGTCGACTTTACAAAAAATGCAGAGCCTGATTCGATATTAGTATTCCCATTAGCATAACTTCCACCACCAGGCACAATCAAATAACTTGACCCCGAACGTGTGAAAGTTTGATATGCCCCATTTCCATATGTTCCAGAGAGTAATGGATCCCATAAATAAAACGCATTCTGAATATTTGATGACAATGTCAATTTATTGAAATCGATTGCAGATGCATATGGGTTTCCAATTGACATAAAACTGTTTACGGGAACGGAAATGACAGCTGGAGGATTATCAATAGGTGTTTTAAGTTGGCCTGTGGTACGTAAAGTTGTAGCGGTTGCCGGAGTGGTGTAAGCCGTAACTGAACGGTCGCCGCGAACAAAAAGCATATAGCCGTTATCATTGTTAATCTGAGCTAACGTATTGCTAATACCTATCCACGAATTATTTGTCGGGTTATAATACTTCATTCCTGATCCATTAACTGAGTACAAGTCAAACCCTAATGATTGTGCGGCTGCATCTGATCCGCCAATATTACTGGTAATGATCGCACCATACCTCGGCTTTAAATTTTGCAGAGGAGAGTTCCCCTCTTGCCATGCATTCTTGATGGATTGACCAACTGTAGGAATTCCCAAAAACTGCCATGCTTTTGGGTGGTTCGGTATGTATCTTTCCACTGTTACATTTCCCAGGATCCGATTACCACTATACGCACCTGTAGAAACCTGATCAGAGGTTAAGTCTGCAACACTTGCAGTACCTAACGAATCAGACATGATAACCAAGTTCCCATTAGTGGTAAGTGTACAGTTACTATTACCAAAACTTAAAAGATTTCTAATGTTTAAAGTATCATTGGTACCAGAAAGTGATACTCCTGCTGGATTACTTATTTTAAGATGATTAACTTTTTTATTCAGGAACATACTACCGGAAATAGTTTGAGCTGCACCACTTCCGATTATTACAACTGTACCACGTTCCGCTCTTATCGCAGATGCACTGCTAACAATTCCTGAAATGCGGATTGTTCCACTATCAACTGTTATGAAAGAGCCTGACTCAATATTAAGATCATTACAACTTACAGTGGTTGCATTCGTAATTAATGGCTTAATTGTAGCATTTGCTGGTATTAGCACATTTGTTGTTGAATTAGGCACACCACCACACCAATTACTTGAATTATTCCAATCTGATGTTACGCCCAGCCAAGATCCATTATTTAGCACAACTTGGGCACCGGAAACATTTGAAGTTTGATTACCACATCCCCCACTCACAACAACATAATAATAGTTGGTACCAATAATTGATGTTGGAGGACTGAAAATTGCATTGGTTGCACTTGAAACCATCACTCCACCCACATTGGAGGAGGTCGTATTGCTGTACCATTGATAACTTAATCCAGAACCTGAAGCTGATACAGACAATGATACTGCTGTGCTGTTCTTACAAAAACTCTGCGGTGTAGTAGATGGTTGAACATTCAAATTGGTCTGCTCGTTCACAATTATACTTCCAGAAGCTGATATATTTCCACAACCTCCTGTAAGTGTTATTGTGAAATTATAGGTTCCGCTACTTGTTGGCGTACCGCTTATTAAGACAGTATTAGATGAAAAACTACTGCTAACACCAGGCGGCAATCCTGTAACATTAATACCCGTTGCACCAGTTGTTGCGTAGTTAATATTTGTTATTGGTGTATTGATACATAAATTTTGGATATCTGAACCTGTTGCAGAACTTAAAGCAATACTATTGTTTTTATTAATAGTAATTTTAACAGGAGAAGGTGTTCCTATTGTTATAGGATTAGAACCTATTACCCTAACTTGGTAAAGTGAACTTGACTGTGAAACTGCCGGAATCGTTGCAACTATTTGATTAGCACTAGACGAAACTGTAGTAAGTGTTACCGGACTTGAAAAACTACCAATACTATCACTTAACTCAACTGTGAAATTATTGCCTGCATTAAATGAGCTACATCCAACACTGAACGGAATGGTTATATTGTTGCTTGGACAATAAGGCCCTGCATTTACAATATTACCGGTTGT
The DNA here is from genome assembly GCA_027489035.1 of Chitinophagaceae bacterium. Taxonomy (GTDB): domain Bacteria; phylum Bacteroidota; class Bacteroidia; order Chitinophagales; family Chitinophagaceae; genus Ferruginibacter. Next base: position 9,397 of record JAIYAN010000026.1, read on the forward strand.
AATGCGCGTATTGTTAGGACTATACTCATAAAAATCTAATTTATAATTTCCATCAAGGCCAGTACCTACGTATCCTTTATTTCCAATGCTAAAACCAACTGCATAATGTCGAGCGGAGCCGCCAAAATTGGCCTTCTGGGTCCATACATTCATTGGCGGATCATACTCCCAAAAATCATTTTTGTAAGCCGCATCAAACCCTGTTCCTAGATATCCTTTGCTGCCAATACCAAAGCAAATCGCATATCTTCGAGCCGTGCCACCAAAATTGGCCTTCTGAGTCCATATATTTGTTGCAGGATCATATTCCCAAAAATCATTCTTATAGGCGCCATCAAAACCCGTTCCTATATACCCTTTGCTGCCAATACTAAAACCAACGGCACTATTCCGAGCAGTACCGCCAAAATTGGCCTTCTGCGTCCATAAATTGGTAGCAGGATCATACTCCCAAAAATCATTCTTATAGGCGCCATCAAACCCCGTTCCTATATACCCTTTGCTGCCAATACTAAAACCAACGGCACTATTCCGAGCAGTACCACCAAAATTTGACTTCTGCGTCCATACATTCGTAGCCGGATCGTATTCCCAAAAATCATTCTTATTGGCTCCATCAGTACCGGTTCCTATATAACCTTTGCTGCCAATACTAAAACCAACTGCAATTCTTCGAGCGGTGCCTCCAAAATTGGCCTTCTGCGTCCATACATTCGTTGACGGATCATATTCCCAAAAATCATTCTTGTTGGTTACAGCATCATAACCGGTTCCTACATATCCTTTGCTGCCAATACTAAAACTAACGGCAACATATCGAGCGTTGCCGCCAAAATTGGCTTTCTGCGTCCATACATTCAAACTTGGATCGTATTCCCAAGAATCATTCTTATTAGCGCCATCAGAACCAGTTCCTATATACCCTTTGCTGCCAATACTAAAACCAACTGCACTATTCCGAGCAGTACCGCCAAAATTGGCCTTCTGCGTCCATACATTCAAACTTGGATCGTATTCCCAAAAATCATTCTTATTGGCGCCATCAAAACCCGTACCTATATACCCTTTGCTGCCAATACTAAAACCAAC
>JAIYAN010000014.1 GCA_027489035.1 Chitinophagaceae bacterium
ACGCTTGTGGTTGCTGAAACCCAAGGATTTGTCGTTGCTGCTGTTGCACTTCCCGTAAGCTGACTTGTATTGTTCAAACATATAATAGTATCTCCTGTAATGGTAGGTAATGGATTTACAGTGAATGTTGCATCAGTTTTACAACCATTCGAATTTGTATAAGTGATTACTGAAGTTCCAGCACTTACTGCTGTCACAACACCAGCGTTGGTTATTGTTGCAACGCTTGAGGTTGCAGAAACCCAAGGATTTGTAGTTGCAGCTGTTGCACTACCCGTTAAGGTTAGAGTGCTTCCCACACATATCGCAGCATTATTTGTTATCGTTGGAAGTGGATTAACCGTAACAGTAACCCCTTTCTGACATCCATTTGCATCTGTAAATGTTATGGTAGCAGATCCTGCAGAGACACCTGTAACTTCGCCTGTGGTACTAACGGTTGCTACACCTGTATTATCTGAAGTCCAGGTCCCAGAACCAGTAGCTGTAGATGTACCTGTTAACGTTGTTGTTTGTCCAACACAAACTGACAATGTTCCAGTAACTGTTGGTAATGGATTTACAGTTACAGTTGCCGAAGCTGGTGTAGTACCACATACGTTGGTTACATTTAGCCCAATATTGTATGTACCCGAACTTGAATAAGTAATAGAGCCCGGACTCGAGCTAGTAGATGTTGCTGGTGAACCATTTGAAAAAGTCCAAGCATAAGTTGACGTTGCATTAATAAAACAGGTACTAGAATTAGTAGGCGTTATTGACTGATTGACACAAATTGTTGAATTGGATAGGTTTATAGAAACTACTGGTTTCCCTTTTACCGTTACGGTATCTTTTAAGATATCTGATAGACAACGATTATTTGGAGCTATTGTCTGTAAAGAAATGATATATTGACCTGGACTTACAAACTGAAAATGTGGATTTTGTGAGGTGGCACTTGTATTGTCGATATAACTGAAATCCGATGTTGAAGGCGTGCATCCTGGTGCAGGAATATAGGCAACTGTATATTGAAAAGTATTTTGCCCGCAAGTTGGTATGTTTGTTGAGCCAGTGACAAATACCGATTGAGAAGGACAAATGGTATCTCTATTTAATGTAAATGAAGCTGTTGGTTTAGGATTTACACATATGGTCTTAGTGACGGAATCAATAAAACATGCTGAACTTGTACCAACTAAAGATGTAATTCTGACGTATAATTTTATCGAATAATAACCTGGAGTAAGAAAAGTTACGTTTAATGGAGCTGTTGATGATGAAAAAGCATTTAAAGGGCCTCCAGAATTTACTGTATAATCAACACCAGAAACACCTGGAGAAATTGACCACTTAATACTATTCGTAGAATCACAATTTCCTCCTTTTACCCCCTTTATAGTTGTATTAGTGAAAGTAACTGGTGAGTTTACACAAATAATCGTATCTGGTGCAATAGAAAAGTTGGGTTGGGGCTTAGAGATTGTTGTTATTGGTCCTACATATGTGAAAGAACCAACAGTATCACATGCATTTGTAGCAAGAATTTTTATATAAAATGAATTATTCCCTGCTATTACACTATTGTAACCACAGGAAGACTGTGTGAACGTGTGTAAGTAATTAGTAGTTAAAGGTGCATAAAATGTGTCTGAAGGAGTTCCATCGTTTGAGGATATTATAAATCTTGTACCAGGAGTATTATAGACCGATGTGTCTCTTGGTATAGTCAAAGTAAAAGGTGCACAAACATTTGTTGATTGACCCGGATTTGTATAAGGCACTGCGGGATTTGATCCAAAAAAAACAGTATACTCAGTAGAATCTTTACATCCGCCAGATGAAACTACATAAGTTAAATTATAATAACCTTGAGATGGATATGTATGTGTAAAGTAATTTCCTGCATTCCAAATTACAGGATTTGTAGATGTACCATCACCCCAATTTATTTGATAATTTGTATTAATTGATTGAGTTGTAGATATATTATTTACTGTAAGATCGAGCAAAGTGTTTCCCAAGCAGCTTGTAAATGGAACACCATTGACGGTATCAGTCAAAGACGCATCTGGAAAACTTCCAATACTAATCACTTGAGAGGTTGTACTTGAACAGCCATTATTACCTGTTACCGTTAGGGTTACTGTATAAATACCGCTACTCCCAAATCCAGAGCCTATAAAGCTGTGATCTGGATCATTGTCATTAGAAGTGTTATTACTTGAATTGGGGTCGCCAAAATTCCATGAATAAGACAAATTACCCGCACCGTTTTGCTGAGAAGTACTATTAAAATTTAATTTTCTTTTCTTTCTAGGACAGCCACTATTAGGGCTATAAGTAAAAGAGGCAATAGGTTTAGGCTTTACCGTAATTGTTATTGATGCTGTGTCTCTACAACTATTGATTTCAGACCAAACACTGTAGGTTGTGGTTGTTGTAGGAGAAACTGTAATTGCAGCACCTGATGTTGATGGTGGAGTAATCCATGTATAAGTTAATGTTGTTGAGCCACTTGCTGTCAAGGTTGTTGAAGAACCATTACAAATACTAGTTGAGGTTGCTGATATAGAAATTGCTTCAACCGTTACTACTACGTTATCTAGTGTATTTGAATTTCCTCCGTTTGTTACTATACAAGTATATGTACCACTATTTGTAACAAATAATGAATCATTATTTGAATTTGAAATATTATTACCACCAACTTGCCACTGAAAAGTAGAATTATTATTTGCTCCTGTAACAACCAAATATCCTCCTTTACAAAATGTAACAGGACCTACCGGCGTAATCCCAGGCGCAAGCGGCAAAACACCAACTTCTTTACTCGTTAATTTTATTGGTTTAATCTCCAATCCCTTCCCACTTACCTCACTCATTCCCCCAATCAACATTGCTATTAAAAACCAATTAAAAATACTTTTACTTACTTTTCTCATATTATATGATGTTTCGTCGTTTTAACTATAAAACTGGTTTTTCTGGTATTTTTTAGTCCCGGAAAAAGTACCATTACCCCCACATTTTCCCTCCTTATTCAAAAAACCCAACTTGTAATACTTTAATTATGCAATATCATCGTAATGCAATCCCTTACATCACCTCCCCCTCCACACATTAAACATTTTTGATAAACTAAAGACTGATAGGATACTTAAAAAACCTGTGAATAAAATGTTTACAAATTTAGATTTTTATTGCATAGAGACCAATTAAATTTATATTAATTTATTATATATTTTTTATGCTCTAATTGGCCCAAGACTGCTTCAACGATAAATATGATGGGCGAAATTGAGTGATGTACCATCCTCCGGATTGAACAATTTTTACCAAACCAAACCATTCTTCCACATCGTTTGCATCTTGTGTGTACGAATCCTGTAAATCATACTTCCACCACGAATCCAAATACTCATGCACACATGCGCCTGCAATAGGCAATTGCGTTGTTTGCAAATCATTGATATTGCTTAATAACCCTGAAGCCTGCTCCTGTTCTGTATTTCCTCCATATCCATAATTGGGCGCACCTACATGATTGGCATTAGGCGATACACTCAACCCCATCTCCGTTAACAACAAGGGCATCGAAGGATAACGAGCCTTCAGTTCCTCTACCCAACCCTGAAACAACGAACCCGTTGCACTGCCCGTTTGCGTTTGTGGACGATACTCTGGTACCGAATACGAATACACATTATGACACCTGAAATCCAAAAACTCCGTATCTAACATATCAGCCGTTCTGATGTCATTTGAGTAAGACACCAAAGACATCCTTCCATAATTTGTATATTCATACTCCTTTACATAATCGGCCATTTCTGCAATAAATGCCTCCGTTGCATTGATGTTTCCATTGGTAAATACATAATCACCCGAATAACTATTGATATTGGGATGTGCCAAATTGGTACTCCGAATACTCGATGCACTCAACTCGTTTCCTACCAAATAAGCAACTATGGGCGGATTTTTATTGGTATAAACAGAATATATCCTGTCAATTACCGATCTAATATATGTTTTGGTATTTGTCTTAAAGGTTGGATCCTGAAAATCAACCTGATCACCATTTATCCAAATGGTTTGTAAAATGGATAAACCGCCAATCGCCTTAATCGACTCGTAACATTTTTTAGGCGCACCCCATAAACGCACCGTATTGGCGCCCATCGCTTTAATATTAATCATATCCTGATTAATGCTGTTTGAAAAATTCAACGGCAGATTTGTATTTTGCTCTGTTTCCCACGGTAATGTTCCCGGATAACCTGGCACATACACCACGCCCTTTATCTCAAATGGAATGTCGTTTTTTAAAATATAATGATTGTTTACCGTGTAATTATCCACTTTTGGAACAATGGGTATTACAACATTTGAAGTCGATTTTTCTTTGGTACATGAACACAACATCATTAATGAAACAATACAAACATTAATGAAATATCGAAAAAACATAATTAATTTTTAATAAAATTAATTGATTAAAATTTCAATTTGTACATTTATAAAAATATAAATATTAGTTAATTGAATGTAAACGCTCGTTTTATTAAAATTAAATGAGGAATTTGAACGGATTATGGAATGGATTGTACCAATATTATTGATTTGCATCTCACTGATAATTTATTTCTACAATTTTAAAAAGAAAAATAATTCGTCAGATAACGAGTTAAATGAATCAAATCAACAAGAACCGAAAAATATTAATGTAACACATGATGATTTAAAAAAAGAAATCAGCCATCGAATTACAGACTATCTTAATAAAAATAAAATATTATACAGCACTGGTGATGCGGGATGTACCTATAGAATCATTTATGAAAATGGAGAAAATGACGAACATCAAATTTTAATCGAAATCCCCGACCAAAAAAGTTACATCAAATTTTCTTGTCTGATTTTTAGAAATGTACCCGATGACGCATTAAGCAGGTCTGCAGAAATCATTACGCGTATCAATAACCGTTATGTACTGGGGAATTTGTTGTTAATGTATGAAGAGCGGCTGGTTATTTTCGAAGCCAATATGATTCTAACTGACATAAATCAACTTACAGAAGAATTTATTGATTTGTATTTAAAAGAAACCATTAAAGCAGGCTATTGGTGTAAGCCTTTGATAAATAAAGTCATTATTGAACATGAAGAGCCTATTATCGCTTTACTTGAATTTATAGAATAGCGTTTATTTTTTCTCTTGATCCATTAAAAATTCTGCATAGGTAATCCATTTATTTTTCTCCCAGCTCAATATTTCAGTAGCCGATTTATCTAAAAATAATTTATAATCAAACTTGTTATTTCCTGGCGCAATATATCCAGGATAATACCATTCGATATGGTTGTTTTTACAGTATTCAAACTTTTTCAAAACCAGTAATTTCCCTATGGAAAAAGATTTATAATCTGGGTGATAAATGTTTTTAATGCCTGCAATTGTATTTTTTCCTTGATCAAAAATACCTAACCCAATCAATTTATTTTCGAAGCGTACTTCTATTTTATAGGTGTCATAAACCTGGCATGTGGTATCTACCAATAATTCTTTAATGGTATAATTGGTTATAAAATCTATTTGGCTAAAATACACATCGTGCAAGGTTTCCATTTCATTTGTAAGCGAAAAAGGTTCTATAGAAAACGATAAGGAGTCTACTTTTTTTAATAATTGCTTAGATGATTTACTCAACTGAATTTGATTTACATCATATCTAGCCCAATATACACGTACCCAATCTAAACCACTGGGCGTAATGTTTGTTGTAAAAATTTCTGATCCAATTCTATACCAACCTTTTTCTAAGTATTGATCAAGCATTTCGTTTTTAATGCTTTCGTGGCTATTAAAAAGCATGTTTTCAGTCATAGAAGTACGTTTATTGATTCACTAAAATAAAATATACAAATCAATAAAGATGTTAAAAAAGATAGAAATTGAATGTCGTGTACAATTATCAATTTTCTGCGTACTTTTTTATAAAAAATAATTTATTGACCTTAACAGCATGCTTTGGGCTACTTTTTCTAGGTTATTTTCCACGATTTCGAGGGTAGTATCTGCTTTTTTAAGTAACAATACTTAGGGATATCATGTGTAAAAACTAAATTTTTAAACTGATTGTTATCATTGTTTGTAATCAATCAGCAACAGTTATACTTTTACATCAGATAAGCGCGCAACATATCCGATACCAATGAAAAACCAGAACATCCAAAACCAATGAAAAACTAAAACCAAAATCCAATCCAAATGAAAAAGCCAAACATCCGAATCCAAAAAAAACCAAACCCGTATTAAAGTCCAAATCCAAAAAATCCAATCCAAATAAAAAAACCAAACTGTCCTAACCTGTAGAAAACTAAAACCGAATTAAAATCTTAATCCAAACACAATCCAATCCAAATGAAAACGTTTTATCCAATCCAAATGAAAAAAACCATGAACTGATGAAGTGTTAGAGGCTTCAGTATCCTAATGAATACAACAACTTATACTTAAACCGAAGCCAAAATAAATTTAAAGCCGCCATTGCAGAAATGTGATAGGCGGTTTTTTTGTGGGTAGAGGGGGAAGAGGGGTTAAAAAGTTTAATGGTTTAATTTGCTTCGCGGGTTTAATGGTTAGTTTTTACGCAAAAAGAGAATGCATCCACCCTTAAACCATTAAACCTTAAACCAGCGAAGCATTTTAAACCTTTCCCTCCCTCCCCCTTTCAATATTTTTCACCCAAATCGAAAATGCATCCACCCTTAAACCATTAAACATTAAACCAGCGAAGCGTTTTAAACCTACACTAACCACCCCCTTTCAATATTTTTCTCTCAAATCAAGAATGCATCCACCCTTAAACCATTAAACCTTAAACCAGCGAAGCATTTTAAACCTTTTCCTCCCTCCTCCAAAACATTTGTTAATATGCTTTTTTATCTTATTTTTGCCTTCCTTAAATATTAAATAATATATTATGCAAATTATTCAGAGTATTCGTGATAAAGGAGCTGCAATCGTAATTGCCGTAATCGCTTTAAGTTTGATTGGTTTTATTTTGATGGATGCAAAGCAAGGCAGTAATCAACTTTTTGGTTCTCAATCTAATGATGTTGGCGAAATAAACGGTCAGTCTATTTCATTGGCTGAATTTAATAAAAAAGTAAAAACTGCTGAAGATAATCAAGCACAACAAACCGGTCAAAGACCTTCTGGTGCTCAAACCTATCAAATTAGAGAGCAAGTTTGGAATCAAATGGTAGCAGAAAATATCTTTTTTTCTGAAGCGAAAAAATTAGGTATTGAATTTACACCTAAAGAATTGTCGTCAATTTTGTTGAGCAACGATCCTTCAAATCCTTTGTTGCAAGAGCCTTCTCTTAAAGATTCTATCACAGGTAAATTGGATTTTAATAAAGCAAAAGATGCTTTAAATAACATTAAAAAACTTAAAGGTGAGCAAAAAGATGCCATCAATAGCCAAATGATTGAGCCTTTAAAATTGAATACTACTGCTGCTAAATACACAGCCCTTTTAAATTCAAGTGCTTATTACCCAACTTGGATGCAGAAAAAAGATGCTGCTGAAGCTAAATCTTTCGCCATCATTTCTTACGTTACCGTTCCTTATGGCGAAATTTCTGATTCATTGGTAAAAGTTACGGATCAAGATATCAATGATTATGTAAGCAAACACAAAGAGCAATTCAAACAAGAAAAAGGTAGAAACGTTTCTTATGTTGATTTCAGTCTTTTGCCTTCACTTGAAGATAGCACTGTAGCTTATAACGCAGTTAATGAGTTGAAATCAGCATTTCAAGCAGATACCAACAACGCTTCATTTTTTGCTAGAAACGCTTCTTCTATAGATTTTAAAGATGATTTTGTTACTAAAGAAAAAATGACAAATCAAGTTTATGCGGATACATTAGTAAGCTTAGCGCCTGGTGCTGTTTTTGGACCTTTTGTTCAAAGAGAAAATTATGTTTTGGCTAAAAAAATCAGCAGTAAGCAATTACCAGATAGTACAAAAGCAAGACATATTTTAATTGCAACTGTAAATCAACAAACCGGTGCAGAAATTATGGCAGATTCTGCTGCTAAAAAATTAGCGGATAGTATATACAACGCGATTCTGTCTGGTGCTGATTTTTCTATGATGGCTTTAAAATATTCTGCGGATGGTAGTAAAGATAAAGGCGGCGATTTAGGGACTTTTGCATATGGTGCAATGGTTCCAGAGTTTAACGAATATTGCTTTACAAAACCTGCAGGTTCTAAAGGTGTTGTAAAAACTCAATTTGGTTACCATATCATTGATGTTGTAAGCCAAAAAGATTTTAAAACAGCATACAAAATTGCTTATTTCGGTAAAGAAATTATTGCTAGCGATGTTACTGTAAACAAAGCGAGTTTAGAAGCTACTAAAGCTTCTGCCGTTAAGTCAAAAGCAGAATTGGAAAAATACATTTCAAACGCTGGTTTAAGTTTAACTACTGTTCCTGATTTAATTAAAGAAAACGATTATAAAGTTGGAAAATTAGGAGACGCAAGATCTTTGGTACGTTGGATTTTTGAAGCTAAAAAAGGCGACATTAGCGAACCGTTCAGCATTGGCGATCAATTTGTTGTTGCTGTATTGGATAAAGTAAAAGAAGAAGGCGTTCAAGACGCAGAAACAGCAAGATCAGGTTGCGAGGCAATCATCCGCAATCAGAAAAAAGCAGACATGATTAAAAAGAAAATCGGTAATAACCCAACTTTAGAAAGTGCTTCTGCTGCTTATGGCAAAACCATTCAAGTTGCTGGAAACGATTCAACGGTATTATTAAATGCTCAATTTATTAACGGTGTTGGAATGGAGCCAAAAGTAATTGGTGCTTCTTTTAACAAAGCCTATCAATCAAAAGTATCTCCGCTAATTGATGGTACAACAGGTGTATTTATCATTAAAGTAAATACTGTTCAAAACAAGCCTGATGAATCAGCTGAGGTTTTAGCTCAACAATACAATACAAAAATCAGTTCAATTAAAAGTCAATCAAATGGCTGGTACGAAGCGTTGAAAAAAAGAGCAACAATTGTTGATGGTAGAAGCAAACATTTTTAATCATTCGTTTTTCGAAAATATTAAAAAGCCGGTCTGATGTAGATCGGCTTTTTTATTAGATCCCATTTGCGAGGATTGCTCCGAAGGGTAAGTTTGGCGTTTGGTGTTGAAATCGATTTCTATTTGCGGATTTTATACCTTTTTGTGAGTATTCTTTTTTAACCGTTTTAAGACGTCGTCATTATCAAATTATAAAATTTACTCGTAAAAAATTGTTTTATAGCCCAAGATTTAAACCTTAGGTGTAATAGAATTAATCCATTCGTCCTAGCAATTTTGAATTATTTACGTGAAATCACATAAGTATGATTTTTTCAACGCCAAACACCAAACGCCAAACAATATCATAATCATTTTTAGTAAATGAATACATCCCAGTATCTAGAATCCTGAATCAAGTATCCTGCTATCTCCTATTAAATAATTACTTTTGCTTTATGTCTGAAGTATTTACCAATAAAGTTGCCGAAAGTGGCATATTAACCATTGATTTGGAAAGCTATTTCCCAAAAGAAGAAATCGTAGTTTTTGATATCAAAGATTATTTATTCATGGGGTTGATTTTAAAAGAAAAAGATTTTAGAGCTGCGTTAAAAGAATTATCACTTGAAAAATATGAACATAAAATTGTAGCCGTCACTTGTAGCGCTGATGCCATTATTCCCATGTGGGCATATATGCTCATTGCTTCACTTTTACAACCCGTATGCATACACGTTATGTTAGGCAACGCTGATGAAGTTCAAAATAAATTGCTTTTACAAAAAATTCAACGAATAGATGTAGCCGCGTTTATAGATAACCGAGTGGTAGTAAAAGGTTGTGGCGAAAAGCCTATTCCAGAAGAAGCGTATTTAGAAATTACCAATAAATTGCGACCTATCGCAAAGTCAATTATGTTTGGCGAACCTTGCAGTACTGTACCCGTATATAAAAAGGCAAAAGAACAATAAGTTAAAACCATTTTTTTCGCCGAAAGTAACGAATCATCCAAATTGGAATAATAAACATTATCCCAACGGAAATAAAGAATCCCCATTTGTTGTGCAGCATTGGAATTGCTTCGAAGTTCATGCCAAATATGCCACCAATTACAGTTGCTGGTGCCAATAAACAAGTTACAATCGTCATCACTTTCATCGATTCATTTAGTTTCAAATTCACATTGCTCATGTATAAATCGTGCATGTTGATCAACATATCACGGTAGTTTTCAGCTAGATCATTTGCCTGGATGATATGGTCGTGCACGTCTTTGAAATACTTTTCAGTCTTTTCTTCTATTAATTCATTTTCACTTTTTAAAATTCCATTTATTAATTCTCTAACTGGACCTATGCTTCTTTTTAAAATAATCATTTCTTTTCGAAGCGAATTTATTTTTACAAGCGTTCTGTTGGTTGCGTTTTTTACAATATCCTCTTCAAGCAATTCTATTTTTTCTCCCAACTTTTCCATCACCAAAAAATAATGATCTACAATAGTATCGATAAGCATGTAAAAAAGGAAATCAGCATGCAGTTGTCTAAGTTTACTGTTATTGATTTTTATCTTTTCGCGCAACCCATTAAACACATCTCTTTTTTGATCCTCTTGTATAGTGATGATAAAGTTTTTACCAAGTACGATACTAATTTGTTCGGATTCTACCGTTTCCGTTTGATCATTAAAAAACAACATATTCATCACACAAAAAAGTATTCCATTAATTTGATCCATTTTTGGACGTTGTCCAATACTTAAAATATCCTCTATAATTAATGGATGAATATTAAACTGTGTACAAATTCGTTCTACTTCAACCCTATTTATCCCATCAATATTTATCCAAGATGTTAAAGAAGTATCTAAATGCTTAAACGTGTCTTCTATTTTATTTAGTTCCGAATAGATGATGTTTTCTGAATCGTACTCAAACAAAAATATTTTTCCTAAAACATTTTCTTTTCGTTCAGGGATGACCGTTGGGTTAACCTGAAGCACTTTTTTTGTTTTTAAAAGCTCTAATGGATTGATTAGATATTCGAAGAAATTATTGTTTGCCATGTATTGAAGTTATTAATTAATATCGAAAATTTATGATGATTGGTTAAGTAAAAATGAAAAAGTAAAAAGTAAAATTGGTTGAATTTGGTTTTTTAACATTTTAATTAGATTGGTCTTTATAAATATTTTCGGTTGGGCAGATGTGTATATTTATGGTTTTTAAATTTTAATATTAAATCCCTGAAATATAGTATCAATAATGGTTTTACGTTTTTAAAAACTGTTTTTAAACTATTTAAAATTAATCTTAAGCAGAATTTTTTATAAGCCTCTCCAGATTTCTATTAACATTTTATTGTGGTTTAATTATTTACTTAGCCATTACTTTTATAAAAAAACACGCCTAGTACAAAACATTTACTCCATTATTTTATTGCTAAGTTTTTTATCGATTTGTTTGATTCAAATCGATGAATTTGAATGTAAATTTTATTGTTCACCTTAAAATAAATACTATGATACGACTATCTGCAATGTTGTTTTTTGTTTGCACACTTAACACAGCAAATCCAAAAGAAAACGACCGTCTTCCAGAAATTGGTAAAACTTTTCCGCTTTTGTGGAAAGAAGATATTGGAAGGGTTAGCTTTAGATCGAACGTAATTTTTAATGGCAATGATTTAATAATTGGTTCAAACGGAAATTATTTTATGGACTATTTTTATTACGATAAGACATCTGGCGTATATATTTTAAACAGGCAAAATGGCAAGACTAAAAAATGCTTTAGTGGTGACTGTTTGGGCGATATGGATGTAAATGGACTTTTGTTGTACAACCAAAAGCTATATTTTGGAAACGATAATGAAGAATTTTTTTGCACAACTCCTGATGGAAAGACGATTTGGAAAAAACCTACTTCAGGTGATATTGAACACGAACCCGTTTTGATTGAAGGAAAAGATAAAAAATATATTGTTTATGCTTCAGAGTCTGGGGAAGTTAGAGCTGTTGAGCCGGAAACAGGCAATACAGTATGGACGTATTATACACCCGATTTTAATGGATGGAAACCAGAAGACAATCGCACCATTTTTAAAGTGAAATCATACTTCAGTAATACCATTTCATTTTTCACCAAACCAGAATTAAGAGATTTAAACAATGATGGCGTTTTAGATTTATTGTATTTAACTTATGACAACAAGCTTTATGCAATAAATGGAAACAATGGACAACTATTTTGGTGTTTTAGCAACAATGAAAATCTTGAATTTCAAAACATGGTTACGGGATCTGGTGTAGCATCTACACCCATTTTATTTTACTCAACCTATAAAGGACCGAACAAATATTGTTCTTATCAAATTACATTAAATGCAAAAGGCAAATGCATAAAAAAAGATTCAACGTTTCAAACAGAAACAGGATTAAGCTTAAATAATATTTGTACAAAAAACAATAAAATGATTTTAGCCAGCAATGAATCTTTATTGATTTATGAAAAAAATATTTTAACAGATACCATCAGCAGAAACTTTGAAGGCGTAAGTAAATATGCTTTTTCTGGTACCAATAATAAAATATCAAGAAATTTTGGAGACGCATTATTATCAAACAATACATTTCCATATAAAGGAAGTAAAAACTGTGTCCTGCTGTTAAACCAGCATGACTATGCAAATTTTGATTATGGTTTTATTGAAATTATCTCTCTTGATACAAAACAAGTAATAGAGCGTTTTGAACTTCCCGCATCAAGTGAGATGACGCCAATAGTGAAAGATGTTAACCAAGATGGGTATCTCGATTTGTTAGTGAATTGTACCGATGGATTTTTATACTGTTATAATTTAAAGATCAAAAATTAGTTTTTAAATCGTCTATAAAATTTAGACATTAAGCAAACCGTTTTCTTTTCACTTTTAAAACATTATGTTATGGTTTATCAACTAAATAATAAAACTAAAATTATAGGGTTAACATTTTCAGGAATAATGATCATAATTGGCGCTTATTTTTTTCTGCCCAAAAATGAAAATTATAATCAACAAATTAATCCACCAATAAAAAATGCAGATCTTCCATTTTCAGAAATAGTATTTAATGCAGATAGCGCCATAACCATCGAAAAAGAAAATGGTACTTTAATTCGCATTCCTGCAAATGCATTTATAAACCCTCAGGGCAAAGCCATTACTGGGAAGGTATCCTTTAAATATAGAACCTTTGAGAATGCCATTGATATTTTCAGATCAGGAATTCCAATGAGTACAAACCAAGATAGAAATGCGTTTTTACAATCGGCTGGAATGATTGAATTGAATGCTTATCAAGAAGGAAATCAATTAATGTTAAAGCCCGAAAAATATATTGATGTTGAATTGGCTTCTTTTAAAAAGACGGACGGGTATGAATTGTATTATTTAAATGACAGCGCCAATTGGAATGTAACCAACAATTTCAACAACATAGAAAATTCCAGAAAAAAATTAAAACTACAAAATCTAATTACGCCGATTTCTCCAAATCCAGAAGATAGTATTCAAGATTTGATTTTTGAAATGGTTGCCAATTTAGAAGATGCACCTTATTTAAAATCATTTGAAAATTTGAAATGGAAGATTGATCGGAAAAATATTTCTGATGAACTTTTAGAAGCGATGCGGGTTGATTGGGACGATGTGGCTATCAAAGAAATTAATAAACGCAAAATGAAATACGAAATGGTGTTCACAAAAACAATGCGTGATTTTTCAAGCAATGCGGTAACCAAAACATTTAAAGTAAACGCTAGTCCGGTTTTCAACAAAAATGAAAAGCGTGCATTCAGAAATGATTTCTCTGAAAAAATGAAAGATTATGAAATCAATTTTGCGAAATATACTGCAGAAAAATTAAGGGTTGAACAAGAAGCTGATATGGTAAATCAATTTAGAATAAACAAAATGGGCATTTGGAATGTAGATAAAATTATAAATGATGCCGATTTGCTTATTACCAATATTTCTTTTGATTTTG
Organism: Chitinophagaceae bacterium; assembly: GCA_027489035.1. Taxonomy (GTDB): domain Bacteria; phylum Bacteroidota; class Bacteroidia; order Chitinophagales; family Chitinophagaceae; genus Ferruginibacter. Next base: position 14,112 of record JAIYAN010000014.1, read on the forward strand.
AAAAAGAAATAGATCCATCAACCAACCACATCATGATTTATGTTATTTATGAAGACAATAATTCTGTAATTCCATATTTACCAAAGGATTTAAAAAAGGTTGGACTTCTTCGCAATAAAAAAATGAAAATATTGGCCGTATTGCCCAACAATAAAATTGCAATAGTAAATGATGAAGAGATAAAAGCGCAATTAAAAATATCTGCGGATCGATTATTTTTAAAGACGGTGAAATCCAATGCGGAGGAATATTTGAATGGTCTTCGAGAGAATGATGTGGTTGTAAATTGAATAGATTATATTAAAATAAACACATTGTTTTTAGCTCCGTAGGAGCATAATGTTTCTAATTTAATGAGTACGGTTTTTTAAAGCTCCATCGGAGCGACCTGGTTCATTACAATTTCGATTTGATTATTTTTTGGAACAATTTTATTGGAACATTGAGATATAAAAATGGTGCAAATAAAATATTTGCACCATTTTATTCTTAAAAAACATACAACTTAAATAAAAATTTATGTCGCCCCGCTGGGGCTCTTATCCAACCTTAACAAACATTCTAGTATTGTATCACCCCTACGGGGTTTATACTTTAATGTGATTAAGCTTTGCATTATTTCTTTGTGAGCTTACTCTTTATAATTTTTGTGCTTTTTACTTTTGAATTTTTTCTTGAAACAAAAAGGAACAAAGTCATGAAGTTTTTTTATAAAACAAAGTTGCTAATAATTGGAAAATACTTCCAACCTCTTGAACCCATTGAAAGTATTAAACATCTTGAACTTATTCTTAACACGAAGGCGCAAAGGCACGAAGTTTTTTTGATTAGAGCGAGAAACAAAATGTGAATGAAGAAAAAAGTCAAAAGTTAATTTTCTTTCTCATTTTCGTTCTGACTTTTTGAGCTCTTATAGACACCGGTTTGGAAACCGGCGCCAAAAGAACAAAGACACGAAGTTTTTTTATAAAACAAAGTTGCTAATAATTGGAACCAGCTTCCCCCTTGGGGGATTGAGGGGGCTTTAAAAAGAAGCACTCTTAGGATATCTCGGAAAAGGAATCACATCTCTGATATTTCCCATTCCAGTTACAAACAATACGATTCTTTCAAAACCAAGTCCAAAGCCAGCGTGCGGACAAGCACCGAATCTTCTTGTATCTAAATACCAATCCAATTCTTCGGTTGGAATATGCATTTCGTTCATTCTTTGAGTAAGCTTATCCAACCTTTCTTCTCTTTGTGAACCACCAACAATTTCACCAATTCCTGGTGCTAGAATATCCATCGCAGCTACGGTTTTACCATCATCATTCTGGCGCATGTAAAACGCTTTTATGTCTTTTGGATAGTTGGTAAGGATTACCGGTTTTTTAAAATGTTTTTCTACCAAATATCTTTCGTGCTCACTTTGTAAATCAATTCCCCATTCGTTAATTAAATACTGGAATTTCTTTTTCTTGTTGTGATTCGATTCGCGTAAAATATCAATCGCTTCGGTGTATGTAATTCTTTCAAAATCATTGTTTACCACAAACTCCAACTTTTCAATCAAACCCATTTCACTTCTTTCGTTTTGTGGTTTTGATTTTTCTTCTTCTTCCAATCTTTGTGCTAAAAATTCCAAATCTTCGCGATTGTTGTCCATCGCGTGTTTGATAATGTATTTGATAAATTCTTCCGCAAGATTCATGTTGTCTTCCAAATCGCTAAAAGCCATTTCGGGTTCGATCATCCAAAACTCTGCAAGGTGACGAGTAGTGTTGCTGTTCTCTGCACGGAAGGTTGGACCAAAAGTATAAATATCACTAAACGCCATCGCAGCCAATTCGCCTTCCAATTGTCCACTAACGGTTAAGTTTGTACTACGGCCAAAAAAATCATCTTTGAAATTGATAGATCCATCATCATTTTTTGGCGCGGTTCCATCAAGTGGCAAGGTGGTTACTTTAAACATTTCACCAGCACCTTCTGCATCGCTTGCTGTAATAATGGGTGTATGTAAATAAACAAAGTTCTTTTTGTTGAAAAATTCATGAATCGCAAAAGCCAGTGCGTGACGAACCCTAAAAATTGCACCGAACGTGTTGGTGCGGAATCGTAGATGTGCAATCTCTCTCAAAAATTCCAAGCTGTGCTTTTTAGGTTGCAATGGAAATTTTTCAGCATCACTATCACCCAATATTTCTACGCTATTGGCAATTAATTCTACTTTTTGACCTTTTCCCAATGAAGGAATAATTTCACCCACCGCTTTAATACAAGCACCAGTGGTGATTCTTTTAATGGTTGTTTCATCCAAAGAGCCCAATGCCACTACTACTTGTAAGTTATTGTTGGTAGATCCGTCGTTTAAAGCTATAAATTGGTTATTGCGAAACGTTCTTACCCAACCCATTACGGTTGTTTGATAATTTGTTTTATCTGAGGTTAAAAGTTCTTTAATTCTACTGCGATTATTAAACATGTTTAAATTATTTTCAAACAAAGATAAAAATCATTGATGATTATTAATCTTATTTTGATGATTGTCTTGAAAAGGACTTATTCGCTGGTTTATTGAATTTGCGATTGTTGTTTGGTCTTCCACCTTGTGGCTTTTTGGGCGCAGGTGCAAATTTACTTTGTGGTTTAAATTCAACATGATACAAATGTGAACTGTTTACCGGAATAGACTTACCAATCAACTTTTGAATGTCTTTTAAGTATGGTACTTCTTCTTCTTCACAAAAAGAGAAAGCAATACCACTCAATCCAGCTCTACCGGTACGGCCTATACGATGCACATAAGTTTCTGGAATGTTCGGCAATTCGTAATTGATTACGTGTGTAAGTTCATCCACATCAATTCCTCTTGCTGCAATATCCGTAGCCACCAATACACGCGTGGTTCTATCTTTAAAATTCGATAATGCGCGTTGGCGTGCGTTTTGAGATTTGTTGCCGTGAATGGCTTCAGCCTTGATATTTATTTTAATCAAATCCTTTACTACTTTATCCGCGCCGTGTTTGGTACGGGTAAAAACAAGTGCAGATTTAATTTCTTTATCTTCTAAAATAAAATTCAACAACGATTTTTTATTCGCTTTATCTACATAAAATAAAGATTGTTGAATGGTATCGGCTGTTGAAGAAACCGGAGTAACTTCTACTTTTTCGGGATCGGTTAAAATGGCATTTGCCAGCGATTGAATTTCCATTGGCATGGTTGCCGAAAAGAAAAGCGTTTGTCTTTTTTGAGGAAGCTTTGTGATAACGCGTTTTACATCATGCACAAAACCCATATCGAGCATACGATCAGCCTCATCCAATACAAAAATTTCAATGTCTTTTAAATTGATAAATCCTTGATTCATTAGATCGAGTAACCTTCCTGGCGTAGCTACTAAAATATCTGTACCTCTTTGTAATGCTTGAGTTTGTGGCACTTGACTAACGCCGCCAAAAATTACCAATGGCTTCAATCGTAAATGACGACCATAAGCTTTAAAACTCTCTTCAATTTGAATAGCAAGCTCGCGGGTTGGCGTTAAAATTAAAGCGCGAATATTTTTTTCGCCGGGTCTTTGTGCAAAAGGTTTGCTCAACAATTGGAGCATTGGAATAGCGAAAGCGGCTGTTTTACCAGTGCCTGTTTGCGCGCAACCAAGTAGGTCTTTTCCTTTTAAAATGATTGGAATAGATTTTTGCTGAATGGGTGTGGGAGACGTGTAGCCTTCCTCGTGAAGCGCATTTAAAATGGGCTCAATGATTTGTAGTTCTGTAAATAACAAAATTATATTATTAAAAAATGAGTGCGGAAATGGAAATAAGCTCCATCATCAAAATAGGTTGCTGAATCAGCGATTATTGGGGAAAATAAATCATCAATAAAACCGGCTTTGAGCCGCGGAATAGTTTAAAGATAGGCTTTATTGCTCAATTGTGGAAGTTCTTTTTAAAGTCCTACTTAAAATTATAAATCCAATCACTCCAGAAATCAACGACGCAATCAATACCATCAGTTTTGCATTGTTTGCTACTGTTTCATTTTTAAAAGCAAGTATCGTAATAAAAACAGACATGGTAAAACCTATGCCAGCTATAGATCCTATGCCTAACATATGACGCCATTTTAAACCTTTGGGCAATTGACAAAATTTTAAAACAGTAGCTAAATAAGTAAATAAAATAATGCCAATTGGTTTACCAATAATCAATCCCAACGCTATGCCTAATGTATAATTTTCGGAAATAATTTGCGAAATGCTTGCGTTTAAAAATATGGAAGTGTTGGCTAATGCAAATATTGGAAGTATAAAAAACGCAACTGGTTTGTGTAAAAGATTTTGAAGGGAATATGCGTTTGAATCTGTACTTCCGTTCTCAAAAGGAATTACAAATGCCAATAAAACGCCGGTGATTGTTGCATGAATTCCGGAGTGTAGCATAAAATACCACATGGCTATTCCGCCAATTAAGTAAATGAAAAGTGAATTTAATTTTAGTTTATTTAATATTATCAGTACCGCATAAATGCCAAGTGCTAAAAAAAGATTCATCCAAACCAATGACGAGGTGTAAAAAAAACCAATGATCGCAATTGCACCAAGGTCGTCGACTACGGCAAGTGCGGTGAGAAATATTTTTAATGAAACGGGAACGCGGTTTCCCAATAATGATAAAATTCCCAATGAAAAAGCAATATCTGTTGCCATCGGAATTCCAAAACCAGATTGGGTTTCTGTGCCCCAATTAAAAGCCAGATAAACACAAGCTGGAACAAGCATTCCACCTATTGCAGCTAATATGGGCAACATCGCTTCTCGTTTATTTGACAACTCCCTATAAAACAATTCACGCTTCAACTCCAAACCAACGAGAAGAAAAAAGATAGTCATTATTCCGTCGTTAATCCAATGCTCAACAGTTTCATTAAATAATGAAAGTTGCCAAAAATGATGATACGCTTTTCCAAAATTAGAATTCGTAATGATAAGCGAAAAAATCGTTGCAATAATTAAAACTATTCCTGTAGATTTTTCGCTTTTAAAAAAGTATTTTAGATGTTTAGTTAACTTCATTTCTGCCTTTGTAATAAATTTATTGAAATGAATAGCATTGTTAGTATGATTTGTTTAGGAACTATAAATGATACTTATTTTGCTTTCATCTCTTCCATAATTTTCAAAATCTTATCCAACTTTTCAATTTCAATTTTTGATAATTGTTTTTGTAATGCCTCAATTTCAAGCTTTGCTTCAATATTCGTTTTGTAATCTGCTGCAGCTTGGATTCTATCGCGGTCGTTTTGGCGATTTTGTGACATCATAATAATTGGCGCGGCATATGCTGCTTGTGTAGAAAACAACAAGTTCAATAAAATAAAAGGGTATGGATCCCAATGCTTAAAATAAGCAATGACATTAATCATCATCCAAATTAAAACAACAATAGATTGATAGATAATAAACCGCCAAGAACCCATACCACTCGCTACCTTATCCGCTAATCGTTGTCCAATTGTAGATGCTATCTCGTGTTCTTCGTGCCAAGTTGGTATCTTTTTCATTTTAGTTTTTTTGTTGGGGGAATTGATTTTCTAATTATGGCACAATGTGGTTTTCTTTATGCCAATATTATTAAACAGAAAGTTTTAGTTTTTAAAATTAATATTAATTAATCAGCAATAAATTAAAACCTTTAACCATTATTTAAAAGTTATTCAACTAAATTTGCCCGATAAGTTAAAAATTATGAGAAAATTTTCTATGTTGATATTGGGTGTTCTTGTTTCAATAATTGCAAGTGCACAAATAAATCCCTCCGACGGAAAAATGAATTTTTCGCCTAAAGCTAACGATCATTTTATGGTTCAGTTTAGTTCCGATAATTGGTTAAATGCACCCGATAGCATTCAATCTAAAACAAAAAGTAATTCAAGAGGCGTTAATATTTATGTGATGTATGATAAGTCATTCAAAGAAAATCCAAAATACAGTATTGCATTCGGAATTGGTATTGGTACAAGTAATATTTATTTTGATAAAATGACTGTAAATATCAACGGCAGTACACCACAATTAAGTTTTGATAATTTAGATACATCCTTTCGTTTTAATAAATTTAAAGTTTCTACAGCTTATGCAGAAATTCCTCTAGAATTCAGATATTTTTCTAATCCTAAAAATCCAAACAAATCTTTTAAAGTAGCAGTAGGTGCAAAAATTGGAACATTAATTAATGCACACACTAAAGGGAAAACATTGCTTAACGCTTCGGGTACAACAATCAATCAGTTTACTCAAAAAGTTACAGCTAAAGGATATTTCAACACAACACGTATTGCCGCTACTGCTAGAGTTGGTTATGGCAATTTTTCGGTTTTTGGATCTTATAATTTAACCACCATGTTTAAAGACAATGTTGCAGCAAATATTAAATTGTTGCAATTGGGTATTTGTTTCAGTGGTTTGTAAAATAAATTACAATTTCATTGTTAATAATCCCGCTCTTTTGCGGGGTTTTTTGTTTACTGTTGGCTTATCAACTATTTTTGCTTCTTAATTCCTGATTTTACTACCATGAGCGACGAAATAAAACACGAATGCGGTTTGGCTTTAATTAGATTGCGTAAACCTTTTAGCTATTATCAACAAAAATATAACAACGTTTTATACGGGTTAAATAAGTTGTATTTATTGATGGAAAAACAGCACAATCGCGGACAAGACGGTGCTGGGGTTGCAGCCATAAAATTAGATACAGAACCCGGTTATCCATTTCTGTATCGGATTAGAAGCAATGCCCATCAACCCATTGCAGATTTGTTTGAAAAAATAGGACAAGAAATTGCCGAAATAGAAAAATATCAACCAGAAATTAAGCATCATCCCGGATTAATGAAAGGCCACATCAACGTGATGGGAGAATTATTGTTGGGGCATTTGCGTTATGGCACACAAGGGAAAAACGATGTTGCTTTTTGTCACCCTTTTATTAAAAAAGATATTATTCCGGCAAGAAACATGGCATTGGCTGGAAATTTTAATCTAGTAAATACCGAAGAGCTATTTAAGCTGATACAAATTGATGCAGATGCATTTCAGAAACAAAGCGATTTGGCGGCAATGATGGAGGTGATACATCATTATTTGGTAGAAGCCGACAAACAAAATCCAGAAGAGATTAACATTGTTGATGTATTAAAAAAATCAGTGCAATTGTTTGATGGTGGATTCAATTTTGCCGGAATTACTGGAGGAGGAGAATCTTTTGTAGTTCGCGATGCACATGGCATAAGACCATCATACTATTATATTAGCGATGATGTGGTGGTTGCAGCAAGTGAAAGAGCTGCCATAAGAACTGCATTCAACCTTGAAGAAAATGAGGTGAAAGAATTGATGCCAGGAATGGGGTTAATTGTACATGAAAATGGTGATTATCAAATAGAACAAATTATAGAAGCTAAAGAAAGAAAGGCCTGTAGTTTTGAACGAATATATTTCAGTCGTGGTAGCGATGAAAAGATTTATAGAGAACGTATAGCATTGGGTTACAACCTCAGCAACATTGTACTCAACGCCATTAATTATGATTTAAGAAACACCATTTTTTCTTTTATTCCCAATACGGCTGAAACCGCTTTTTATGGTTTAATAAAAGGCGCAGAAGATTATCTCAATAAAATCAAAATAGAAAGAATATTAAGTTGGGGAAATGATTATGATGCAGAGAAGCTTTCTGAAATGATAAACCGGAAGGTGCGCATAGAAAAAATTGCCATTAAAGACGTTAAACTAAGAACCTTCATAACGGAAGACAATAGCCGAAATGAAATGGTTCAACACGTTTATGACATTACTTATGGAACGGTAAAAAAAGATGTAGATACTTTGGTGGTGATTGATGATAGTATTGTGCGTGGAACCACTTTAAAAGAAAGCATCATCCGCATGTTGGGCAGATTAAATCCTAAAAAAATTATAGTTGTTTCATCAGCACCGCAAATAAGATATCCCGATTGTTATGGAATAGACATGAGCAAACTAGGCGATTTTGTTGCGTTTCGTGCAGCGATTGCGCTTTTAAAAGAAACGAACAATAGCGAGTTGCTTAATCAATTATTAGAAAAATGTAATGAGCTTGAAAGCAATAAAATGCTGGATAGTGTAAACGTAGTTCGTGAAATTTATAACCCATTTTCAACAGAACAGATTTCAGCAAAAATTGCAGAATTAATAACACCCGAAGATTTTAAAATTCCTGTTGAAGTCATTTATCAAAGCATTGAAGCATTGCACGAAGCTTGTCCAAACAATAAAGGCGATTGGTATTTTACAGGCGACTATCCAACAAAAGGCGGTAATCGCGTTTGTAATAAAGCGTTGATGAATTATTTGGAAGGAAAAAACGTGCGTGGATATTAACTCGAAAAACGGCTAAATGAAAACGCTAATAATCGTTAGACATGCAAAAAGCAGTTGGGCAAATGCTGATCAAACAGATTTTGAACGACCGTTAAATGACCGTGGAAATAAGGATGCGCCAGAAATGGCGAAACGATTATTGGATAAAAAAATCAACATCAATCATTTGGTTTCGAGTACCGCAAAAAGGGCCATGCAAACTTGTGTTCATTTTTGTAAAGTACTAAATATTCAAAAAGAAGAAATTCAAAAAGAAGAAATTTTATATCATTCATCTTCTGAAACCATTCATTATGTGGTAGGAAAGATTAATAATGAGTTTGATACGGTTGCCGTATTTTGTCACAATCCCGGAATAACAGATTTTGTAAATACGCTTGTAGGAAAAGTAAAAATTGACGATATGCCCACCTGTGGCATGTTTGCCATAAAAGCGGACATTTCCGATTGGAAGGAGTTTTATGCTGCCGAAAAGGAGTTTGTGTTTTTTGATTATCCGAAGAATGTTTGAAACGTTAATGAGGTTTGAGATGTTTTTGAGGTTTTTGAGGTTGGAAACATTTTACATTTATTAGCATCTTTGTTTTACAAAAAACTTCGTGACTTCTGGCGCCGGTTTCCAAACCGGTGTCTACAAGAGCTTCAAAAAGTCAGAGCGAAAATTAACTTTTGACTTTTTTCTTCATTCACATTCTGTTTCTCTATCTAATCAAAAAAACTTCGTGCCTTTGTGTCTTCGTGCCTTCGTGTTTCAAATTCTTCGCGATATCAAGTTTAAACTCCCTTCACCTTTCGGGGGAAGGGTTGGGGAAGGGGGCTTTCATTTCAAAATACACCGCCGTTGGCTCGGGGTTAAAATAATAAGCTTCGGTTTCCACAAATCCATGTTTGGCATATAGATTCATTGCGGGTGTCATGGTATTTAATGTATCAAGCTTAATGGTTTTATATCCATTTTCGTTTGCGAAACTGATGGATAGTTTTAGCAGGTTTTCTCCAATGCCCATTCGTTGAAAATCAGGTTTAACGTACATACGCTTCAGTTCCGCAACACCTTCATCAATTTTTCTAACAGCTACACAAGCCACAAAATCATTTTCATGTTTGCATAAAATTATGCAGCCATGAGGAGGACCATACATGGTTTTGAGAATCTTTAATTCCTCATCAAATTTCTGAAAAGAGAGATCAATATTCAACCAATTGGAATACTCTAAAAACAATTTCATTGCTGCTTCATATTCATTGGAATTAGAAACAAAAATATAATCAAGCATTTTAAAAATAGTTTTTACTCGGTTTAATCAGTTGTTTCATTATCAACAGTTGTCATTTTATTAACAAAATAAACACCCAAGAAAATACAAACCGCAGCGATGATTTTGGTTAAGTCTATGGTTTCTCCCAAAAATATCATTGCAATTATAGTTGCAAATAATGGTTGCGAGTAAATATATGAACCCGAAACAGAAGCACCTAAATGTTTTATGCCATATAGGTTAAATAAATAAGCGCAAAATGTACCACCGATTACAACTAATGCAAGTGTGCCAAATGCTTCTGGTGTATAAGTACTCCAAGGTGTTTGACTAAATTCGGACCAACAAAATGGAAGCGCAACAATACAACCTACAGTAAATAATGTTCTAATTACAGTAAAGGAATCATATCTTTTCATCAATGGCTTTACCAGCACAAAATAATAAGAATAGCAAATTGCATTTACAATAATATAAAAATCGCCAAGCAAAATGTCATTGGCATTTCCAGAATCATTTCTTGATCTTATTAATAATGTAGAACCAATTACACCCAATATCAAACCAATAATTTTATTTTGTGTAAGTCTTTCTTTCAAAATCCAAGCTGCAATAATGGTAATAAAAATTGGTGTAGTTAACATTAACAAAGAAGCGTGAACAGTATGTGTCAATGAAAGCCCTTTAATAAATAAAAGTTGATTTATCGTAATACCCAATAATGCACAAGTAAAAAATCTTTTATAATGTATACGATTGATGCTTTCTTTATTTTTCGAGAAAAAATACATGATCCATAGTAATATGGTGGTGCCAAGCATACGGGTGAAATTTAAACCAAATGGAAGTATAAATTTATTGTTGAACAAAAATTTTATTGCAGTGAAATTGATGGCAAAGAATATATTGGTACCTAATAGCGCAAGGTGTGGCTTGATATTATTTTTCATTAAAACGAATAACATTAAAAATGTAAACTACAATGTTACAAAATTGGATTGGTAGTAAGGTGATGCTTGCGAATAATTTTAAAACAGAAAGGCGCGAAGGATTTGAAACACGAAGGCACTAAAACACAAAGGCACGAAGCTTTTTTTAAAAATAGAAGCTAATAAATGGAAAGTGCTTCCAACCTTAAACTATTTAACCAGCGTAGCGATTTAAACCTTCTTTGTTTCACGCAAAGGAGCAAAGGCGCAAAGGCACGAAGCTTTTTTCTAGATAAAAGATGCTAATAAATGGAAAATGCTTCCAACCTCTTGAACCTTTTGAACGCATTGAACCTCTTGAACCATTTATTCTAGGTCACAAAAAAACCGTCCTTAGAAAAAGACGGTTTATTACTTAACTAACCCAAAAAATACAACAGAATGAACGTTGCACTATTTTTAAAAAATCGTTTACTAAAATTTATAACATCTTAACTCAATCATAAAAGCCGCGAAGTTGAAACGCTTGCAGCATTTTTTGACACAAAGACACGAAGACGCAAAGGCACGAAGGTTTTTTACAAAAACAAAGAAGCTAATAAATGGAAAGAGCTTCCAACCTTAAACCCTTAAACTATTAAACCAGCGTAGCGATTTAAACATTCTTCTTTTCATGCTAAGCTCCCAATGAAGCAAGAAAAACAAAGCGATTGATACAAAATATAGCCACTAAATTGAAATGCTTTACATTTTTGGCAAATCGATTTTGTATCAACAAAAATTATTGCGCTTGCATTTCTTTTATCTTCTCTCTGATTTTGCCTTCTATTTCATTGGCCATTCCTGGATTATCGATTAGCAGTTGTTTTACAGATTCGCGACCTTGTCCTAATTTATCCGAATTATAACTGAACCAGCTGCCACTTTTTTGTACGATGCCCAACTCTACACCCATGTCAATAATCTCACCCACCTTAGAAATTCCTTCACCATATATAATGTCAAATTCTGCTTGACGGAAAGGAGGCGCCACTTTATTTTTTACCACTTTTACCTTGATGTGGTTACCTACAATTTCATCACCATCTTTTATTTGTGTCATTCTACGAATATCCAAACGAACAGACGCATAAAACTTCAACGCATTACCACCTGTTGTAGTTTCTGGATTTCCAAACATCACTCCTATCTTCTCTCTCAATTGATTGATAAAAATGCAACAGCTATTTGTTTTAGAAATCGTTGCCGTTAACTTTCTCAACGCCTGACTCATCAATCTTGCATGCAATCCCATTTTGCTATCGCCCATTTCTCCTTCCAATTCACTCTTTGGAACCAACGCTGCTACTGAATCTATAACCACAACATCCAAAGCACCTGATAATATTAATCTATCCGCAATTTCTAACGCTTGCTCTCCATAATCAGGCTGTGATATCAACAAATTATCTATATCTACACCCAACTTTTGCGCATAAGCACTATCAAAAGCATGCTCCGCATCTATAATCGCGCATATTCCACCCTTTTTCTGCGCTTCTGCTATAATATGTGTAGCCAAGGTTGTTTTACCCGACGACTCTGGACCATAAATTTCTATTACACGCCCTTTAGGCAAACCTCCAATTCCTAACGCCACATCCAAACCAATTGATCCTGTTGAAATAACCCCTTGCTCCGTTATCGGTTTTTCATTCATCATCATTACAGAACCTTTTCCAAAGTCCTTGTCAATCTTGTCCATGGTAAGCTTTAACGCTTTTAATTTTTCTGTGTTGCTCATGTTTTTTGTTTTAATTGATGTATCTAATTTTTTTATTCGAATACAAAACTAAGGGATTGTTTTTATTCAAACTAATTTATTTAGCATTATTTACTAAGTTTTTTATACAAAATTTTTTGAGAAAAAAAGCAATATCGTATGTTTAAAAAACACGAAGTTATATAGATTGTTCATTTTGACTATTAATTCTTGTATTTGAAGTGTAATTTTTTGGGGAGCTATTCTATTTGAATGGAAAATGGTTAATTATATATCTAACATCAAGTTTATTCTTTCTCTATTCTTCTTTTTATTTCATCAAATGCGATGTTCGTTATCTTTGATTTCTATAAAATTTTAAACGCTGCTTTTTATGAAATCGATTCTTTATGCTTTAATGGTCATTTGTTTTTTTACAGGATGTAATTCAAAAAAATCCAGCGTTCCTGTGGTTGCATTTATTGATGCTTTTCAAGACAATACCATCGCACAAGCCAAGCAAGGTTTTTTTGATGCACTGCAAAAAAATGGTTTCGATGAAAAAAAAGGTACGGTAAAAGTTATTTATAGAAATGCTCAAGGCGACATTCCAACGCTTACACAAATTACCAAATACATGATTGCGCAACAACCCGCGCTCATCGCCACCTGCCCCACATTATCCACCATCACCGCCATTCAAAACACAAAAGAAATTCCAGTTTTTATGATGGTGAGCGGCACGCCTACTTTAATGAAATTGAATGACGCTAAAGGAAATGAACCAAAGAATTTATTCGGCACCGGAGAAACGCTTGGTTATATCGATACTTCATTCGGACTCATCAACACACTCATCAAACCTAAAAATCAGAAAATAAAAGTTGGGATGATTTTTAATCAAGCCGAGCCTCAATCTGTTGAAGCCATGAACGCCATTAAAAAACTCGCCGATACGGATAATATGGAATTGATTGCCCTTCCGGTGAATACTTCTGCTGATGTTCAACTCGTTACGCAATCTTTATTGTCTAATCAAATTGATGTGTTTTTTGCAAATCCAGATAATACGGTTTTTGCATCTTTTGAAACCATCGTTAAATCTTGCAATCAAGCGAACGTGCCTATATTAACTAGCGAAGCAGGATTGGTTGCACGTGGCGCCCTTGCTGCATTTGGTGCCGATATTTATCAATGGGGATTTCAAGCGGGTTTGCAAGCAGCAGAACTTTTAAAAACGAAATCTACTTCTAACCTACATTGGCAAATTGTACAAAAACGAAATAAAGTTTTCAATGCAGATGTAGCCAAAAAATACAACATCATTATCCCTGCTGATTTTAAAGCCATAAAATAATGAGTCAATTTTACCTAACGGCTTTACAATTGGCTTTATGCCTCGGACCAATGGCCATGGGCATTTTCATTTCCATGAAAGTGTTTAATATCCCCGACATTACTACAGATGGAAGTTATACTTTAGGTGCTGCCATTACTGCAATTTTAATTAGTAATAATTTGCCTTTATACATTGTGTTGCCCATAAGCATGTTATCAGGTGCTATTGCGGGTACTTGCACCGGATTCATCCACACCAAATTAAAAATTGATGCATTGCTTTCTGGTATTTTAATTATGACGGCTTTGTATTCTATCAATCTGTTGGTGATGGGACGATCAAATATTCCACTCATCAACACACTGTCTATTTTTGATGTGATTTCATTTTTTGAAAATGCACAGTTGAACCAACTACTCATCGCTGTTTTAATCGTTTCTATTCTAATCTATTTTATCATTTATTTGCTCAAAACCGATTTTGGTTTAGCCATGCGCGCTACTGGAAATAATCCCATCATGACGAAAGCGTTAGGGATTAATAATGATCGTATAAAAATTATTGGATTGGCTCTGGCAAATGCGCTTACCGCAGTAAGCGGATTTTTGGTGGCGCAATATCAAGGGTTTGCGGATATCAATATGGGCATTGGTGTTGTCATTACAGGACTTGGTTCGGTGTTGATTGCCGACACGTTAAAAAAATGGTTCGACATAAAAAAAATAAACGGGCAAATTATATTGGTTGTTTTCGGATGCTTTGTATTTCAGTTTGTATTGGCATTTACATTATCAATTGGTATAGATCCCAACATGCTAAAAATGGTAACTGCCGTTTTTGTTTTGTTAATCGTAGCATTGCCAAAAATCAGCCAACGTTTGGTAAAAAAATAAAACAATCATGATTCGGATTGAAAATGTATCCAAAGTATTTAATGCGGGAAATGTTGATGAAGTGTCAGCATTAAAAAATGTTACATTACAAATAGAAGCCGGGTCTTTTGTTGTAATCGTTGGGTCAAATGGTAGCGGAAAATCAACCTTACTTAATTTAATCTTAGGTAGTTTTTTTTCTTCTTCTGGAAAGATTTTTATTAATGAAAACAACATTACACAATTACCGGGGCACGAGCGTAGCAAATGGATATCAATGGTTTTTCAAAATCCTGCAAATGGTACGGCGCCTGATTTGTCTATATTAGAAAATTTCAGATTGGCTGCTTTGCGATCTTCTAACAAAACCATGAAAATTGGTATTGATAATGATTTCGTTGAATTGGTGCGCGAAAAAATAAAAAAGTTAGACATGGGTTTGGAAGATAAACTGAATCAACCCATGGGAAGTTTATCGGGTGGACAACGACAAGCACTTACCCTACTCATGGGCGTTATGGATAAAACGGATGTATTGTTAATGGATGAACCTACGGCAGCGTTAGATCCGAAATCTGCACAAAAAATTATGGAATTGGCTAAAGAAATTAACGCAAGTCTTGGCATCACCGTTGTGTTAATTACGCATAGTTTAAAAGATGCTTTACAATATGGAGATCGATTATTAATGTTTAAATCGGGTGTCATTGCAAAAGACATTAATGAAGCAGAGAAGCAGAAGTTAACGTTGAACGAAATGTATGAATGGTTTTTGTAGCCCCCTCTATCCCCCAAGGGGGAAGTTTTAACACGAAGACACGAAGACGCAAAGGCACAAAGTTTTTTTATAAAAAAAATAAGCTAAAAACGGAAATTACTTCCAACCATTAAACGATTAAACTATTAAACCAGCGTAGCGATTTAAACCTTTCTTTCACTGAAACTTCGAGCTTCCCCCTAGGGGGATCGAGGGGCTGTCTTCCAAAAAAAACAACCTGCTCAAATGAATGAACAGGCTGTTTATTTTAATCAACAAATCATCCGTAATTAATAAGGACGTGCATAATACAATAACAACGTGCTATTGTTTTCTATCAATTGAATGTCGAATATATCTGAAGATCCATCGCCATTACAATCACTAGCATCATAACCAAACAATAAGTTTGAAGCTTCGTTCTCTGTAATTTGTACATCAAATATATCAACTGTTCCATCCTGATTTACATCTCCAGCATATATCGCATAGATACCGCTACTTACTGATTTCATTGGATCATTAAATCCATCGGTATACGCCGAACTTAAGCTTGTGCTAAAGTCGTAGTTGCTAATTGGATTTATTTTTATGGGTTCTGCACTCCATAATTCGATGCTGTTTCTATGTTTTAAGGCTACATAATAATTGTTGTTTAATGTAGCTCCTGGGAACACTGCAGTTAAAGTACCATCTGTATGCAATACCGTTTTTACGCTATAATCTGGTGTTGCTGATGATAAGTTAGCGGCACTCCATAAATTTACTTCTACGCTATCCGTTTCGGTATCATTTGTGCTGATACCTAAATCGTATAAGTTGGCGCGCATGATACCGTTGCCAATGTAGAAACCTTCTAGGAAGGCGGTTAGGTTTAGGGTGGTTGTACAAGTGTTGATGGTTACATTCAACACATCACTTGTTGTTCTTTCTGGTTTACTCGAAACCAATCTTGCTTTATAACCAGAACCGGCAATTGAAGTTGCAGGAACGGTAGCTTCAATACTACCCGACACCATCGATATTACCGAACCAATTATAACAGGGTTGGCAAAACTGCCATTGGCATCGCTGAGCTCTACAGTAAATACATTAGAAGCATCTACATAACCCGCCGCCGAAAACGGAACGGATATATTATAACCCGCACAAACTGTAGCTTCCGAAATATCCACCCGCAAATCAATCTCGGGTTGTTGCTGGCCCTGAGTAAGTTGTTGGTTATTGGCAGAGAGCTTTGTATTAAAAGTTTCTCCTGTTGTATAACTCAAACTTACACCGCCGCCTGTAGCCCTGCCCCCAGCCGTAGCCGTTACACGAGGACTAAGCGATTGCCCAAAGCCTGTGGAGGCAAGCAGTAAAAGGAGTATAAGTGTTTTTATATTTTTCATTACTATTTTTTTGAGTATTGTAACAATGTTTTATTAATCAGATAAAACGAATGATTAAAACACTCTTATAATTTTAGCTGCAGTTGCGCTGGTAAAAATCAATCTGAAACGACCCACCCCGTTGGCTACCGATACGGTTAGGGTATTGGTACCTGTTATCACCGGAGCGATAGCTGTAATGCCTGTGCCTAATGCTATGGTAACTGTTTGAGCTCCAGAAACGTTGTCAACCGTGAACTCCAGTTGTGTGCCTCTGGTTACAGTACCTAAAGCTGTAGCAATGGCAGAGGCTGTTGGTAAAGTAATAGTTGTTGCTGCAGCGCTGGTAGAAGTAATATATCCTGAAATGATATTAGCAGCAGAAGCAGTAGCTGTTGCATTTATTGCAGAATTCGTAGGATTAAATGTAATCAAGTTCCCCCCTACAGTTGCATTGCCTGTTGCTTTAAATGCTCTTGTTGATACACTATCTGCACCTGCTGTTCCCGTTGCTCTTAATCCTTTTGTTGTAACACTGTCCGTTGCTCTGAAACCGGCACCTGTGTAAGTACCACTTGTGTTTACAGTAGTAACATTGGTATTACCCAATTGAATTTTATTGCTAGCATCTACAACTGCATATGCTCCTATGGCAGTTGAATTATTTAGATTTCCTGCGGCTACTCCAGAATTATCACCAATAGCTGTGTTGTTTTGACCGGATTCATTGAGATACATTGAAAGGTGTCCTATGGCTATGTTGGAACTTCCCCCATCGTTATATAATAATGCTGCACTTCCTATTCCAACATTGTAAGATCCGGTAGTGTTAAAGAGAAGCGATCCATGGCCTAGAGCTGTATTTTGTTGACCTGTTGTATTATACTGTAATGACTGATCCCCAAAAGCAGCATTGTCTGCCCCAGTTGTATTATCAACCATTGAATTATAACCAACTGAAGTATTATTTATACCTGTGGTATTGTTTCCCAAACCATTACCAACAAGAACACTAGAGGAATTATCACCTGTTCCTTTTCCTGCCCTTACTCCTTGAATATTGATGTCATTTGTAAATGATTTGTCTCCGCCAAATGTTTGTGCATTTGAAGTAACAATACCACCGTTTGTAGCATCAGCTGGAGCCAGACTTAAAACGCCTGAAGAGATGGTAGCACCATTAGTTGTAGATGAAGCACCAATTGAACCTATGGTTGTTGAAACAGTTCCTGCAGAAGTAGAGCCATCAGCCATTAGATATTGTGATGAAGTACCACCAGTTTTTACAAACCCGGCACCTGTGTAAGTACCACTTGTATTTACTGAAGTAACATCAGTATTTCCCAATTGAATTTTATTACTTGCATCTACTTGAGCTCCATGGCCTATCGCGGTAGCATTATTCAAATCACTAGCGGAGACATCTGCCATGTTTCCGATTGCTGTATTTTGGCTTCCTGTGATATTGGTCCCTAAGGTTCCAAAACCCAAACCAATATTCTGATAACCGGTTGTATTTCCTCCTAATGAAGCCCAGCCTATTGCATTATTCCAATACCCTGTTGTATTAGCACCTAAAGAGTAAGCACCAAGGGCAACGTTATTATTACCAGTAGTAATATTCGCCATTGCAGCATTGCCTATTGCGGTATTATCATCTGAAGACGAATTATTATTAAAAGCCCAGTTACCAAAAACAACGTTTCCACTTCCTGTGCCTAAGTTACCAACGTTCATATTGTTTAGTGTTCCTCTTACTTTTAAATTACCATTTACATCCAATTTCTCCGAAGGCAAATCTGTTCCAATACCTACATTACCTGGATTGGTATTATATATTGCATCTGGAAAATCGTTAGTTGGTTGAAACACAGAAGTCGCATCGGATCCTGCCGGACCTTGAGGTCCCATTGGACCTTCTGGCCCTGGCATACCTGGTTCGCCCATTGGTCCTTGTTCACCTTGTGGTCCAGCTGACCCTGTACTCACGCTACCATCGGCCATTAAAAATTCATTGGCTTGACCGCCAGCTTTTACAAAACTATTAGCCATCACACTTTGGTTAGATTTTATGTTTCCAGTTACATCAAGCTGCTCTGTTGGAGATTGATTTCCAATCCCAACTTTGCCTACAGGATTGA
>JAIYAN010000018.1 GCA_027489035.1 Chitinophagaceae bacterium
CCATCAAATGCGGTAATCAATTGGACAAACACACAAACATCAATCGGCTTATTGGCAAATGGAACTGGAAATATTGCAGCTTTTCAAGCGACAAATACAACAGGTTCATCTATAACTGCAAATATCTCTGCAACTCCAAATTTTCAAGGTTGTGTTGGAAATACAGAGAACTTTACCATTCAAGTAAATCCAACTCCAACAGTAGATCAACCTGCAAATCAACACGTATGTTATGGCGCTTCAACTTCATTGATTGAATTCAACAGTATTATCCCAGGTACCACATTTAATTGGATCAACAACAATTCAAATATTGGAATGCCAATGAGTGGAAGTGGAAACATATCGTCTTTCACGCCAACAAATAATAATGCGTTTTCAGATACCGCATTTATTTCTGTAATGCCTGTTTTAAATGGATGTAATGGTGTACCTAAATCATTTTATATCGCAGTTTCACCAAATTTCAATTTCACTGCACCTTCAAATCAAACTTATTGCACTGGACAAATTACTTCGTTAATTAATTTTAATTCAACGGCTAATGGCACAAGCATTAATTGGGTAAACAATAATTCTAGCATAGGTTTAGCCAGTTCGGGAACAGGAAATATTCCTCCATTTGTGGCAACAAATTCCAGTAATGTAATTGCAAATGCAAACATAATTGTGACTTCTACTTATTTGAATTGTCCTATAATTACCCATAGTTTCAATATACAAGTAAATCCAAGTTTAACAATTCAACAGCCAGCAAATATTGAAGTTTGTCCTGGTCAAACTATAAATCAAATTCAATTTTTAGGAAACGTTTCAGGTGCTTCATATACTTGGAGTAATACAAATACAAACATTGGTTTAGCTGCAAACGGAGTAGGGAATATAGCATCTTTCACCGCTTTAAATAATAGTAGTGTAAGCATAAATGCACAAATAACTGTAATCGGTGTTAGCAATGGATGTACTCCGGTTCAACGTATTTTCTCAATAAATGTAAATCCATCTCCAGTAATCAATAATATTTTAGATGTTGTTGTTTGTCATGGAAAAATTACAGACACCATATTTTTAGTTGGACCTAACGTTGGAACTCAATACACATGGACTAATTCAAATCCTCGAATTGGATTAGCGCCAAGAGGATCTGGACATATTATGCCATTTTTGGCAACAAACAATACTTCAGAAATGCAATCAGGATTGATTGAAATAATTGGCGAAACTCCTGCACATTGTACAGCTTTAGTAAAAGTATTCAAGATTTTTGTAAACCCAATACCAAGCTTATCTACAAATAATGATTTAAATATTTGTAGAGGGTCTAACGCATCACTAAGTGTTTCTGGAGCTAGTAGCTATTCATGGACGCCAGTTAATGGATTAAGTTGTTCAAATTGTAGTAATCCAACGGTTACAGGTTCTGCAACTACGACTTATTTTGTTGAAGGAACTAATGCAAATGGCTGTAAAAGTGTTGATTCAATTAAAGTAAATGTTAATCAACCTTTTGACATGATTGTATCTCCAAACGATACCGTTTGCGCAGGAAAATCAATACAATTAAATGCAAATAGGGCAACAAGATACCAATGGTCACCGGTTACAGGTTTAAGTAATCCAAATATTGCAAATCCAATTGCAACACCAAGCATGAGTACTATTTATACGGTTGTTGGTTATGATGCAATGGGATGCTTTACAGATACGGCTTCTGTTTATTTAATGATTGGTCAAAACCCCACAGTTAGTGTTGGTCCAGACATTAGTGCCCAAACTGGATCAGTGATAAATTTAAATAGTACTGTTCAATCTGGAACCAGTGTTTCTTATAATTGGAGCCCTTCAAATCAATTAAGTTGCAATAATTGTCCAAATCCTTCGTTAACTATAACAGGAAATCAAATGCTAACACTTACCGTTCAAAATAAATATGGTTGTACGGCAGTTGATTCGCTTTATATAGTAACGTTTTGTAAAAATGCACAAGTGTTTGTAGCTAATGCATTTACTCCTGATGGAGACAATATAAACGATATGTTGATAGTAAGAGGAACTGGAATAAGTGTAAAATCGTTTAGGGTTTTCAACAGATGGGGAAATGTAGTTTTTGAAAAGCAACATTTTCAACCAAATGATCCTAAATATGGTTGGAATGGAAAAGTAAATGGCGTACCTGCAACACCTGATGTTTATGTTTATATCGCAGAAGTTACTTGTGACAATGGCACCGTATATTTTCACAAAGGGAATACAACGATTTTAAAATAAATACCTACTATGAAAAACAAAATTTACACCTCATTATTCATCATTATTTTTGTACTCATTTTATCGAAATTATCAAAAGCTCAAGACATCAATTTTTCACAATTTTACGATTTGCCTGTTTTGAGAAATCCTGCAATTGCTGGATTGTTTAACGGAGATGTACGCGTAACCTCTGGATTTAGAAACCAATGGCAAAGTGTAACCGTTCCATATAGAACAATTGCATTGGCAGCTGAATTCAAAAAAATGGTCTCTTATCAATCTGGCGATTTTGTAACATTTGGATTTCAAACTACAAACGATGTGGCTGGGGATTCAAAATTAAGTAGAACACAATTTTTCCCATTTTTAAATTATCATAAATCTTTAAGCGAAAACAAAAGAACTTTTATTTCAGCTGCATTTATGGCTGGTCCAGTTATGCAACAATTTGATCCAACCAAATTACAATTTGATGATCAATATTTGGGCGGTTCTTTCAGTGCTGCAAACCCTACACAACAAACCCTAAGCAATACTCGATTAACCTATTGGGATCCAACTGCTGGAATTAGCATCAGTGGAGAATCCGGTGAATCTTCGTCTTATTATTTGGGTTTTGGATTATTTCATTTTACTAAACCACGAGTTTCCTTTCAACCACAGAATGATTTTAAATTAAACCCAAAATATGTTTTAAATGCAGGCTATACCACACCAACAAGTGATTATGATCGAGCAACTTTTTATTTGGATTTATTTAAACAAGGTGGAGCAGCTCAAGGTCAAGGTGGCGTATTGATTACACATGATTTAGTTCAAACTGAGGATGATGAAAAAGTTAGTATTTCAGGAGGTTTATTTTATAGATTAAATGATGCCATTATTCCTGTAATAAAAATTGATTATTATAAATTAAGTTTTGGTACTACATATGACATTAATGTAGGCAAATTGGTTCCAGCTTCTCAACACAGAGGTGGAGTAGAGCTAACAATGTCCTATAAAGCCTTTTCACCAAATCACATTTACGATCCTAATTATCAATCAAAATGTCCTAGGTTTTAATCTATATTACAACTTGGTATATAAAATTTGAAATTCAATTTTTTACAAACATCCCGTTCTTCCCCCATCCACAGGAAGATTAATGCCATTTATATAAGCTGCAGCTGGCGAGCATAAAAATGCAACAGCAGCTCCAAATTCTTCAGGTTGCCCAATTCTACCAGCCGGAATTTCTGATACGAGCTCATGCATCACTTGTTCTGGTGATTTTCCAGAATCCTTCGATTTTTTATCGATTACATAATCAGCACGAACCGTTTGGGTAAATCCTGGAAGCACGTTATTTACCGTTATGCCAAAGCCTCCTAGCTCAACAGACAAAGTTTTGCTCCAATTGGCAACCGCAGCTCTTATGGTATTGCTTACACCCAATCCAGCAATCGGCTGTTTTATAGAAGTTGAAATTACGTTTATAATTCGGCCAAAACCCGCTTCCTTCATGCCTTTTACTACAGCTTGTGTTAGTATATGATTGCATACCAAATGATTATTGAAAGCTTCTACAAAAGAATCCACTTTTGCATCGATGGCTTTTCCACCTGCTGGTCCACCAGTATTATTAATTAGAATATGAATTGTTTTCTCATTTTTTAAATATGAATTAATTGCAGTTTCAACATTATGCGCATTCGAGAAATCTGCAACAATATAATCGTGCGTTTGTCCTTTTGAATTGTCTAATTTGGTTATTGCTACTTTTAATTTTTCTTCGTCTCTAGCCATTAAAGTAACATTTGCACCCAACAAAGAAATCTCTACCGCAGAGGCCAATCCCAAACCTTGAGAGCTTCCACATACCAATGCATTTTTATTCGTTAAATTTAAGTTCATATTTTTTCTGTAATTGATTGATTGTTAAAGAATTGCATTTTTATTTTTAATTGTTCTACAACGTTGTAAATTATTGGACAAATGCTATAATGTATAAGCGTCCCAAACAATCGGTCGTTAAAATTTGGTTTATCCAAATGCGGAAATGCCCTACATTCATTAAAGCGATTTTCGTAAATGGTACATTTCTTTTCTTCTAAAAAATGACAAGGGATTGTGTTGATAATCATTAAGCCGCTTTCTCCTTCTTCAATATATTTCTCTTTAAACGCTTTTACTGGCATGTCGAAATGCTGGGCTACTGTTTCAGATTCGGGTTGCGTTACATTTATCATCAGCCCTTTACAACAAGCACCACATTGTGTACAATCTATTTTAGGTTCAATTTCTGAATTAAGCTCAAATACCAATTGATCAATCTTTTCTGAATCCCTATTTTTTAGAAACTGCCTAAATGCATCATTTTCATGCTGATTGGTTAATGCCTTACTTGCAATCGTTTCTTTATTGATTTCTATTTGGATAAAAATAATTTAAACATGAATAATATTTCCAAAACTAATCAATTCGTATAAATAGTTTTGTTTTACACACATTATTACAAATTTGTGGATAAATCAACCTAATACAAAACAACTACAATAAGTTACATTCGCAAGCTAAAATGACTTGTTTTTTTGTAATTGATTAATATACAATTTCCATGACTGAAAAAGATTTATTTGCATATAACGAAGACAGTATAAAAAGCTTGGATTGGAGAGAACATATTCGTTTACGTCCGGGTATGTATATCGGTAAATTGGGAGATGGTAGTAGTCCAGATGATGGCGTTTACGTTCTTATTAAAGAGGTAATAGACAATTGTATCGATGAGCACACCATGGGATATGGAAAAAATGTTGATGTTACCATCAACGGAAATACAATCACCGTGCGTGATTTTGGTAGAGGTATTCCTTTAGGTAAAGTAGTGGATGTGGTGAGTAAAATAAATACAGGTGCTAAATACGACAGTAAAGCTTTTCAAAAAAGTGTGGGATTGAACGGGGTGGGTACAAAAGCTGTAAACGCATTAAGCAATCATTTTAAAGTAACGGCATACCGCGATGGTAAAGAAAAAACAGCTGAATTTGAAAAAGGAATTTTAGTTAAAGAACATAAAGAAATTGCTACAAAAGAAAGCAATGGCACTTTTGTGACTTTTGTACCAGATGATACCGTTTTCAAAAACTTTCATTTTGTACAAGAATATTTAGATAAACAATTTTGGAACTACTGCTATTTGAATGCCGGATTGGTGATGAATTTGAATGGCAAGCGATATGTGAGTAAAAATGGATTATTTGATTTATTGGCGAGTAAAGTAAATCAGGATGAAATTCGTTATCCCATTGTTCATTTAAAAGGAGAAGATATAGAGGTTACATTTACGCACGGCAATGGCTATGGTGAAGAGTATTACAGTTTTGTAAACGGACAATTTACCACCCAAGGAGGAACGCATTTGGCCGCATTCAGAGAAGGATTTGTAAAAACGATTCGAGAGTTTTTTAAGAAAGATTATGACGCAACAGATATAAGAGGAAGTATTTGTGCAGCTATTTCCGTTCGTGTTCAAGAGCCCGTTTTTGAAAGTCAAACGAAAACAAAATTGGGTTCTCAAACCGTTTATGAAGATGGGCCAAGCATGAAAAATTTTGTTGGCGAATTTTTAATGCGTGAATTGGATAACTTCTTACATCGTAATCCAACGGTTGCCGATGCTATGAAAAAGCGCATCGAACAAAATGAAAGAGAAAGAAAAGAATTGGCGGGTATAAAAAAACTGGCGAATGAAAGGGCAAAAAAAGCCAATTTACACAATAAGAAATTGCGCGATTGCAAGTACCACTATAATGATGAGCCAACAGGAAAAGAAAAAGACACCATCATTGAAAAACAAAAAGAATCTTCCATTTTTATTACCGAAGGAGATAGTGCTAGTGGATCGATTACAAAAGCACGTAATGTAAATACACAAGCCGTTTTCAGTTTACGTGGTAAGCCATTAAATTGCTTTAGCTTAACCAAAAAAGTAGTTTACGAAAATGAAGAATTCAACCTTTTACAACATGCTTTAAATATTGAAGAAGGATACGAAGGCTTACGTTACAACAACATCATTATTGCAACCGATGCCGATGTGGATGGTATGCATATTCGTTTGTTGTTGATGACATTCTTTCTTCAATTTTTCCCAGATTTAGTGAAGAATGGCCATGTATATATTTTAGAAACCCCATTGTTCAGGGTTCGTAACAAACAAGAAACCATTTACTGTTACGACGAAACTGAAAAACAAGCAGCGATGAAAAAGTTGGGTTCAAAACCAGAGATCACACGATTTAAAGGATTGGGTGAAATTAGTCCGGGTGAATTTGCTCGTTTTATTGGCGCAGATATGAAACTTCAACCAGTAATCATGGAAACAGGCGAACACATTCAGAATTTATTGGAATATTACATGGGTAAAAACACACCACAACGTCAGGATTTTATCATTGACAATTTAAAAATAGAGCTTGACTTGGTGGAAGAAACTATAAAATAATTTGAAAAAAATAAAAGATGATACATGTTGTTTTTAATGAAGCTGATGTAAAAGTTTTAGCATCAGCAATCGAATTGGATGAGCATTTAAGTGGTAAGATAATATGCATTCAGGATGATTATTCGGTTGGCCCAATCGACAATATTTATGAGGATGCTGGAATCGAAGCTAGAAAAGAATGGTGGAAAATGGTTTGTGAGGGCGGAGATTATGAAAGCAAAACAAAAGATGCTGCAATAGATGATTATGCTACTGTTTCTGAAATGATACAATCCTTTCAAGAAAATGAAACGGAACATATTTGGATTTGGGCAGCACAAAACAAACACGATGTTTGTGGATACTACTGGCTGTTGCCATTCCTAAAACCATTTCAAGGAAGGGTACAAATTTTATACCTTAACAATCTTCCATTCATCAACGAGAAAGGAAATATTTTCTATCCCGTTTGGTTGTCGGAAATTCCTGCAAAAGAATTTTTGAAAGCAAAAAAGCTGGCGAGAGACATTACCCTTAGTGAGTTTGAAGTTGACCCGGATGAATGGACTAAACTATGTGGAGAAAATAAAAGCGTTAGAATTTTAGAAGGCGGAAAAAAGTTGATTCAGTATGATGTTGATTTTTACGACAATGAGTTAAAAAAGTTTATTTTGCCCGAATGGCAAAAAGCAGGAAAGATAATCCAGCAGTTTTTAAACAAATCTAAACATACAACGGGAGATGCATTTTTATTGTGGCGTTTAAAAGTTATGATTGCAATGGAAATGTTTGAAACGCAAGGGAAAATTGGGACAATGAAAGAATTTGAAATTAAATATCATTCAAAAGAAGATTAAGACAATTGGTTTAATATGGCAACAAAAAAAATAAAAGAGGAATATACACACAGCGACAAAGGGGTAAGCGGTCAATATAAAACTTGGTTTTTAGATTATGCAAGCTATGTAATATTAGAGCGTGCGGTTCCTGCAATTGAAGATGGTTTAAAGCCAGTTCAACGAAGAATCTTACATGCCATGAAAGAAATGGATGATGGTCGTTTTAATAAAGTGGCAAACATCATCGGACAAAGTATGCAGTATCATCCGCATGGAGATGCCAGTATTGGAGATGCCATTGTAAACCTCGGACAAAAAGATATTTTAATAGAAACACAAGGTAATTGGGGTGATGTAAGAACAGGAGATGATGCGGCAGCTGCCAGATATATTGAAGCTCGTTTAAGCAAATTTGCATTGGAAGTGGCTTTCAATGCCAAAACCACCAATTGGCAATTGAGTTATGATGGTAGAAAAAACGAACCCATAACCTTACCCATGAAATTTCCTTTATTGTTGGCGCAAGGTGCCGAAGGAATTGCGGTGGGTTTGGCAACTAAAATATTACCGCATAATTTTTGTGAATTAATTGAAGCTTCAATTAAATATCTGAAAGGAAAGAAATTCGACATTTTACCTGATTTTCAAACAGGTGGAATGATGGATGCTTCCAATTATATGGAAGGTAAAAGAGGCGGAAAAATTCGAGTTCGTGCTAGCATTGAAGAACAAGACAAAAAAACATTGGTAATTCGTAGTGTACCCTTCGGCGTTACTACAACGCAATTAATGGAAAGCATTGTAAAAGCAAATGATCAAGGCAAAATTAAAATTAAAAAAGTACTCGATCATACTGCAGCTGATATCGAAATCATCATCGAATTGGCTCCAGGTATTTCACCAGATATCACCATTGACGCCTTGTATGCGTTCACGGATTGTGAAGTAAGCATTTCGCCTAATGCTTGTGTAATTGTAGATAAAAAGCCACAGTTTCTTTCTGTAATAGATTTATTAAAAACATCTGCAGAAAATACAAAGAATCTACTCAAACAAGAGCTCGAAATCAAACTAGCAGAGCTTCATGAAAAATGGCATTACACTTCATTAGAAAAAATATTCTTCGAAGAAAAAATTTATCAAGAGCTTGAAAAGAAACATGAAACCTGGGATAAAGTAATCTTGGCAATCGATAAAGCTTTTCAACCTTTCTTAAAAAAACTAAAAAGGGCCATCACACGTGAAGACATTTTAAAACTAACTGAAAAGCCTGTACGTAGAATTTACCGTCTTGACATTGATGAGTTAAATGAACAAATAAAAGGGTTAGAAGCTGAGATCAAACAAGTAAAACATGATCTTGAAAACCTTAACGATTTTACCATTGCCTATTATGAAAATCTATTAAAAAAATATGGTAAGGGCAGAGAGCGTAAAACTGAAATCAAGCAATTTGATGTAATTCAAGCAAAATCAGTAGCTATTGCCAACACTAAATTGTATGCGAATTTTGCAGATGGTTTTATAGGAACTGGGTTGAAAAAGGATGAGTTTATCATTGAATGTAGCGATTTGGACGACATTATTGCTTTCACCAAAGGTGGAAAAATGAAAGTCGTTCGTGTATCAGACAAAGTGTTTATTGGCAAAGACATTATTTATGTTGCCGTGTTCCAAAAAAATGATGAACGCACCACGTATAATATGATTTATTTGGATGGAAAATCGGGGGTGAGTTATTCCAAAAGATTTAATGTTACTGGTGTTACCAGAGATAAAGAATACGATTTAACCAAAGGTTCCGAAAAAAGTAAAGTACATTATTTCTCAGCAAATGCTAATGGGGAAGCGGAAGTGGTAAAAATATCTTTAAGTCCAAACTGTACGGCAAGAATTAAAGAACTTGATTTTTATTTTGAAGAATTGGAAATTAAAGGAAGGGGTAGCATCGGTAATCAAGTAACCAAATATCCAGTGCGTACCATTAAATTCAAAGAAGCCGGAAAGTCAACATTGAGCGCAAAAAAATTATGGTTCGATGATAAATTTGGTAGATTAAACACCGAAGAAAAAGGAACCTATTTGGGTATGTTTGATGCAGAAGATAGAATCTTGGTATTATACAATGATGGCAATTATGAAATAACAGATCAGGAATTGATGCAGCGTTTTGAATCAGAAAAAATATTATTGATTGAAAAATATTATGCAGATAAAATTATCACTGCCATTTATCTTGATCATGAAAAATTGCAATACAATATAAAGCGATTTAAAATTGAGACAACAACACTAAATACAAAGTTTTTATTTATCAAAGAAGGCAAAGACAATATGTTGGAAGCTGCTTCTACAAATTCGGATCCTATTTTGAAAGTAAATACAGGTAGAGGTCAGCTCGTTTCCACTAAAAAATTCAAAGTCGCAGATCTAGTAGAAGTCATGGGTTGGAAAGCAATTGGGGCAAAACTTGTAGATTATTCGAAATCGGTAGATATGGAATGGGAAGTGGTTAAAGAAGACCTTAGTGGCCAAACGGAACTGTTTTAAATCAAATAAAAAAATCAAAATTGCAAGAGACTACTGATATCATCAACAATACAAAAAGCTGGATTGAAAAAATTGTAATCGGACTAAACTTTTGTCCTTTTGCAGCTCAACCTTTCAAATCAAATTCGATTCATTATGAAGTGGTTGTTGAATCCAATTTAAATGTTGTGCTCGGTGAATTTTCAAAAGTTTGCACGCAGTTAAACGATGACGAATCGATAGAAACCAGCTTGATAATCTTACCCGAACACTTCGATGATTTTGAGCAATACCTTGATATGATTGATTTGTGCGAACAGCTTTTAATCATGGAAGATTTAAATGGCGTGTTTCAAGTGGCTAGTTTTCATCCAAAATATATTTTTGCAGGAAGTGATGAAAACGACGCATCGAATTACACCAATCGTTCACCTTTTCCGATGATACATATCCTTAGAGAAGATAGCTTAACCACTGCAATCGACAAGCATGTTGATGTGGATTCTATTCCAGAAAACAACATCAAAAATGCACAAAATCTAGGCATAGCTTATTTCAAGGCAACAGGTTTTTTCAAATCTTAGCACTATTTATTTTCCTAGTAATGTATATTTTCATTTCAAATGACTTAGATCAGCATAACTTTTGAACGTGGCTTTTATATTTGGTTTTGAAATAAAATCTAGATAAACCATGAAAACAACTACATTAACCCATCAGCAAAATAGAACAATCAGTCTAAAATGGTTGGCCGTACTACGCATATTTTTGGGCTTATCCCTATTTATAAAAGGCATTCGATTTATTCAAGATAAATCTGAAATTACTCAAGTATTCCATGAATCACTGATTTTACAAAAATATTTTTGGCTACAAACTATTATTCCATGGCTTAATTTGCTTTGTGGCGTTTTTATAATCATAGGGTTATATACCAGATTGGCTGTGGTAATTCAAATACCAATACTTATTGGAGCTATCGTTTTTGTAAACTCAAAAAAGGGATTATTTGCAGGTGAATCAGAGTTGGGCATTTCAATTGCAATCTTAGTGTTATTGGTCGTTTTTTTGTTTATGGGTGGCGGATATTTATCTTATGACAAAGCAATACGTAATGATAAAAAAGGAAAAAACTATCCAGAACAATAAGCTAATTACAATTGTTTCATCGCATAAATTTTATCTAATATCAACATCTCAAAAGCATTTATTTTTTTCTGATTTTCCCAAATGACACATGCTGCATCTACCGTTTGTTTTTTTGTTTTGGGATTGTTTTGTATGTATTCCAACACATGATATTTCATCACCACTAAATCATGCCATTCGCCCAATTGATTATTAAGCTCAACCAATTTATCTGTTTGATTTTCGTTTTCAACTTCATTAAAAAACTTAAAATAATTAACCAACTTTTTAGCGTTGATTCTTAATCCATGCAACTCAACTTCTTTGGCTTGATCTTTTTTGATTTTATTTAAATGCGAAGCCTTCATTTTTTTAAAAGCATTATTGATCTTAGATTTAATTTTTTGAAGAAATTCATTTCTGTTTTTAGATTCTTCTAGTTTCGATATAACCTCTTGCTCGATATTTTTATAATGAATGGAAACTTTGTTCATTTTAATAAATGCCAATTTCGCTTGTTTCAATTCAATATTTTTAATTGAGATTAATGTTGAAATCGAGTATTTATCTTTCCAAAAATTCAACTGTTGAATCACCAATTGCAATTCCCTTATTTTTCCCGCTTGTTTAAACAACTGTTTTAAATGATTGAGTTGCTTTTTATATTTCAATCTTTTGTCAGAATCTTTGATGATGCTTAATAAAAGGTTCAGTTTCTTTAATTCAACCCTTAATTCATGAATATTATCTACTTTGAAATCTTGCTTTTTTTCTTGCAGAATGGATTCTATGATGTGAAATTGATTTTTAATTAAAGTAGTTTTTAATGACATTTGTTTTAGTATTCTTTTATCAAAATTGTTATTTTGATTTTTATTAATTAGTGTGCATAATCATTATTCAATTTCTTTTTGATCATTATTTTTTTGATTGAATTGTTTTTTATAAACATCATTTATTCTGTTTTCATTATGATAGATTATCTACTTTTGACTAAATTTTTCAGTTATTAAAAATTAATGAAGTCATTAGCTCAACTCAATAAATATTTCCTTAGATATAAATGGCATTTTTTGCTGGGTATAGCATTTGTATTTTTATCCAATTATTTCAGATTATTGTCTCCACAGATTACGGGTTATATTGTAAATTCTGTTATACAACTCATACAGAAAAAAGCAGATGCTAATGTTGTAATTCAAAATCAACATTCAAATTCGTTATTGTACGAAATAGATGCTTTTTTTAAAAATTATTCCTATTCAAACAAAATTTTGTTTGCAGGATTACTATTGATTTTGCTCGCTATTTTAAGTGGATTTTTCATGTTCTTAATGCGACAAACCATCATTGTAATGAGTCGCTATATTGAGTTTGATCAAAAGAACGACATTTATAATAAGTATCAACAATTGGATATTGGATTTTATAAATCTCATGCGACAGGTGATCTAATGAATCGTATTTCTGAAGATGTAAGCAGGGTAAGAATGTATACTGGTCCCGCCTTGATGTATTTCATTAACCTCGCTGCCGTTATTGGATTCAGCGTTTATTTCATGTGGCAATCCGATTCTACACTTACCATTTATACCTTAATTCCATTGCCATTTTTAGCCATTACCATCTATTTTGTAAATGCAATCATCAACAAAAAAAGCGAAAAAATTCAAGAATATCTCAGCAATTTAACCAGCAATGCGCAAGAATCTTTTTCAGGAATTAGAGTAATCAAATCATTTTTTCAAGAAAAAGCCATGATTGCTTATTTTGAAAAAAATAGTGAAGCATACCGAAAAGCCACTTTAAGTTTGTCGCAAACAGAATCTATTTACTTCCCAAGTATGGGTTTACTCATAGGATTAAGTACAATTATTACCATCTGTGTGGGTTGCATTAATGTGGTGAATGGGGTAGAAGGCGCTTCCGTTGGAAAAATTGCTGAATTTGTATTGTACATTCAGCTCCTTACTTTTCCAGTTAGTGCCATTGGTTGGACAGCAAGTATGACGCAACGTGCTGCTGTTTCTCAAAAAAGAATCAATGATTTTTTATGTATTGAACCTGCCATTTTAAATAGTTCAGACGCCATTCAACATCAAGCAAAAGGAGATTTTGAATTTAAAAATGCCAATTTCACATATCTCAACACTGGAATTCATGCTTTAAAGAACATTAGTTTCAAAATTAATAAAGGAAATCGAATTGCAATAATTGGCAAAACGGGATCTGGCAAATCTACGCTTGCACAAATCATGTTGAGGATTTACGATTTGAATAGTGGGGATTTGTGGGTAGATAATCTACCAATGAAAAAAATAAATTTATCCTCATTAAGACATTCCATAAGTTATGTTCCGCAGGATAATTTTTTATTTAGCGATACCATTAAAAACAACATTCAATTTGGTAATCCTGATGCAAGTGAAGCAGAAATTATTCAAGCAGCTAAAAATGCTTGTGTTCATGACGATATTTTGTCGTTTTCAAATGGATACGATACTATAATAGGAGAGCGCGGTATCATGTTGAGTGGCGGACAAAAACAACGAATTTGTATTGCCCGAGCACTTATTAAAAATCCAGAAGTATTGATTTTAGATGATAGCTTAAATGCAGTTGACACCAAAACAGCTGCTCAAATAACAGAAAATTTAAATGAGTTACTGGTAAATAAAACCATTTTATTTATTACACATAGACTACTCACCAGTTTGAATTACGATAATATAATCATGCTTAACAATGGGGAAATTGCTGAAACAGGATCTCACGAAAGTTTAATGCGTAAAAAAGGAATGTATTTTGATTTGTTTCAATTGAATCAGAACGATAAATAAAGTCATGATTTAAAAGTAAAAATAATTTTCCCCTTTTTAGAATTTTGAATTTTCACTTTGACACATTAGTATTATGCTTAAGTTATAATATTGATTTTTAAATGATATTATTTATTCACAATAAGATAATAGAATCATTTTCCAAAATATTTTGTCATATCAAAAACAAATTTATCTTTGTTAAAATTTTTTAAAAATTAAAATTAAACCAAAGTGGCTTACGACAACAACGAAAAGAAATTAGAAAGCGTTTACAGCATTCGAGTAAAAGCTGGAAAAAGAAGAACTTACTTCTTTGATGTTAGAGAAACAAGAGGGAGTGATTTCTATTTAACAATTACTGAAAGTCGCAAACGTTTTGATTCTGATGGTTACGATCGTCATAAAATATTTTTATACAAAGAAGACTTCAATAAGTTTTTAAAAGGATTGAATGAAACAGTAGAACATGTGAAAACAGTGCTAATGCCTGATTTTGACTTTGATGCGTTCAACCATGATACGCCTTATGAAGGTGATGAATCTGGTTCTTACAACAACGAGTCAACCTACGAAACAAATTCAACACCTGTTGCTGAATCAACTGAAGAAAAAACAGATGTTGCGCCGCCAACTACAGAAACTTATAATAATGATGCAGATAACGGAAGTACAGAAGAAGTAGATAAGTGGTAATCTAAATAAAATTTTAAAAGTCTTGAAAATCAAGACTTTTTTTTTGCATTAGCTTTTCTTCAATTAAACGTTTATTTTTAATTTATTAAAACAGTTTATGAAAAAATACATCATCTTCTTTTTACTTTTTTTAGTTTGTAACGTTTCAGTAAATGCACAAACTTCGAGCAAATCGAAGAAAAAATCTACACAGAAGAGTGTAAAGAATAAACAAGAGGCACCAGCTTTTCCTAGCAGCGAATCATTCAAAAATGCAATACTTACTTATAAAATAATATCAGCACCTAACAACACTTGGTGTTATGATATCTTCAAAGATGGCAGTATGTGTATACATCAAAATTCAATACCAGGAATGCCAGGAATAAATGGTTTTGCCACAAAAGAGAAAGCTGAAAAAGTTGCTCAATTGGTTGTTACGAAAATTCAAAATGGTGAAATGCCACCAACAGTTTCTCAGGAAGAGATGAAAGCGGTAGGCGCGTTGTAATTGCCGCGAAGGCAAGAAACACGAAGGCAATAAGGCTCAAAGACACAAAGTTTTTTGTTTTTAATTGGCGCCGGTTTCTAGCCGAATTATATTTTTTTTGAAACACGAAGGCTCAAAGGCCCGATTTTTTTAACAAAGCTGCTGAAAAAGGGAAAATGCTTCCCAACCTTTTGAACTCATTGAACTTATTGAACCTTTTGAACATCCAAAACCTCTCAAACTTCAAAAACCTCTTATCCCCTCATCCTCTTATACGCATTTATCAACCCATTTGTAGAGCTGTCGTGGGTTTCAATTAAATCTTCATGGGTTAATTCTGGTAGTATTTTATTAGCCAATACTTTTCCCAATTCAACACCCCATTGATCAAAACTGAAGATATTCCAAATGACACCTTGCGTAAATATTTTGTGCTCATAATAAGCTGTCAATTGACCGAGGGTGAATGGCGTTAATTTTTTTATTAGAAATGAATTGGTTGGACGATTGCCTTCAAAAACACGATATGGATTTTCATGCGCAGTTCCATTCATTAAAGCTTCGGTTTGTGCAAAAAAGTTACTCAATAATTTAGGGTGATGATCACCCATTTCATTATGCGTTTGAGCTGTTGCAATAAAATCACACGGGATTATCTGTGTTCCCTGATGTATAAGTTGATAAAATGCATGTTGTCCATTTGTACCAGGCTCGCCCCAAATTACAGGGCCAGTTTGATAAGCAACTTTTTCGCCGTTTCTATCAATATATTTACCATTACTTTCCATATTCCCTTGTTGGAAATAAGCAGCAAAACGATGTAAATATTGGTCATAAGGAAGAATTGCTTCGGTAGGTGCGCCAATAAAATTTCTATTCCAAATACCAATCAATGCCATTAAAACCGGAATATTATTTTCAAAAGCAGTTGTTTTAAAATGAACATCCGCAGCATGAGCGCCTTTTAATATATCTTCAAAATGAATATATCCAATGGTAAGTGCAATAGACAAACCAATTGCGCTCCATAAACTATAACGTCCGCCAACCCAATCCCAAAATTCAAACATGTTTTTTGTATCAATACCAAATGAGGCAACAGCTTCTGCATTCGTACTTAAAGCCACAAAATGTTTAGCAATATCTGATTCAGTACCTCCATTTTGCAAAAACCAATGACGTGCAGAATGCGCATTAGTCATGGTTTCTTGTGTGGTAAATGTTTTGCTAGCAATTAAAAACAAGGTTTCATCTGCTTGCACTTTTTTCAACGTTTCGGCAATATGTGTACCATCAACATTACTCACAAAATAGGTTTGAATGCCTTCAACCCAATATGGTTTTAAGGCTTCTGTAACCATAACCGGGCCTAAATCACTTCCACCAATTCCGATATTAACGATGTTCTTTATTTTCTTCCCATTATAGCCCTTCCAACTTCCACCATGAATAGATGAACAAAAATCCTTCATCTGATCAAGCACTTTTTTGATGTCTGTTTTGATGTTTTTTCCTTCGAACAAAATTGGATCCTCACTAAAATCTCTTAAAGCCGTATGAAGAACAGCCCTGTTTTCCGTTTCATTAATTTTCTCTCCAGTAAACATTGCCGAAATTGCTTTGGGTAATTCACAAGTATTAGCTAAATCAATGAGTTGAGATAATGTTTCTTTATCAATGCTATTTTTTGAATAATCAAATAAAATGTCTTGGTGCTGGGTAGAAAATGATTCAAATCTGTTTGAATTGTTTTGAAAAAGATCTTTTATTTGAATTCTCTTTTTATTGTTGTAGGATTCTTGTAAAACTGACCATTCTTTAGTTTTAATCGGGTTGATTTTTGATAACATCTTGTTTATAGTTTTTTATTAAAATTTACATTTTTTGAATCAGTTCTATTAATTGATGAACCATAGATTCCGTTACATCTAGATGAGTAACCATTCTAATTTGCGAATTTGAAATTGGGATACATAACACACCATGAAATTTAAAAAACTCGGCAAGCGTATAGGCATTGTAAGAACCAATAACTTCAAATATAATCATGTTGGTTTCGATAGGCAACATTTTACCAATAAAGCTCTTTTTAATTAATGCATGTCCAATTTCCTTGGCATGAAAATGATCAACAGCCAATCTTTCGAAATTATTTTCAATCGCATAAATACCAGCTGCCGCTAAATAACCTGCTTGACGCATTCCGCCGCCCATAACTTTTCTAACCCTTCTGGCCTTTTTGATAAAAGCCTCATCTCCAATTAAAACACTACCTACGGGAGCGCCCATTCCCTTACTCAAACAAACAGAAATGCTGTTAAATATTGCCCCATAATCTTCAGGATTCTCTTTTTGTGCAATTAATGCGTTCCAAATTCGAGCTCCATCCAAATGTAAAGGCAACTGATTTTCAACGCAAACTTGTTGAATTTGTTTTAAATCTTCCAAATGATAACAACTTCCGCCACCACGATTACATGTGTTTTCTATTGAAACCAAACCGGTAATTGGTTTATGAATGTCAACTGAGTTGATGCTATCTAATACTTGACTGGCATTTATTTTACCACGATCACCTTCAATTAACCTTGCCTGACAACCACTATTCGAAGCAATGCCTCCACCTTCATAAATATAAATGTGGCTCATTTTTTCACAAATCACTTCATACCCAGGTTGAGTATGGCATTTGATGGCAATTTGATTGGTCATGGTACCACTGGGACAAAACAATGCGGCTTTTTTTCCAAACAATTTCGCCATTTTAACCTCAAGTAAATTGACGGTTTCGTCTTCCCCAAAAACATCATCACCAACTGGAGCTTGACTCATGGCTTGAATCATTTCCAAGCTGGGTTTTGTAAATGTATCTGAACGTAAATCTATTGTCATGCTACAAAAGTAATAAATCAAATTGCATCAACATCGATTATAGTTATTTGAGTAAAATTAAAAGTCAAAATTAAAAATTAAAAAAGCATTTTATTGTGAATTATAACCATCGACAAGAATTTAAAGATTTGTTGACTTACGTCTTTTATCACTCATAAATGGTTAACTTTTTTGATAGTCATTTTTCAATTTTGACTTTTTACTTTTGAATTTTCTGTTTTTATTTTCGAATTTCATATTAAAATAAAATAATTATAAAAATTGATTTTCTAAATTTGTAAATTACTATGAAATGTAAAAATCAAATATTACCTTTGGCGAATGATTAAGATTTGCGTGGAAAGTGTTTTTTCTGTTCCCCATGCAACTTTTTTCTTTCCTAAATTGTTTTATTATTTACTAAACTCCGAACTTAAAAACAAACGATGAGACAACTCAAAATTGCAACCCAGATTACCAATCGTGATTCACAAGCCGTAGAAAAATATCTTCAAGAAATTTCTAAAATTTCGATGATTACTCCAGAAGAAGAAACCATCTTGGCTCAAAAAATCAAAATGGGTGATCAACGTGCGTTAGATAAATTAGTGCAAGCAAACTTAAGATTCGTGGTTTCTGTTGCTAAACAATATCAACACCAAGGTTTATCATTAAGTGATTTAATTAACGAAGGAAATCTTGGTTTGATTAAAGCTGCTCAACGTTTTGATGAAACTAAAGGTTTTAAATTTATCTCTTACGCAGTTTGGTGGATTCGTCAATCTATATTACAAGCTTTGGCAGAACAAGGTAGATTGGTTCGTTTGCCACAAAATAAAATTGGTACATACAACAAAGCAAATAAAGCTTACATGGCTTTTGAACAAGAGCACGAAAGAGAGCCATCAACAGAAGAATTGGCTGAATTATTAGAGATGAGTGAAACAGAAATCAACAATATTTTCCAAAGCAATACGCGTCATACTTCATTAGATGCTCCAGTTCATGAAGCTGAAGATGTGGCTATGGGCGATTTATTAAAAGGTGCAGACGAAACTGATGAAGATGTAATGCATGATTCATTAAAAAATGAAATTCGTCGTGTATTAAAATCTTTAAGTCCTCGTGAAGCTGAAATCGTAAATGCATATTTTGGTTTGGATGGAGAAAATGGTGTTACAATTGAGCAAATCGGACAGAAATACGATTTAACCAAAGAACGTATTCGTCAAATTAAAGAAAGAGCCATTAAAAGATTACAAAAAGCAAGATACAGTGGCGCTTTAAAAGCATACTTAGGATAGTTTTTAAAATAATATTTCAAAACCCCGAATTTTTTCGGGGTTTTTTATTTTATAATATCAACAATAACCGCATAATCATTTAATTTTGTTTTATGCAAAAATTAGGTTGGATTTTTTTATTGATTATTCTTACATCTTGCGAAAAAGACATCAATTTCAATTTAGATGAATCAGCACCAACTTTGGTAGTTGAAGCCGAAATTGAAAACAATAAGGCTCCAAGAGTAGTGCTCACAAGAAGCACATCTTATTTTAGCGAACTCACGCCAGAAATTTACCTCAATTCATTTGTACGCAATGCGGAAGTGTATATTTCAAATGGCACCCTTACACATAAACTTAAAGAATATGCAGAACCTATTTTTTTAGGAATCAACACATATTATTATAGCATCGACTCTAGCGATTTAAGTACTTCATTTGTAGGAGAATTCAATAAATCATACAATCTTCGAATTTTATCTGAAGGAAAAGAATATCTATCAAATACGAAAATTCCTTCATTAGATTGGTATCCAGATTCTGTATTTTTTAAACCAGTTCCTTTTAACCCAGATACAAATGCAAGGTCGATGTTTGTACATGCAACTGAACCACGTGGATTAGGCAACTATTGTAGATACTTTACCAAAAAAAATAGCGGACGTTTTCTCCCAGGTCCGAACTCTGTTTTTTCTGATCAAGTAATTGATGGTACAACCTATACAGTACAAGTACAGCCAGGTATTGATCGTAATGCAGATTTTAATTTGGATAGTACTTTCTTTAAAAAATTGGATACAGTTACATTGAAATTTTGCAACATTGATAGAACAACATATAATTTTTGGAACACTTGGGAATTTGCCAATCAAAGCGTAGGAAATCCTTTTACTCAACCAGGTAAAGTTTTGGGAAATATTTCAAATGGTGCATTGGGTGCATTTTGTGGATATGCAGCATGGTACAGAACTGAAATCGTAAAATAAATCATTAAAAAATATAGAAATGGAAATGTCAAAAAATGAACAAGTAAATTGTTTGATAATTGGGTCTGGGCCTGCAGGTTATACCGCGGCAATATATGCGTCACGTGCAAATTTACATCCCGTTTTGTATCAAGGAATTCAACCTGGCGGACAATTAACCATCACTACAGAAGTAGAAAATTATCCAGGATATCCAGAAGGAATTCAAGGTCCTGAAATGATGGTACATTTTGAAAATCAAGCAAAAAGAATGGGTGCTGATATTAGATACGGACTTGCCACAGCAGTTGATTTTTCATCACATCCTTTAAAGGTTCAAATAGATGAAGAAAAATGGATAGAAGCAAATTCTGTAATCATTAGTACTGGGGCATCTGCAAAATGGCTGGGTTTACCTAGTGAACAAAGATTAAATGGCTATGGTGTAAGTGCATGTGCTGTTTGTGATGGATTTTTCTTTAAAGGAAAAGAAGTGGCGATAGTTGGCGCTGGAGATACCGCAGCAGAAGAAGCATTATACCTTTCAAAATTGTGTACAACTGTGCACATGATTGTTAGAAAAGGTCAAATGCGTGCAAGTAAAGTAATGCAAGAAAGAGTGCTTAAAACTGAAAATATTAAAGTGTACTGGCACTCTGAAACAGATGAAATTATTGGCGATAAAAAAGTGGAGGCTGTAAGATTAAAAAACAATCAAACACAAGAATTAACCACGGTTCCAGTAAGTGCATTTTTTGTGGCGATTGGACACGAACCCAATAGTGGTATTTTTAAAGGCTGGATTGATATGGACGAAACAGGATATATCAACACCATACCTGGAACCAGCAAAACCAATATAGAAGGGGTTTTTGCAGCAGGAGATGTGCAAGATAAAACATATCGTCAAGCCGTTACAGCAGCAGGAAGTGGCTGTATGGCAGCTTTAGATGCAGAAAGATATCTTGGCGAAAAGGGGTTGCATTAATATTATTTAGTAATCCATTTTAACTGAAATCGTGTACACCATACATTTAAATAATCTTCATTTTCATGCTTACCATGGGTTGTTTGATGAAGAAAAAATTATAGGGAATGAATTTAAGGTAAACTTAGAAATTGGTTTATCAAATGAGCAAATAATTGATGAACTTAATCAAACGATTGATTATTCGATGGTGTATAAAATCATTCAGGATAACATGAATATTCCAACACCTCTTTTAGAAACGCTTGTTGCCAATATTTCTAATGCCATTTATGTTTATGATAATCGCATAAAAGAAATTAGCATTAAAATAGAAAAAAAACATCCTCCGATTCAAAACTTTACAGGAAGTGTAGCGGTTTCTTTTAAAAAATCTTTTCAGTAACAATCGATTTAATTTAAAAGATTATATGAAGTATTTCATTCCATTATTGATTTGTTTTTTTTCAAACATACTTTATGGTCAGGATATTGAAAAACTATTGAATGAAGCGCATACTTTGGAAGTTTCATTTAAGGAAAATGCTGCATTAGAAAAATATTTAGAAATTCAACGGATTCAACCATTAAACCAAACTGCACTGTATAAATGTGCTGAATTATTGGGAAAAATCGGTGCAAGAGAAACCAATGCTTCAATCAAAGAAAAAAAGTATGTAAACGCCTTAGCATTTTCGAAAATGCTTTTAAAAAACTATCCCAATTCTGATCTTGCACATGAATCAATGTCTATAGTATTAGGCAGATTAGCACTTACAAAATCAGGTAAAGAAAAAGTAGATTATGTAAAAGAAATTAAACTACATGCCGATCAAGCTGTAAAACTCAATCCAAAAAATTTTAAAGCATGGCATGTGTTGGGCAGATGGCATTACGAGGTAAGCGACTTGAATTTTATAGAAATAACAGCCATTCGATTGTTATTTGGCGGAATGCCAAATGCCTCGTTCAATTTAGCTGCAAAAGCATTTGAAAAAGCAGCAGAAATCAATACTAAGTTTTGTTTAAATTATCTCGAACTCGCTAAATCTTATCATAAATTAAATCAAAACAAAAAAGCAATTTTAATCCTAAAGCAATTGGTCAATTTACCCAACACAAATGAAGATGACCCTGAAATTAAGTTGAAAGCTTTGGAATATTTAAAATCATGGAATTAAAATTGCATTGATTATATTTATATTTTATCATCTATCTATAAAATAAAATTCATGTTTAAATTTAACTTCGCGCTTTTATTGATTTTAACATCAACAAATATTTTTGCGCAATCTTCTAATAAAATTTATATCAATAACTACAACCCACATGAATTATTTGCGCCTTTGGAATATCCTGTAGGAGATAATATTACACGTTCTGCAAATGGAAATACTACAGCAAGTTATTGGCAAAATAAAGCCGATTACAAAATCGACGTTCGTTTGGATGATGTAAAAAATGAAATTTCTGGAACGGTAATTTTAAATTATAAGAATAATAGCCCGCACAATCTGTCGTATTTATGGTTTCAGATGGATCAGAATCTATTCAATAAAACCAGTCGTGGACAAATGAGAATGCCTGCAAATTCGAGAAGTCGTTACGGTGATTCTAAATCTAATTTTGATGGTGGCTATAAAATAAAATCAGTAGAAATTATTTCTAATGAAGGCAATCTTCAAAAATCAACTTTAGCAAACT
Organism: Chitinophagaceae bacterium; assembly: GCA_027489035.1. Lineage (GTDB taxonomy): Bacteria > Bacteroidota > Bacteroidia > Chitinophagales > Chitinophagaceae > Ferruginibacter. The sequence goes on from JAIYAN010000018.1 coordinate 22,992, forward strand.
ATGTTGTTGATGATACGAGAATGCAAGTGAGATTAAGCAATCCGTTAAAAGCCAAAACTGATCAAATTTCTATAAAAATTACATACAGTTTTTCCATTCCAAAATATGGTGCTGACCGCTTTGGCATCTTGCCTTCAAAGAATGGAGATATATTTTGTATAGCACAATGGTATCCTAGAATTTGTGTGTTTGATGATATTAAAGGATGGAACACAGAACCTTATTTAGGCGCAAGTGAATTTTATTTAGAATACGGAGATTTTGATTTTAGCATAACAGCACCTGCAAATCATGCGGTGGTAGCAGGAGGAGAATTACAAAATCCCAAAGAAGTATATTCAGCAGAGCAAATTTCAAGATTGGAAAAAGCCAAAAATAGCAACAGCACAGTAGTGATTAGAACTGAAACTGAAGCCAATAAATCTAATTCATCTGCTCAATCAAAAGAGCTAACCTGGCATTTTAAATTGAACAATGCAAGAGATGTATCATGGGCAAGTTCAAAAGCATTTATATTAGATGGTGCGATGATAAATCTTCCTTCCGGAAAAAAATCTTTTGCCATGAGTGCTTATCCTATCGAAAGCAAAGGCGATAAAGCTTGGGGAAGATCTACAGAATACATAAAAGGAAGTGTTGAAAACTACAGTAAACGTTGGTACGAATATCCTTATCCGGTAGCGGTAAATGTAGCAAGTAATGTGGGCGGAATGGAATATCCTGGAATTGTTTTTTGTTCTTCAGAATCTACCACATCTGGATTGTTTGGCGTAACCGACCATGAGTTTGGACATACTTGGTTTCCAATGATAGTGGGAAGTAACGAACGTTTATATGGTTGGATGGACGAGGGATTCAATACGTTTATCAATTCATTAGCGGATGATGATTTTAATAATGGGGAGTATAAAAATTATCCAGCAAATGGCGAAGAGGTTGCCTATAATTTGTTTCAAGAAAACAGTGAAAGCATTTTTAATACACCAGATGCGATGATGGAATACAATATTGGAACTGCATTGTATTTCAAACCAGCATTGGGATTACAGTTGTTAAGAGAATATGTGTTAGGTCCAGATCGATTTGATTATGCATTTAAAACATACATCAGCGAATGGGCATTTAAACATCCAACACCTTGGGATTTTTTCAGAACAATGAATAATGCAACTGGCGAAGATTTGGGCTGGTTTTGGAAATCATGGTTTTTAAAAAATTACAAATTAGACCAAGCCATTTCAACAGTAGAAAACGATTCTATAAATGGACCATTGGTTACTATTCTAAATCTAGAGCAAATGGCAATGCCCGTTGTACTTAATTATGAAACGCAATATGGGAAAAAGGGAACATTGAAATTACCCGTTGAAATTTGGAACAACACCGAAAGTTTTATGGTTAGAATCCCTGTAAAAGAAAAATTAAAATCTGTTACCATCGATCAGAATAAAGTATTGCCTGATGTGGATTTTAAAAATAATAGTTGGGTGGAGTAGAGGGAAAGGTTTAATTCGCTTCGCTTGTTTAATGGTTTAAAACGTTTAATGGTTTGTAGCATCATCCAATTATTATCCCATTTTTTTATAAAAAACTTCGTGCCTTGGTGTCTTTGTGCCTTCGTGTCAAAAAAACTCCAAACGTTTTTAAATCTTTTTCTAAAATAAAATACTGTAAAACGTTTGTACTCCATTCATTTAAAATTAAATTGCAGTAAACAAAAATTCTATGACATCAAAAGAAATCGTATTTAATGAGGTATCAGAAATGTTGAAGCAACTTTCAATAGAAGTAGAGATTGTAGATACAACAAGACCATGGGGCGGATTTTTTGTAGTAAATGAAAATAGTGCTCAACTTTTTATTCAACATTTTTTTGCAGAGCTTGATAAAAATGTTTTTGAAAACAAAAAAATTAGTCCAAAAATATTGATGGTAGAACCACACAAAAAACTTAGTTGGCAATATCATTATAGAAGATCTGAATTGTGGAAATTAATAAAAGGTGAAGCAGGTATTGTAAGAAGTGAAACTGATGAATTAAGAGATACCCAAAACATGATTTTAAATGAATTGGTAGAATTAAAAACAGGAGAAAGACATCGATTGGTTGGTTTAAATGATTGGGGTATAGTAGCAGAAATTTGGGTTCACGCTAATCCAGCTCATTTAAGTGATGAAGATGATATTGTGAGGGTGTCGGATGAATTTGGAAGGAAATAATTACGTTTGTTGTTTGGTGTTTGTGGTATGGAACATACTGCTATCAATCATATTATATACAGAATCTATTATCGAGTATCCAATTCTTATCTTTATTTTAAAAAATCATATCTTCATGTTTTGATGAATCCCTGACTGGGATTTTTATTTTACAGCGAATAAAAAAGAAATTTTAATATTCAAATACCCATGCAAAAAGTAGCGTTAATTACAGGTGTAACCGGACAAGATGGAGCATATCTCAGTGATTTTTTATTGAAAAAAGGATATATCGTTCATGGTTTAAAAAGACGTACTTCTCTATTTAATACCGACCGTATCGATCATTTATACGAAGATCCTCATGTTGAAAATAGAAGTTTTATTCTTCATTATGGAGACATGACCGATAGTACCAATTTAATTCGCTTGATTCAAGAAATTCAGCCAGATGAAATTTATAACTTGGCAGCGATGAGTCATGTGCACGTGTCTTTTGATACACCTGAATATACTGGAAATGCAGATGGTTTGGGCACTTTAAGAATATTAGAATCGGTTCGTTTGCTTGGATTGGAAAAGAAAACAAAAATATACCAAGCTTCTACTTCCGAATTGTATGGTAAAGTTCAGGAAGTACCGCAATCAGAAACTACCCCTTTTTACCCACGAAGTCCTTACGCTGTTGCAAAAATGTATGCGTATTGGATAACTGTAAATTACAGAGAGGCATATAACATGTTTGCATGTAATGGTATTTTGTTTAATCACGAATCGCCATTAAGAGGAGAGACTTTTGTTACCAGAAAAATCACAAGAGCCGCAGCTAGAATTGCAATGGGATTACAAGACAAATTTTATTTAGGCAATTTAGATGCCCAACGTGATTGGGGCCATGCAAAAGATTATGTTCGCGTAATGTGGATGATATTACAAGCCGATCAACCGGAAGATTGGGTAATTGCTACTGGGAAAACAACGCCTGTTCGAGAATTTGTTCGTATGGCATTTATGGAATTGGGTATCGAACTTGAATTTGTTGGAGAAGGAATTAATGAAAAAGGACTTGTAAAATCTTGTAGCAATCCTGATTATCAAGTTGAAATAGGAAAAGAAATTTTATGTGTTGATGCCAAATATTTCAGACCAACAGAAGTTGATTTATTAATTGGAGATCCTTCAAAGGCAAAAGAAAAACTAGGTTGGGAATGTAAATATAGTTTGAGTGATTTAGTAAAAGATATGATTCAATCTGATATTAAATTGATGCAAAAAGAAAAATTACTTGCAGAAAATGGATATAAATCGATGAATTATTTTGAGTGATGTTTGACACGAAAGGGTTGAAACACTAAGGCACGATTTTTTTTGTTGATAGATTACTTTATGTAAGGGTTGAATATTTTCAACCCCTATCAAACCTCATAAACCTCTTGTAAAGGTTAAATATTTTTAACCCCTACAAACCTCACTAACCTTTATAAAAACCTCGTCGTCCGATAGAATCTCCGGAATAAACTTTTCACCTATTACTTTTTCATAGAGTTCAATATATCTTCCACTGATTTCATTTATCCAAGATGCAGACATTTCGGGTACTTGTTGTCCTTCTTTGCCCATGAAATTATTTTGAATCAACCATTCGCGTACGAATTCTTTACTCAATTGCTTTTGAGGTAAACCTGAAACTTGCCTTTCGTCAAAACCTTCCTTTATAAAATAACGTGATGAATCTGGCGTATGTATTTCGTCCATCAAATAAATGTCATTGCCAATTTTTCCAAATTCGTATTTGGTATCTGCTAAAATTAAACCATGTTTTTCGGCAATGGCTTTTCCACGCTCAAATAATTGAAGTGCGTATTTACTTAACATTTCCCATTCTTCAGCAGTGGCCAAACCATTGGAAATAATTTCAGCAGGACTTATATCTTCATCATGCCCTTCATCGGCTTTTGTAGACGGCGTGATAATTGGTGTTGGAAAAAAATCATGTTCTTTTAAACCTTCTGGCATTTCGGCTCCGCATAATGTTCTTTTTCCAGATTGATAAGTGCGCCAAGCATGGCCAGTTAATGTCCCTCTAACCACCAATTCTATTTTAAAAGGAACGCATCTCAATCCAAAACTAACGTTTGGTGCAGGCGAACTTAAAAGCCAATTTGGACAAATGTCTTTGGTGGCATTAAGCATGTAAGCCGCAATTTGATTTAATACTTGTCCTTTAAATGGAATGGGATGGGGCAGAATTACATCGAAAGCAGAAATACGATCACTCGCAATCATTACCAAATGCTTATCTGAAATACCATAAACATCTCTTACTTTACCGCTATAAAAACTAGTTTGATTGGGAAAATTGAATACTTGCATAATGTAAAGTTATTAAACCATTGTGTTTATTTGAATTTAAAAACTATTTAAACTATCAACAGATGTTAAAAATTAAATTTCATATTGGCAATAACAATACTTATTTTGCTAAATATTATAAAAAACCAAAAAATCTATATGAAGAAAAATTACAACTATTTGGTTGCTTTTGTACTCCTTAATTTCTTTTGTGTAAATGCTTTTGCACAATCTATAAAAATTAATGGGAACGTAAAAAATAGCCAATCCAAAGAAAATGTTTCTGCAGCATCTATTTTAATAAATGGAACATCAATAGGAACTTTTACAAACGACAAAGGAAACTTTGAGGTAATTGCGAAAAGTCTTCCAGTTACCATTTCAATTTCAGCTGTAGGATTTGAAACCATTGAAAAAACAATTAACTCAGCATCAGAGAAAATTCAAATCACTTTAAATCCGTCGAATGCTTTAGGACAAGAAGTGGTGGTTTCGGCTTCAAGGGTTCAAGAAAAAATATTAGAATCTCCCGTATCTATTGAACGGGTAAGTGCAGCAACACTCAGAAGTTCTCCAAGTGCAAACTTTTATGATATTGTAAAAACATTAAAAGGTGTAGACGTTACAACGGCTTCTTTAACTTTTGTAACACCTACTACCAGAGGTTTTAACTCAAGTGGTAATTACAGATTCAATCAATTGGTAGATGGAATGGACAACCAAGCACCAGGCTTAAATTTCTCGGTGTCTTCAATTGTTGGTTTGAGTGAGTTGGATGTAGATAATATCGAATTGTTGCAAGGTGCTTCTTCTGCTTTATACGGTTCAGGTGGTATGAACGGTACCATGTTAATGACCAGTAAAAATCCATTTAAACATCAAGGGTTTTCTATTTTGGCAAAGCAAGGTGTAATGAATGTTGATGGCACTCAAAACGAACCTTCATCTTACTCTAATTTTACATTGCGTTATGCTAAAAAAATAAGTGAAAAATTTGCATTTAAAATCAATGCAGAATATATCAAAGCTAAAGATTGGCGTGGTATGGATGATAGAAATTATGCACGTTTGGCTACGGGTGGACGCATTAAAGCGGGCGATAGAAATACCGATCCCAATTATGATGGCGTTCATATCTATGGAGATGAAACATCAATTGATTTAAGGGCTTTGGTTTTTCCTACTGTAGCAACAAGTGCGCCATTTCTTCAAAACTTTTTAGACACACTCAATGGAGGTAAAACCATTTTTGTTTCTCGTACTGGTTATACTGAAAAACAAGTTGTAAATCCGTATACCATCAATGTGAAATTTAGCGGTGCAATGCATTATAAAATCACGCCAAAAATTGAAGCCATTGCTGCAGGGTATTGGGGTAGTGGAAATACGGCTTATACAGGTAGTGAAAGATATTATTTAGAAAATTTCAAATTGGGTCAATATAAATTAGAGTTGAACCACAAAGATTGGACAGTTAGGGCTTTTACCACACGTGAAAACTCTGGTGATTCTTATAACACCACAGTTGCTACAAGATTATTCAATGAAAGCTGGAAGCCATCACAAACATGGTATGGTGATTATACAACGGCATATTTGTCAGCAAGATTAAATGGAGCTTCTGATGGTGATGCACATCGCGCAGCAAGATCTATTGCAGATGTTGGTCGCCCAGAATACAATAGTGATTTATTTAAAAAGAACTATGATTCTATTCGTTCTAAAACATTGGCAGAAGGTGGTGCAAGATTATTCGATCGCTCTCGTTTGTATAGTGGAGAAGCAACCTATAATTTGTCAAAATTCACCTCTAAAATTGCAGATGTAATTGTTGGTGCAACATATAAAATATATGAATTAAATTCTGAAGGCAATTTATTTGCAGATGCTCCGGGTAATCCAATTCATACCCATGAATATGGCGCATTTACACAAGCTACCAGAAAAATAGGCGATAGATTAAAATTGGCTGTTTCTGGAAGATATGATAAAAACGAAAACTTCAAAGGTCGCTTTACACCTAGAGCAACAGCTACTTTTAAAATAGCAGAATTAAACCATATTAGGGTATCTTATCAAACTGCTTATCGTTTCCCTTCAAACCAACAACAATGGATTGATTTAGGTGTAGGTAGTGGCGTTCGTTTATTGGGTTCAAACAAATTCTTTAGAACAAAATACAATTTTGACACCAATCAATTATATGATTTAGATGCATTCAGCGTTGGACAAACCGTTAAATACAATATTGTAGATCAAAAGCCAGAATCTATTACTTCATTTGAAACTGGTTATAAAGGTTTATTGGCAAAAGGGAAATTATTGGTAGATGTATATGGCTATTATGGACAATACCAAGATTTTACAGGAAGAAAATTAGTAGCTCAATTTAAAAATGGAGTACCAACAAATATGTCAGATACCTCAAACCGATATTTTTCAATTCCAGTTAATTCAACTGAAAAAGTAAAAACGTATGGTTTTGGAATAAGCTTAGATTATCGTCTACCAAAGAATTTTGCTGTTGGATTTAATCTAGCATCTGATGTGTTGCAAGATGTACCAGCAAATTTTGTGGCTTTCTTTAATGCACCAAAATACAAGGTAAATGCAAGTATTTCTAATTCAGGTTTTGGTCCGAATAAAAGAATGGGATTCAATATGGCTTACAGATGGCAACAAAGTTATTTTTATCAAGGCGATTTTGTTAATGGAAATTTACCAGATGTACAAACTTTAAATGCACAGTTTAGTTATAAATTACCAGCATCAAAATCAATCATCAAAATTGGGGCTAACAACTTATTAAATTCATATTATTATGATGGGGTAGGAAGTGCTCAAATTGGTGGCTTGTATTTTGTTAGCTACGGTTTCAATGTGTATTAATCAAAATCTACAATTAAAATAAAAAATATTTTATGCAAACAATAAAAAAAATAAGTTCGATAATTGCTTTATTTATATCGATAATTTCAATTTCATCTTGTAACAAAGAATTGGAACAAGTAAATGAAATACCGGCAGTTCAATCTACATTACCAAAATTAGATCAGCAATTGAGAAATAACGCAGATTTTAGTTTGTATTATGCGTTGGTGGTTAGAGGAAATCAATTGAGTTTGATAAATGATAGTACAAAATCATTTACCATGTTTGTTCCTGGAAATGCAGGGATTAAAGCATTGATTAACGCATTGTCAGGTGGATTGGTTCCAACCAATGCACCAAATGCAGTTTTTGAAGCATTCATAAACAATCAGGTGCCAATAGAGCAAGCCGCAGCAATTGTGCAATACAACACCATACCTCAAGTAATCAGGGCTTCAAGCATTCCGAACACTTACTTTAATTTCTCCTATCCATCAACATTAAATCCATTACCAAGCGTAAGTCCGTTATTAAGATTGAATATTTTTCCATCAAAAATAAATGGAGCATGGTTAAATAATGTACCCATTTTTGCATTAGATCGCGAAGCATCAAATGGGGTAATACATCAAACAGCAACTTTGGCCGTTCCAGCACAACGCACATTATGGGATAGAATAAGTACAGATACAACGCTTAAATTTTTAAAAGCGGCAGTAGAAAGGGCTGATAGTGGAGTAGCTCCAATCAATGCATCAAGTTTGGTTTGGGTTCTCAGCAATTTTGGTCCAGATATTACTGTGTTTGCTCCAGTAGATACAGCGTTCCAAAAAACGTTGAAATTAGTAATCGCTCAAGCATTAATATCTCAAGGATTACCTCCTCAAACTGCATTACAATTGGCAACAAGTTTATCGTCAACACCAAATGTATTTAGCAATCCTTTGTTATATGGCGCTTTAACAGCACAAACTGTAAAAGGAATTTTAGTGTATCATATTTTAGGAAAACGTGCATACACCAATAACATGCCTACAACAACAACCGCATTTCCAACTTTATTAAACACCGTAATCACATCACATCCTGGGGTAAAATTGAGCGCAACCATCAATCCTCCAAATCCATTTGTAGTAAGTGCTACTGTAAAGGATGTATATAATAATTCACCAGCAGCCAACATCATCATCAATGCATCAGCATTAACTCCTGAACCTTTTGGTACAAGTGATCAAGAATATATCAATGGCGTATTGCATAAAATAGATGCAGTGTTATTGCCACAATAATTTTGTTGATAAAACTTTTAATAGAAACGGCTTCATTGATTGGAGCCGTTTTTTTGTTTGGAAGAGGTACTTGAATGGTTTAAAACGCTTCGCTGGTTTAATGGTTGGAAGTTTTCTCTGTTCATTAAGAAAGGTCCAAAAGGTTCAATGGGTTCAATAAGTTCAAAAGGTTAGAAGCATTTTCAGTTTTTCCTTTTTCTACCATAAAATATCAAACTTCCAACAATAAACGCCAAACACCAAACAATAAACAATTTTCCTATGTAACCTTTGTTACTTATTTTTTAAATTAATTACCACAACTTTGGCTAAATTAAAAATAACATTATGGAAATACTTGGCTACATACTGGCAACATTCGTTGGAATATCATTAGGTTTAATTGGAAGTGGTGGATCTATTCTCACCGTACCCATTTTAGTTTACATCATGGGCGTGAATCCTGTGTTGGCAACCGCTTACTCGTTATTTATTGTTGGTTCCACAGCATTAGTTGGTGGAGTTCAAAGTGCCATTCAAAAAAGAGTCGATTTTAAAACAGTGCTTATTTTCGGAATTCCTTCTATCGCGGCGGTTTATGCCACCAGACTTTGGTTGGTTCCGCTAATACCCAAGCAATTGTTTTCTTTAGGTACTTTGGTTGTTACTAAGCCAATTGCCTTAATGTTGCTTTTTGCCATCGTTATGATTCTTGCTTCAATAAGCATGATTAAATCTGGAAAAAAATCAACTGTAACGGATGAAAATGCACCGATGAAATACAATTACCCTATGATTTTAATTGAAGGCACTATTGTAGGAGTACTTACAGGATTAGTAGGCGCTGGTGGTGGATTTTTAATTATCCCTGCTTTGGTTTTATTGGCCAAAATGCCCATGAAACTGGCAGTAGGCACTTCTTTGTTTATCATTGCGGCTAAATCATTAATTGGCTTTACTGGAGATTTGCAAGGCGCTGAAATTATCGACTGGACTTTACTCGGTTCCTTTACGGGTTTTGCTGTTCTGGGAATTTTTATAGGCATTTTATTGTCTAAAAAAATCCCTGGTGATAAACTTAAAAAAGCTTTCGGATGGTTTGTGCTCATCATGGGTATTTATATCATCATCAAAGAAATTTTCTTTCCTACCGGAGCTAATCATTAATGAAATTAGAACCGCGTTTGCTTTTGTGTCACACAAACTGAATTCAATCTACTTTAAACATTTTTTTATAAAATATGGAAGATAATAAAACTGATAAGTGTTGTACTGAATCTAAGCAACTAAACTTAGGGCAATCGTATTGGAACAAACAATATGAATCAAATACAACTGGTTGGGATTTAGGAGAAGTGTCGCCTCCATTAAAAGCATACATAGATCAAATTCAAAACAAAAATTGTCGAATCTTAATTCCAGGTTGTGGCAATACGTATGAAGCAGATTATTTATTGCAACAAGATTTTACCAATATCACCATAATTGATATCGCGCCTATATTGGTGGAGAATTTGAAAAATAAATATGCAGATAATCCCAATATTCATATCATCTTGGGTGATTTCTTTACCCTTCACGGTCAATTTGATTTAATCATCGAACAAACATTTTTTTGCGCACTAAATCCATCTCTTCGGGAATCCTACGTGAAAAAAATGAACGAACTACTTGCGCCAAATGGTAAGTTAATGGGCGTTTTGTTTGATCGAACTTTTGAAATAGATGGTCCACCTTTTGGCGGAAATCAAGAAGAATACAAAAAATTGTTTGAAGCAAATTTCGATTTTATTCATTTCATGCCTTGTTATAATTCTTATCATAAAAGAGCAAATACCGAATTGTTTATTTTACTCCAAAAAAAATAATCTCATTTTTTTTAAAGAAAGTTCAAAAATTGTTGAAAGCAACAAATGTTACCAAATAAGATTTTTTTTAACCCCAAATTTGTACTGTCAATTAAAAAACGGAAAACGACATTTTCCACTTTTAACTTTTAAATTAAAATTTAACACACATGAAAATAGAACAGATTTACACAGGTTGTTTGGCTCAAGGAGCCTATTACATTACATCTAATGGAGAAGCAGCTATAATTGATCCATTAAGAGAAACTGCGCCATATATCGATAGACTTCAAAAAGATGGGGTGAAATTAAAATACATTTTCGAAACACATTTCCATGCTGATTTTGTAAGCGGACATTTGGATCTCAGTAAAAAAACAGGCACTGCAATTGTTTACGGGCCTACAGCCACTCCATCATTTGATTGCATCATTGCTACAGACAATCAGGAATTTAAAATTGGCGATATCACCATTAAAGCCATACATACTCCTGGACATACCATGGAAAGTACTACCTATTTATTAAAAGATGAATCGGGTAAAGATCATTGCATTTTTAGTGGAGACACATTGTTTTTAGGTGATGTTGGTCGTCCTGATTTGGCTCAAAAAGCAGCACACATGACTCAGGAAGACTTAGCAGGTTTGTTATATGATAGTTTAATGAATAAGATAATGCCATTGTCAGACGATGTTATTGTATATCCTGCTCATGGTGCGGGTAGTGCCTGTGGCAAAAACATGATGAAAGAAACAGTAGATAGTTTGGGTAATCAGAAAAAAATGAATTATGCTTTAAATCAGCCCAATAAAGAATCTTTTGTAAAAGCAGTTACGGAAGGATTGCTGGCGCCTCCGGGTTATTTTGGATTAAATGTGGCCATGAACAAACAAGGATATGAAAGTTTCGAAACCGTTTTGAAAAATGGAATGCGTTCGCTTACGCCAGATGAATTTGAAGCCGCTGCCGAAAATTCAGGCGCTTTGATTTTAGATACTCGTTCTAATCAGGTTTTTTATAAAGGATTTATACCACAATCTATTAATATCGGACTAGATGGAGATTTCGCTCCGTGGGTAGGCGCTTTAATTATGAATGTAAAACAACCTCTGCTTTTGGTTACAGAAGTTGGAATGGAAGAGGAAGCCGTTACACGTTTAAGTCGTGTTGGTTTTGATAACATTATTGGTCATTTAAAAGGAGGATTTAATGCTTGGCTACAATCGGGTAAAGAAGCTGATGTTATAAACAGAATAACACCTCAACAATTTGCAGACAATGTTCAAATTGGAACAGATAAAGTAGTTGACATTCGTAAAGAAACAGAATATGCTGCCGAGCATGTTGCTGAAGCGTTCAATCGTCCACTTAGCAATATCAACGATTGGGTCAAAGACATCAACCCAGAAGAGCATTTCTTCATTCACTGTGCAGGTGGCTATAGAAGTATGATCGCTTCTAGTATCCTTCAAGCAAGAGGCTATCGAAATTTTTCGGAAGTGGCAGGTGGATTTAAAGCAATTAGTGAAACGAATGTTCCAAAAACAGACTTTGTTTGTCAAAGTAAATTGATGAGTGCTTAATGCTTCAAAACAAATCATATAAACAAGGATTATCTCAAAATAGATATCAATTTATTCTACTGGTGTTGGTCAATGCGTTCGTTGGTGGGTTGATTGGATTAGAACGTGTAATTCTTCCAGAGTTTGCAAAATCATCTTTTGGAATCAGCGCAGCTTTTGCCATCATGAGTTTTGTAATGGCATTTGGCATTAGTAAAGCCATTAGTAATTATAGCGTTGCCAAACTCACTACAAAGTATAGCCGAAAAAACATTTTGATTTTGGGTTGGTTGTTTGCAATTCCTGTTCCCTTTATTTTGATGTATGCACCAAATTGGAATTGGGTAGTTTTTGCAAACATACTTTTAGGAATCAATCAAGGACTTTCTTGGAGTACAACAGTGATTATGAAAATCGATCTGGTGGGTAGCAAAAACAGAGGGTTAGCCATGGGGATAAATGAGTTTGCAGGATATCTTTCTGTTGGTTTAGCATCCTATTTGTCTAGCAAAATTGCAGCAGCATATGGATTTCATTTTTATCCCTTTATACCCGGAATTATTTTCGTTTTTATGGGATTGATTATTTCCATTTTAATGATAAAAGATACCACGCATTTTGTACACGAAGAAAGTAATGATAGTAATGTGGCTATTTTGAAAAATGTTTGGAAAGATGCTTCGTGGCGACATAAAAATATAAGTACGGTTTCAATCAATGGATTGGTTAACAATATGAATGATGCCGTTGTATGGGTTTTGTTGCCAATGCTCTTGGTTAGTAGGGGATTTGATATTGTTGAAATTGGAATTATTGTAGGAATCTATCCAGCAATTTGGGGACTATCACAATTATTCACCGGAAAAATGGGAGATAGTTATTGCAAAAAGCAAATCATTACTTTGGGAATGTTGATGCAATCCATAGCAATTGTAATCCTAGCCTTAACCTCAAACTGGGTATTGCTTATCGTCGCAGCTGTACTTTTAGGATTAGGAACAGGATTGGTTTATCCCAATTTCTTAACCATCGTAGCCGAAAATTCACATCCTACACAACGTGCAGAAACACTCAGCATATTTAGATTCTGGCGCGATTGTGGTTATGTAATCGGCGCTTTGTTTGCATCGATTTTGTCTACCCAAATTGGAATGATGTACACCATCTTGATAATTGGTTTAATCACCGGTGCCACTGGATTACTTGCACAATTTAGAATGTGTTGTACATTGAAAAAATGGTGGAAAGAAGCTGAATGTGTAAATATTCCAGCGTACTAAACATTTATTTAAAGCATCACTGAATGTAACCTTTGTTACCCAGAAGCGTAGATATGCACTGTAACTTTGGGGAGTTGAAATAAATAAAACAATGAAATTTTTGAATTTTGAATTTTCACTTTTCATTTAAAAATAACATCATGAAAAATACATTACTCAATAATTGGACTTTCTTCAGAGCAATCAGATTGATTATGGGGATAGCAATTATTATTCAGTCATTTGTTACAAAAGATGCTTTTTTAGGATTTGCAGGAGTTATTTTTTCTGGAATGGCAGTGTTTAATGCAGGTTGTTGTGGTAGCAATGGTTGCACAACTACGCCAGTAAATACAAAAAGTAAAACAAAAGACATCAGTTATGAAGAAGTGGTTTAGTAACAATAAAATACTTGTATTAGGGGTGCTTATTGGTAGCATTTCAGGATTTTTATACTGGAACTTCATAGGGTGTACAAGTGGGAAATGTGCCATCAAATCTAATCCATATCTCATGATTTCCTATGGAGGTTTGATGGGAGGCTTGTTCATTAATCTTTTTAAAAAACAAAATCAATCGTCATGACATTTAACCAAATTATACAATCAGAAAAACCAGTACTCGTAGATTTCTTTGCAGAGTGGTGCGGCCCTTGTAAAATGATGGCGCCTATTTTAAAAGATGTAAAGCATGAAATCGGAGATTCTGCTACAATTGTCAAAGTAGATGTAGATAAAAATCCTCAAGCAGCACAACAGTTTCAAGTTCAAGGCGTACCTACTTTAATCTTATTTAGAAAAGGAGAAGTTTTATGGCGTCAAAGTGGCGTTGTTCAAAAAAATGGATTGGTTGGTGTAATCAACAAGTTTATACAAAAATAATTTTCACATAATTCAATATTCATTAAACATTAAAATTTAAATACTATGGGTTTTTTAAGCAATTTATTTGGAGGTCAATCAACTTCAAATTTAAAATCAATAATTGAAGAAGGGGCTTATTTGGTGGACGTTAGAACGCCATCTGAATTTGCAGAAGGACATGTAAAAGGATCAGTAAATATCCCTTTGGATACCATTGCCAATAACTTACAAAAGTTTTCAAATAAAAAAAACATAATCGTTTTTTGTAGAAGTGGAAATAGAAGCGGACAAGCAAAAGTGATTTTGGAAAACAATGGTGTAAAAAATGTAACCAATGGTGGAACATGGTTAGATGTAAATAAGTTTGTATCATGAGTAAATTAATAACTGTTTCAATCTTTGTAACATTGTTTATTTTTTTCAGTTGCTCTGATCTTTCAAAAGAAAAAAATATACAAAATCAATCGGGTCAACTTTCGGATTCAACTTCTTTAGTTGAAAAGAAAATCATTGTAGATGTTCGTACTCCCGAAGAATGGATTGAAGATGGACATGCACCTTGCACCGTTAATTTCCCATTAGATGAACTTACAAATCATATGGATACACTTAAACAATTTCAAAAGATTGTGTTGGTTTGTAGAAGTGGCAATAGGGCAGAGCAGGCAAAAAATATTTTAAAAGATGAAGGGCTTAACAATATTGAAAACGAGGGATCTTGGACTAATATTAAATGCCCATAATTCAACAATAAATTTAATTAGTTATTATGGAAATGCTTAAAATTCTTATTCCAACAGACTTTTCGGTTCAAGCCGAATTTGGATATTTGATGGTAAAAAAATTGGAAGAAAAAATCCCTGTAGAAATTCATTTTCTACACGTGCTTCCGGTTCCTGAAACTGTAACCATGGATTCAAATGGTGAAATTCAAACTTGCGGTGAAATAGATGTGAATTATGTGAAACAACAGAAAGCAATCGCAACGCGTAATTTGAATAACTTAAAATCATTGTACGGCAATCAAATTCAAACGCATTTATTGTTGGGAAAAATAACTGATGCAATAATTAATTTTTCAGAATTACATCATTTTGATTTAATCGTGATGGGCACAAAAGGCGCCTGGGGTTTGAAAGAAAAACTATCTGGATCTGAAACACAAATGATTTCAAGGCGATCAAAAATTCCATTACTGTCATTGATGTGTGATCGCTCAGATTTAAAAATCAACAACATGCTTATGGTTCATAATTTTAAAAATCCACAAAAAGAAGATTTGGGTCTTTTACATAAATTTATCAAAGCCTTTAATGCGCAATTACATTTTCTACAAATCACTAGTGATGATTTAATAAATAAGGAAGCTGACATTGAATCAGATATGGCAACATTTGCTGCATTAAATAACATTCATGAATTTCAAAAGCATATCATTCAAGACAAACAAATTGAAGCAGGTGTGGTGCACTTTAATCAAATGAATAATATGGATCTTATCTGTTTAGGTACACATGGTAAAGGAAGTATCTTTCATCAAAGTGCTACTGAAAAATTGATCAATCATCTTTTTAAACCCATTATTTCATTTCAATTAAAACAAGCTTAAAATAATTTAAAATGAACGATTTCATTACACAAACATGGACTTGGTGGTTTTCAGGACTGGTTATTTCCGCTATCATGTTTTTTCTAATTTATTTTGGACAATCATTTGGATTTTCGTCAAATTTGAGAACCATCTGTGCTGCCTCTGGTGTTGGAAAAAAAATTAAATTTTTCGATTTCAATTGGAAATCACAAATGTGGAATATCATGTTTTTGTTGGGCGCTATTATCGGCGGTTTTATCGCGAAGCAGTTTTTATCAAGTGATTTGCCCGTACAAATTTCTAAATCAACCATTCAGGATTTAGCCAAATTGAATATTTCAGCACCTACCACATTGCAACCTGCTGAATTATTTAGTTGGGATGCCGTTTTTTCGATCAAAGGCTTTTTAATACTTGCTTTTGGCGGATTTCTTGTTGGATTCGGTTCTCGTTACGCCGGAGGATGCACTTCTGGTCATGCCATCAGCGGATTGTCTGATTTACAATGGCCGTCTTTGATTGCCGTTATTGGATTTTTTATTGGCGGTTTAGTAATGACACATTTTATTTTCCCTTTAATTTTTTAATGATGAAACTTTTAAAATTTCTTTTATTAGGTATCGTTTTTGGAATCGTAATGACCAAATCAGATGCCGTTTCTTGGTTTAGAATTCAGGAGATGTTTCGATTCCAATCTTTTCACATGTATGGTATAATAGGTACCGCTGTTGTAACAGGCGTTATTGGTGTTGCATTAATCAAACGATTTAAATTGCGTGATTTTCATGGTAACCCAATTGTGTTTTATCCTAAAGAAAAATCATTTATTCGCTATATGTTAGGCGGAATTATTTTTGGATTAGGTTGGGCGCTAAGCGGATCTTGTCCTGGTCCGATAGTAGTTAATATCGGCTACGGATTTTTTGCAATGATCATTGTTTTTCTTTTTGCTATATTCGGGACGTTTATTTATGGTGTAATTAAAAACAAATTGCCTCATTAATTAAATTGATTTCATTATGGATAGTCCACAAAACAAAGAAAACAACAACGATCAATTGTTTGCTGTTATCAATAAATTGATACTGATTATAGTTGTTTTGATTATCGGTATTATTTCCATACCAATAAGCATTTATTATAGCAACCTACCTGATAAAGCAAAAGAAATCGTTTCATCTTCAACATTATCATCTGCTTCAGCTAGCTCATCTGAAGTGGCATATTGGACTGCACCCGACATTATTAACATCACAGATTCTAAATTGAAAGCTACTGTTTCTTATGGAAAAGAATTGATTGCACATACATCAAAATATCTAGGCCCTAATGGCTCTGTCCTTAAAATGAGCAATGGTATGAATTGTCAAAATTGTCATTTAGATGCAGGCACAAAAGTTTGGGGCAATAATTATGGTTCAGTGGCTTCATTATATCCAAAGTTTAGAGCTAGAAGTGGTGCCATTGAAAGTATTTACAAGCGTATAAATGATTGCTTTCAACGGAGTTTAAATGGCATTGCTTTAGATACCAATGGTAAAGAAATGCAGGCGATTAAAGCCTATATTACTTTCATTGGCTCAAATGTTGAAAAAGGCAAAAAAGCCGAAGGTTCAGGTTTTAAAGATTTGGCCTTTTTAGATCGTGCGGCTAATCCAGAAAATGGCAAATCCGTTTACATTGCCAAATGTCAAAGTTGCCATCAAGATAATGGACAAGGGGTTTTAAATTCCGACAAATCAGAATATACATATCCCCCTTTATGGGGCGAACATAGTTTCAATGATGGCGCAGGACTTTATAGAATCAGCAATTTTGCGAAGTATGTGAAATACAATATGCCTCAAGGTGCCAATTATCAAAATCCGATGTTGAGCGACGAAGAAGCTTGGGATGTGGCTGCATTTGTTGTTTCCAGAAACAGACCACATATCAATGTTCCAAAAGATTGGCCAGATATTTCAAAGAAACCAATTGATCATCCGTTTGGGCCTTATGCAGATTCATTTACGGAAAATCAACATAAGTTTGGGCCTTTTAATCCTATTGCTGCAGCACAGAAAAAAAGTAAAAAGTAAAAAGTAAAAAAGAATGTTATCCCTGGTGCGTAATAATTAAAAAATAAAATCGAAAATTTTTACTTTTTAATTTTTCATTATGACTTAATCAATAAATTATGAAAGTATATTTCTTAATAGCCTATTTTCTTATTCAATCGATGTCAATTTTTGCTCAACAACAAGAGCTTAAAATGGCAACCGTTATGCCTAATGAAAACAATGGTACAAATGCAACCACTTTATTAGATGCATTTAAAAACGGTAAGGTAAATGGACACTTTAGATATTTTTTTTTGGGCACTGATAATCAACATAAGTTAACAGATTATTATGCCAATGCTTTGGGTGGACGAATAAAATTTGAAACAGCAAAATTTTATGGATTTCAAATAGCAGTGGGAGGTTATTACACGTTTAACTTGGGCTCATCAGATTTTAGTAAACCTGATTCTATAACCAATCAGTTTAATCGATACGAATCTTCATTATTTGATATCGAAAAACCAAGTAGTAAAAATAATCTGGCTAAACTTCAAGAATTGTATATTAAATACCAATTTAAAAAATCAAATATTATTCTGGGTAGACAAATAATCAACACGCCATTTGTAAATACACAGGATGGAAGAATGATACCTACGTGCGTTAGTGGAGTTTGGTTAAACATAAATCATTTCAAAAAAATGGGAATTGAAGGCGGTTGGTTAAATGGAATTTCTCCAAGAGGAACCATGAAAACATATAACCCTGGGGCTTCTATTGGACTTTATCCAAGTGGCATTAATATTGATGGATCAAAATCGAATTACTCAAATCATATACAAAGCGCAGGAATTGGCTTGTTGGGTGTAAATTATACTATCTATTCAAAATTGAATTTGCAATTATGGAACTTGTTTGCAGAAAATATTTTTAATACAGAAATGATTCAGCTTGATTGGAATCATCGATTAAAAGATAGCTCAAGTTTTTTTGCAGCATTTCAAGGAATTCATCAAGTAGCAATAAATGATGGTGGTAATGCCGATGTTTCTAAAACATATTTCACTAAAGGTCAACAAACATTTGCTTTTGGCGGAAAAATTGGTTGGAGAAATAAAAAACTTGAAACGAGCATTAGTTATAATCGAATTACTGCAAATGGTAGATTTTTGATGCCAAGAGAATGGGGAAGAGATCCTTTTTTTACTTTCATGCCTAGAGAAAGAAACGAAGGTCTTGGAAATGTAGATGCCGTTGTAGCAAAATTGAATTACAATTTTCCTAAATCAAATTTTAAAACATCCATTTCTTATGGCTATTTTCATTTGCCTGATGTAAAAAATTACAAACTGAATAAATACGGAATGCCATCATATACACAGTTGAATGCAGATTTTAGGTATGTATGTAATGGACAACTCAAAGGTTTTGAAACGCAATTATTGATAGTTAGTAAGTTTAATCAAGGCAATACTTACAAAAATGATAAGTATGTATTTAATAAGGTAAATATGATTCAATATAACTTTGTAGTAAATTATAATTTTTAAATTGAAGTATGAGTCTGGAAAAATTACAACATCTATTTGAACCTACATTATTAAAGGAGATTGAGCAGTTTGGCATTATACAAAGTTTTAAGGAAGGTGATGTAATTATGGATTATGGGAAATACATTAGAATGATGCCGATAATATTAAGTGGCACCATTAAAGTGTTGAAAATGGATGAGCAGAATAAAGAAATTCTATTGTATTATTTATCAAGCAATGAAAGTTGCTCTATGGCTTACAGTTGTTGCTTAGAAGCAAAAAAAAGTGAAGTAAAAGCCATTGCAGAAGAAGATTCGGTAATCATTGCTATACCTCATGTAAAATTGGATGATTGGTTGTGTAGTTACCCTAGCTGGAAAAACTATATCATGCGGAGTTTTAACGAACGCTTTACCGAATTGTTGAAGTCTATTGAAAGTATTGCATTTCACAAATTAGATGAGCGCTTAATCAACTATCTTTTAGAAAAAAAGAAACATACTGGATCAAGTGCCATTAAGATATCTCATTTTACCATTGCCGATGAATTAGCTACGTCAAGGGTTGTAATATCCAGATTACTCAAGCAATTGGAGAATGACAAAAAAATAATTCTATACCGCAACGAAATCAAATTGCTTTCCAATTTCGGCTAGTCAAAATAGCTTCGCGCCTTCGTGCCTAGTAAAGTTAAAAAACGCTGCGCTGGTTTAATGGTTTAACGGTTTAAGGGTTGAAAGTATTTTCCAGTTATTAGCTTCTTATTTTTCAAAAATACTTCGTGTCCTAGTGTCATCGTGCCTTTGTGTTTCAAAAAAATTCGTGTCTTCGTGTCCTCGTGCCTTCGTGTTTCAAAAAAACTTACCCCTTGGCAATTCAAGTGGCTACCAAAACTTTATTAACTTTATGGCTACTCATTTTTTATTTAGATAAATAATCATACACCAGATGAAAATACCTTCCATTCAATTTTTATACAAAAATGCAAAAGTTTCTTTGTTCCGTTTCCCATTAACCATAATTTCTGCTTTCATAGGTGTGTTTATTTCAATTTTTCTAATTGAAGAAAATGACAGCATTAAAAACATGTTTCCTTACATTAATTTATTGCTTACATCCGGACTTGGCATTTCACTTTATTTTTGCACCACCGTATTTGCAATAAGAGAAAAGAAATCATCCAAAACAACAGCGATATTTAATATTGTAGCTACATTGATTCTGGTATTAATTTACTTTTCTCTACCTACTTCAGATTCTACCCACAACATTTCATTGCCTTATATCAAGTACGTTATATATAGTGTAGCCATTCATTTGTTGGTTTCTTTTATACCCTACATTTCAAAAGGACAGTTGAATGGATTTTGGAATTACAACAAAATTTTGTTTACAAGATTATGGACAGCTGCTTTTTTTTCCGGTATTTTATTTGCCGGATTAGCATTGGCATTGTTGTCGATGAAATTGCTTTTTGATATCGATTTCAATGAAAAATTATATGCTGAAATTTTTGTAGTAATCGCAGGGTTGTTCAACACCTGGTATTTTGTTTCTGGCATTCCAGATGATTTTGAAAAATTAAATGAGGAAATTGAATACCCTAAAGGGCTTAAGATTTTTGCTCAATATATTTTGTTGCCTTTGCTAATCTTATACTTTGTCATTTTATATTTCTATGGTGGTAAAATTCTATTATTATGGGATTGGCCAAAAGGAATCGTTTCTTACTTGATCATCTGCGTTTCGGTTTTAGGCATACTTACTTTTTTGTTGTTGTATCCTTACAGTAATCAAAATGAAGATTCATGGATAAAAAAAATGTCTAAAAATTTTTATGGCATTCTCTTGCCCTTATTGGCTATTTTATTCATTGCGATTTTGATGCGAATGGATGATTATGGAATCACGGTGAATAGATACATTGTTTTATTTCTTGGTATTTGGCTCACAACCGTTTGTGTGTTTATGTTGATTGGCAAATCTACCATTAAATTTATTCCAACATCATTGGCCATCATGCTGGTTTTCGTATCATTTGGGCCTTGGGGAATTTTTTCTGTAAGTGAAAGGGCGCAGGTAAATAGACTTAAAAACATTTTGGAGAAAGCAAAAATTATCAAGGAAAATAAAATTGTAAACGAGTCAATTTGGAAAAAAGATACAAACGGAAATTTCATTACATCAAATTTAATAAACGATCAAATGTTAAATGATTCATTGCGAAATGAGGTGAAGTCTATTGTAAATTATTTAGATGATCACCATGGTTTTTCTTCAATAAAGGGTTGGTTTACGCAAAATATTGATTCGGTAATTAACGCACAAATGAAAAAGGAAGATTCACGTTATGCAAATGAAGCGATGTATTTTATGAATTCAATGGGACTAGATTACAACAAGTATTATGATTCGGAATCTGAGGATATGTTCACTTTTTTTTATTCGGATGTAGATGAATCGGTAACAAAGGTTTCAAACTATGATTATGTGGTTTTATTTGACACAAATAATCCATCTGTTTCAAATGAAGTAGAATCAGAGATATGTAAATTTACCATTGACTCTGTTGTTTATACATTAAGCGTCAACACAAGTAAAGACAACGATGTGAAATTGTTTACAAAAAACGAAGCAGTAAAACTTGATTTCGATAAATGTTTAAGTGAATTGTTTTCTACCTATCACAACAGAGATAACAATAATGTCCCTGTTTCAAAAATGGAATTAATGGGTAGTACGTCAAAAATCGAGTTTAAAATTTCGTTCAACATGATTGGCGTAAAACAAAATTCATCGTCAAAAAAAGTGGAGAATTTGAAAGGAATGATTTTTGTTAGGGTGAAGAAATAGGGGAGTGTTTTACTAGATTCTGGGTGGTGTTTCTGAAAAGTCATCATACCTCAACTTCGAATATTTACACTATGTAACCGTTTCGTTTCTTTCTTGTGTATTTGATTTAATATTGTAAAAAAATAAAAATGAAAAAGCAAGGTGTTATTTACATGTCAATTGGCATTATCTGGTTGGTCGTTATGATAATTTTTGGCACCATTGGTAATTACCATTACGAAAGGGATTATGAATCATATTGGAATTTGGCAGAGAAAGCATCTACCATCCAGCAAAAAGCGGTGTATATAGATAAATTTGTTACCGGATTTAAAGACAAAGGTTTTGAAGGAGATTATAATGCTGTTTTTTTTAAAACGCCAGACAATAGTTTCGACAAGAATCTTGAAGCACTACAATCATTGAAAACCCGTTTGGATGAAATCCAAAAAATGAATATTTCTTCGTTTGAGTACCAGACTGCCATACAGCAAATCACCGCTCAGGAACAAGGAGAGGCTCAGGCCATGCTTGACATATTTTCAGGTATTTGGTGGAAAAACAATTATATTTTTTTATGGGAATGGGTAGCAGCCGTTGAAGTATTCTTTTGTATTTTTTTAATCATAGTTGGTTTGATAAAAATGGGAGGGGGATTAAAAAAAGTTAATCAGGCCATGAAAGACGCAGAGCGTCAACGATTGTTGAGTAAGTTGGGTTAAGGACCGAAATAGTTAATATTTGGTAGTCCCATAATTTTTTATGATTAGATTTTTATCGATTAGATGAACAATGTATTTTTAAAAAATACCTTCATTGATATTAAATTCTATTGGTAAAATGAACTGTAAAATTGGACAAAAAATAGCTGCTTTATGTAAAGTATCTATTTATAATCATGATGGAACTTTGGCAGAGAATGTAATTGAAGTTGATCAAGTTTTTAATATCAGTTCAATAGAAAAAGGATGCTGCATGAGTTTGCTTGATATTGGTAAAACATACAATGGAAAAGGATCTAAACTGCTTTATCGTTGTAAAAAATGTAAAAAAGAATATTTCTTTAAAGAAAATGAGACTATACTTTTTGATGAAAAATGGTTTAGACCAATTGATGAAAATGAATCTAAGGCATCAAAAGCCATAAGAAAAATATCCAACCTATTTAGAAAAAAGAAAAAATCAGAAGGTCATTTTATTAAAATAAAAGTTAGAACGCCTGTTCTTCCTCCATTTTTAGAGCCCGAACAAAGACCTTCTACAAAACCTAAACGAGAAGTTGAGATCATGCCTGAACGCGAAGAAGAATTGGTTTAATAGTTATATTAAAACCAACAAACTTTAATTTAAAGCGTGGTAGCTTGGTTATCCCAAATACCAACAACCCTTCTTTTCGTGCCTCCCATACCAAACCTGCTTAAAAAAGTTGAAAGCATAAAAAAAGGTTCTACATTTCTGTAAAACCTTTTTTGTGATTCGGATTGGATTCGAACCAATGACCCTCAGCTTAGAAGGCTGATGCTCTATCCAGCTGAGCTACCGAACCTGGAATTTGGGTTGCAAATATCGGGAAATTATTTTGAATTATCCTAACTAGATTTATCTAAATATTTTTATTCTTGACTTAATTCAAAAATAATTATTGTTCTTTTTATTTTTTGAATCAATTTGTTTCTATATCAGATACCATATATTTGCAAAATACTAACGCCTTAAAAGGAAATAAATTCTAAAATTTAAACCAATTAATTATGAAACAAAAACTAACATTATTATGTTGTTTTACTTTAATTACACTGATTTCTTTTTCACAAAAAAAAGAAAAACATGCCTGTGAAGATAGAAGCATGTTGGGAATGCACATCAACACGCTTGATTTCTCTACCATTAAAGCTTGGAGAAGCAACAAAGCACCTAAAACTTTATCTGGATTCAAAAAACAAGATTTAGGATTTTCACTTTCTTATTGGAAAATGGTTTACAAAAACGTAGACTTTTCTGGTAAAGCAACTTTAATATTCCACGATTATGCTGGAATCGACAGAAATACATATTCTAGTGATATAAATCAATTTGCTTTTATTTTAGAACCAACTGTAAATGCTTATTTATTTGACGCTGAAAATAAATACAACGCATTCGTAACTGCAGGTTTAGGATTTGGAACGTTTAGCAACAAATTTGGTGCTTATTTCCCAGGAGGAATTGGGCTTATGGCTAATTTCCAACAAAATACAAAAGTGATGATTCAAACTCAGTATCAAGCTACTTTAAGCAAATCAGTTTTAAACGATAATCTTGCTTATTCTATTGGTTTGGTACAAAACATTGGAAAAGAAAAACCAAAAGTTGTAACGCCTCCACCGCCACCACCAGTTGTAGATCGCGATAACGATGGCGTTTTAGACGTGTCTGATAAATGTCCAGATGTTGCAGGTATCGAAAAATACCAAGGTTGTCCAATTCCTGATACGGATGGAGATGGCTTGAACGATGAAAAAGACAAATGTCCAAGTGTTGCTGGAACTTCAAAATATGAAGGTTGTCCTGTTCCTGATACGGATGGTGATGGCATCAATGATGATAATGATAAATGCGCTACAGTTAAAGGATTGGCTCGTTATCAAGGATGTGCTATTCCTGATACAGACGGTGATGGTGTAAATGATGAAGAAGATAAGTGTCCTTCAGTAGCTGGTCTTGCTTCAAACATGGGTTGTCCTGAAATTGAAAAAGCTGTAATTGAAAAAGTAAATTATGCTGCAAAAAGAATTCAATACGCTTTAGGAAGTGCTAAAATTTTACCAGTTTCTTTCAAATCTTTAGATGAACTTGTAACCGTATTAAAAGGAGACAATTCATTGAATATTGATATCGAAGGACATAGTGATAATGTTGGTGGTGATGAAAGAAACAAAACTTTATCTCAAGAAAGAGCTGAGTCTGTGAAAAAATATTTAATGGATAAAGGCATTGATGCTTCTAGAATTCAAGCTCAAGGATTTGGTTCTGAAAAACCAATTGCAGATAATAAAACTGCAGCTGGACGTGCTTTAAACAGAAGAACTGAAATGAAAGTTAGAAACTATTAATACATTCTTATTAAGTAATAGAAAGAGGCTGTTCGTGAGGACAGCCTCTTTTTTTGTGTAGGTAATTTTATTAAAATAAACTTAAGTAATAAGCATAAAATCAATTTTTTTGTTGATTGCTGCTTCGTTTACAAGAGTTGAAAATTCATACTTTAAAACTCCCTATATAAATCGGGATACTCTAAATCAACTATTTTGCTATTAAAAGTTATTAAACTTTCTTTCTGCTTTTCCACTTTTTTTCATAGCCCACGGTTTAAACCGTGGACTATAGGCAAATAAAAAGCCTCACTTTTTATAGTGAGGCTTTTTTTGTGGGAGTTACAGGAGTCGAACCTGTGACCCTCTGCTTGTAAGGCAGATGCTCTAAACCAACTGAGCTAAACTCCCTTTCCGTTTTTCGGACTGCGAAGATAAGGGGAAATATTATTTAGAATAAAAAAAAATGAAATTATTTTAAAAAAATTTTTTTTCTCTTTTTTTACGTTTATGTTTTACTTTTGTTTTCTAAATGAAAATCAATTCTTCATATAATCCATTTGAAAAAGAATCTTTTGATTCTGACACACTTACCGCTACCGAACCACCTTGTATTTTGTTGGTTTGGAATGATGAAGTAAATACTTTCCAATGGGTTATTGATACACTTATTGAAATTTGCGGCCATTCTAAAGAACAAGCAGAACAATGCGCCATGCTCATTCACCACAAAGGAAAATATGCTGTAAAAAAAGATAGCTATGATGTTTTAAAACCACTATGCGATGCTATCAACGACAGACATATCAACTCAACAATTGAAGAACTTGTTTAGATTTTCAACTTTCTATTTTTCAAACTAAAAAATATTTTATGACTGAGATTAAATTAACTCAAGGAGAAATGCATACTTCAAAAGGTATCATGAAATTTGAATTGTATGATGATGCTACGCCAATTGCTGCAGGAAATTTTATTAAATTAATTAAATCTGGTTACTACGACGGGTTGAGTTTCCATAGAGTAATTCCAAATTTTGTTGTTCAAGGCGGTTGCCCTGATGGCACTGGTGCTGGTGGCCCTGGTTATAGCATTCCTTGCGAAACAAAAGGAGACAAGCAATATCATGATAAAGGCGTGCTTTCAATGGCGCATCGCGGCCCAAATACTGGTGGGTCTCAATTCTTTATTTGTCATAATAGATCTAATACCATTCATTTAGACAGGGTTCATACTTGCTTCGGAAAAATTATTGATGGATTAGATGTTATAGATTTAATTCAACAAAATGATAAAATAGAAAAAATAGTAATACTTAATTAATTATTAAGCCTCTATTTGAATTTAAAAAGGAGTATTTTAATATTTATTAAAACAATTGTGGCAAATAATGTGGAATTTGAAATTTCAAATATTATCTTAGCCCTTGATTTCGAAGAAAATATATTAAAATCATGCTAACCAACCTACTTTTCCGTAAAATAACCCTTTCGCTTACGTGCACATTTTTATTAATAAATTTGCATGCTCAAACAAGTATTAAACATAAATTCAGGGGAACCAATATTTATGCAGGTATTGAAATTGGCTCGAAGGGTGTAAAAATGAGTTTAATTGAGGTAACAAGCTCAGGTTTAAAAAATGGAATTTTCAATATTTTAAAAGATACATCCACCAATACAGACTTTATATCATTCTCAAAAGAATCTTTTCAAGCAACTTTAAAAGGTCTTACAGGTTTGTATTCATTTGCAAATAAATCGTATCAAATTCCATCTGAAAAAATATTTATCGTTTTTAGTAGTGGTGTTAAAGTAGTTTCTGAAAGAGAAAATAAAACAACTTGGTTGACAAATATGTCTGACTCTTTCAAAATAGCTATTAACGAACCAGATAGAGTTATAAAACCTATTGAAGTAATTGATGAAGCGAGATTATCACATCTTGGCATAGTTCCTGAGTCTAAAAGATACACTACTTTTTTAATTGATATTGGAAGTGGTAATACCAAAGGCGGATATTTCCCATCTGGAAATACAAAAAATTTCAACTTATTTCAATTGACTTGGGGTACAAAAAGCATTTCTAATGCTACAGATAAAAGATTGGATGATGATAGAACCATAGTCAATTTCAACAAACAAATGCAACGTGTTCTTTCAGGACAAGCTGATGAAGAAATTACTTATGCCGTTAATGTAAGTGGTGCTTATAATATGAGCGATAACATTGCATTTAGTGGTGGTATAGCTTGGGCTACTGCTAATTTAATGTATCCCGAACTTGCAGAAAATCAAGTAGTTCCTGTATTATATGATGATGTGGTTAAATTAAGCGAACGTGTTTTCAAAAATTATTTGTCATTATCAGACTCTGCAATTTTAACTACCATTCAAGATAGTTCCCTCGACAAAAAATACATCAGCAACGAAATTAAAAAAGTAAATAAAGTTTTTGATCAACGTGCTTTAATGTCTGGTATTGGTTTGTTATTAAAAATCATGCGTCAATTTGAAGGTGTATATGAAAAGAAGCAATTTTACTTCATAAAAAATGGACAAGTTGGTTGGATAAGCGCCTTTGTGAATCAAACCATTTCTGAAAATAAATAATCTCATTAAATAAAACGGTTGATCTTTTATGAAAGATTACAAATCTATACTACTCATTTTTGTTTCATTATTACTACTTACAGTTTCTCTTGCTTTGTTATGGACATGGGGCTACAATTATGGAAAAAAGAAATATACACCACCAACATCTGTGGGTGTAGATTCTGTGGGGAATAAAATTTTAACCAAAGATTCTTTAAATCAATTGTATATCAATGCACTAAACAATATAAATACACTAGACCTTGCTTTGTCAAAAGCAGATTCTTTAAAACTAGATATTTCTTTCAAACTTACAGAATTCAACAATCTTCGTGACGAAATCGCAACGCTATTATCAAATCCAACAGACATTGAAGGATTATCAGCTGCTCAGCAAAAAATAGGTATACTACAAAGTAAAGTTGATGAACTCAGAAGACAAAACTTAGCTATTCAACAAGAAAACAAGAGACTAGGAATTTTACTTGACAATTTAGCAAAAGTAGGTGATACAGGAAATGAAGTTATTACAGAAGCTAAAACAGTGATAACAGAACAAAAACAGACACTTGAAAAACCCAATCCATCAGGTGTACTTACAATTTCTGATTTAAACATTGTAGGTTTAACCAGTGATGATATTAACCTAACAGAAACCGATATTGCAGATAATTTAAATCGTTTTTCTGGTTCTTTTTTGGTTAGAAATAATTTATCTCAAAATGCTTTTGGTGAGGTGATGGTTGTAATCATTCAACCTAACGGAAAAGTTTTACAATCTTCATCTTGGGATTCAGGTACATTTGAAACAAAAGATGGCAGAAAAATTTATACCAGCAAAGTAAAATTTGATTGCAATAAAGGCGAACTTAAAAAAATACCCTTTTCCGTTTCTTCTAATCAATACGAAAAAGGAAATTATCAAGTTTTACTCTATCAAAATGGTAACCTCATAACCAAAATATCAAAATCGTTTAATTGATTTATTCTTTCTAGTTTTCATTATCTTTCAGAATAAAAGTCAAAAGTTAAAATTCAAAAGTTAAAAACTGGAATTATTATTTTCTGCTTTTTACTTTTTAATTTTTATTTATTGTAAAAAATAATGAAAGCTGCATCTTCCAAAGAAATTAAATCTGCTTTATTAGAACAATCATCTACACAACTAATTGATTTGTGTTTAAGATTGGCTCGTTTTAAAAAAGAAAATAAAGAATTACTAACATACTTATTATTTGAAGAGCAAGACGAAGATGCCTATATCCATTCTGCAAAAAAAGTTATAGATGAAGGATTTGACACGTTGAATATCCAATCCGTTTACATCGCCAAAAAGAACCTCCGAAAAATCATTCGCATCACCAATAAATTTATAAAATACAGTGGAATAGATACCACTGAAATAACCTTATTGATTTATGTATGCAGATGTATTCAAGAATCAGGATTGAAATTGAATAACAGTGTGGCACTAAAAAATATTTACTTGTCTTTAATCAAAAAAATAAAAACAAGAATATCAGGTATGCATGAAGATCTTCAGTATGATTTTAATAAAGAAATTGAAGATTTGGAAATGCAATAGAAGTAAAAAGTGATAAGTAAAAAGTAAAAAGTGAAAAAAGAAGAGTTATCATTAGGAAGTAAAAATCATTTTTTTAATTTTTAATTTTGAATTTTTAATTTACAAACTCCACTTAGTAAATTCGTGGATAATCCATAAAGTAATTAAGCATGTATCAATCAATTGACGATTTTGAAAATGTATTTTTTATAGGTGTTGCCGGTACAGGAATGAGTGCAATTGCGCAATATTTAGCTGGCATTGGAAAGCAAGTGAGCGGTAGCGATAGATATTTTGTTGAAGGAGAATTAAATGAAACCAGGGATAAATTGGAAATCGAAGGGATAAAATGTTTTTTACAAAATGGAGATGGCATAGATCAAAACACCCAATTGGTGGTGGTTTCAACAGCAATTGAAGACAGTGTTTACGAAGTACAAAAAGCCAAAGAATTATCCATACCAATCATAAAAAGAAGTGCTTTATTGGCATTTATTGCCAATAGTAAGCGAACAATTGCAGTAGGAGGTACCTCTGGAAAAAGCACCACCAGTGCGATGTTGTACGACATTATGGAATTTGCAGGTTTCAATCCAAGTGTAATTAGTGGAGCAGGATTAGTAAGTATCATCAAAAAAGGAAAAATTGGAAATGCCATCGTTGGAAGTGGTGATTGGTTAATTATTGAAGCTGATGAAAGTGATGGCTCGATTGTTGGTTACACACCAGAAGTAGGATTGTTGCTTAATATTGATAAAGATCACCAGGAAATTGATGAGCTAATTTCTATTTTTTCTACTTTCAAAAAAAACACAAAATCATTATTTATTGTAAATCAAAACAACAAATTAGCGGCTTCATTATCTGCTGAAGTTGCAAATGATTTTTCTAGTGATTCAAATTCGGGGTCAGGGTTTAGGTCAACTGATTTTTTACAAAATGGCATGAATATTCAGTTTTCCATAAATGAAATTCCGTTTGCATTAAACACCATTGGGAAACACAATATGGAAAATGCTTTGGCGGCCGTTGCAGTTGCTGTTAAATTGGGCATTTCACTCGAAACTTGTTCAGAAGGAATTGCACAATACGAAGGCATACATCGTCGCCATCAATTGTTGGGTAAAAAAGATGGTGTTTATGTGATTGATGATTATGGACATAATCCAGTTAAATGCGCTGCGTCTATAGATGCTTGTCAGCAAATTGCTCCAAAAGTAATTGCCTGGTTTCAGCCTCACGGTTATGGACCAACGCGATTTTTAAAAAATGATTTTATACATGAATTTGTTCAAGTGTTACGTCCGAATGATGAAATTTGGATGAGCGAAATATTTTATGCGGGCGGTTCGGCAGTTAAAGACATTTCTGCCAATGACTTAATTGTGGAAATTAAAAATGCGGGCAAACAAGCTTTTTTTGTAGAAAATAGAAACGAATTTTTAGAAAAAGTGCGGCCACATTTGACCAATGATTGTGTATTATTGCTTATGGGGGCACGCGATCCAAGTTTGGATACATTCAGCAAATCCATTTGGGAAAAATTATAAAAAATGACAACAATAATTCTAAATATAAAAGGACTCGTTAACGTTAGAAGTGAAAATAACTTACTTCGAGGAATTGAATTAAGAGAATTGCCCATTATTGAAAATGCTTTTCTATTAATTGAAGATGGCATTATTGCCAAATGGGGTTTAATGGAAAATTTGAAACAAGAATTACCTGTTCTTCCTAATCATCAAATCGATGCATCCGGACAGTTTATAATGCCCACTTGGTGTGATAGTCACACACATATGGTTTTTACAGGAAGTAGAGAAAATGAATTTGTAGATAAGATTAACGGATTGACTTATGCTGAAATTGCAGCAAAAGGGGGAGGAATTTTAAATTCTGCCAATAAACTTCAAAATGCTTCCGAAGATGAATTGTTTAATGCAGCTTGGGAAAGATTAATCGCTTGTTCGAAATTGGGAACTGGTGCTGTTGAAATAAAAAGCGGTTATGGATTAACGATAGAAGCCGAATTGAAGATGCTTCGGGTCATTAAAAAACTAAAAGAGAAGTCCAATCTTACGATTAAAGCTACATTTTTAGGTGCACATACGTTTCCTCAAAAATATAAAGAAAATCACCAAGGATATATTGATGAAATTATTGAACATATGCTACCTGTAATCGCTGCGGAAAATCTGGCTGATTACATTGATGTGTTTTGTGAATCCGGATTTTTTTCTGTTGAAGAGATGGAACAAATTTGTCATGCAGGATTGCGTTATGGCTTAAAACCTAAATTGCACATCAATCAACTGAATAGTATCGGCGGACTTCAATCTGCGATTAAGCTGAACGCCATTTCTGTAGACCATCTCGAAACGATGACCGTACAAGATATTGTAGATCTTTCATCATCAAATACCATTGGGACATTATTACCAACGGCGGCATTTTTTTTAAGAATGCAATATCAACCTACAAGGGAATTAATAAATGGTGGGTGTGCGATAGCATTAGCCAGTGATTTCAATCCGGGTTCCTCGCCCAGTTTTAATATGAATTTTGTAGTTGCACTAAGTTGCATTCAAATGAAAATGTTGCCCCAAGAAGCCATAAACGCAGCTACCATCAATGGCGCTTTTGCCATGGATATTCAACATGAATTGGGCAGTATTTCAGTAGGAAAAAAAGCAAACCTTATTTTTACAAAACCTATACATTCAATTGATTATTTACCATATGCATTTGGTAGCAATCTTATTGAAAAAGTAATGATAAAGGGAGAATTTATATAACTTAAAGTATAAAATTTAATAGAAAATATGAAACAATTAATAGAGTGCGTTCCAAATTTTTCAGAAGGAAATGATTTGTCCATCATCAAACAAATTACCGATCAAATTGAATCCGTAGAAGGCGTAAGATTATTAAATGTAGATCCGGGAAAAGCAACCAACAGGACGGTAGTGACTATGGTTGGCGAGCCAGAACTTGTTATAGAAGCCGCATTCAGAGCCATTAAAAAAGCAGGTGAACTTATAGACATGTCGAAACATAAAGGCGAGCATCCACGCATGGGCGCAACCGATGTTTGTCCGCTTATACCCATTGCCAATATTTCAATGGAAGAAACCGCTGTTTACGCTCAAAAGCTTGCGAAGCGCGTAGGAGAGGAGTTAAACTTGCCCATCTATTTATACGAAGCAGCTCAACCCAATAAATCAAGAAGCAACTTGTCGATCATTCGTGCGGGTGAGTATGAAGGTTTTGCTCAAAAAATAGTGTTATCAGAATGGAAGCCCGATTTTGGTCCAGCAGTTTTCGATGCAAAGCGAGGCGCAACAGTAATTGGCGCTCGTGATTTTTTAGTAGCATATAACATCAATTTAAATACCACATCAACACGTAGAGCAAATGCAGTAGCATTCGATATTAGAGAAGCGGGAAGAACAAAAAAAGAAAATGGGAAAAATGTACTTGACGCTGATGGAAAACCAATTACCATTCCTGGTAGTTTAAAATGTGTAAAAGCAATTGGTTGGTTTATTGAAGAATATGGAATTGCTCAAATTTCGATTAACCTGACAAATATTTCTGTAACGCCCGTGCATATTGCATTTGATGAGGCATGTAAAAAAGCAACGGAAAGAGGTCTGCGTGTTACAGGTAGTGAATTGGTGGGATTAATTCCTTTAAAAGCCATGCTTGATGCGGGTAAATATTTTTTACTCAAACAAGAGCGATCTGTTGGGGTAAGTGAAGCTGAGCTAATCAAAATTGCAGTAAAATCAATGGGATTGGATGAATTGTCGCCATTTAATCCCCAAGAAAGGATTATCGAATACATGCTAAACAATCAATCTGGAAAGAAACTGGTGGATATGAATTTGATTGCATTTGCCGATGAAACCGCCAGTGAAAGCCCAGCTCCTGGAGGTGGTTCAATTTCTGCTTATGTTGGTGCTCTTGGAATATCATTAGCTACAATGGTGGCCAATTTATCTTCACATAAAACAGGTTGGGATGCGCGTTGGAAAGAATTCAGTGATTGGGCGGAAAAAGGTCAACTTATAAAAGACAGTCTTTTGAATTTAGTGGATGAAGATACCAATGCATTTAATAAAATCATGAATGCATTTGGCTTACCAAAATCAACAGATGCTGAAAAAGCCGCTAGAACTTTAGCGATTCAAGAAGCTACAAAATTTGCCATTGAAATTCCTTTCAAAGTGATGGAATTATCATTGCAAAGCATGGAAATTATAAAAGCGATGGCAGAAACAGGCAATCCCAATTCGGTTTCTGATGCCGGAGTAGGTGCACTTTGTGCCCGTTCTGCAGTGATGGGTGCATTTATGAATGTACGCATAAATGCTTCTGGTTATTCAGATAAAAATTATATAGATAAAGTGATTTCAGAAGGGAAAGAAATTGAAAATAAAGCTATCGAACTTGAATCTGAAATATTGAAAATTGTAAATGAAAAAATCGGCATTTAATTTGGCGATTCATATTCAAGTTTCAACACATTGTTGTCATTAAAATTGGTACTGGAATGAAGTTCGTATCTTTTCTTTCCGCAGGTGACTACGACTAATGCTGTATTTGGAGGAAACGAGCCCATGTTTTCTGCGTATAAAGTAATTTCATGGTTGTTTGTATTTTCATCTAAATCCAATTCTAATACAATAGCTTCTTCTGTAAGTCGAACATGTTTTTTCAACAAATTTCCATTGTAGAATATACTTACGGAATCATTATCAATTGTACCGTTATCGTACATTTTTATTTGAACATGACGTTCATTTACTTTTAAAGTAGAAAGCGTTAATTGATTTCGCTTGTTCATGTTTCTTGTAAGCTGATCATCTTTTAAATACAACACAATTGGCTTTTTACGTTCAATAGTATCTGTATTTACTTTAATTGGATTGATATCAATTGGAGTGGGGATGATTTTTACAGAATCTTTTTTTACAGAAATTGGTTTCTTTTTTTCTGGTGTTGTAATGATTGGCTTTTTAGGTTTTATTAGAGTTTCCTTGACCAATTCATCACAAACGGGCATTCCAATTGCAGGATTTTTTGTTTTTGTAGAAATTCTCCTCAACCAAAAAAACTCGGTTGTTGTTGGATCAAAAAAATTAGAAAAAAGATCTTGGATTAAAACAGTCGATCTTAAGATGTCATTTCCTGCCTGAGGTACCTTCCAAAGCTTTACAATCATTAATACATGATTCCCTTTATTCTCTATAAAACGGGTACCGGTTAATGTCCAAATTTTCGTTTCTTTATCATACGTACCTTTAAAATATGCTTTACAATGACTTGATTTATTTTTTAGTACGATATCATAAGTGTAACCACAAAGCTGATTGTTATTTTGAATGATGTTAATTTTTAAATATTCATCTTTCATCAGTCCTTCCCATATGCCCGTTAAATCTTGTGCTCCACTTGTAGTTACAATGCCAAAAATAAAACTGCAACAAAATATCCAATTTTTGAAATTCATGATTTTATTTTTATTGTTAAACATTGGATAATAGCATCAATTTACAAAATGTCATTTAAGCTAAGCTTGATTTTTTTATTATGTATAAAGTTATATCAAAACAACAATGGGTAAAAAATTTAAATGATAAACTAATGTTATAGAATTAGAAATCATAATCAAACTCATTTAAAAATCGGGTGGGGGATTTTAGATAAATGGTAAAGATGTGATATTCAAACTTAGATAACCCAAATACTTTCATAATTTAAACATTGATTCCAAAACACTATCCCTATAGTTTAAAGATGACCGTTAGTAAAAAACGTTCGTTTTAAATAAAGTTGATCCAAAAAATAAAAAACTTTAAAAATTTCTTGTCAATAAAACATAGTTCCCTTACTTTTGCCGCGGAGAGTTGGCAGAGTGGTCGATTGCGGCAGTCTTGAAAACTGTTGACTGTTACAGGTCCGGGGGTTCGAATCCCTCACTCTCCGCATCATTTCTAACAAGAAATAAGCTAAAACCCTGATTATCAATGATAATCGGGGTTTTTTTATGGGAAAATATGGCTCTGAAAACGACTTAAAACGCCATAAAACGACACATTTATTTTGCAACTTGTGACGTCCTCTTAAAAAACACCAAATACGTCACAGTATGTCGCTCAATGTCGCGTCCTGTCTCGTTTTGACGTTTTGCAACTCGAGATTTTGTCATCAAATTTGTACTCGAAATGGGGGGCCATTTGATAAAATTATTATGTCGTCAAAAACAACTTTCAGATTGATGTTTTACATCAACAGGTCTCGTCCTACAAAAAACGGAGAATGCCCCATTAACATGCGCATTACCATCAACGGTCAATCACTTGCGATGTTCACAAAAAGAAACGTACATCCCGATGTTTGGGATGGCAAACTTGGAATGTGCAAAGGGAAATCATCAGAAGCTTTAGAAGTCAATCGTTACATGGAAGCGTTCAAAGCAAATGCGTATAACAAGTACGCAGACCTTAACGCCCTCTATGACCAGGCAACGCCTGAACTTTTACGCGATGCTATTTTGTGTGTGAACACTAGCAAGTCAAAAACACTTTGTACCGTGTGGGAAGACCACACCCATGACCTAAAATTACTCATCGGAAAAGAAACCTCTTATGCAAACTATCAAAAGTATTGCACGGCTTTGAAATGGATGAAGCAATTCCTTATGGAAGAATACCGAGTGCATGATGTGCCGATTAAATTAATCAATCGACAAATGGTTGTAAAGTTTGAAGTGTTTCTCCGCACAAAAAAGTTGTGCAATTACAACACCACTATCAAGTATTTACAAAACTTCAAACGAATTGTAATGATTGGGTTTAAAAACGGATGGCTTAAAATTAATCCGTTTGCAGATTTTAAATTAACGCTTCGTGAAGTTGACCGTCCTTATCTTACTGAAAAGGAATTGCAGAACATCATGGATTTAGAAATCATGATTCCTCGATTAGAGCTCGTTAGAGACCTTTTCGTTTTCTCTTGTTTTAGTGGGCTTGCTTATGCGGATTTATTCAAACTAAAGGCCTCAGAAATCGAATGTGACCCTAAAGGCGTGTTATGGATTCGTACCCGAAGACAAAAGACAAAGGTGAAGGCACAAATTCCATTGTTGAATGTGCCAACCTTCATCATTGAAAAATATACCGACTTGAGTATTTTGAAAGCCGAGGAAAAGGTATTGCCAGTAATTAGTAATCAGAAATTAAATGCCTACCTCAAAGAAATTCAAACGCTTATAGGGCTAGAAAAATCATTGACCTTTCACGTTGCTAGGCATACGTTTGCTACTACCGTTACCATGATGAATGGCGTTCCGATTGAATCGGTTTCCAGGATGCTTGGGCACAAGGATATAAAATCAACGCAGCATTATGCCAGGATTGTAGATACTAAAATTGGAAATGATATGACGGACTTGGCTCTTAAAATGGGTTCACGACTTTCGTTTCCAAAGACAGCTGCAACAGTTTAATTTATTCAAAACGGGGGGTGTAATTTAAACGACACCAAAATGAATGAAGAAACTTTTAAAGTGCGAGCTTACGGTTATGGTGAGCTCGCACAATTATATTGTCCGCATGTAACTAAAAAAAGTGCCAGTGCACAATTGCATAGATGGATAAACGAAAGCGAAACTGCTTTACCAAGACTTGAAAAACTTGGGTATAAATCAGGTATTAGATTATTTACACCAGCTCATGTGAGGGTTATAATTGATGAGTTTGGGGAGCCGTGATTTATTGTTTTTTAAATGTTTAACAGCTACCCGAAGGTGGCGACTTCGAAGCACTTCATTGTAAACCAAAACACGGCATTATCACTCTTCTTTATTAAATTCTTCAAACCATTTTTCTATTCTCTTGATTTCTATAGCGTCTTCTTCAGAAATGATTTTTTGCGACTTAAGCTTCTTAAGCTTATCCTGAAGTTGTTTCAGTTGTTGAACTAGCATGTATTGTACTTTTTAAATTATATATTCAAATTTTTTCATTAAAATGACGAGTGGTCTGTTTTTTAAGACTGCAATGCCGTTAAAATTTATAACTATATCCAAGTCTTATTACCTGTGTTTCATAATAGTCGTTGCTTGTATAGTTAAAACCTTGTCCGTTTATTTCTTTTTTGATAATCATTGTGTTTAGCAAATCAGTTGCGTTAAAAAACAGTTCACCTTTCCCTTTTTGAATTGCTTTTTTAAGTCCAAGGTCTAGTGAAAAACGTGATTTTATTTTTCCTTGTGGAATAATGTCAGGTGCTAAATAAATTGCGGTTAATTGTACATCTATGTTTTTACGAAAATGAAATGTATTGTTCAATTTTATGTTTCCTGAATATATTTCTTGTTTGTCTGCTGAAAATGTATGTGTGGTTGGATATTTGTTTTCAACTGTAAACGCATCAATTTGATTTCTGTATGCGTTTAGATTAATATTGAATGC
>JAIYAN010000004.1 GCA_027489035.1 Chitinophagaceae bacterium
AGATGGTTTTTCATAGGATATTGGATTAATACGGGCTGCGATTTCTATCACGGCCCTTTTTTTATTTTAAAAAAGTGAAAATTCAAAAGTGAAAAGTCAAAAACTGTGTGTCTTGGGAGGATGAAAATTCGAATTTATCCGAGGTTCAAATAAAACTTTCATTTTAATTAATACAAAGGCAATAAAATCAACGAGTTATCGTTTTAAAGATGGTTTTTCATAGGATATTGGATTAATACGGGCTGCGATTTCTATCACGGCCCTTTTTTTATTTTAAAAAAGTAAAAATTCAAAAGTAAAAAGTAGAAAAAACATCTTGCAAGATTGGTGGATTTAAGGTTTAAATTTCTGGGGTATAAAAAAGCCCCGAAAATTTTTCGAGGCTTTTAGAATTCAATTACAAATCTATTATATAATCAACATCGCATCTCCATAACTGAAGAAACGGTATTTATCTTTTATTGCTTTTTGATAAGCATCCATCATTAAATCGTAACCTGCAAATGCACAAGCCATAATCATCAAACTCGATTTTGGCAAATGAAAATTACTTACCAATGAATCGGCAACATTAAAATTATAAGGCGGGTGGATGAAATGATTTGTCCAGCCCTCTGATGGCTTTAATAATTTTTGTGCGGTATAAGATGTTTCCATTGCACGCATTGTAGTTGTTCCAATTGAACAAATTCTATGGTTGCCTTCTTTGGCTTTGTTTACAATGGCGCATGCTGTTTCATCTACTTTGTAATATTCTGCATCCATTTTATGCTTGCTCAAATCTTCCACTTCAATTTGGCGGAAAGTGCCTAATCCAGTGTGTAAGGTAACTTCTGCAAAACGAATGCCTTGTATTTCCAAACGCTTAATCAATTCTTTACTAAAATGCAACCCCGCTGTAGGTGCAGCAACGGCTCCTTCATATTTTGCATAAACCGTTTGATATCTTTCTTTATCTTCTTCTTCAGGTTTTCTTTTGATGTATTTTGGCAAAGGTGTTTCTCCCATCAATTCCAGCATATTACGGAATTCTTCCTCTGTGCCATCCCAAA
Source organism: Chitinophagaceae bacterium (assembly GCA_027489035.1). GTDB lineage: Bacteria > Bacteroidota > Bacteroidia > Chitinophagales > Chitinophagaceae > Ferruginibacter. Next base: position 1,053 of record JAIYAN010000004.1, read on the forward strand.
GAAACCTGATTGTTCTACCACGACTTGTTGTGTTGTCAATTACTTCTGCAACCAATTCATCATTTTCTCCAAAATATAATTTATTTCCAACCCTGATTTTACGCGCTGGATCCACAATTACATCCCATAATTTATTGGCTTTATTAAGCTCTCTCAATAAAAAAACTTCAATTTTTGCGCCTGTCTTTTCTTTTCTACCATACATTCTTGCAGGGAAAACTTTGGTGTTGTTTACCACAAACACATCCTTATCGTCATAATATTCCATGATGTCGGAAAAGGTACGATCTTCAATATGACCGGTTTTGCGATGAATCACCATTAAGCGGCTATCTTCTCTTTTTTTTGTTGGATTTTGTGCAATTAGATTTAACGGGAGGTCGAAACGGAACTGTGATAACTTCATGTATATTGTTTTTAGGTTTTATACATGCCGCCATGCAATAAGATTGCAATTATCATTTAAGCCTTAATAAAGGCACTTATCATGTTACGGCATGATTTTGAAGTGCAAATGTAATTTATTTTATTTAAAAACAGAGAAAGAATTTGGGTGGAAGTTTCTGGGAAAAGGGTTCTAGATTCTAGATACTTGATGGCAGTTCATTCCAACGCCAAACGCCAAACACCAAACACCAAACGCCAAACACCAAACGCCAAACACCAAACGCCAAACTTATTATTAGAAAAGTTTCAAAACGTAATGTACATCTATTCAGCATCTATCAAACTACCTTTTTTCAAATTAAATCTATAATACTCGTAGCAGATGCAAAGAAAAATAAAAGCTTGGATACATTCGAAAATTTCAGATGCCGTTTCATAGTAATAAATATGTTTTTCTACTGGAAGAATCATCAACACTAATCTATACATAAACCAATTCAACATAAAGAAAATACCAACAGATAATTTTGGGGTAGGCATTTTTATGTAATCGATAAAATTGGAGATTTTTTTTGAGTGAATCATTAACATAGGGATTAATATTCCATAAAAAAGACAAAATAAACGGAACAAAAAATTTATTTCTAATATTCTTTGTATTCCAGTTTTTTTAGACCCGTCAAAATTCTCAGTGTTAAACACTTCAATGTTATGAAAATTAAACTCGTTTTGAACATTTACTTTGTTTAAATAATTGGGGGTAGAAAAGTGCATTAAATGCTGCCCCCAACTAATCTCTTCGCCTGCCCCAACAAAAAATACTACTGAAAGTAAAATAAAAAAAATGTTTTTTGTGCTTCTAAATAAGAGAAATAAAATAACAGAAGATATAAGAAAAAACAAAGCAGTAGAAAGCTCAAATAATGCGTTTTCACCGCTAAGATGTATAATTAATGATTCACTGCAATAAATATATACACCATAACTGGCAATGATGGCTAATACGATTGAAAGTATATAACCTTTACTTTGATTTAAATCATTTTGATACTTTTTAAACATTTATTTTTGATTTGGCAGTTTATTAATGCGTCTATTTAGATAATTTAAATTTTCCTGAAAACACAAACGAAAAATCGAAACGAAATATTGTAAAAGTTTAATAAATTATAAAAAAGATTTGTGGTTTAAAACTTCAAATGCCTTACCGTTAATCCAGAATTAATGAGTTGTTTCAAAGAATCAATGCCAATTTTAAGATGTAGTTCAACAAACTCGGTGGTTACTTTTATATCACTGGCTTCGGTTTTAACACCTTCTGGCACCATTGGAGAATCACTTACGAGAAGAATCGCACCTGTAGGGATTTTATTAAAAAATCCAACAGTAAATATTGTTGCCGTTTCCATATCTATGGCATAAGCCCTTATTTTTTCTAGGTATGCTTTAAATTGTTCATCGTGTTCCCAAACCCTTCTATTTGTTGAGTAGCAAACGCCAGTCCAATAATCACATTCATAATCTCGAATGGTTGTTGAAATAGCTTTTTGCAAAGCAAATGCAGGCATGGCGGGGACTTCAGGCGGGAAATAGTCGTTGCTCGTTCCTTCGCCTCTAATTGCTGCGATGGGCAGTATTAAATCGCCTATTTTATTTCTCTTTTTTAACCCACCACATTTACCTAAAAACAATACCGCTTTTGGGTGAATGGCTGAAAGCAAATCCATTATTGTTGCAGCGCCTGGACTTCCCATGCCAAAATTTATAATGGTAATATTATTTGCAGTTGCACACTGCATTGGATTGTCTTTTCCAACGATTTCTACATTATGCCATTGAGCAAATAAATGCACATATTTTGAAAAATTAGTCAACAAAATATATTCACCGAATGCTTCGATTTTTAAACCAGTGTAGCGAGGCAACCAATTATTTACAATTTCTTCTTTGGTTTTCATTGTGTTTTTAGTTTTACTTTTTCACTAAAAGATTTTCTAGCGCATTATTTTTATTTGAAATAATAATCTGAATATAATAAATATAATTATAAATGGTTGATTAATGCTGAATAAACTTCGGTAGTACAGAATAAACTTTACCAATAAAAAAAACATTTCCCCATTGCTGATTTTACTTTTGAAAAAAATAAATATTATGCAATCTATTCGAAATTACTGCTGCCTTTTTTTCATGTTGATTTTCATTTCTTGTAAAAAAATTAATTTAGAACCAAAGCCTTTAACCATAGATGTTGTATCATCCCAAACGATCGATGATTTGATTCATAAGTCAACAGTAAATTGTGGAAATTTTAATTGGAATAAGGTAGAAGATAATGTTGTTTGGAGTGCTTTAGTTCATTCTGATTATATAATGTCTGTTGGTTTTAAGCCTTCAGGTTTTGTTTTTGATGATGAAAAAATTCATGAAATAAAAATTCAAGAATCGATTTGGCAAAATGCAAAAAATAAATTGCTACATGAAATTTTGAAATTAGAAATGGAATTGGATTCAACTGTTACATTGAAAAAAATAATTACTTGGGAGGAGCATATTTTACCAGTAGTAGATTTGGTTATTAAAAACCCAAAAACGATTTCATGGTTGAGAAAATCTGATCTGGTTAGATATGCGGAGCCAATGGGCTATGAGCCTCGTAATGTTATATTTAATAAGTTGAAAAGTGACAACACTATATACAATGCAAGTTCAGGTGGTAGTGGCTGTGATCAAAATAATTCGGAAATTGGCTTGATGGCAAATAGCGATTATATCAATGTTTTACCAGCGGCAAAGCAATCATGGAATTACCGATATCACGGTATTTCAAAAGCTTGGACTAAAACTACAGGCGCTGGCGTTAAAGTTTTTTTTATAGATACCGGCTGCGAATTTGATCAGGAAAATTTAGGTACTACATTTAATCAGGGATATTCTGTTGGAAGATCAATTGAGAAAATTGTCACATTACCTAGGTCAACTTTTTTTGGGATACCTACTGGTCCAATTGAAACACCTGATGATGGATGCGGTCATGGTACATCAATGGCTGGAGCTTGTGCTGCACCAAGAGGCATTGATGGTAACTCGGTTGGCGTAGCTTATAATTGTAATTTGGTTACTTGCAGGGCTGCTGAAGATGTGTTTATTGAGGAAAGCAGAGAAGCCAAAGGGGTTGCTGATGCATTTACTAATGCCGCCAATAGAACGGACGTAAAAATTATAAGCATGAGCTTGGGAAGAGTTACAACCAGTTCACAAATTAAGGATGCCATTGCTTTTGCTAATGGAAAAGGTAAGCTGATTTTCTGTGCAGCGGGAACTTCGTTTAGTTGGACAAGTGGATGGTATGGAGTGATTTTTCCAGCTACACTACCACAAGTAAATGCAGTAACAGGTGTTTATGAAAATGATTTTAATACTTCATGTGCTAGTTGTCATGAAGGAGCTGAAACAGATTTTACGGTAGTTATGGAAAAATCAACCAGTGCCAAATTTCCATTGTCATTGGCAATGCAAGGTGATATTCCTTCAATTGTAGGCGGATCTTCAGTTTCAACGGCAATTACAGCAGGAATGGCAGCTTTAGTTTGGAGTAGATTTCCATCATTATCAAGGGATGCTATTTTAAATAAATTGATTCAATCAAGTTCGAACTATCCGTTGAGGAAAGCGCAGTTGGGGTGGGGGAATATTAATGTAGATATGGCTACGAATTAAGCGTTGTAGGCTTTTTTTTATAATGTCTAATTGTGGTAATCGACAATAAAATAAAAGGTATTGTTGAAATGATTATTTTATAGTTTAATGCCATTATCCCAACTAAAAACATAAATAACATTAGAATTCCTATTGCACCAATGCCCAAAAAAGTAAGTGTTTTGTTTGGCTTGCTTTGAAAAATCGTAACTAACAAAATGGATTGGCCCAACAAAGGAATAATGGTAAATGGGTGAAATACAGCAGTTGGGTTGGTAAACAACTTTGAAAGAATTTCAATTTCTGCTTGAAATAAAAATTTATGATTGTTTCCACTCCATTCTAAGTATCCTAATAATGAAGTGATGATCAGTAAAAAATTAAAAAATCTGCTTTTCATGAAAAAACGATTAATTCAAAAATGAAAAGTAAAAAGTGATATTCTCTTTTTTTGAATTTTAAATTTTTACTTTTCAATTTAAATAAAAAAATCCTTCAAATAAATGAAGGATTTTTTTTAGACGTTATATTTAATCGTGTAAACACGTAATCAAATTAAAAATCTCTGTTGTAGCCACCGCTACCACCGCTGCGATTACCGCCACCGCCGTAACCACCGCCACGGCTTCCACCGCCACCACCGTAACCACCACGACTTCCGCCGCCGCCACGGTTTCCACCGAATCCGCCGCCGCCACCTGGACGCTTTTTGTATTCGCCTTCTTGACGTGGTTGTGATTCGTTAACAATTAGCTTACGACCCATAACTTCTGTTTCGTTTAAGCCTGCGATTGCAGCTTTAGCAGCTTCATCGTCTTCCATTTCAACAAAACCAAAGCCCTTACTGCGGCCGTTCATTTTGTCTTTTAAAATTTTACCGCTTGTAACGGTTCCGAATTCTGTGAAAAGATTCGTTAAATCTTCGTCAGTCATTGTCCAACTGAGATTTCCAACATAAATGTTCATTGTAAAACTGTTTAAAAAAATTAAAAAATGAATGATTTAGAAATTACAATGAACTGAAAATGTTTTCTTTCTTCCAGTCATAAAAACCTTAAACCATTTCTACAGCATAAAGATAGGGGTTAATATCTTTAAATTACAACTATTTGCATAAAATAAATAAAAAAGCCACTTAATTAAAAGTGGCTTTTTTAAAAAGCATGTTATTTTTTGAATAGATTATTCTGAAACAACTTCAAATTCAACTTCAGTTTCGTTTCCGTTTCCAAAGTCGATTTTAGCTTTGAAGCTACCCAATTCCTTAACTTCTTCAAGAATAGTAATACGACGACGATCGATTTCGTATCCTTTTTGTTCTTTAATTGCACGAGCAATTTGAACTGAAGTTACACTACCAAATATTTTACCACTTGTACCTGTTTTAGCACCAATTTTCAAAGCGCCATTACTTAATACAAGAATTACATCATTGATAGCAGCAAGTAATTTTGCTTCTTTCTTTGCTTGTTGTTTTAAACGCTCGTTTAATTGCTTTAAATTACTAGGACTAGCTTCTACAGCAAGTTTGCTAGGAATTAAGTAATTACGACCATAACCATTTTTTACGGTTACCAACTCGTTGGCTCCGCCAAGATTATTTACATCTTGAATTAAAATTACCTGCATGATTTTTGCATTTTTACCCAATTTCGATTATGTCGAAACTTTCCCCTTTGTATAAAACTAAGGTTAGGGTGGTTGAAAAATTTTATTTTAAAAGATCAGTTACGTAAGGAAGAATAGCCATTTGGCGTGCTTTCTTTACGGCTTCACTTACTTTACGTTGAAACTTTAAAGAGTTTCCAGTTAAACGGCGTGGTAATAATTTACCTTGTTCGTTTAAAAATTTCTTTAAAAAATCTGCGTCTTTGTAATCAACATAACGGATACCCATTTTTTTAAAGCGACAATATTTTTTTGGTCTGTTGTCTGCTTTAATGGCCGTTAAATATTTTATTTCATTTGCTTTTGCCATGATTATACACCTGCTTTTTCTGATGAAAAATGTTGTACACCACTTCTCTTTCTATCATTGTACTCAACGGCGTATTTATCGAGTACAGTAAACATGTGACGCATAGCTGATTCGTCACGTAAAAGTTGAATTTTCAACTTTTCATTGAAGCTGGTTGGCGCACTGTATTCCATTACCCAATAAAGACCTGTAGTCTTTTTGGCAATTGGATACGCCAGTGATTTTAGTCCCCATGGTTTTGTGTGTGTAACAGAACCGCCGTTTTCAACAACAAGCGTTTCGTACTTTTTCTGAGCGGCTTTGAAATCCTCTTCAGATAACACTGGGGTAAAAATCACCATCAATTCGTAATTGCTCATTTTACCTGTTTTAAAGTTTAAAAAATTATTAATCCCCATTTATTTTTTTAGGGGGTGCGAAGATAAGGCAAACTTTTTTAAATATACTAAATACAGCAATTTAATTTTTTAAAAATAAGCCGTATAAAACTGATTAACCACAAATAAAAAAGACCCACTTAAAAAGCAGGTCTAAACTATTTAGTAATAAAATTAATTATTTAGTAGCTAAAGCATTTACTCTTAAAGCTAATTTACGCTTCAAGTTAGACGCTTTATTTTTATGGATTGTTCCTCTTCTTGCTAATTTATCAATCATTGAAGCTACAGAAGGTAATTTTTCTGAAGCTGCAGTTGGTTCTTCAATTGCACGAATGTCTCTAATTGCATTACGCGTTGTTTTTCCGTAATATCTATTGCGTGCGTTACGTTTTGCACTTTGACGAACATCTTTTTTGGTAGCCTTATGATTTGCCATGTATTCTATTTTAGGGACGCAAAGATAGGGATATGATTTTTATAAAACGAGTTTTTTTTAAAATTTTATTTATAACAATAATCTTTTCGAAAAAAATCATTTAAAAATACAAGATTTCTATCTTAGATTCTTAAGTTTTAAGCCGATATTTGCAACCTAATTATCAACTAAAGCGCTTCAATAAAATTATTTTTACCATTATGAAGGATTTTCAATTTATTACAAATTCTACTCCGGCCCATATTGAAAGTTTATATCAGGATTTTGTAAATAACCCTACAAGTATCGATCCAGAACTTAGAAAGTTCTTTGAAGGTTTTGATTTTGCTGTTTCTAATGTGGCAAATGGAAAAGTTTCTACTCAATCAGGAAATTCGCAGGCTGTAGGTAATCTTAATAAAGAATTTGCGGTTTATCAATTGATTCAAGCATATAGAAATCGAGGTCACTTAGATGCAAAAACAAATCCTATAAGAGAAAGGGTAGACAGACATGCTAATCTCGAGATTTCTCATTTCGGTTTAACAGATGCAGATATGAATACGCAATTTCAAGTTGCCCATTTGCTTAACATCGAAAAAAATACTTTAAAAGAGATCATTGCCCATCTTCAAAATTGTTATACTAATCATATTGGTATTGATTTTTCTTACATAAACGATGCTGAAAAATACAATTGGTTGTTAAATGCTTTTGAGAAAAAAGTTTTCGAGCCGATTTCAATTGAAAAAAAGAAAAGAATATTACAAAAGTTGAACGAAGGTGTAATGTTTGAAAAGTTTCTACATACCAAATATATCGGACAAAAACGTTTCAGTTTAGAAGGTGGCGAAACTACAATTGCAGCATTAGATGCCATTTTAAATGCTTCATCTGAAAGCAATGTAGAAGAAGTGGTTATTGGAATGGCGCATCGTGGTAGATTGAATGTGTTGGCTAATATTTTGGGAAAAACTTATGAAGAAATATTTAATGAATTTGAAGGAAATGCTTTGCCAGACACGACTATGGGAAGCGGTGATGTGAAATATCATCTTGGATTTAGCAGTGAGGTTGAAACTTTTTCAGGGAAAAAAATGCATTTAAAATTATGTCCCAATCCTTCACATTTAGAGGCTGTGGATCCTGTGGTAATGGGTTATGCAAGAAGTAAATCGGATGTGATGTATAACAGCGATCACAAAAAAATTCTACCTATTTTAATTCATGGGGATGCATCTGTTGCTGGACAAGGCATTATTTACGAAGTGCTTCAGATGAGTAAATTAAATGGATACACTACAGGCGGTACAATACATTATATTATCAATAATCAAATTGGTTTTACAACGGATTTTAAAGATGCGAGAAGTGCTGATTATTCTACATCAATTGCATCGTTGGTTCAAGCGCCAGTTTTTCATGTAAATGGGGATGACCCAGAAGCTGTAGTTAAAGTGTCTGAAATCGCTGCTTTATACCGTCAAACCTTTAATGCAGATGTTTTTATTGATATGGTATGTTACCGCAGGCACGGACACAATGAAGGGGATGAGCCTAAATTTACGCAACCACAATTGTATGCACTTATAGACAAGCATTTGAATCCGAGGGAAGTGTACACACAATTTTTGATGGAAAATGGAGAGCCAGATGCGAAATCGCTTGCTAAAGAAATGGAACTTCAGTTTTTGCAAGAGCTTCAGGATCGTTTAGATGAAGTTAAACAGAATCCATTGCCTTATAAATATCAACAACCTGAGTTATGGTGGCAAAGTTTGCGTAAAGCAACACAAGAAGATTTTCAAACTTCACCAAACACGGCCATTAAAGAAGCTGATTTAAACTTTCTTTTTGATGGTTTAATGCAATGGCCTGCTGAATTTAAGCCATTGAAGAAAGTGGAGAAATTGATTCAGGATAAAATAAAATTATTTCAAGATCAACAAAAAATTGATTGGGCCACAGCGGAGTTATTGGCTTATTCAAGCTTAATGCATGAAGGTAAAGATGTGAGAATGAGTGGGCAAGATGTGAAGCGTGGTACGTTTAGTCATAGACATGCGGTTTTGTTTGATGAAAAAACAAACGAAGAACACAATCGTTTAAATCATGCAATCAAGGACACCGCTCAATTTAGAATATACAATTCGTTTTTAAGTGAATACGCAGTTCTAGGTTTTGAATATGGTTATGCCATGGCTAATCCAAATACATTAACCATTTGGGAAGCACAATTTGGAGATTTTTCTAATGGTGCTCAAATCATTATCGATCAGTTTATAACTTCAGCCGAAACAAAATGGCAAAAAATGAACGGAATGGTAATGCTTCTGCCTCATGGTTACGAAGGACAAGGTCCAGAACATAGCAGTGCAAGATTGGAGCGTTTTTTACAACAATGTGCCGAAAATAATATCATCATTACGAATATTACAACTGGTGCGAATTTCTTTCATGCGTTACGTCGTCAATTAACATGGGATTTTAGAAAGCCGATGATTAACTTTTCACCTAAAGCAAATTTGCGCCATCCTGGAAGTTATAGTGATGTAGAGGAATTTACTAAAGGTTCGTTTAAAGAGGTAATAGATGATGCAACTGCTGATGCGGCTTCTGTGAAAAAAGTATTGATGTGTTCTGGAAAAATTTATTTTGATCTAGAAGAAAAACGTCAAAAAGAAGATCGTAAAGATATTGCAATAGTAAGAATAGAGCAATTGTATCCTTTGCCACAACACCAATTGGATGAGTTGTATAAAAAATATGGTAAAGCAATTTGGTATTGGGTTCAAGAAGAGCCATTGAATATGGGTGCAGCATCTTTTTTAAGAATGAATTTGAAAAATATCAATTTTTATATTTTCAGCAGAGTAGCTAGTGCGGCTACGGCTACGGGTTATGCCAAAATGCATGCAAAAGAACAAGCGGAATTGCTAAATGCAGCATTTAATAAATAAAAAATCAGGGTTTTAAAAAAGCAATAAATATGTTTCAGAATTTAAGTGAAAAATTAGAAAGTGCATTTAAGAATATAAAAGGTCAGGGGAGAATTACCGACTTAAATATTGCGAATACAATAAAAGATATTCGAAGAGCTTTAGTAGATGCCGATGTGAATTATAAAATTGCAAAGGATTTTACAGATAAAGTAAAAGAAAAGGCATTGGGTGCTAAAGTGTTGCTTGCCGTAAATCCTGGCCAACAGATGGTGAAAATTGTGCAGGATGAGCTAACCGAATTGATGGGTGGTTCAGAGAGTGTGTTTAATGTAACGGGTAACCCAGCCATTATTTTAATTGCAGGTTTGCAGGGTAGTGGTAAAACTACATTCAGTGGAAAGTTGGCCAATTATCTAAAAACTAAAAAAGGGAAATCTCCATTATTGGTAGCTGCTGATATTTATCGTCCGGCTGCGATTGATCAACTTGAAGTACTTGGTGGTCAAATTGGTGTGGATGTCTATTGCGAACGTGAAAATAAAGATGCGGTATCGATTGCTCAAAATGCCATCAAAGAAGCGAAGTCAAGAAATAAAAATGTAATCATTATTGATACTGCTGGTCGTTTGGCTGTAGATGAAATCATGATGAATGAAGTTGCCAATATCAAATCGGCAATTAATCCACAAGAGATTCTATTTGTAGTAGATAGTATGACCGGACAGGACGCTGTAAATACTGCAGCGGCATTTAATGAAAGGCTTGATTTTACTGGGGTTGTGCTCACTAAATTAGATGGTGACACAAGAGGTGGAGCTGCGTTGTCGATTAAATACACGGTAAATAAACCGATCAAATTTAGCAGTAGTGGAGAGAAAATGGAAACGCTTGATGTGTTTTATCCGGAGCGTATGGCACAGCGAATTTTGGGGATGGGTGATATTGTGAGTTTGGTAGAAAGAGCGCAGATGCAATTTGACGAAGCAGAGGCCGCAAAATTGGAAAAGAAGATTAGAAAAAATCAATTTGATTTTGAAGATTTTAAAACCCAGTTGCAGCAGATTAAAAAAATGGGAAATCTTAAAGATTTGATGGGCATGATTCCTGGCGTTGGGAAGCAAATAAAGGATTTGGATATCAATGACGATGCATTCAAAGGAATTGAGGCGATGATTAATTCCATGACCATGGAGGAGCGGAAAAATCCAGATTTAATCAACCCAAGCAGAAAGACAAGAATTGCAAAAGGAAGTGGAAAAGATTTGGCAGAATTAAATCAGTTTTTGAAGCAGTTTGACCAGATGAAAGAGATGATGAAGATGATGAATAAAATGCCGATGGGAAATATGCCAGGAATGGGGGCATTGGGTAGGAGATAATAAATTAAGCACTAAAAATTTTAATAAAAAAGGGGTAATAAAAATATTTTTATATTTTGACAATTTTTCCACAGAATTTTATATATCTTCGTCCTCCGTTTTTAAAAGCGGATTAAACCCTATTGTTCACAACCTAAAAAATTTCTATTTTTATGGCTGTAAAAATGAGATTGCAAAGACATGGTTCAAAGAAAAGACCATTCTATTTCATTGTAGTTGCTGACGGACGTAGTCCTCGCGATGGTAAATTCATTCAGAAGTTAGGTACGTACAATCCTTTGACTGTTCCTGCAACTGTGCAGGTAGATCGTCAAAAGGCATTGGACTGGTTACAGAAAGGTGCACAACCTACTGATACCGTTCGTCGTATTCTATCATTCAAAGGTGTATTATTCCTTAAACATCTACTTCGTGGCGTAAGTCTTGGTCTATTTGACGAAGCAACTGCTATGGAAAAATTCACAAAATGGACAACTGAGCATGATGCTCAAATTGCACAACGTCAATCGGCTCATAAAAAAGCCCACATGGATCGTCGCAATGTACCAGTTGTGAGAAAAGTAGAAGTTGTTACGCCAGCTGAAGTTGAAGCAGAAGTTTCTGCTCCAGCTGAAGAAGTAGCTCCAGAAGAAACAAAAACAGAAGAATAAATACCCTCTGTACCAAAACGAATTAAGTCCTGCTTTAGAGCGGGACTTTTTTTGCCCCCTCAGTCCCCCATGGGGGAAGTTGGGAGTATACATAAAATGATGAGTGTACAAAAATGATGATTTTACACAACCCCAGCGGGGTGATATCCTACTAAAAAGATGATGAATATGAATTAGAGCCCCAGCGGGGCGGCATAAAAAGATCTCGCTGGCTGAAACTGTTTCGAAAAGACGCAAAAGAAATTGAACCACGTTATGACGAAATGCTTGCAGCATTTTTTGACACAAAGACACTAAGGCGCAAAGACACAAAGTTTTTTTACAAGGTTGCTACTAAATTGAAAGTGCTACCAACCTTAAACAATTAAACCCTTAAACCAACGAAGCGATTTAAAAATTTCTAGTATTTCCAATAATAAAAAATCCAGTTCTAGAAAGAACCGGATTAGCTTTAATTCAAATCATTATTTTAAAAACTACATGATTTTTTAATTTTATTTTATTGAAATATGCCATTTATCTTTTTGCCATCCATTTTCTTCTCCATGTTCATTCAATTCACGTAAACTCATTTCATCTAAATTACCTGTAGTATATGTATTATTTCCGTTTTTGTCGGTGTAAGCTACTTGGCAATACAATCCAAAAACATCATTAATCATTTTTTCTAAATTTTTTACTTTTTGTCCACCGCGAATTATTGCTGGCTCTGCTGATTTTATTTCACGAACTTCAGAAATTGTTTTTTCAAAGTCTAACGGAACTTTTGAACTTTTTTCTCTTTCGGTAGATGCGTAAATGCTGAGTCTGATAAATGGAAAACGATCATTAAATTCTTGTAAAATCGTTTTTAGTTTGGTGTTACCGTTCATTGATAATTCTCTTGCCATAAATTTTTATTTTGATTGGTTTAAAATGATGTATAAAATTGTTATCGCCGCGTTTATTAAAGCGATAATTCATAAATTGCTTTATGATTTTTTTGGCATATCATTTTTTATCATTTGCCAAAAACTCTACCACTTTTCTTCTCCTTTTTCTTCATTCCAAGTTTTTTCCTGCAGCATTTATTATTATCTCGATTAATTAGAAAAATAAAATGAGGCAGCATATTTGAACTGCCTCATTAATTACTTTTTAGCTGCTTTTCTGGCTGCTCTTTTTTCATTTCTTTCTGCTCTTTTTGCAGCAACTTCTTTGCCTTCTTTCGTTCTTAAATCAACTTTTCCGTCTTTAGTTTTTTGAGCTGCTGCCCTTAAATTTTTTAACGTTGCCATTGGATAATTTTTTGGGTTAATTAATTTTTTTATAAATGTATTTTTAAAAATCAATATTTTTCAATCCATTAATGACCATTAATTTGATGTTATTATTTCACCATCTTTTATATCTAATTTTGAAAACATGGCAAGGAAGAAAAACATTATCTCAAAATTGGTAATTGCTTCTTTACAAAAGGAAATTAAATCCAATTGTAAAATTGAAATTGAAAATGCCATTGATTGTAAAAACTTGTCGAATCATATTTTATTGACAACAGGAAAATACCTTTCTTTTTCTACGCTTAAGCGATTTTTTGGATTTAATAAATCTGAATTTTCACCTTCTTACGACACCATAAAAATTCTAAAAGAATACATCGCTCTATGCACAAAACAACAACAAGTTTCTGTTGCACAAATTGTCATTGATTTTTATACACCAAAGCATTTCAAAGAAATTTCAAAATCGGATCAATCATTTCAGGCGGCAAGTAGAACAATGGCTTTTCTTTTAAGGGAGAATAAAAACTTGTTTGAAGAAACCATGCTTCCGCTTGCGCAATCTAAAATTGGGAGGGCATTTTATTTTGAGCTATTCCCTGACTATGAGATTTTATCTGCATTTCAATATAAAGGGTATGAGCTCTATTTGAAATACGAAAATTCGCAAGAAGGAAAACTGTTTGCGAATTGTGTTTTATTCTTGAAATATTTTTTTGATGGGGATGCTAAAATGATGAACCTATATCACAACAAAGCTGTGCTTCATTATAAAAAGGCAAAAGAAATTCATCCATTTGTCTTGGGAAGATATTATCAAGTTCAACTCATTTATTCCTTTTTGTTTTACCCCAAAATGATTTCAAAAATCATTAGCGAAATTTATAAAGTAGAAAAATTACAGCCAAGAAATGCAAAAGAATTGTTTCGCGAATTTCCAGGGTTTCACTATTTTGTTTGCGATGGATTGTGGCACGCTCAAGAATACGATCATCTTTTAAAAGTCAGTGAAATTGCCTTAACAGATTTTGAAAAACATGATGAATTCATTTGGAAAGGTTACTACGATCAACTTTATTTATATCAAGCATTATCACTTTCTAAATTAGGTAAAACAAAAGACGCGTCTTCTAAAATAAAGAAAATTCAGCCAGAGTCTTTTTACTTTATTTCAAAGAAATATTTTACGGAGTTGTATGAGGGGTTGAAGAATAAAGAGGTTTGAGATGTTTGTGATGTTTTTGAGGTTTGTGAGGTTTCTGAGGTTCAATGAGTTCAATAAGTGCAATGGGTTCAAAAGGTTGTTTACCACTAGATAGATAATTTTCAAATTAGAACGAAATTAAATCAAGTATTTCACATTCTAAATTCATCATCTTGTAACTAAATAATTTTCACTCAAAGGTGCAAAGGGATTCTCTTTCAACAAACCATTAAACCCTTAAACTGGCGAAACGATTTGAACTTTTTTTGTTTCACGCAAAGCACGCAAGGGAGCAAAGGCCGCAAAGTTTTTTTGACACGAAGGCGCAAAGGCACGAAGTTTTTTATAAAACAAAGATGCAATTAAATGGAAAATATTTCCAGCCTTAAACCAGTAAACCCTTAAACCAGCGAAGCGATTTAAACATTTTGCAAAAAAAAAGCTGCCCTTTTGAGACAGCTTTTTTCAAATTATAAAAGTTGAAATTATTCTTCAATTTTAATTTTACCTTTTGATTTAGCGATTACTTCTTCTGCAACGTTTGTTGGAGCAGGAGCGTAATGACTGAATTCCATGGTAGAAGTAGCGCGACCACTAGATAATGAACGCAATTGTGTTACATAACCAAACATTTCACTTAATGGAACTTTAGCTTTGATAACTTGTACACCATGTCTGCTATCCATACCTTCTAGCATACCACGACGACGGTTAAGATCACCTGTAACATCACCCATGTATTGATCTGGTGTTAATACTTCCACTTTCATGATTGGCTCAAGTAAAACTGGTTTTGCTTTACGACCTGCTTCACGGAAACCTTGTTTAGCACAAAGTTCAAATGAGATCGCATCAGAATCCACATCATGGTAACTACCATCAAATACACGCACTTTCATATCTACAATTGGATAAGCAGCCAATACACCATTGTTCATACTTGCTGTAAATCCTTTGATGATTGGTGGAATAAATTCTTTTGGAATAGAACCTCCAAAGATGTCGTTTACAAATTGCAAACCACCCAATGGATTTTCTTTTAACCACTCTTCATCAGCTGGTCCGATTTCAAACATGATATCACCAAATTTACCACGACCACCCGTTTGTTTTTTATATGTTTCACGGTGTTGAACCATTGTTCTGAATGCTTCTTTGTAAGCAACCTGAGGTGCACCTTGATTGATTTCTACTTTAAACTCACGCTTCATACGATCGATGATGATTTCCAAGTGAAGTTCACCCATTCCACTCAAAATGGTTTGGCCTGTTTCTTCGTCTGTACGTACACGTAATGTTGGATCTTCTTCAACCAATTTAGCAATCGCCATACCCATTTTATCAACGTCTGCTTGAGTTTTTGGCTCAATTGCAATTGAGATTACCGGCTCTGGGAAAGTCATCGCTTCTAATACAATTGGATGGTTTTCATCACATAAAGTATCTCCAGTTTTGATGTCTTTAAATCCTACACCTGCTCCGATATCACCAGCTTCGATAAAATCGATTGGGTTTTGTTTGTTGGCATGCATCTGCATTATACGACTGATACGTTCTTTTTTACCAGTTCTTGTATTTAATACATAAGAACCTGCATCTAATCTTCCAGAATATGCTCTGAAGAAAGCCAAACGTCCTACGAAAGGATCTGTCATGATTTTAAACGCCAAAGCTGCAAATGGTTCTTTCGCATCTGCTTTACGAATTAATTCTTCTCCATTATCTGGATTAACACCACCAACGGCATCAATATCCAATGGACCAGGTAAGTAACGACAAATAGCATCTAACGCAGTTTGTACACCTTTGTTTTTAAATGAAGAACCACACATCATTGGAATGATAGAGATATCAATTACCGCTTTACGAATCGCTTCGTGCATTTCTGCTTCAGTAATGGTATTTGGATCATCAAAGAATTTCTCCAATAATTTTTCATCATACTCAGCAACAGCTTCAACTAAATGTTGTCTCCACTCATTTACTTCGTCAATCATATCTTCTGGAATAGGAACTACTTTATAAGTCATACCTTGAGTAGCATCATCCCAAACCATTCCTTGCATGGTAATCAAATCTACCACACCTTTGAAGTTGTCTTCAGCACCAATTGGCAATTGAAGAGGAACAGCTTTTGCTCCAAGCATTTCTTTAACTTGTTTTACCACGTTTAAGAAATCAGCACCACTACGATCCATTTTGTTTACGAATCCGATACGTGGTACTTTATAACGGTTAGCTTGACGCCACACGGTTTCTGATTGAGGTTCTACACCTGATACAGCACAAAACAAAGCCAATAAACCATCCAATACACGAAGTGAACGCTCTACCTCAACGGTGAAATCCACGTGACCTGGAGTATCGATGATATTGAATTTGAATTGTTTGGTATCTGGTCCTTTTACACCTTGAACAGTAGGGAAATTCCAAAAACAAGTTGTTGCAGCAGAAGTAATGGTAATACCTCTTTCTTGTTCTTGAGCCATCCAGTCCATTGTTGCAGCACCTTCGTGCACTTCACCAATTTTATGATTCACACCTGTATAATATAATATACGTTCGGTGGTAGTGGTTTTTCCCGCATCAATATGTGCGGCAATACCAAAGTTTCGTTGATAACGTAAATCTGCCATCTTTTTTTATTTTGTTGTTTTTGATTTTATTTGAAATTTATTTTTAAGCAGGGTAATTAGGGTTACCCTTGGAATTGTAATTACAATTCAGCTATGATATGTAGGTTTATGCTCTCATAATATGCTAACTCGCTCAATTGAAATCTTGACCTAATTGACGTAATTAGCGTCGCAAAGGTAATGTAATTCATCTTTAAACCAAATCGATTACAAAATAATTTAATCATTTGTTCTTTTTGATTCTTCATAGTTTTATTTAAATTGCTACATAATTAAATATATGAAGCCCTTATCCCTTAGTTTTTTACTGCTTTTTTTTTGTATTAATGGGTTGAAATCACAAAATTCAGCCGATTCAACTGTAAAAACCTTTTCTTATAAAAAAGATTTCAAAACTATTTTGACCAATAGTCAAGATGAAGAATCGAATTTATCTTACAAAAAGCTGTTAAAAAGGTTTCAGGATAATGATTCTAGTCTGACAAACTATGAAACGCTTGCATTAATGATTGGGTTTACTGAAAATCCAAAGTACAAGCCAATGGAGGATATGGAAAAAGAAGTTGAGATATTCGACCACAATAACGATAACCAATTTTCAGAAGCTATAGAAAAATCGAAATCATATTTACAAGGTCATCCACTTAGTTTATTGGTGCTTCGCGAAATATCATATGCGTATGGCAAAATCAGTAAAGTGTACGAAAAAGACATGGTATTTGATAGTGCCATTTATTTCAACGGACTTTCTAGTTATTATATGAGTCTTAATGATAGAATTATGGAGGCGATGATATTTAGTGGAAAGGGGAGAACCCCAGAAAACCCTATTTTCTCATTGGGATTGGCTGATGGTGAATATTTTATTCCAAATGTGGGATATGAAATAGAAAAGAAAAACACTTTATGGAATAAAAATGGTGATTTTTTAGAGCATATTGTTGCGTTAGATAGACTTACAACAAAGGATTTTTATTTTGTAATTCAACATGCTAAATTAAAAATTGATGACGATAGCGATGTTAAATTGGATGAACAAAATCATCAATTAAAAAATGGTAAGCCAAAAAATCAAAAATCAAAATCCAAAGAAAAAACAAAATCTGATCCTTCAGATCAAAATAAAAAAAGTGTAGAGCTTCCAACGCAAATCTCAGATTCAATTCAAACTGCATTGCCTATGATTATCGATTCTGCAAAAAATGACAAGCCGAAAAATAAAAAAACAAAATCCAAAGAAAAAGCAAATACGGCTATTCAAAATAAAACAGAAGAAGATATTTCAACACAAACACCCAACATAGACTCAATGCAAACCGCAGTGCCAGTTGTAATTGAGGAAACAAAAAATAGTAAACAAAAAAAACAAAAATCAAAATCTAAAACAAAAACATATCCTGCTGATCAAAATAAAAATAATTCAGAAGTTCCAATACAGATGCCTAGTTCAGACTCCATTCAAACAGCATTGCCGGTAATTATAGATTCAACAAAAAATGGAGCAGATAAAGTGGATCATTGAAACGACCACCATTCAATAAGATAGATTAATGAGAATGGGCTCTTAATTGCGTAAGTAATGCTTAAGTTTTTTACTTTTTCTGGTTTGGTTATTTCAAAATCAATGTTGTTTCGTAAATCGTTAATGAGGATTTCTTGAAATGGTATTGCATATAGTTTTACATCGCCAATCTTTTTCGAATTTTGCCAAAACTCATGTGTGGTTTTATCGCTGTACGTAAGCATGAAAGAATTGCCGTTCCCATCTCCATCAGTATCAAACCATTCGTAATGACGATAAATGGGATACGTATCCGCAGGATAATCGAGATTTACATAATTGGTGGACAAATCAAAGGTGATTTTTTTAGGAGCTCTACTTGGAGATTTATTAATATTAAATTTCCCATAACCTTTATTTTCTGTATCTGTAATTATACCTTCAGTATTTTCGGGGTTTATTTTCGTAGGAATTCTGAGCGTTATGGTTTCTTCGAATTTGTTGTGTTCGACAGAAGATATTTGGAGAAAAAAACTTCCATCAGACCAAATGATGGAATCAACATTTCCTGAGCTGTTTTTACCATTACCAATCATCATAAAATAATTTCCTGCCGAATCAACTTTCATGATTTGATTTTCGGCATACAATTCGATGTTTTCGGTATTTTGCTGTATGATTTTTATGTTTACAGGGATAGATATTTTATCAAACCCAATGTGCTTTGTTAAATCAATTTTTCCATGAAATCCAATATATTGAGCCACTAGATTGTGTGGCATGCATACCATCAACAACAATAGTTTAAAACAAAGTTTCATTTTACGTGCATTTTTACAGTACTAATAAATGAGCGTAATACGTTAATTTGATAGCATTTTATCTTTATTGGCCAATTGTCCGCAAGCGGCATCAATATCTTTTCCTCGACTTCGTCTAACCCTTACATTTACTTTGTGTTTGGCTAAGTAATCAGTAAATAATTGAGTGGCATCTTCTTCAGGCTTAATGAATTCGGCACCTGCAATTGGGTTGTATTCAATTACATTGATTAAATGCGTAGGAATTTTTCGGTAGATTTTTACCAATTCAGCAGCATCTTCCAAGCTATCATTTTTGTCTTTAAATAAAATGTACTCTAGTGTAATGTCGTTTTTGGTATGGTCATAAAAATAATTCAACGCCTCTATCAATGTGTCAATGGTATTTGATTCATTAATGGGCATAATTTCATTTCGTTTTTTATCGGTAGGGGCATGTAAAGAAAGCGCCAAATTAAATCTTACTTTGTCATCACCCAATTGCTTGATCATTTTCGCTACACCTGCGGTGGAAACGGTTATCCTTTTGGGACTCATGTTCATACTATCAGAAGCCGTAATTCTATCAATTGACTTAAGTACGTTTTTGTAATTCAATAAAGGTTCACCCATACCCATATACACGATATTGGTCAATTTTTTATTGTACATTTTTTCGCTCTGTTCATTTAATAAAGCTACTTGATCGTAAATCTCATCAAAACTTAGGTTGCGTTTGCGTTCCATTTTACCGGTTGCGCAGAATTTACAAGTTAAACTGCATCCTATTTGAGAAGAAACACACGCTGTATTTCTTTTTTCAGTTGGAATTAAAACGCCTTCAATTAGATGGTCGTCAAATGTTTTGAATCTAGATTTAATGGTGCCGTCATTGCTATATTGAGTAGCATCTACCCGAATGGCATTCATTTCAAAATCTTCAGAAAGTTTTTTTCTTAATTCAACTGAAAGGTTGCTCATTTGCTCGAAATCTCTTGCGTTTTTTTTCCATAACCACTCGTATGCTTGGATGGCACGAAATTTTTTATCGCCTATAGATTCGAAGTATGCTTTAAGTTCTACAAGGGAAAGTTCCCTGATATTTTTAGTTGATGACATTTTGCAAAGATAATCATCCTACATTTGAATATCTTTTTGTAGCAATCTAAAGTTTTGGAAATTATAATTAAATTTTCCAATTTAGAGTTAGTAAAAATTTGTTTTATAAAATTATAATACAATGGAAACTGTTTATGTAATAGATTCAGTGCGCACACCAATAGGCAGATATGGGGGTGTATTGTCAACGATTAGACCAGATGATTTATTGGCTTTGGCGATTAAAGCTTTGATAAGTCGTAATCCCAACGTTGATGTAAATGCTATTGAGGATGTAATAGCTGGTGCTGCAAATCAAAGTGGTGAAGATAATCGTAATGTAGCACGTATGGCCGCTTTATTGGCTGGATTGCCAACAACGATAGCTGGAAATACTGTAAATAGATTATGCGCTAGTGGATTGCAAGCCATAATGGATAGTGCCAGAACAATAGCTTGTGGGGATGCTCAACTGATGATAGCTTGTGGTGTGGAAAGTATGAGTAGGGCGCCTTTTGTAATGCCAAAAGCGGCAAGTGCTTTTGATAGAAATGCACAAATATTTGATACTACAATGGGATGGCGTTTTGTAAATCGTCAACTTGCTGATATGTATTTCCCATATACCATGGGCGAAACAGCTGAAAATATTGCCAAACAATGGAATATCAGCCGCCATGCACAAGATGAATTTGCGATGAGCAGTCAACAGAAATATGCAAAAGCCCATAAAGAGAATCGATTTAAAGAAGAAATAATTCCTGTTCGTGTACAAGTTGGGAAAGATACATTTGATGTGGAGATTGATGAGCATCCAAGACTAACAGGTTTGGATAAATTAGCCATGTTGAAACCAGCTTTTATAAAAGATGGTACGGTAACAGCCGGAAACAGCAGCGGTATCAATGATGGCGCCTCTGCCATGTTATTGGCAAACGAAACTGCGGTTAAAAAATTTGGATTAACCCCAATTGCCATTGTAAAAAGTATGGCTGTGGCTGGGGTAGAACCTGCAGTGATGGGAATTGGTCCGGTGCCCGCTACACAAAAAGTATTGAAGCGTGCAGGCATATCCGTTACCGATCTTGATTTAATAGAACTCAATGAGGCTTTTGCATCTCAAAGCATTGCTTGTATCCACGATTTAGGATTGGATTTAGAAAAAGTAAATGTAAATGGTGGTGCAATAGCATTAGGCCACCCATTAGGTTGCAGTGGTGTTAGAATTAGTACCACTTTATTACACGAGATGAAAAAAAGAAACAGCAAATACGGATTGGCTACAATGTGTGTGGGTGTTGGACAAGGCGCTGCAATTCTTTTCGAAGGCGTTTAATAAAGATTCATTAAATAGGTTTGTATTATTCTGATGAAATGTTGTTTTTCAAATAATCAGATAATCCATCTATGGCAACTGATTCTTGTATTCCAGTTTTTAAATGCTTTACTAAACAAATATTTTCTACAATTTCTTTACTGCCAATAATTACCGCATAAGTTATTTTTTTCTTGTCGGCATATTTGAATTGCTTATCCAATTTTACCGACTCATGATATAACTCAGCAGAGATGCCATTTTTTCTAATGTCTTGCATTATCGTGTACGCAAGTAAAGATTCTGATTCGCCTAAGTTGAAGAACATCACTTTCGTACCAAATTGTGCATCCGCAGGAAACAAATTCAACTCTTCCATTACATCAAAGATTCTATCTACGCCAAAGCTGATGCCTACGCCTGGAATACGTGGTACGCCAAACAATTCCGTTAAATTATCATATCTGCCGCCACCGCCAATACTTCCCATTTGTACGGTGTCTGGTGCTTTTACTTCAAATATTGAACCCGTGTAATAATTCAATCCACGAGCTAAAGTGAAATCGATTTCGATATGCGCTTGAGTTGAATGCTGGGTAATCCATTGTAATTCTTCAAACCCTTTTTTTGCTATTTCGTTGTTGCCCAATAAATCGATGATTGCTTTTAGCTTTTCTTCATTATTGCCTTTTATGCCAAGATAAATTTCAATCGATTTTATTTGGGTTTCGTTTAATCCCCGTTGTTCTAATTCTGCTTTTACTTTGTCTATACCAATTTTATCAAGTTTATCAATGGCAATGGTGATGTCGGTTAATAAATGTTCTCCACCACAAGATTGCGCTAAAGCCAATAAAATTTTTCGATTGTTGATTTTTAAAGTGTAATCCTTTATGCCAAGTGCAATAAAAACATAATGATAAATATTGGTAAGGTCCAATTCGTTGAGTAAAGCATTACTACCTACTATGTCGGCATCACATTGTGTGAATTCTCTATAGCGTCCTTTTTGAGGTCTGTCAGCTCGCCATACGGGTTGAATTTGGTAGCGTTTAAACGGGAACGTTAGTATGCCATGATTCATCGCAACATATCTCGCAAATGGAATGGTTAGGTCATATTTTAAAGCCCTTTCTGTTAGTAAGGGACTATTTTTTCCTTCTAATATTTTTTCAAAACCAGTTTTAGCTTTGTCTATATTTTTGGGGTCGTTGAGGCCATTATTCAGAATTTTAAAAATCAATCGATCGCCTTCTTCTCCATATTTCCCCATCAACGTGTCAAGGTTTTCCATCGCTGGCGTTTCTAATGGTTGAAATCCATATAACTCAAAAACATGTTTAATGGTAGAAAGAATATAATTTCTTTTATGCACCGTTTCTGCAGTAAAGTCTCTGGTTCCTTGCGGTAAACTTGGTTTTGACATTTAATTAATTTGATTTTGAAACGTTAGCATATTGATTGATAATGGCATCACAAGCTTTGTCGATAAGTTCATAAACTTCAACAAAATCTTTTTCATTCCTACCCCAAGGATCTGGAACATCATACGATTTACCAGGATGAAGGGGCTCTAAAAACAAAATCGCTTTTTCCTCCGAAAAATTTTCTTTTCCAATTTTTTTCATATCATAAAGCACATCATTCGCCATGGCAAAAATCAAATCATAGTCTAGAAAATCTTTTTTTGTAAACGGTCTGGATTTTTGAGTACTAATATCTATGCCATTTTGTAAACAAACTTTAATACTCAAATGATGAGGTTGTTCACCATTGTGAAAATCAAGCGTTCCGGCGCTATCAACTATCCAAGTTAAACTTGCTTTAGCCACTTTATCTTTTAAAATACCTTCTGCAATTGGGCTTCTACAAATATTACCCAAACAAACCATTAATATCTTCATGAACCAATTTAATTATTGAATTTAAAAATTTGAAATAATCCCTTTAAACAATAAAGGAGAATAAAACATTTTATCAAAGATAATTACTCATTGTTTTATTATGGAAAAATAATAGATACTCATCAACATCTTCAGTTTTTAAAAATATTATTAAGCCCATTCGAAAAATTCCTTGATATCAGTATAATAGAATAATAAACTTACTAAATTGCGCATAAAATAAAGTATCATGTCATCTGAAGAAAATAAAGATTTAACCGTTCGAGAAAAAGGCGTCATTAGGATGCGTAGTATTATGGATTTGGGCATGGGGATTATGTGGACTGCAATGGGCATTTGCGCAATGTTTATCAAGCATATAAATATTGAAATTGCCTCTAGATACGAACCATCTACCATGTTGGTTTTCGGAATTGTTTGTACCATTTATGGCATATTTAGAATTTACAGAGGGGTGAAGAAGAATTATTTAAAAGAGAGGGGGAAAGAGGTTTAAATCGCTTTGCTGGTTTAAAGTTTAATGGTTAAAGGTTGGAAGTATTTTCCCTTTACGATCTTTTCACCTTAGCGAATTTTGCGTCAACAAACACCAAACTAAATGAATACTTGATACGGAACATGATTAAACTCCCTTCACCTTTTGGGGGAAGGGTTGGGGAAGGGGGCTACCAAACAACAAACATTTTTTAATGAATTTCAGGATTGTCTTATATATTTTTTGTCTTTATATGATCAGTTGTGCTGGGGATAAATCCATCAAAAGCGCAACGGATACCCCTGAAAGCGGAACCATTTATATTAGCGTGGATGAGTCATTTAAGCCGGTGATGGAACAGCAAATTAAAATGTATGAAGCGTCTTTTCCAGAAGCGCATATAATTGCAACCTACAAATCAGAAGCAGCTTGTTTTCGGGATTTATTTTCGGATACAACAAACCGTCTTGTTGTTGTTGGACGTGGATTAAATAAAAAAGAAGAAAGGTATTTAACTGATTCATTAAAATATAATCCAGGTTGTAATGCAGTTGCTTCGGATGCGATTGCCATAGTTGTAAACAAAAATGCTACAGATACTTTATTTACACCGACTTCACTAAAAACGGCACTTCAAGGAAAAAACGTTAACAACAAAACCTATGTGTTTGATGGTTTAAATGCTACAAGCACTGTTCGATTTATCAAAGATTCAATATTGAAAGGTGAAGCTTACGATACTGCTGTAGTGAAGGCCGTTAAAAATAGTCAGGATGTTTTGAACTATGTTTCTACCCATGAAAATGCCGTTGGGTTTTTAGGCATTAGTTGGATTGGAAATCCAGAAGATTCGACTCAGATTAAATTATTACAAACTGTAAAAATTGCATTTGTACAATGTGAAGTTTGTAACGACAAACCTTTTGTAAAACCAATGCAGGAAAGTATGATTACGAGAAGGTATCCCTTGGTAAGAAGTATGTTCTACATCAACAAAGAAAATTATAAGGGATTGGGAACCGGCTTTGTGGCATTTTTGAAATCGGAGCGGGGGCAATTGATTTTTAGAAGGGCATATTTAGGTCCGATTATGGATTTTGAAGTCAGAAAAATAAATATTAACGAAAAGTTGTCAGAAAAATAAGTAGTGCTTTAAAGGTTATTCTATTATTTTTACATTAATACAAAGAACAATAAAAATTTAAAAAAATGAACAAGTTAAAAATTGGTTTGATGGCATTTGTTTTATTGGTTTTAAACACTGCATTTGCACAAACCATCGAGTTGGGAAAACAACAAGTTTATTATGAGCGTTATAAATCTGCACAAGAAACTTTTCAAAAATTAGTGGCTGCAAATCCGAATGATGATGTTGCTATTTATTGGCTAGGTCAATCGATGATTTTACCAGATGATGCTAGTGCAAAAGATATTTCAGCAGCGAAAGCTTTGTACCAATCAAAGTTGGCTTTACCGAATAATTTTTTAATTATGGTAGGTATTGGGCAAATAGAATTGATGGAAGGAAAGTTACAGGATGCAAGAAGCAGATTTGAAACGGCGGTTTCATTAACGGCTGGAAAAAATTTAGCGGTATTAAATGCGATTGGTTTTGCAAATGGAAATCCGGATTCTAAAAATGGGGACGCGGCTTATGCTATTGAAAAATTGAAACAAGCTACACAATTAAAAAAATTCAATGACCCAGAAGTTTTGGTAAATTTGGGAGATGCATATAGAAAAAATATGGATGGTGGAAATGCTGATCAATCCTACAAAGCAGCGCTTAATTTAAATCCAAATTACGCAAGGGCAAACTTTAGATTGGGTAAATTATATCAATCACAGGGCAGGGGACAAGAATCAATTTTTATGGAATTTTATGATAAAGCAATTGCCAGCGATCCTGCTTTTGCACCTGTTTATTCTACGTTGTTTAATTATTTCTATGAAACCAACGTAACGAAAGCTGCAGAGTATTTTGAAAAATGGCAATCGAATTCTGATGTAGATTATAAAACTTGTTATTACAGAGCCGCTTTAAAATATGCGCAAGGATTTTTTATGGAGGCCATAACAAAATCTGATGAATGTATTAATGAAAATAAAGAGAATCCTTATCCGAATTTATTTGGATTGAAAGCAAATGCTTACAACAGATTAAAAGATTCAATACATGCTGTTGAAAGCTATGCAGAATATTTTAAGCGTCAATCTCCAGAAAAAATAACTTCAGGTGATTATGTTGAGTATGCAAAAAATTTATTGAAAATTCCTGGAAATGAAGCGCAGGCTGGTTTAATTATTGACAAAGCGGTTTCTATGGATTCGATCGAATCTAACAAAGTACAGTATTTGAAAACTGTTGCACAAGCGTATGAAAGTAAAAAACGCTTTGTTGAAGCAGCTGATTGGTACAACAAAATTGTTGCAGTGAAAAAGAACCCATCAAAATTTGATTTGAATACAACCGCATTTAATTATTACAAAGGAGGCGATTATCAAAAATCAATTGTTGCTTTCACAGCTTCTGCAAACAAATTTACTGATGATCCTTATGCTTATAATATGATTGGAAAGGCAAGCTGGGCAATAGATACCACAATGGAACAAGGTTTGGCAAATACTGCATTCGAAAAAACCATTCAACTTTCAATGGTTGATTCAGTAAAATACAAGCCTCAATTGATGACTGCGTATAAATATTTTGTAGCGTATTTTGCCAACATCAAAAAGGATAAAGACATGGCGTTGAGTTATGTAGAAAAAGCATTGGCTTTGGATCCTAATGATGCAGAAGCTAAAATGTATAAGGAAGCTATTACTGCAAAACCAACTTCAACGTCAAAGCCTAAAGAAGGGAAGAAGCCTTAGTGATGTTTAATTCGCTTCGCTAGTTCAAATCACTTCGTTGGTTCAATTCGCTGCGCTTGTTCAATTCGCTGCGCTTGTTTAGTGCACTTCTCTTGTTTAGAATACTATGCTGGTTTAAGATGGAACGGAATTCCAAATTTTTTTGAATAAACTCAACCTTTTGTAAGGGTTGAAAATATTCAACCCCTACAATACAAAACCTACAATCGCCCTGACCAATTCATCCGATATTGGCAATGACGCATCGCTGTAACTTTTTATGTTTTGAGATTTATCGCCTTCAACGATTTTTAAAACGTGGTTCATATTTGTTACAATGGTTAAGGTTGCCTCTGGTTGAGCTTTATATAACAATTGCGCATCTTCTGCAGAAACCTGTATGTCGTTATCACCTTGAAGGATTAATACAGGAATTTTCAATTTATGGATTTCTGTTTGTGGGTTATATTTAAACCAGCTGATTAAATAAGGTTGTACACTTGGACGAAACAGGCTATACAACATTGGATTGATTTTTTTTACCAGAAAACCAGCTTCAAGGCTATCAATGGCCTGTTTTGAATAATCTTGAATTTCTTCAGATTGTGTTTGTAACTGTTTTTTGATTAGGGTTCCCGCTTTTTCTCCAGCACCAGAAATGGAAATGTATTTGTCTGCTAATCCATTTGCTGCAATCATGCCAATTAACGAACCTTCGCTATGACCGGCAATTATTATCTCACTAAAGCGCTTGTCTTTTTTAAACTTATTTATCCAATCAATTACATCATTTACATAATCATCAAATCGAAGATCGGCTTCGCTTTTCATGGCTAATTTACTTGCCCCAATTCCACGTTTGTCGAATCGGATTGTTGAAATGCCTGCGTTTCCCAATTCATTAGCTAAATATTTTAAGGAGTTATTTTTACCCTTAATCATTATTGTATTTCCATCTCTATCAGTTGGTCCCGAACCGGCGATGATGATTACGAGTGGAGAAGATTTTGATTGAATGGGCGTTGTTAATGTGCCGTAAATATTGCCTGTTTTGGTTTCAAGTACCACTGGCGCTTCAATATAATTTGAATCTTTTTTAAAATCGATTTGCGCGAAAGTGCCCGACAATAAGATGAAAAAGTTGATGGTGGAAAGGAGGAGTTTTTTCATTAATGATTTTTTTAGATGGAAAGGGTTTAATTCGCTGCGCTGGTTTAAGGGTTTAATGGTTTAAAACGCTACGCTGGTTTAATACACTTCGTTGGTTTAATACGCCTCGCTGGATTAATGATTTATGGTTGATCGATATTTTTATTTGATTTCAGCCCACCCACGGTTGAAACCGTGGGCTATAAAGTAAAGCATAAACGATTGAAATTATAAAAATGGGAATAGCACTAAAGCAGTATTGACATTTATTGTAACACCAACATCGGCAGACCTAAATCCCCAACCTTTTGAACCTTTTTTGTTTCCCGCAAAGCGCACAAAGGTGCAAAGACGCAAAGGGGGAATACTTTTACCTTAAACCATTAAACCCTTAAACCAGTGAAACGATTTAAACCACTTTAATACGTCGAATCCGGATTTACCTTTTTATTCGCTGCTGGATTAAAAAGTTCGTCAAGCATGCTTGCTAATCTTAAACCGCCAACAACCAACTGTTTTTTTATTATTTCAATGTTTTTATCTAGATATTTATCATCTAAATAGTTTTTTTCAAAATCATAAGCTTGATCAAGATAAGCACGTGATTCGTACATCCATTTAAGTTCGTTTATCTTTTTGATTGAAGCGATTTCATCACTTTTTAAACTGGCATAAACTTGCATACAAGTGTCTAAATTAATTCTCTTGTATTCCAAAATTTGAGTATCCCAAACACTGTGCAAATTTCCTGAAACATGTGGAGAATTTACCTGTATTGTATTGCCCCCTTTGTCAATAGCATAACCATTGTGAAGCGGCTGGTGAAGGTCTCCCACTAAATGAAAAAGTAGCAGTATTCTGTATTTAATTTCTTTGTCAGACATTTCCGTTTCATGTCTGTTTTTTAATTCAGTAAAAGCAGAATGTATAACTGTCATTGAATTCCTTTCTGCACTTGGTGTGTATTTGGTTCCTTTATCAAGATTTATATAATGCCAAGAACGCATGTAATTATAGTAACTGTTGCCTTTTTGTTCATCCATCCAATTCGCCGCTTCTTCAATAGTGAGATTGCCTAAATATTTTTTTACAATTTTTTGAGTGGTAGAATCTAGGAATTTAAATGCAACTTCTGCGACTAAATTATGTCCCGTTTTGCCCCAAGCAAAAGATTTTAAATTTGAATTGAATAGCAGAATGCTGATAAATAAAATAATAATGGTTCTTTTGTTCATGGTTGTAATTTTAAGCGAAACTAATCGTTTTTTTCAAGATTTCTCAGGCAATCATCTGTATATGAGTATTTGTTTTAACGCATTATTATTTTTTTTTACTTTATTGTTTTATTGATTTATCTTGCATCGTTCTAATAAAACCCAAAATGAATCAATACAAAAACATTATTTGGAGTGTTGCAATTTTCTTTAGTTTTTCAACATCTTTGAAAGCGCAAGAGAAAAATAAAGTTGATGCCATATTGGCTGCATCAGACACGACCATTTTAGACGAGGCAAAAGACAATATTTTAGATAATATCCCAGTGGTTTCATTGGATGAAAATGACAATATTGATGGTAGTGCTCAAAATATTTCAGGTCAATTGAACACAGGAAAAAATCCTTTCTATAGTTCAGCGTTATTTAACTTTAATGTGGTTCGTTTTAGAATCAGGGGTTACGATGCAGATTTGTTTGGGACAACAATGAATGGTATTCCAATGGAGAATTTGGATAATGGATTTACGCCTTATGGTTTATGGGGCGGTTTGAATGATGTAATGCGCAGCAGAACAAATTCTTTTGGGTTGCAATCTAATAAATTTACTTTTGGTCCATTAGGAGGTGCGACAAATATTGACACAAGGGCATCTAAACAATGGAAACAAACTAAGATAGGGTATTCTTTATCTAACAGAACATATTTACATCGTTTCAGTTTTACAAAATCAACAGGATTTAACGCTAAAGGATGGGCGTTCAGTTTCTCAGGTTCACGTCGTTGGGCGGATGAAGGATTTGCTGACGGAACATTTTATGATGGATGGTCTGGTTATGTTGGGATAGATAAGAAAATAAATGATAGGCATTTAATTTCATTTGTTGCATTTGCAACACCAACAAAAATAGGCAGACAAGGTTCTACAGTTGAGGAGATGCGTGAGATAGCTGGAACTAATTTTTACAATCCTTATTGGGGATATCAAAACGGCAGAAAAAGAAATTCAAGTGTAGGAAATACATTCCAACCAATCGGAATTTTAACCCATGATTGGAAAATTGACGATAAAACTAGTTTAATTACTGCGGTGTCAGTTACCTCTGGTGAAAGAAGTACAACTGGTTTAGATTGGTACAATGCGCCTGATCCAAGACCAGATTATTATCGCTATTTACCAAGCTATCAACAAGATCCAAATGTTAGACAACAAGTATATGATATTTTGAAAAATGATGTTGCTAAACGTCAGATAAATTGGGATGCATTGTATAATGCCAATTATGGAAGCTTTCAAACTATTCAGGATGCTAATGGCATAATCGGAAATAATGTTTCAGGTAAAAGATCGATTTATATTTTAGAGGAAAGGGTAACCAATACTAAAAAAATCACAGCTAATACAACATTTAATGCTACGATCAACAAGCACATCGATATTTCTGCGGGCTTAGGATACGAAAAACAAAAAAACAATTATTTCAAAAGAGTAAATGATTTATTGGGTGGCGATTTTTATGTTGATTTGAATCAATTCGCAGAGCGAGATTTCCCTTCTAGTGAAGTAGCCGGACAAAATGATGTAAACAATCCCAACAGAATTTTAAGTGTAGGAGATAAATTTGGTTATAATTACGATATAAATATTCAAAAAGCATTTGGTTGGGTTCAAACGAATGTAAAATTGCACGGGGCTGATTTTTTTGTGGGAATGGAAAATTCGTATACTAACTTTAGCAGAACAGGAAATGTAAAATCAGGTTTGTTTCTTAATAACTCTTTTGGCAATTCTGCAGAAAATCAATTTTATAACTATTCTTTTAAAGCAGGGTTGACTTATAAAGTAGCTAAAATGAATTATTTGTTTGCTAATGCTAGATATCAAACAAGGGCTCCATTTTTTGATAATGCATATTTATCACCAAGAACAAGAGATTTTGTACAAGACAATTTAAGAAGCGAACACATATCTTCAGTAGAAGGAGGTTATTCACTTATATCGCCAACGGTTAAATTCAAAGCAACTGCATATTATACAAAGTTTGAACATCAAACCAATGTACTTACATTTTATAATGATCAATTGAGAACTGTTGTGAATTATGCACTAAGTAATATTGGTAAAGTACATCAAGGTATAGAGTTGGGCACTGAAGTGATTATATACAAAGGGTTAACCACAACAGCTGCAGCAGGAATAGGTAAATTTAGATATGATACTCGTCAAGTTGCAACGATTACCTCTGATAATAATTCTCAAGTAATTGCAAAAGATCAATTGATTTATTCAAAAAATTACAACATACCTACACCACAACAAGCTTATAATATAGGATTAAATTATCGTTCGCCAAACTATTGGTTTGTAAATGTGAATTTCAATTACTTTGACGATATGTGGTTGGATTTTAATCCGGTTCGTAGAACAGAAGCTGCTGTGAATGGATTAGAACCAGGAACGCCGCTTTGGAATAGTATATTAGACCAAGCAAGATTAAAACCACAGCATACTGTAGATGTATTTGCTGGATGGAGCTGGTTGATGAACAACAAATTTAAAGGAATGGAAAAGAGAACCTTCTTGATGTTCAACATTGGAATAAACAACATTCTAAATAACACAAATATTGTCTCTGGCGGTTTTGAGCAATTGAGATATGATTTCGCTGAGAAAAATACTGAAAAATTCCCAGCTAGGAAATTCTACGCATTTGGGACAAATTTCATGGCCAGTGTATCATTAAGATTCTAATTAAAAAATAAAATTCAACTAATAAAAAAATAAACAAAATGAATAAAATTAAACAACTGTTTCACGCAATCACATTGATCGTAGCCATTGGAGCTTTCACATCTTGTGAAAAAACTTTTGATGCACCTCCAGGAGCAGGTGAAGTGAATATTGTGGCAAATACAAGTATTGAAGCGTTAAAAACCTACCATACTATTCCAGGAGTTTATGATTTGATTAATGAAGATGTAATTATTTCAGGTATCGTAGTGGCAAATGATCAAAGCGGTAATATTTACAAGCAATTGTTTATTCAAGATTCAACTGGTGCTATGCAAATATTAGTAGATGCGTATAGTTTATATGCAAGCTATCCTGTTGGAAGAAGAATATTTGTAAAATGTAAAGGATTAACCTTAACTGATTCTTATAGCAATATGGTTTTGGGTTACAAAGCAATTATAGATGGTTTGCCTTCAATTGAAGGTATTCCTGGCGCCATGGTATCTAATCATTTAATTGGTGGGACTTTGAATAATCCGGTAGAACCAATTACGGTAACTGTAGCTGATTTAGGTACGACAATGAACAACAAATACATCAATGCTTTAGTAAAATTAGAAGGGTACGAATTTTCAAGTGCGGATACAGCAAAAACTTATGGAGATACCTCTTCATATAAAAGTACGGTTAATAGAAACATCAATAAAGGTTGTGGAAGCAACGTAAATATAGTAGTTCGTAATAGTGGATATGCGAGTTTTGCTGGAGTTAAAATTCCAAAAGGAAACGGAAGTATCGCAGCCATTTATACCATTTATCGTTCATCTCCAACAAGCAATACCACAACAAAACAAATGTTGCTTCGTAGTGAAAACGACGTTCGTTTCGACAGTGTAAGATGTGGTGGAAATCCAAACCCAAATCCTAATCCAGGAGGAAGAATTACCATTGCAGCATTACGTGCTTTATATACAGGTACAAATATCAAATTAACGAATTCAGCATCAATTGCAGGCGTTGTAACTTCTGATGCAGCAAGTAAAAATATCTCTACTGGTTCATTGATTTTGCAAGATGGAAGTGGAGCTGCAGTTACTATTTTTATCGGTGGAACCTTAACTTATAACATTGGAGATTCATTAGTATTCGACATAACAAATGATTCTTTAACGAATTTCAGAGGTTCATTACAAGTTAAAAAAGTATTTGGATCAACCCCACCTCCAGTTATTGCAACAGGAAGAGTGGTAACTCCATTGGTAAAAACTATTGCTGAAATAAATGCTTCAATTGGGTTGCCGCTGCAATCGCCACAAAACTTTGAGTGTTCTCTTGTAAGAGTTATTAGTGGAACTGCAACTGGAAATGCAACATACTCTGGTAATAATACTTTAACAGATGCATCGGGAAATATTATTTTGTATACTGCAACTGCTGCAACTTTTGCTGCACAAGCATTGCCTGCAGGTGCAAGAACTTGGACCGGTCATCCAAAAAATTATAATGGTACTACCAAGGAATTTTTAATTAGAAATCCAGGTGATGTACAATAGTAACATCAACTAAAAAATAAAAAATATCACTGAGGCTGCAATCATTGTGGCCTTATTGATTTAAAAGAAAAAAATTGCAAGTATTTAAATGTAAAAAATGAAAAAAAATATTAAGATGAGTTTAGTGAAAATTAAGAGGAATAGCATAATTGCTGCATTTATTTTTTGCTTTACTGTATTGAATATCCAAAGAGTTGACGCACAAATTTTAATGAGCGGAACGGGCTCCAATACCCAAAATTTTGATGCCTTAATCAGTACAGGCACAGCTACATGGAGTGACAATACTACCATACCAAATTGGTTTTCACAAAGAACAACACCTGGAGTGATACTAAATACAGGTACAGGTTCAAGTAATACAGGAGGATTGTATAGTTTTGGCTCTACTGGTTCAACAGAAAGAGCGCTTGGAACTGTTGGTTCTGGAAATGCAAACAATGGTGGCGGTTTTGCTCATGGGGTACAATTAAAAAATACTTCTGGTTCAAATATATCCGATATCAAAGTAAGTTATACATTGGAACAATGGAGAAATGGGGGTACAGTAAATGTACAGCCTCTAATTGTGTATTATAAAATTAGCTCTTCTGCTATTGCAGCTTTAAATCCTCCAGATACGCTAACGAACCCTCCAGTAGATATCAATGCTATTAATGGGTGGACTAGAATACCTGCGCTTTCTTTAAGTACACCAATTAATACAACACCGGCGGCTACACTAGATGGTAATGCAGCGGCAAATAAAGTTTCAGTTTCTAATATCTCAATCCCTGGATTAAATTTAGCCAATAACGAATTCATAATGATTAAATGGGATGATTCAAACCATGTGTCTAATGATCATGGAATAGGAATAGACGATGTAACTATTTCATGGACTGTTTCAGCGGTTAGTCCAACACTTTCAGCAAGTACGATTAGTTCATTTGGTAATATTTGTATCGGATCAAATGGTGGTCCAAATTCATTTACCATTACAGGTTCTGGATTATCTACAGCTCCAATAAGTGTGGGTCCATTAACAGGGTATTCATTTTCAACATCAGCAGCAGGTCCTTTTTTAAATACATTAAGTATTCCACAAAATGGAGGAACATATTTAAGTACGATTTATGTACAATTTTCTCCAACATTAGCACTTCCTTACAATGGAGATATTACGGTTTCTGGTGGAGGTGCTACTGCTGTTACTGTAGCAGCAAGTGGTACTGGGTTAACAACAACAACTCCAACATTTAGTTCCATTGCTCCAATTTGTAGCGGTAATGCATTAAACTTACCTACTACATCTACAAATTCAATTTCTGGAACATGGTCACCAGCGGTTAATAATACGGCAACAACTACATATACCTTTACACCTACAGGTGCAGGTTGTGCAACAACAGCTTCACTAACGGTAACGGTTAACCCAAGAACAGTTCCAGCATTTAATCAGGTACCAGCAATTTGCAGCGGCGGTAGTTTTACTTTACCAACAACTTCTACAAATGCAGTAACTGGAATTTGGAGTCCTGCAATTAACAACACTGCAACGACCACTTATACATTTACACCAACTGCAGGAGTGTGTGCTACAACAGCAACTATGACGGTAACTGTAAATGCGCCAGGTGCAACAGCTATAGTAAGACCAGATACTACAATTTGTAGTGGCGGTGTTGTCGAATTTCCAACTACATCAATCAATAATATTAGCGGAACATGGAGCCCAGCATTTAATAACAATGCAACTACAACGTATACATTTACCCCAGCTTCTGGTCAGTGCGCTATAGCTGCAACGAGAACTGTAACAGTAACGCCATCAGTAACTACACAGTTTGCACCTATTGCTGCAATATGTAGCGGAGGAAGTTTTACTTTACCAACTACATCATCAAATGGCATTACGGGAACATGGAGTCCAGCAATAAATAATACGGCTACAACAACATACACCTTTACACCAAATGCCAATCAATGCGCTACAACAGCTACATTAACGGTAACGGTTAATCCAAGTGTTACGCCAACTTTTACTCCAATATCATCAATTTGTGTAGGTGGTTCATTTACTTTACCAACTACATCTACGAATGGTGTTACAGGAACGTGGAGCCCAGCTATAAATAATAATGCTACTACAACGTATACGTTTACACCAACTGGAAATCCATGTGCATTAACCACAACACTAACCGTAACTGTAAATACGCCGGTTACGCCAACATTTACACAATTACCTGCAATTTGCTCGGGTAGTACATTTATTTTGCCAGCAACATCTACAAATGGAATTGCTGGAACTTGGATGCCGGCTGCAAATAACAATACAACAACTACATATACGTTCATACCAAACAATGGCCAATGCGCAGGAAATGCAACGATGACTGTTCAGGTAAGCCCTTCTGTTGTTCCAGCATTTGTTCAAGTGTCACCAATATGTAGCGGACAAAGTTTCACATTACCAACTACTTCAACAAATGGCGTTTCTGGAACATGGGCTCCGGCAATTAATAATACCGCAACTACTACGTATACATTTACACCTGCAGGATCTAATTGTGCAACAACAACTACAATGACTGTTGACGTATTGCCTTCACTAGCAATTGTTGAAACAGCAGATAGTACAAATATTACAGCAAATTCAGCAGTGTTACATGGCGTAATTGCCGTAGAAGGTTGTTCTGCAATAACCGAATACGGAGTTGAGTACAGTGGAATTAATGGATTTGTTCCAGGTTTTGGAACTAAAATAATTTCAAATAATATACTGAATAACGATTTTTCAAGTGTATTAAATGGGTTGATTCAAAATACAGCATATTATTACAGGGCTTATGCAAAAAATGCAACAGGCATTGTATATGGCGCGCAAAAATTATTTATTACCAAAGTAATTCCTGCCGGGCTTATCGTTTATGATATTCCTGCACAAAGAGGAACGGAAATACGTTATAGCTTGAGTGGCATTAAACCTGGTCATTATGCGTTAAGAATTTTCAATTCAGTAGGTCAATTGGTTTATCAAAAAGACATGAACATTCAAGTTAATTTTATTGATGATAGATTTGTGTTCCCAGCGAAATTGCCAATTGGAAATTATACTTTAGAAGTATTTAATCCATTTTTCAAAATTCACAAAGCCATTATGGTTCAATAAAAAGTATTTAGTCAATATCATAAAGGGTTCTGTCATACAGAGCCCTTTTTTGTGTCAAGCTGACATAAAACAACTCATGGTATTTTATTTGATAACTTAAAAGAAAAACAAAAATTAAATAATATAATTATGCAAAAAGGAAGTATTAGGGTACAAACGGAAAACATTTTCCCTATCATCAAAAAGTTTTTGTACAGCGAACACGATATTTTTATCAGAGAGCTTGTAAGTAACGCAGTAGATGCCTCTCAAAAAATCAAAACCCTTTCATCAATTGGTGAAATGAAAGGCGAATTGGGTGAGATGAGAATTGACATTAAAATTGATCAAGAAAAAAAGACCTTAACCATTTCGGACACGGGAATAGGGATGACAGGAGAAGAGGTAGATAAATATCTGAATCAAGTAGCATTTAGTGGTGCTGAAGAGTTTTTGGAAAAATATAAAGGCCAAAATGAAGCCACTATCATTGGACATTTCGGTTTGGGATTTTATAGCTCATTTATGGTTAGTTCTAAAGTAGAAGTAATTACCAAAAGTTTTAAAGATGCGCCAGCGGTAAGATGGGAGTGTGACGGTAGTCCAGAATTTATTTTAGAGGAAACAGAAAAAGCAGAACGTGGAACTTCAATTGTAATGCATTTGAATGAGGAAAGCATGGAGTTTTTGGAATCACAAAGAATAGAAACGGTGTTACAGAAATTCTGTAAATTTTTACCTGTACCCATCTTCTTTGAAGAAAAACAAATCAATAATCCCGTTCCTGCATGGACAAAAAAACCGGCTGAATTAACTGCAGATGATTATCAAAATTTTTACAAAGAGTTATATCCTTACGGAGAAGCGCCATTATTTTGGATCCATTTGAATGTAGATTATCCATTTAATTTAACAGGGATATTATACTTCCCAAAAATCAAACAGAGCTACGAAATTCAAAAAGATAAAATTCAATTGTATTCAAATCAAGTATTTGTGACGGATGAAGTAAAAGATATTGTGCCAGAATTTTTGATGCTTTTACATGGAGTTATTGACAGTCCGGATATTCCATTAAATGTTAGTAGAAGTTATTTGCAAGGCGATCCGAATGTGAAAAAAATCAATGCGCACATTACAAAAAAAGTAGGGGATAAGCTTGAAGAAATTTACAATACAGATAGAAAAGCATTCGAAGAAAAATGGGAAAGTTTGGGATTGTTTGTAAAGTATGGCATGATGACAGATGATAAATTTTTGGAAAAAGCCAACAAGTTTTTCATTATGGAAGATACTGCTGGTAAGTTTTACACTTTTGATGAATATAAAATGGCTACCGAAACGTTGCAAAAAAATAAAGAGGGAAAGCATGTTGTTTTATATACTACCAATCCAGTACAACAAGATGTGTTTATTCAACAGGCTAGTGCAAAAGGTTATGTAACGGTAAAAATGGAAACCTTAGTTGACGCTGCTTTTATAAATAATATGGAATTGAAATGGGCGGATACTTTATTCGTACGTGTTGATTCAGATATTGCGGATAATTTGATTGATAAATCAGAAATTTCAGAAAGTGTTTTGAGTAAAGAGGAAACAGAAAAAATCACAAACTTGTTTAACAAGCCAATGGATGGATTGCAAATAAATGTGGAAGTAAAAGGACTATCTCCAAACATGGTACCGGTAACGGCTACACGCCCAGAGTTAATGAGAAGAATGAAAGACATGGCGGCAACAGGCGGAGGAATGGGGGCTTGGTATGCAAATATGCCCGATGAAGTAAATTTAACCATCAATGGCAATCATCCAATTTTCAAAACCATATTGGCAGAAACAGATGCGGATAAACAAGAGAAACTTACCAAAAATTTAGCGGATTTGGCTTTATTGTCTCAAGGGTTGCTTACTGGAAATAACCTGACTTCATTTATAAATAGAAGTGTGGAGTTGTTGGAGAAGAATTAGGATTTGTAGAGGATAAATACAGGAATTTATTTCTTTGCTACAATTTTAAACCGATTGGATATCTTAATGACATTATTGATATTCAATCGGTTTTTTCTGTAGAAACACGTCGCACCTACGGCGCTAGTGTTATATCGCTCCTACGTAGCTAAAGTTGTGTACTTAATTTACAATCGTCTACCATGAGTTGAATGGTTATATTTCCATTCCATTCATTTTCCTCAAGAGAAAAAACAAGATCGACGGGTTGTTTGGATTGAAGTACATCTAATTTTTCAGGCATCTTAAAACCTATGCCGTTTTGAGATATGTTATTTTGTTTGACAACAAATTTTACGTGTTGCTCTTTAAGCAGTTTTGAGTGGCCGGTATCAACCACATTTTTAGCTATAAAAACAGGACGCATGTTTTCGGGACCAAAGGGTTCCATTTGGCTTATGATATTAAAAAGAGTTTGGTTGATTTCTGAAAATTGAATTTCAGCATCAATAACAATTTCAGGAATTAATGATTCAGGTTTAATTGTAGCCGCAACTACTTCTTCAAATTTATTTTTGAACGCTTCTACATTTTCTGGCAACATGGAAAGTCCGGCTGCCGCAAAATGACCACCAAAAACAAGTAGATGTTCTTTGCAAGCATAAATGGCTTCATGTAAATTAAATCCTTTTACACTACGGGCACTTCCTGTGACAATGCCATCGCTTAAAGTTAGTACAATTGTTGGTTTGTAATGATGTTCGATGATGCGCGATGCAACAATACCAACAACTCCCTTATGCCAATGCTCTCTGTAAATGACACAACTTTTTTTATCATTAAAAGAAACATCTTCTTTTAAAATTTCCAAAGCTTCTTGGGTAATTGAAGAATCGGTTTCTTTTCTTTCTTTATTATCAGATTGAAGCATTTCACCTAGTTTAACGGCTTCCGTTTCGTTTTGCTCAATAAATAATTGAACCGCTTTTCTAGCATCATCCATCCTTCCAGCAGCATTAACCCTAGGAGCTATTATAAATACCACATTTGTAATGGTTAATTTTTTTTGTATTCCCCCTAATTTAATAATGGTGCTAATTCCCAAAGAAGGGTTGGTGTTTATTTTATGTAAACCGTGGTAAGCTAAAATTCTGTTTTCATCAGTCATTGGAACAATATCCGCTGCAATGGCCACTGCCACTAAATCTAAATATCTTAAATAATAATCGGCTTCTTTTTTATAATGCGCACTCAAGGCCATCATAAATTTGAAACCAACACCACATCCGCAAAGCTCTTTGTAAGGATAACTGCAATCTATTTGTTTGGGATTTAATATTGCACAAGCATTAGGAAGCACATTTCCTGGTAAATGATGATCGCAAATGATAAAATCAATTCCTAATGACTTTGCATATGCAATAAGTTCAACCGATTTAATGCCGCAATCCAAACAAACGATTAATTTAAAACCATTTTCATTTGCAAAATCAATACCTGCTTTGCTTACACCATATCCTTCTCTATAGCGATGCGGGATATAATAATCTAAAAATTCGGGGTTGTAAATGCTACATAAGAATTGGTAGAATGAAGCAACAGCTGTTGTACCATCAACATCATAATCTCCAAATACAAGAATCTTTTCGCCTTTTAAAATGGCAGCATCTACACGATTCACGGCTTTTCTCATGTCTTTCATAAGCCAAGGGTCGTGCAGTTTATTTAAATCAGGACGGAAATAATTTTTTGCATCTTCAAAATTGGTAATGCCACGTTGTACGAGCATGGCGCAGATGGTTTCATTTATTTTTAATGATTCCTTCAACGCTTTTGTAGTCGTTTCGTCTTTTTGAAGTATGTTCCATTTTTTTTCCAATCCTAATATTTTCTGTCTGTTGTAAATCTAACCAATGACTCAAGTTCATCACGCACAGCAGTTTTATCAAACTGGTGCAAGATAGAAAGTGCTTCGTCTCTATAAGCAAGCATTTTTCGAGTTGCGTATTCAATACCGCCTGCCTCAATCACTTTCTCGATCACAAAGTTAATTTCTGTTTGGTTTTTGTGCTTGTTTTTTAGAATGTATATTAACCGTTTTTTGATGCTTTTATCCACTTTGTTTAATGTGTAAATCAACGGTAAGGTTAGCTTTTTTTCTCGAATATCGTTTCCCGTTGGTTTGCCAACTTTGTCAGTTCCATAATCAAATAAGTCGTCTTTGATTTGAAAAGCGATTCCAACTTTTTCACCAAAATTGCGCATGATTTCAGTGGTTTCTATATTTTGAGTTGTGGTAAATGTACCAACGGCACAAGCTGAAGCTAGTAATGACGCTGTTTTATTGGTGATGATTTCAAAGTAAATCGATTCGTCGAGATTTAATTTTCTCGATTTTTCCAATTGTAATAGTTCTCCCTCACTCATTTTTCTAACCGCATCAGATAATATTTCCAAATGCTGGAAATCTTTGTTTGCTGTAGATAAAAGCAAACCTTTTGATAAAAGATAATCACCTACCAAAACAGCAATTTTATTTTTCCATATGGCATTGATAGAAAAAAATCCCCTGCGTTCCAATGATTCATCCACTACATCGTCATGCACTAGCGTTGCCGTATGAAGCAATTCTACCAAAGAAGCTGCTCTGTAAGTACTTTCATTAATTGGCGCATGTAGTTTTGCGCTTAAAAAAACAAACATTGGCCTGAGCTGTTTGCCTTTTCTGCGAATGATATACTGCAT
Organism: Chitinophagaceae bacterium; assembly: GCA_027489035.1. Taxonomy (GTDB): domain Bacteria; phylum Bacteroidota; class Bacteroidia; order Chitinophagales; family Chitinophagaceae; genus Ferruginibacter. Next base: position 42,407 of record JAIYAN010000004.1, read on the forward strand.
GATTCTATCCAGTAAAGGAACTTTACTCTTAGCAGCGTCAGCAAATTTCTTTTCAAAAATGCTTAATTCTTCATTTATGGTATGGGCTGAAAATTTCATTTAAATATTTAGCAAGATAGTAAAGGCAAGTTCGACTTCAAATTAAATTTTCAAAAAAGTAAAAAGTAAAAAGTAAAAAGTAAAAAGTGAAAAGTAAAAAGTGAAAAGTAAAAAGTATAATTAAAAATAAAGGTTATTCAATTTGTATTTTTTTTAATTTTTAATTTTGACTTTTAATTTCTATCAATAATGCTCGTTTTTGATTTAATTTGCACTTATTTAAAAATAAATATTGTTTTTTTTGGTAATTGGGCGTTACTTGAATAAATTTGCTCGATTAAATTAGTAAAATTAAGAAAAACGAATAATCATTTAAAAGTTATGCAAACAAAAAAGTACGCATTATTAATGACAATGTTCATCCTTTTTATAGGGTCGACATTTGCTCAAAAGTCAACAGCAGTTTATGATGTATACGACACAGTAGTTGTAACCCGCAAGGGAATGCCTCAGCAAAACGAGTTCTGGAACAACACCTACAATTTCCCATCTAAGCCACGTAACATGTGGGAAGTGGGTTTATCTGCGGGCTTATTTAATGTAATAGGAGATGTTGCCAGCATTACACCTACTATGGGTTTTTCAGCTCATGTTAGAAAATCTTTAGGTCATATGTTCTCTGTTAGAATGCAATATTTGTACGGAACAGCTAAAGGTTTAAACTGGAAAGCAGCTGGAAATTTTGCCAACAACGAACCATTAAGTCAATACTACAGCGCACCTAATTCATATGGAACTACAACAATTCCTGGTCGTGCTGCTGAATTAGTATATTATAACTACAAAAACAGAACACAAGATTTGAGTTTACAATTATTAATGTCTGTTAATAATGTTAATTTCTACAAACAACAATCAAATTGGAACATCTACATTGGTGGAGGTTTTGGTGCAACTGCATACGAAACAAAAATCAATGCTAGAAATGAAGCAACTGGTAATACGTACAGCGCTTTGTACACTGATATATCCTCTAATGAGCTTAAATACAAGAACAGAAGAGATATCCTAAAGAAATTAAAATCTGGAATGGATAAAACTTACGAAGAAGCTGCTGAAAATCATGGCGAACGTAAACCAAAAATTGGTAACCAAACGTTGAATTTTTCTGCAACTGGAATCGTTGGAATCAGCTACAGATTAGCAAAACGCATCAATATTTCATTAGAAGATCGTCAAACTTTTGTAAAGGATGATTTAATGGATGGCCAACAATGGCAAGAGCATCCTTATGGAGACGGCGTATTAACTACAGGATTTGATACATATAACTATTTATCTCTTGGTTTGAATTTCAATTTGGGTTCAAAATCAGTAGAACCATTATGGTGGATAAACCCACTTGATTATGTGTACAGCGAATTAAACAAACCAAAGCACCAACAAATACCAAAACCAACTTATGAAGATGCTGATGGTGATGGTGTAATTGATCAATTAGATCGTGAGCCAAACACTCCAGCTGGTGTTGGTGTTGATACACATGGTGTAACAAGAGATTCTGATGGTGATGGTGTTCCAGATAATTTAGATAAGCAATTGGTAACGCCAACAGAGTGTCAACCAGTTGATGCTGATGGTGTTGGTAAATGTCCAGAGCCAGAGTGTTGCAAAAACCCTCCACCTCCTCCAGCTCCAGAATGTCCTGCTGATTATCCTAGCTTAACATTCAAATCAAAAACAACTGGAATTGGTGCTGATTTAAAGCCATTGTTGATGAATGTGGCTACTAAATTAAAAGCTAATCCAAAATGTAACATTACTATCAATGGATATCCAGAAGCGTCTAAAGCAGCTCAAGCAGTTTGCCAAAAAAGAGTAGATGCAGTAAAAGTATTCTTAGTAGAAAAAGAAGGCATCAGTGCTGATAGAATAACTACAAATTGCGAAATTGGTGGTGGCGATAAAGATACCATCGATATCAAATCGAACTAAAACAAAGAATTTCAAATGAATAGACCGCTCCTAATTTAGGGGCGGTTTTTTTTAGCCCCCATCCCCAACCCTTCCCCCAAGGGTGAAGGGAGTCAACCGTTTCAGCGTTTTGAGCGGTTTTTGAGGTCGTAGGGGTTGAATATTTTCAACACTTACGACTTCAAAAAGTTCCATATGTTCAAAAGGTTACCAAACCCCAACCCCCAAACAACAAACATTACTAATTTTCCACGCACACAAACACAACACCCAATTTATCTAAACTCGCAAAGGGACTACAATTCCAACCCTTAAACCCTTAAACCCTTATACCAGCGCAGCAAATTAAACCTTCTTCCCTTCTTTTGACGATTTTACACAATATGTTAAAATTAATTTCGTTTAGTATAATTATAGTGTAACAAAAACTATTATTTTATGAAAATGAACTACCCAAAGAAAATGAAAGCTATCAAATTCAAAAGTCAACATCATCATTTAATAGATGAATTTGTGGAGTAATCTTGGTTTTGAAATAATGTTGAGTGTTTGATGTGAAAAATCGGCTTTTTTCTTTACAGATTTCAAATCTATTACATAATACAAAAAAAGTTTTGAAAAAAGCTTTGATTTTGTTTTTGCGTTATATAGTTTTACATCTTGTAATAATATTTCAACTTATTTTTGAAGTTGAACCTATTAATCCATCCAACGTATTCGTTACTTCCTTCAAAAAGCCTAACCTATTATCCAATTATTTTTGAACTACCTACAGTATTCATTTACTTAAGTTTTTTATCATTTATCTATTTAAGATAATTAAATAATTTATTTAGTTTAATTCATTTGATATCCATTTAAATGGTTTTAGATTAAGTTTTTCTGGAGTTAAAATGATGAATTAAATGTGTAAGAAAATTTAATTGAAACATATAAAAGATCGAAATAGTAATAATAAAAAAAACAAACAAAAGAAAATGTACCCAAACCCAACCCAAAAGAAAATGAAAAATTTACTTTCCTTAAAGCCCATGCTGTTTGCATGTGCGTTTTTCGTATTTATCAGCCAAGCCACTTATGCCCAAAAAACTTGGGATGGTGGTGGAGATGGAACCAACTGGAACAGTGCAAACAACTGGAATCCCAATGGTGTCCCTTCAAGCTCAGATGCGGTTACCATTACGCAAGGTCAATCTGTCGTAGTAAACGTAAACAACGCCGTCTGTGCTGCCTTAAATTTATCACCAACTGGTAATGGAATCGCAACACTTACATTTAATGCAAATTCGAAACTCGTTGCTTCTGGAACAGTTACTTTAGGACAAAGTAGTAACACCAACAGGAGAGGTTCGTTGGTTATGACCAATGGGGGTACGCTTGAATGTGATGGATTTGCTTTAGCCAATTCGGGTTCAAATACATTTACAAGTGGAACTGGTACGGTTATATTCACGGCAACAAATACCTTGCCGTCAACAATTTTTACAACTTTTAATAATTTAAAAGATTCTATAGGCACAACAACATTATCTGCTAATATTACTGTTAGTGGATCTTTGTCGGTTAGTAATGGAGCTACTTTGGCATTATCTACATTTACGATAGGTTCGCCTACTTCATTAAATTTGGAATGTGGCGCTGTTACAGGATCATCTATTACCGGCTCTGGTACATTAACCCTTGGTGGAAATATTAATGTAGTTGATGCAAATACTGGAACAGATGGTGCAGATATTGCTTGTCCAGTTGCTTTGGGTGCAACAAGAACAATGACTGTAGCAGATGATGGTACTTCAGCAACCGACTTAATAATGTCGGGTGTAATTAGTGGTTCAACTTTTGGCATTACAAAAGCCGGTGCGGGTGAATTGCATTTATCGGGTACAAATACATATACAGGATCTAATTCCATAAATGCAGGTATTTTGAAAACAGGAAATACCGCAGCGTTGGGTACCGCGGCAGCTGGAACAACTGTTAGCTCAGGTGCCGTATTGGATTTAAATGGGGTAACGCCTGGAGCAGCAGAAGCATTAACATTAAATGGTACAGGTATCTCAACTGGAGGTGCATTGATAAATAGTTCAGGTACAGCAGCTTCATACAGTGGGACCGTTACAATGGCAAGTGCATCAGGCATTGGAACCACAGGGAATATTACCATAAGTGGCGTAGTCTCAGGAGCTTTTGCTTTAACTAAATATGGAGCTGGAGAATTAATTTTATCTGGAACAAACACATATACCGGACTAACAACAATTACTGCGGGTACTTTGAAAACAGGAAATACCGCAGCATTGGGTACCGCAGCAGCAGGAACAACTGTTAGCTCAGGAGCAGCATTGGATTTAAATGGGGTGACGCCAGGAGCAGCAGAAGCATTGACTTTAAATGGAACTGGTGTTTCTAATGGTGGAGCTTTAACCAATACCGGTGGTAATGCATCCTATAGTGGTAATATCACTTTAGGTTCTGCAAGTACTATAAGGGCTACTAGTTCAGGAACATTAACTTGTAGTGGAACAGTAGGAACTGGCGCTTTTGGTTTAACATTAGATGGTTCTGCCGGAACAGGAACGATGTCGGGTGTTATATCAACACCAACCTCGTTAACTAAAAATGGTGCAGGTACTTGGAGATTATCAGGAACCAATACCTATACTGGAACTACAACAGTTTCTGCAGGGACATTGGTATTAAACAATACATCAGCACTTGGTGCAAATACAAATTCTTTTGTTATATCTACTGGTGCAAATGCCGATTTAATTTCTAATGAAACAGTTGGTTCAATGACGTTAGGAGGAATGGGTACTGCAAACGGTACTTGGGGTTTTACAAGTTCTGGAGCAACCTATATTGATGCAACCTTTTTCACCAATTCTACAACGGGTAGAATAACCGTAAGTAATGATAGTAGAACTACACCTACGGTAACCCCGACGGTTGGAACCTATACATATAACGGTTCTGCACAAGGGCCAAATGCTGCTACCAATACGGGCACGGGTACAAGTTATACCTTTAGTTATGCAGGTACAGGAGGTACGACATACGGACCAAGTTCAACACAACCAACGAATGCAGGTACATATACAGTTACAGTAACAGTAGCTGCCAATGCCAACTTTAATGCAGCAAGTTCAAGTGCAACTGCTTTCACCATTGCCCAAGCTAATTTAACCATAACAGCAAATAATCAAAACAAATGTTCTGGTACTACATTCACGTTTGCAGGTACTGAATTTACGACAAGCGGATTAGTAGGTGGTAATACGGTAACCAGTGCTACTTTGACAAGTACCGGATCAGCATCAACTGCAACAGCCGGCACTTACTCTATTGTTCCTACGAATGCAACAGGTACAGGGTTAGCAAACTATACCATTTCTTACGTAAATGGTACTTTAACCGTTAATGCATTGCCGAATATTTCCAATTTTAGTATTGGAAGTGTAACCAACCCGGCACCTGGGGGTACCTCAACAGTAACCATTAATTCAACCAGTCTTGCCAACGGTACCTATACCGTTACCTATAATCTTTCTGGTGATAACACAGCAACTGGTTCCACCGCATCTGTTACAATAGCTTCTGGTACAGGAACCTTTGCAACATCTGCATTGGCAACAGCAGGTTATACCACTATTGCCATTACTAATATCAATACTGCAGCAAACTGCAACAGCACGATTAGCAGCGGTAATACAGCTACCATTTTGATACTTACTGAAGAAAGTACTACCATTACCAATACAGCCACAACTACTTGGACTGCACCACTTGGTGTAACCAGTGTTAATGTAGAAGTTTGGGGTGGCGGCGGCCGTGGAGGTTCTACCAGCAATAATGGTACAGAAACCGGTGGCGGCGGTGGTGGTGCTTATGCGCGAGATAGCATCATTGCTGTTACAGCAGGTACAACCTACAATCTTAAGGTTGGTGCTGGCAGCACTTCTACATTAGCAGGTGAAGACAGCTGGTTTAATACTAGTGGTACCGTTCTAGCCAAGGGAGGAAACAGCGTAGCTAATAATAGCGCCACAGGAGCCACTGGTGGTTCTTCAACTAACTCTATCGGCGATGTGAAATGGGCAGGTGGTAATGGAGCCAATGGTAGCGACGGAAACAATGGCGGAGGCGGCGGATCTTCTGCAGGTACGTCCACTTTTGGCGCAAACGGTAGCGGAAGTAATGGTGGTACTGCACCTTCTGGAGGTGGTAATGGCGGCGGCGGACGAACTGGTAGCAACGGTGATGGAACTGCCGGATCAGCACCCGGTGGAGGTGGCGGTGGAGTTCGCTCGGGCTCGAGCGACAGTAGAACTGGCGGCGCAGGAGCACGCGGACAAGTAAAAATCAGTTACAAAACGCTTACATACAAAAGTCAGTTTATATCAGCCAATTTAGGTTCAAACAACTGGTGTGCCGGAGAGACAAGAAATGTAACGGTGACCATAAAAAATATTGGAACAGCCACTTGGACCGATGGAACAAGCGGCACGCCGGATATCAACATAGGCGTGAAATGGAACACTAATAGTACCAGTTGGTCTGATTATAATTTACGTGCCAATGCCAATAATCTGGCTCCTGGAGAAACTGGTACCTATACTTTTACAATTAAAGCATCAAATAATATTGGTGGAACGTACGGCACTGATTTAGCTGCTGGTAACAATAACCTCACTTTTGATGTAGTGTATGAAGGTATTTCGTGGTTTGGTAATAATGGTGGAGGAGTAGGGCCTGGTAATACCGTTTTTACTTCTTCTGTACAAACTATTAACGCAGCTCCATCAGCACCAACAGGAACAAGTGCGGCAAGATGTGGAACAGGAACAGTTGATTTATCAGCTTCAGGAACAGGTACGATTAGATGGTATAATGCAATAACTGGTGGAACATTATTAACCAGTGGAAACAGTTATACTACACCAAGTATTTCATCAACAACGATTTACTATGTATTGGATTCTAATGTAGCTACAGGTTGTACATCAACAAGAACAGCAGTAACGGCAACCGTAAATGCAGTACCATCAGCACCAACAGGAACAGATGGAGTAAGATGTGAAACAGGAACAGTGAGTTTATCAGCTTCAGGAACAGGAACGATTAAATGGTATAATGCATCAACTGGTGGAACATTATTAGGAAGTGGAAATAGTTTTACCACACCAAGTATATCAACAACAACGATATTTTATGCGATGGATTCTATTTCGTCAACTGGTTGTGTATCTGCCACAAGAACAGCAGTAACGGCAACGGTTAACGCTGCACCATCAGCTCCAACAGGAACAGGTGCCGTAAGATGTGGAACAGGAACAGTTGGTTTATCCGCAACAGGAACAGGAACAATCAAATGGTATGATGCTTCAACTGGTGGAACATTATTAGGAAGTGGAAATAATTTTACCACACCAAGTATATCAACAACAACGATTTATTATGCATTGGATTCAAATAATGTACCGAGTTGTGTATCAGCAACAAGAACAGCAGTGACAGCAACCGTAAACGCAGTGCCTTCAGCACCAACAGGAACAAGTGCAGCAAGATGTGGAACAGGAACAGTTGGTTTATCAGCATCAGGAACAGGAACGATCAAATGGTATAATGCATCAACTGGTGGAACATTATTAAGCAGTGGAAATAGTTATACCACACCAAGTATATCAGCAACAACGATTTACTATGCGTTGGATTCAATTAACGCTACGGGTTGTGTGTCTGCAACAAGAACAGCAGTAACAGCAACCGTAAACGCAGTGCCTTCAGCACCAACAGGAACAAGTGCAGCAAGATGTGGCACAGGAACAGTTGGTTTATCAGCTTCAGGAACAGGAACCATCAAATGGTATGATGCTTCAACTGGCGGAACATTATTAAACAGTGGAAATAGTTATACCACACCAAGCATATCATCAACAACGATCTACTATGCATTGGATTCAATCGTTGCTACGGGTTGTATATCAGCAACAAGAACAGCAGTAACGGCAACCGTAAACGCAGTACCATCAGCACCAACAGGAACAAGTGCAGCAAGATGTGGAACAGGAACAGTTGGTTTATCAGCATCAGGAACTGGTACGATTAGATGGTACAATGCATTAACTGGCGGAACATTATTAAGCAGTGGAAATAGTTATACCACACCAAGTATATCAGCAACAACAATCTATTATGCGTTGGATTCAATTAACGCTACGGGTTGTGTGTCTGCATCAAGAACAGCAGTAACGGCAACCGTTAACGCAGTTTCATCAGCACCAACAGGAACAAGTGCATCAAGATGTGGAACAGGAACAGTTGGTTTATCAGCTTCAGGAACAGGAACTATCAAATGGTATAATGCATCAACAGGCGGAACATTATTAACCAGTGGAAACAGTTATACTACACCAAGTATTTCATCAACAACGATTTACTATGTATTGGATTCTAATGTAGCTACAGGTTGTACATCAACAAGAACAGCGGTAACGGCAACAATAAATACAGTGCCATCAGCACCAACTGGAACAAGTGCGGCAAGATGTGGAACAGGAACAGTTGGTTTATCTGCAACAGGAACAGGAACCATCAAATGGTATGATGCATTAACTGGTGGAACATTATTAGGAAGTGGAAATAGTTTTACCACACCAAGCATATCATCAACAACGATATATTATGCGTTGGATTCAATTAACGCTTCGGGTTGTGTGTCTGCAACAAGAATAGCAGTAACGGCAACCGTAAACGCAGTGCCATCAGCACCAACAGGAACAGATGGAGTAAGATGTGGAACAGGAACAGTGGGCTTATCAGCATCAGGAACTGGTACGATTAGATGGTATAATGCATTAACAGGCGGAACATTATTGGGATCAGGTAGCAGTTTTACCACACCAAGCATATCATCAACAACGATATACTATGCGTTGGATTCAATTAACGCAACGGGTTGTGTGTCTGCAACAAGAACAGCAGTAACAGCAACCGTAAATGCAGTGCCATCAGCACCAACAGGAACAAGCGCAGTAAGATGTGGAACAGGAACAGTTGGTTTATCAGCTTCAGGAACAGGAACCATCAAATGGTATAATGCATCAACAGGCGGAACATTATTAAGCAGTGGAAACAGTTATACCACACCAAGTATTTCATCAACAACAACATACTTTGCTTTGGATTCAATCGTTGCTACAGGTTGTGTATCTGCCACAAGAACAGCAGTAACGGCAACCGTAAATGCATTGCCAACAGCAGTAATCGCAACAGCAAGTTCGAATACATTATGTGGAACAGGAACAGTAAATTTAACTGGATCTGCTTCTGGTGCTGAATCAGATACCATAAAATTATTGAATTTTGAAATTACTGGAAGAACATTGAATTATGTAGCTTCGAATACTTCTAATGCTGGAACCGTAACGGGTAATTCAGCTTCAGGAGATAGACCTGCAAGTTCACCATTTTTTACTACATCCAATACAGGTTATAGAGTGAATGATGGTACAGCTACATTAACAACAGATAATATTACAGGATTAAGTGGATATACCGCAAAAAAAGTGTCAATGAGATTGGCGGCCTTTTCTGTTGGACAATCTGATAGAGGTGTTGACGTTGAAGATAGTGTAAGTGTTTCCATTTCGTTAAATGGTGGTTCAACTTATTCAAACGAATTAACCATTGATGGAAACAATAATGCTTATTGGGCGTATAGCGCTACAGGTGTAGCATCTGTTACGTATGATGGAAATAATAGTCCAACTACTTTTGCGCCTACAGGTGGTGGTTCTAGAACATCAGATGGTTATAGTACTTTAAATATTAACATCCCAGATACTGCTTCTCAGGTAAGAATAAGAGTAAGAATTGAAAATAGTAGTGGAAGTGAAGCATGGGTAGTAGATGATATTGCTTTAACTGGAATACAGATGGCATATTCATGGACATCTGATCCTGCGGGCTTTACATCTAATTTAAAAGACCCTACAAATGTGTCGGTAACACAAACTACAACCTATACATTAACGGCAACAAATGCAGATGGTTGTTCGGCAACAGATACTGCAATCGTTAGGGTAAATACCAATGTAGGCATTACCTCAGCAACAGCAGCATCAAGTTCAATATGTTCATCAGCTACCACTACATTAACAGCGAATGGAGTTGTGGGAACAAATGCAGTAGTGACTTGGTGGACAGGAACAGGCGGCACAGGTACTAATTTAGGCACAGGAACTACATTAACCAATCGTGGTCCGGGTACCTATTTTGCCAGAGTTACTGGTGATTGCGGTACAGCAGCACAAGCAAGTGTAACGGTATCGGCATTGGCCAATGCAGGAATAACTTCAGCAACAGCGGCATCAACTTCGGTGTGTTCAGGATCAACAACAACCTTAACCGCAAATGGTGTAGTAGGAACAAATGCGGTAGTAACTTGGTGGACAGGAACAGGCGGAACAGGAACGAATTTAGGAACAGGAACCACATTAACCAATCGTGGTCCAGGTACATATTTTGCAAGAGTAACAGCAGATTGTGGAACAGCAGTAGAGGCGAGTGTAACGATAGGCACAAAAGTAAATGTAGGTATTACCTCAGCTACGGCAGCATCAAGTTCAATTTGTTCATCAGCTACAACTACGTTAACAGCGAATGGAGTAGTGGGAACAAATGCAGTAGTGACTTGGTGGACAGCTACTGGCGGAACAGGAACGAATTTAGGAACAGGAACAACAATCTCTCGTGGCCCAGGTACCTATTTTGCAAGGGTTACAGGAGATTGCGGCACAGCAGTAGAGGCGAGTGTAACGGTATCTGCATTGGTCAATGTAGGTATTACCTCAGCTACGGCAGCAACAAGTTCAATTTGTTCATCTGCTACAACCACGTTAACAGCGAATGGTGTAGTAGGAACAAATGCAGTAGTAACATGGTGGTCGGGAACAGGTGGAACAGGAACAAATTATGGCACGGGTACCACCATTGATCGTGGCCCTGGTACATACTATGCAAGAGTTACTGGTGATTGCGGAACAGCAGTACAGGCAATTGTGACGGTATCTGCATTAACAAATGCGGGCATTACATCTGCTACAGCAGCATCTGCTTCAATTTGTGCATCAGCAACTACTACGTTGACAGCGAATGGTGTAACTGGGTTAAATCCAGTAGTAACATGGTGGACAGGAACAGGTGGAACAGGAACAAATTTAGGAACAGGAAATACTTTAACCAATCGTGGTCCTGGTACATACTATGCAAGGGTTACAGCAGATTGCGGAACAGCTGAAGCAAGTGTAACAGTAGCAACATCAGCTACTCCATCAGTTGTAGTAGGTACACCATCTTCATCAGATATTTGCGACGGCGCTAGTCGAATTTTAAATGCATCTGCTACCATTTCAAGCACTGCAATAGATACGGTAGATTTTAATGATTTTGTAACTACAAGCTATACAACTGCAGGGTCTGCTTCAAATGGAGGAAATAAATTTGCTATACAAAATAGTCCATATAATCCAAATAGTAATACATACATTATTACAAACAATGTGAGTGGAAGTAGTGACGGAACTAGTTTCATGGTTACAACAGCGGCTAACTTAAATGGATCTACAACTACAACATCTCAATTAATATCAACGGTGTATAATACACAAGGCTATACTGACCTTAAATTGGTTTTCAACCATAGTTATGTACGTAACAATGGTTCGGGTACTTCAACGGTTGAAGTTTCAACAGATGGAGGTACCAACTGGACTACTGTTAAATCATATAGTTCTAATCAAGGAGCCAGAGATAATTTTGTAAAAGACAGTATTGTTTTGAATGCTTACATCAATCAATCGAATTTAAGAATTAGATTCAATGCCAACATATCAGCGAGTTTTGCAGTTTCATGGTGGGCAATAGACAAAGTTTTGTTGAAAGGTAATTTCCCAATGACACCATTATTTTCATGGTCGGCAAATACAGCTTCTGGTGTGAATGGTTTATCAGCAAATGCACAAACCTATTTAGTAGCTAATTCAACAATAACGGTTAGTCCAACGGATACTACATTGTACACTTTAACAGCAAAAGATCCATTGACTGGATGTACAACAAGTGCAACCCCAATAACGGTAAATGTTTTGAGCAATCCATCAGCTCCAATTGCTACAGGTGCGTCAAGATGTTCAACCGGTAGGGTCATTTTAACTGCTACAGTTGGTGTAGATGAAACTGTAGATTGGTACACTGTTGCATCAGGTGGTACAGCAACTGCAACTGGAACGGATGTATGGCAAACGCCTTCTCTTACAGCAACTACAACATACTATCTTGCCACAAGAAATACAACAACAGGTTGTGTATCTGTAACAAGAACACCGGTGGTAGCTACAATAAATGATGTTGATACAACATATGCCACAGTTACAAATTGCGTCAATTATTTATGGAATGGTACAACTTATACGAATAGTGGAACATATACTTATAATACCACAAGTTCAGCAGGTTGTGATTCAACAGCAATATTGAATTTGACAATAACAGTACCAACTGAGTCTTCGGTAGATATAACAAATTGCGATAGTTATATTTGGAACGGTACAACATATATCACAAGTGGCACATACACATTTACAACTACAAATTCAGTAGGTTGTGATTCAATAGCAACCTTGAATTTAACCATAAATCGCAGTACTACATTTACTGAAAATATTACTAACTGTGATACATATACGTGGAATGGTACAACGTATAGCAATAGTGGAACGTATTCATTCTCTACTACCAATTCGGTAGGATGTGATTCAACTGCAATATTGAATTTAACCATCAATCGCAGTTCTGCTTCTCCAGCAGTAAACATTACGGTTTGTGATGCATTTACTTGGAATGAAAATACATATACAGCGACTGGAGTGTACACTTATTCTACTACCAATTCGGCAGGATGTGATTCAACAGCAACTTTAAATTTGACTGTGAAGAAAAGTACAACATCAACCACAGTAGTTGAAGCATGTGATGCTTACAGATGGAATAATGCAACGTATTCGGCTAGTGGTATATTTACATACACCACCACCAATTCGGTAGGTTGTGATTCTGTGGCTTCATTAGATTTGACTATAAAATACAGCACGTCATTTGAATTTAGTGCTTCTAATTGTGATAATTATCTTTGGAATGGCGTAACATATTCTGCATCTGGAACCTATTCATTTACAACTACAAATGCAGTTGGTTGTGATTCAGTAGCTACATTGAATTTGACCATTTTAGAAAGTTCAACATCTGCTACAACTGAATCAGCTTGTGAGCAGTATTCATGGAATGGGGTAGCGTACACCAATAGTGGAACGTATACTTATCTTTCAACAAATGCTTCTGGTTGTACATCAACAGATACACTTCATTTAACGATAAAGCGAGCTACTACATCAACTACAGATGAAATAAGTTGCGAAACTTTTGCTTGGAATGGATCGGTTTATTCAAACACAGGAACATTTACATACAATACCACCAACTCGGTAGGATGTGATAGTGTGGCTTTATTGAACTTAACCATTTTGAATGGAACAAATGAAACCATTTACGCAGAGTCTTGTGTGAATTATTTCATCAACGATTCATTATACACAGAATCTGGAACGTATACACAACGCTTGGTGAATTCAGTTGGTTGTGATAGTATTTTAACGATTATATTAACCATTAATCAAGGTACGTTTACATCAAATACGGTCACTGCTTGTGATTCTTATTTATGGAATAATATCTTGTACACACAAAGCGGTCAGTTTATTGTATACTATAACAATGCTCAGGGTTGTTTATCAGCAGATACACTTTATTTAACCATAAAAAATAGTACTACATCTTCAACAACAATTTCAGCATGTGATTCATATAGTTGGAATGGGGAGGAATATACAGCATCAGGTGTGTATACATTTGTAACTACCAATGCGGTGAATTGTGATAGTACAGCTACATTAAATTTAACCATAGAAACAGCTCCTAATTTAGATCCAATAAGTGGATTGACAGAAGTTTGTAGATATGTAAATACAACGTACACAAATAGTACAGCAAACGGAAGATGGAGCAGTGATGATACTACAGTGTTGCAAATAGATTCAATTACAGGTATTGCAACTGCAGTATCAGCGGGTGTGGCAAATATTACGTACACCATTAGAACAGAATTGGGTTGTACCAATAGTATAGCTTTAGCAGTTACCGTAAACGCTTCTACATTGGTATCTATTTCCGGACCAGATAATGTATGTGTTGCTGATTCTATAACACTTATTGGTAGTGAGGATGGAGGTGCATGGAGTATTGATAATGCTTCTATAGCATCTATTGAATCTGCTACTGGATTATTAATAGGAAGTGTTTCAGGAAATGTTCAGATAACCTATACTTATACTGAGCCATCAAGCGGATGTGTAAGTACCGGAACATATAATGTGGTGGTAAACGCATTGCCTTCAGCACCAGATACAATCTTTGGGTTAAACGAATTATGTCAATATGTAAATACATCAGATACCATCGAGTACAGTGTGCCGTTAGTATCTGGAATTAGTAATTATTTCTGGACATTGCCTGTAGGTGCTACATTGGTAAGTGGTCAAAATACATCAACGATTCGTGTGATATTTACAGATGATTTACCAAGAGCGGGTGCAAAAATTTATGTAAACTCAGTTAGTGACGCGGGATGTTATAGCGGAACTACATTCTTGAGAATTTATAAAACAATACCATATTTGTTTACACTTACTGGGCCAAATAACGCATGTCCTTTGGTAGGAACTGAAACTATTGTTTATTACACTACTAATATCTCTGCAACAGCAAATTATTATGATTGGGTTGTACCATCAGGTGCTACTATAGTTAGTGGGCAAGGTACTTATCAGATTGGGGTAACCTATGATACTTCATTCCGTTCGGGTTATGTACGTGTTAGAGGGTTGTCAAATTGTGGTGTATTTCCGGGTACAGGAAAATATTTGGCTATAGTACGTAATTTGCCAACTGTTCCAGGATTTGTAAATGGCCCAACTAATGTATGCGAATTTTATAACAACGGAACAGAAGTTACTTATTCAGTAGCGGATGTAGAATTTGCAACAGGTTATTTGTGGACTTTGCCAAATAATGTAACCTTGGTGAGTGGACAGGGAACCAATACAATTGTGGTTCGTTTTGAAGCTGGTTTTGTGAATTCTTCATTGAAAGTACGTGCATTAAGCAATTGTAATTCAACATTAGATAGATCATTTAATATTACAGCAAATCCTTTTGCAGTACCAACTTATGTAAGCGGACCAACAAATGCATGTATGTATATAAATACAGGTAATATGGCTACTTACGTATGTAGTAAATCAACAGGAGCACCTGCATATATTTGGACAGTACCAGCAGGGGTTACCATCATTGAACGTCCGGGAGATTTGCCAGAAAACGATACCATTATTCGTGTATTGTTTGATGAGAATTTCGTTTCTGCAACCAGCATTCAAGTACAAACGACAGGTTGTAATACCAGTTTGGCAAGAACTATCGCCATCAGTAAAACATCGCCTACTGCGCCATCTAGTGTAACAGGATTTACAAATGTTTGTAACTATATTGGAAGTAATACTCCAGTAAGATACTCGACAAGAAGGGTATTGAATGCATCGCAATATTTGTGGACGGTTCCAAATGATGCGCAGGTTCAGTCTTATGATGGGGATACTGCTGTTAATGTAACGTTTAATTCGGGTTATGTAACCGGTATGATTGAAGCCAGAACAAGCAACGCTTGTGCAGTATCTTCAGCAAGAGTGTTGTCTGTATCGAGAGCATTACCAGCAACACCATCAGATATTTCTGGCCCAACCAATTCATGTGCTTATTATGCTAATGGAACAACAGCTACTTATTCTATATCAGCTGTACAAGGTGCTACAGGTTATGCATGGACGTTACCATCAAATGTAACTTTAGTTAGTGGGCAAAATACAACAAGCATTACGGTTAGATTTGATTCTGGATTTGCAACTTCTTCCATAAAAGTGAAGTCGTTGAATACTTGTGCAGCATCATTAGATAAAACGTTAAGGGTAACTGCAACTCCATTTGCAGCACCTGGAACAATTACTGGTCCAACCAATTCATGTATTTATATCAACGATGGTATTGCAACATATACCATCAGAAAAGTAGCAAATGCAACGGGTTATTTATGGACAGTTCCAACAGGGGCAACCATCATCGATCATCCAGCTGGAACAGGTGCATTAGATACAATAATTAAAGTAACGTATACCCCTGATTTCTTATTTGGTTCATCAATAAGAGTTCAATCTATGGGATGTGGATTAAGCAATGCAAGAACATTGGCTGTTACAGGTTCGATATCTACAACGCCAGGAAGCATAACCGGTACTTCGAATGTATGTGAGTTTATGGAGTCATCGACAAACCCTAACGGTATCATTGCAACGTATAGAATAAGAAAAGTGAGTACGGCAAATGCTTATGCTTGGTCTGTACCAGATGAGGCAGAGATAGTTGGTCATCCAGGAGGATTAGGCGTGAATGATACTGCTATAATGGTGAAATTTGAAGATGAATTTATTGGTGGAAGCATAAAAGTAAGAAGTAGTAATTCATGTGGAAGTAGTGCTGAGCGTTCATTTACACTAACCAGAACGCAGCCATCAACACCGGGTGCTATTTCAACTACTACTTTAGGATCTTGTCCTAATAGATCATACAGGTATTCAATAGCATCAATGCCAACCAATGCTACATCAGTAGTATGGACAGTGCCAGCAAGCGCTACAATTGTATCTCAAACTAGTTTAAGCATTACCGTTAGTTATCCATCTGGAGCAATAACGGGTTCGGTTAAAGCGCAATCATTCAACAACTGTTCAAGCAGCGATTTCCGTACACTTAGTGTTAGGTACACAGCTTGTCCAAATTCACTAGTAGGAACAACTCCAGTTGCAACAGGCAGGGTAGAGGAAGCAAAAGTAGAAGTTGTAAAACCATTAAGCTTGGGTGTTAGCGTATATCCAAACCCAACAACATCATCATTTAGAGTGAAAGTAAAAGCGGTATCAACTGAAAAGCTTCACATTAAATTGATGGATATGGCTGGTAGAATATTGAAAATATATCAGACAATGCCAGGTGAAGATTTGAATTTTGGAAACGAATTAAAAGCTGGTGTTTATATGATTGAGGTAACGCAAGGAAATCTAAAATCGGTAGAACGATTGATGAAATTTTAAAAAAATAAAATAAACCATTACAAAAGCACCCTAGTATGTTTAATCATGCGGGGTGTTTTTTTTAGCGCGAGAAACAGAATGAGAATGAAGAAAAAAGTCAAGACTTATTATTCGCTCTCGCTCTCATTTTCGCTCTGAGTTTTCTTGGCACGAATGCGCGTAAACGCGATTTTTTTAACACAAAGACACGAAGGCACGAAGTTTTTTTTAAAACGAGGATGCTAAATGTTGGAAAATGCTTCTTACCTTAAACCATTAAACTATTAAACCAGCGAAGCGATTTAAACTTTTTTAAACAAAAATGCAAATAATTGGAAAATACTTCCAACCTTTTGAACTCATTGAACATATTGAACCTTTTGAACCAAACTTCAAAAACCTCTCAAACCTCTCAAACCTCCAACACGTCCCCCATACCATACACTCCCTTTTTGCCCAATAAAAATTCGGCAGCAAGTACGGCTCCGGTAGCAAAGCCAATTCGGTTGTGGGCAGTGTGTATTATTTCGATACTGTCAATAACACTGTTGTAAGAAACGATGTGTGTTCCTGGTGCTGGATCGATTCTTTTGCTGGTGATAGAAAGCGAATTGATATCCGCTGTTTCTCCCAATACCCAGTTTTTTTTATTCGGATTTAATGCTATGATATTTTCTGCTATGGTAATTGCGGTTCCGCTTGGTGCGTCCTTTTTTGCGGTATGATGGATTTCTTCAATAGTACAATTGTATTCAGTACGATTGCTCATGAGTTGTGCTAGTTTTTTATTCAACTCAAAAAATAAATTTACGCCTATGCTAAAATTGCTTGCATATAAAAAAGAACCATTTTTATTTTCACAATCTGATTTAATTTGATCCCAATGTTCAAGCCAACCTGTACTTCCACTAATAACCGGGACGCCTGTTTCAAAGCATTGTGTAATGTTTTTTATTGCAGCATGTGGGTTTGTAAACTCAATGGCTACATCGGCAATTTGTAAAGATTGATTTGTTAGTTCTTGAACATTTTCGGAACTAATTTTTAACACAATTTCATGCCCTCTTTCTACAGCAATGCCTTCAATTGCTTTTCCCATTTTACCATATCCAATCAATGCAATTTTCAAAATAATGGATTTTTATTTTTTTATAAAAGATGCTATTATTTAATGTTTAAAACGATTCCAACCCCATTGGTTTTTGCTGCTGGAAAATACCCTGCTTTTATGTGCAAACTTAAATCATCAGAAACATCAAATGATTTAAGGTGTGCATCAACAGCGGCATCCATAACATTTAATCCCCATGAAAGAATAAAAAATAGCACACTGTAATCTACATTTTGTCTCACCTGATTTCTAAATACACGGATTCTTTCTGGTTGATTTTTTACACTATAATAAGGCTGAATAATTTGATTGTCGTTGCTGGTGTCACCATCTGCGGCTAGTGTATAAGCGGTTCTAGCTTCTTTGAATTGTCTTACATTTCTAATAAAAAAGTAAGCACTGGTTCCTAATGCACCATATACCAACGGTACTTTCCATGCTTTCTTGTTTGTAATTTGTCCCCAACCAGGTATTAAAGCAGAACGTACAATTGGCTTTCTAATATTTGCTTTTAGCAAACTGTCTTTCGCGGAAATTGGTTTGGTTTGAAATTGCGCCATTATTGCATTTTCAGCAAGAAAGAAAAAAAATAAAATCCCCAATAATGATTTTATCCAATGCATTAACTAACGTTTATGTTTAACTTTTCAAGTAAGCTGTTGAGCTCTTCTAGTGAATAGTACTCAAATAAGATGCTGCCCGTTCCTTTATTGCTGTGGTTTAATTTTACCTTGGTACCAAAAGTAGATGCAATATTATCTTCAATCTTTTTATAGGCATCTGGTAAAACTGTTTTTGATTTTGGTTTTGCCAATTTACCCGTGTATAATTTTCTAACCAACTCTTCCGTTTGTCTTACCGACAATTCTTTATTCTTTATTTCAGAGAAAATGAATAATTGTTTGTCGACAGCATCAACATTTACAATTGCTCTTGCATGCCCCATCGATAATACGCCACTTCTTACAGCAACTTGTATATCTGGAGGTAATTTTAAAAGTCGTAGATAATTGGTTACGGTACTTCTGTCTTTTCCCATTCTTTCTGCAAGTTGATCTTGGGTATAATCCAAATCATCCATTAGTCTTTTGTAACTGATGGAAATTTCAATAGCATTTAGATTTTCACGTTGAAGATTTTCTAATAATGCCAATTCTAAAATATTGTTGTCATCAGATTGACGAACATAAACGGGGACTTCTTTTAGACCTGCAATTTTCGAGGCTCTGAATCTTCTTTCACCCGCGACGAGTCGGTATCTGCCGTTTCCTATGTCCGTAACCGTTAGTGGTTGAATTATACCATGCATTTTAATTGAAGCAGCCAATTCACTCAATGCTTCTTCATCAAAATCTTTTCTAGGTTGATTGGGATTCACATCGATTTTGTCCAAACCAACATTACTGGTGGTTGTATTTTTTTCAATGATTTCAGGTTTTAATTGACCAGTAGTGGTTTTAAATTCTGCACTCATATTCTGCAGTAAACTTTTTATACCTAATCCCGATGCCTCTTTATTTTTTTTTTGCATTGTATAAATTTAAAAATTATGATTTAAGGAAAACGATTAGTCTTCTATTATTTTATCCGCTTGATTAATTTTTGTCATGTTGTTTTTTTGCAAAATCTCTTTTGCCAAATTAAGATAATTTACAGCACCCTTACTGTCTGAATCATAGAGTATAACAGGTTTTCCTACACTTGGCGCTTCACTTAATTTTGAATTTCTATGAATAATGCTGCTAAAAACCATGTCTTCAAAATGGCGTCTAACTTCACTCACCACTTGGTTACTCAATCTTAATCTACCATCATACATGGTCATCAAAATGCCTTCAATTTTTAATTCAGGGTTTAATCTATTTTGTACAATTTTAACGGTGTTTAAAAGTTTGCCCAATCCTTCCAATGCAAAGAATTCTGTTTGAACAGGAATGACCACACTGTCCGATGCCGTTAATGCATTTACTGTAATCAATCCAAGTGATGGAGAGCAATCAATAATCATGAAGTCATAATCATCTGCCATTGGTTCTAAAATCTTTTTTAAAACAGATTCGCGATTGGGATAATTAATCATTTCTATTTCGGCGCCTACTAAATCAATATGAGATGGCAATAAGTCTAAATATGGGATACTTGTTTTCAACACAGATGCCTTACCTTCTGCTTCATTTACCATGCAATCGTACAAACTCTTTGTAATATTTTGAAGATCAAAACCAACGCCTGTTGTACTATTTGCCTGAGGATCTGCATCAACCAATAAAGTTCTGTATTCCAGAATGGCTAAGCTAGCTGCTAAATTAATCGCAGTCGTAGTTTTGCCAACCCCTCCTTTTTGATTAGATACTCCAATAATTTTTGCCATATTAAATATTTCTATTGTTATTTACGCAAAAATCGGTTTTTTTTCTGTCTTCCGTTTATAAAGTTTTAAACTAAAAATTCTTTAAAAACAAATTGAACATAATTTTGTTAGTACAATAGATCGGATTAAAAAAAACAAAGCATATGATTACAATCGTTTCTGGCACAAATAGACCAGGTAGCAATACAAGCAAAATAGCTAAAGCTTATTTTCAAATTTTAAATGATTTACAGATAGATTGTAAATTTTTATCGCTTGAAACAAACACCGTACACACAAAAAACGCTGATTTTGAACGTGTAGAGAACGAATTTCTCATTCCAGCACAAAAGTTCATTTTTGTTTTTCCAGAATACAATGGTTCTTTTCCTGGGATTTTAAAATTGATGATTGACAATTCAGACGTAAGTATGTGTTTTCATAACAAAAAAGCATTATTGACTGGGGTTGCTGCCGGACGTGCTGGTAATTTAAGGGGAATGGAACATTTTACCGGTTCTTTAATGCATATGAAAATGACCGTTCATCCCAATCGACTTCCCATTAGTTTAGTGCATAAACTCAGTTATGTTGATGATGTATTATCAGATGAAGTTACACTCGACGTTATAAAAAGCCAAATACAAGAATTCCTTACCTTTTAGGACAAAGAAATTTTTTATGCGTTCACCAATCGGGATGTTGATTTTTTTCAGTTTTATTTTATTACTGGATTTATATGTTTTTCAATCGATAAAATATCTTTCGGCGGATAATTCAGCGCGAAACAAAACCATTTTATACATTGTTTATTGGAGCTTAACTGTTTATACCATTTTGAGCTTTTTGATGATTTTTTCTGGTATTCAGGTGTCTCCCAAAGCGTTAAAGATTTATATTTTCTCCATAGCAGTTGGATTACTTATTGCAAAAATATGTGGAACGGTATTTTTTTTAATTGACGATATAAGGCGGTTGATTCAATGGATAACCATGACTTTGTTTTCTCAAAAAAGTCAACTTAGCTCAGGAGATGCTGATGCTGCAATTAATATTTCACGTTCTGCTTTTTTAAGCTGGGTTGGCTTGGGTTTTGGTTCGGGTATTTTTGGGGTGTTGTTGTACGGTTTTGGAAATAAGTATCGATATCAACTCGTTAAACAAAAAATCAAATTCGATAATTTACCTGCATCTTTTAAAGGGTTGAAAATTATCCATATTAGCGATATTCATTCGGGTAGTTTTACGGACATAAAAGCGGTTGAGCTTGGCATTCAGAAAATATTAGAGCATGAAGCTGATTTGATTTTATTTACGGGTGATTTGGTAAATGATATGGCTTCCGAAATGGATGATTATAAAAAATTGTTTTCAACTTTAAAAGCGCCAATGGGTGTGTATTCTGTACTTGGAAATCATGATTATGGTGATTATGTACAATGGCCAAAAAATGGGATGACAAAAGAACAGAATCTTGAAAATCTTAAAAAGGTACATCATGAAATGGGATGGCGATTGCTGTTAAACGAACACGTGGTTATTGAAAGAGATAATGAATCGATTGCGATTTTAGGCATCGAAAATTGGGGTGCAAAAGCAAGGTTTCCTAAATATGGTCGTTTGGATTTAGCACATGCCGGAACTGAAAAATACCCATTTAAAATTTTAATGAGTCACGATCCAAGTCATTGGAAAGCGCAGGTACGCAAGGATTATAAAGACATTGATTTGATGCTTTCTGGCCATACACATGGGATGCAATTTGGGGTAGAGTTGCCTGGAATAAAATGGAGTCCGATAAAATATTTATATCAAGAGTGGGCTGGCTTATATGAGCACGAAGGGAAGAAGTTGTATGTAAATCGTGGCTTTGGATTCCTAGGTTACCCGGGCAGAGTAGGTATTCTGCCCGAGATAACGTTATTGGAATTGGTATAAATATGTCTAATTAATATCTGCGCTCTCTTGGCGGTCCGTAGGTTCTTTTTCTGCCACCTTCATCCCCTCCAGAACGTCTACCTTCATCTGATGGCCTTTTAAATCCACCATCTGCCTCATTCATTCTGATGATTCTATTGTTGTGTTTTTTGCCATCAATAGCCTTGATCATTCGTCCTGCCTCAGCTTTATCAATTTCAATCCAGCTGTTCATTTCACGCATATCAATTTTACCAAGTGTTTCTTTTTTTAGATTGCTTTCATCTAAAATAAATTGAAGGAAACTCGCTTTGTAAAAACCATCTTTTGTACCAAGATTGATAAATAATCTAGTGTATCCGTTGTCTCTTCTATTAAATGTTCTTTCGCTTCTGCTGCCATTATCTGATTGAGAATTTGATCTGCCATTGTCATCACGTCTGCCTCTACTGTCAAGTCTTACATTTAAATCCTCCGCATTTTCATAATACTTTAAGAAATGGTCAAACTCAAGCGCAGCCACTCTTTGCAAAACTTCTTCCTTAGTTACGTTTTCAAATTTTTGCATTAAATCTGGTAAGTACGTTTCGTAATCACCGTGAGAAATATCAGTTTGAATCAATTTATCCATAAAATGGAAAAACTGTTTTCTGCATACATCTTTACCACTAGGAATATCGGTTTTATGGAATTGTGAATTTATCATTTTTTCCAATTGGCGAATTTTGAATGTTTCGCGGGTATGGCAAATAGACAAACAGATTCCACTTTTTCCAGCACGAGCGGTACGTCCACTTCTATGTGTGTACACTTCAATGTCATCTGGTAATTCGTAATTGATTACGTGTGTAATGCCATCAACATCAATACCTCTTGCAGCCACGTCTGTAGCAATTAATAATTGCAAAGCTTTGGTACGGAAACGCCCCATTACTCTATCTCTTTGTTGCTGGGTTAAATCACCATGAAGTGCTTCAATTTCGTAGCCTGCTTTTGACAAACGCTCTGAAATTTCTTGTGCATCCACTTTTGTTCTGGTGAAAATAATACCATACATGCCTGGATTAAAATCAATCAATCTTTTTAATGCTTCATAGCGTTGATTCGCAGGGGTAAGATAATATTGATGATCGATATTTACGTTACCACTATTCTTTTTTCCTACGGTGATTTCTTTAGGAGAAGTCATGAAGTTTTTTGAAATGGCACGAACTTCAGGTGGCATTGTTGCACTAAACAACCAGATGCTTTCTCTGTTTATGGTATTTTTTAATACGAAGTCGATATCGTCTCTGAAACCCATGTTAAGCATTTCATCTGCTTCATCCAATACCACATATTTTACCTTTTGTAAATCAATGGCTTTTCTTTCAATTAAATCAATCAATCTTCCAGGAGTAGCTACTACAATTTGAACACCTTGTCTTAGGTTTCTAATTTGCATGGTAATGGAAGCGCCACCATAAACGGCTTCTGTGTTAACGCCTTTTAAATATTTTTTAAAGAGCAATAAATCGTTGGTGATCTGCAAACACAATTCTCTGGTTGGGCAAACGATAAGTGCTTGTGGAAAGCGATCAGCTGCATTGATCAATTGCATTAATGGTAAACCAAATGCGGCTGTTTTTCCAGTTCCGGTTTGGGCCAATCCCACAAAATCGGTTGTGCCTGATAATAAAACTGGGATAGCTTGTTCTTGAATAGGAGTAGGGTTTACGAATCCAAGGTCTGTGATGGACTGTAAAATTTCGGCTTTGAGGCCTAATGCTTCAAATGTTGTCATTTTTTATTTTTTAATGTAAGGACCCCTGTTATTGATTTTACGCAATAAACATGTTGTCAAAATAGATTTTTGATCGTCACATGTTATGCTTCGGGCCGTTGGGAGAAAGATTAACTTTATTTTGAAAGGCTGCTTTGAGCCTTTATTCAACAGCAACTGAGCACGTCATGTAATTTCTCAGTTATTAATTACGCCGCAAATCTACATTATTATTTTTGAAATTCATAGTTTTTATGAGGAAGAGCATATTTTCCTTGTTTTTTATCCATTAAATTTGATTAAATACTTCAATTACACAGTCCGAATTTGTAATTTTTTTTCAAACCATTAAAACTCATTTTATGTATAAAAAACTCATACATTTCATTTTGATGATGGTATTTTCTAATGCTGTTTTTTCGCAAGATTTTGAATTGGGCATTAAAGGTGGTGCTGATGTTCAAAAGATATCTGGTGTTTCTTTTAAAGAAGAATTTGGGTTCGGGTATCATTTAGGGGCATATACAGAAATTAAATTAAGTAAAACGTTTAGCATTCAACCCGAGCTTTATTATAGTGCAGCTACCATGAATAAAGGCAATTCGTTGGATACCTTACTTTACGATATTTCAACCAATATCAAAAAAATAAAATTTGGATACTTGAACATCCCCATTTTAATCAACATCAAACTAAGCGATAAAGTTAAATTACAAGCAGGTCCTCGTTATGGAATTTTATCGAATACCAACTTGTCGGTAAAAGCAAATGCTGAAAACGCATTGAAATCAGGTGATTTTGCCCTTGTTTCTGGAATACAATTGAAATATGATAAAATAAGGGTGTATGCACGATATCAAATTGGAGTTACCAATATGAACCAGATTTCCGGTAAAGAAAATTGGAAAAGTCAATCCATACACATTGGTATTGGGTTGAAAATAATTTAATTCTGCGTTTTTGAATTAGGTATTAAATGAAAAGTTGTAGATTAAAAATCCCATGGTATGAGCCGTGGTTTTTTTAATGCTATCTTCTAACCTACCGTTGAGACCTTGGGCTAACATTTAAAACTCTGGACATTAAATAAGAAACAGTTAATGGGGAAGCAATTCAATCATCATTTTATATTGCATGTTTAGTAGACATCTTTTTGTTTAAGCCAAGGGTTTCAACCGTGGGTAATGGATGGTCAATGTTTTTAGGATGAGAAAAATCTAGATTTTATTAAGGCCTTAAAATTTCAATATTTCCATCCTCATTTATTTTAATGATGGTGCTTGGAGACTTTGGCTCATCATCATCTTGACGAAAGTGTACAACATAATCTACTCCTGATTTTATTTGAACATCAATATCACAAAACAACCCTGGTGTTGGATAGCCCGAAACATTTGCAGATGTAGACACAATGGGTTTTCCGAATGCATGAATCAACGATTTACAAAAATCATCTTTGGCAATTCTAATGCCTACAGTTCCATCTATGTTGATGATGTTTTTAGCAAGGTTTTTTGCATTAGGATAAATTACCGTAACAGGTTTATGTATGCCTTTTAAATAATCAAAAATTTGATTTGTTTTAGGTGAAGTATACTGTAAAATTTCAGCTTCTTCTGCCATTAAAATAATCATGCTTTTCGATTCGATTCTATTTTTTAACGCATAAATTTTAGCAACAGCATTTTCATTTGTAGCGTCGCAACCTATACCCCAAACCGTATCAGTGGGATAAAGGATAATGCCTCCGTTTTCTAAAACGGTCAAACATTGTTCTACATCATTTTTAAATGGCATCATAACGTTTTATAAATTTTCATTACAGAAACAGCACATTTTTCAGGGCTGAATTTCATTGCATGTATTTTGCCTTTTCTTTTCATTTCATCTGAAAACAATTTGTCATGAAATATTTTTTTCATACCAGTTGCAATTTGTTCTGGATTTAATGGGTCAACATAATAACTCCCTTCGCCACCGGCTTCTGGCAAACATGAAGTGTTTGAAGTGATAACGGGTGTTTCACTCCATAACGCTTCTAAAATTGGAATGCCAAATCCTTCAAATAATGAAGGGTAAACTAATGCTGTTGCCGCTTGATAAATAGCGGGAAAACAATCTCCTGAAATATATTCTGGAAGTGATTTTACAATTTCATTGTCTGATAAAAAAATTACAGAAGCCGAAAGATTATGTTGTTGAAGAAATGATTTTACTTCTTCTTTATATTTTTTCCCGTTTCCAATTACAACCAATGGAACATCTATTTCGTCTTTATTTAAAAGCATGGCCTTACAAATGGTCAACAGATTTTTTCTTTCTGTAATAGAACCAACATACAAAAAATATTGTTCTGGTAAACCTAGTTTTTGTTTTGCCAAATTGATTTCATATTCACTTATTTTTTTCTCAAATTTTTTATCACAACTCTGATAACAAACAGTTATTTTTTTCTTGTCGATGTTGAAGAAATTGATGATGTCTGTTTTTGTTTGTTCGCTTATGGCAATGATGTGGTCTGCATTTTCACAGGCATACTTGATTTTTTTTTCATGAATGCGCACATCAATTTTTTTATAATGTTCGGGGTGTCTGAGTATGATTAAATCGTGAATGGTTACAACCGATTTGATGTTTGTTTTTTCAATGCCAAAAGGAATTTCATGACTCAATCCATGATATACATCGATGTTTAATTCTTTGAGATTTTTTATAACCCGATGACTTCTCCAAAGTGATGAAAATAATTTATCAAAAAAGAAAGTGGGCAAAATTTCATGAAGGTGTTGTCCTAAGATTTGATATCGGTTTGATTTTTTTGGGTTGAATAAAAAATACTCATTTTCAGGATAGAAGTCATGAAGCGAATGAATAAGGGTGCGGCTATAATTACCCAATCCGGTATTGTTGTGAAAAGCCCGTTTAGCATCGAAACCTATATTCATGTTTTAAAATTATACAACAAAAATAATGGTATTGAAACAGATGTTAATCATGAAGTCAATTGTTTATATTCGCAAAAAAAATAAATATGCAAGAAATTATTTTAGCAGCTTGGAACGATAGAGAATTATTAAAAGACATAAAATATTCAGATGGTGTACGTGCGGTGATAGAACAAGTAGATAAAGGAATATTACGTGTAGCAGAACCAACAGTAAATGGTTGGGTAGTAAACGAATGGGTAAAGCAAGCGATATTAATGTACTTTTCTATTCAGCAAATGGAAACCTATGTATTGCCTCCATTTGAATTCTACGATAAAATGAAATTGAAATCCAATTATAAAGAATTGGGGGTAAGGGCGGTACCGCATGCGGTTGCGCGTTATGGTGCATTTATAGCACGAAACGTAGTATTGATGCCGTCTTACGTAAATATAGGTGCATATGTTGATGCAGGAACTATGGTAGATACATGGGCGACTGTGGGCAGTTGTGCTCAAATTGGAAAGCACGTTCACCTAAGTGGGGGAGTAGGTATTGGTGGCGTTTTAGAGCCATTGCAAGCAAGTCCAGTAATTATCGAAGACGGTTGCTTTATCGGTAGCCGTTGTATTGTAGTTGAGGGTGTGCATGTTGGAAAAGAAGCTGTATTAGGGGCAAATGTTGTACTTACGCAATCCACAAAAATAATAGACGTGAGTGGAGCAGAGCCTGTAGAGATGAAAGGTTATGTTCCAGAAAGGAGCGTAGTAATTCCGGGCAGTTACACAAAAACATTTCCAGCGGGAGATTATCAAGTGAGTTGTGCGTTAATTATTGGAAAGCGTAAAGCAAGTACAGATTTAAAAACCAGTTTAAACGATGCGTTGAGGGATTTTAATGTGGCGGTGTAGGACGTTGCGCGTGTTTAAGAGGTTCAAGACGTTTAAGACGTTTAAGAGGTTGGGAGTTTTCGTCTGCCGATGTTGGTGTTTTCACCAATCATCAAAGGAGATGTATAAAAGTTTAAGAGGTTCAATTTGTTCAATGAGTTCAAAAGGTTGGCATTTCGTTCCACTATTGGCGCCGGTTTTTAACCGGTGTTTATAAGAATTTCCGGTTTTTAACCGTGGTTAATTCATTATTGTATATTTTGATGGTTTCAAAAAATATCTTCCACCCACGGTTGAAACCGTTGGCTATAAAAATCTAAAAAAAATGTAAAGACAAATAAAGCTTCACGCAAATCTCGCAAAGAACATTAAGGATAATTGAAAAATGATTTTTTTAAACAGAAAGAAGTACAAACGGAGAAAAATTCCAACGCCAAACGCCAAACACCAAACCACAAACAATAAACGATAGTCCTTATTCCCCTTCATTAGGTGCTTCTACACCTTCAACATTCGTTTCTGTAGTTTCTTCTATGATAATTTCAGTTAAATCAGATTCAGATTCTGTTTCAGATTCAGCAGGATTTACAACAGTAGCTTTTACCAATTCCTCCATCAATACTTCGTTTATTTTAGGTAGGTCACTAGCACTATTGATACCGAAATAATCCATAAACGATTTAGAAGTAGCATAGATTAATGGTTTTCCAACTGCATCTTCATTTCTACCAGAAATAATAATCAAATCTTTTTCCAATAATTTTTGAACCGCATAATCGCAGTTTACGCCACGAATAGATTCGATTTCACTTTTGGTGATGGGTTGTTTGTATGCAATAATGGCCAATGTTTCTAATGCGGCTGAAGATAATTTCTTTAAAAATTTGTCACCGTTTAATAAAGCAATGGTTTTGTGGTACATGGGCTTTGTTAGAAACTGCCATCCGCCTCCGCTTTGTTTTAATTCAAATGCATAAAATTCGGAATCGTATTTTTCTTTGATACCTTGAATTGCGGTTTCGATTTGTTCCAAATCAGCACGATCTTCAATAAAACCAAGTGCGTTATTTATTAGCTCAATGATTTCTTCATTTGATAATGCTTTATCACTTGCAAAAATCAAAGCTTCTATGTGCGGAATAATTTGAGATATTTCCATTTCTAACTTGAATTATTTATTGGTTTTTCATTGAGATGAATGGTTTGAATACAATCAAAACATTAAACCTCAATGATTAACCTTGTAGAGCAGCAGCACCACTTACGATTTCTGTTAACTCCGTAGTAATTGCAGCCTGACGCGCTCTGTTATAACTTATTTTCAATGATTTCAATAATTCGTTTGCATTGTCACTTGCCTTATCCATCGCAGTCATACGAGCACCATGCTCGCTGGCATTCGCATCTAAAACCGCTTTGAACAATTGTGTATTTAATATTTTCGGCATCAACTCGGTAATCAACACTTGTTGATCTGGCTCATATATAAAATCAGATTTTTTCTGACTTCCCTCGATAGGTGTAATACGTTGTACGGGCAAAAATGATTCTGCAATAAAAATTTGAGAGGCGGCATTTTTAAATTCACTGTAAATAATTTCTACAGCATCGAATTCTTTAGCAGCAAAAGCATCCATTGCATATTTAGCAGCTTGTTGTACTTTTTCAAAACTTAAACCTGTGAAAATATCCCAATATGCATCTACAACAGAAAAACCATTTTTTGTAAAATGCTCATATCCTTTTTTGCCAATCGGTAAAACTTTTACATTCCCTTTTGCCAATTGACTTGAATATTTTTCGTTGATTGTTGATTTTGCAAGCTTTATCAAATTGCTATTATATCCTCCACAAAGCCCACGATCACTGGTTACCACAATAATCAACACTTTTTCAATTTGACGCTCAACAGCCAAATCCATCGCTACTTCACCATCACTATTGCTCACTATGTTGCTTAGCATTTCCTGCAATTTCTTTGCATAAGGACGCATTTGCGTTACCGCATCTTGTGCACGACGCAATTTTGCAGCACTAACCATTTTCATGGCTTTTGTAATCTGTTGCGTACTTTGAACGCTTTTAATTCGGTTTCTAACTTCTTTTAAAGCACCACTCATATGAAATTCGATTTTTTTATTATCCCCAAATTTTGGGGTTATTCAGGTTGCAAATGTAGGGCAAATGCCATATAATGCAAGTATATAATTGAATATTTTATAACCATAATCCCCACGGTTTAGAATTTTAATTTAATAGGTAACAAAGTTGAAGGCGTATTTATGGTGATATAAAAAGAAAAGTTTGATTTAAATATTTAATTTGTTTTACATTCGAAGTCTATTTTTTTTCAATTTATAAAGGTTAAGTTTGAAAATTTGTTTATCCGTTATAAACTTCCTTTACCTTTGAGCTCTGTCAATTTGACGAATTATTATCATTAGCATTGATTTTGTTTGCGTTGGCTGAACAATTTATTTAGAATTATTAAGAAAAAATATATGTTAGGACTTATTTCGAAATTATTTGGAGGAAGCAAAAGTGAAAAAGATGTAAAGAAAATTACGCCACTTGTAGCTAAAATAAATGCTTTTTTTAAACAGTACCAATCTTTATCTAATGATGAACTTCGTAATAAAACAGCGGAGTTTAAATCTAGAATTCAGCAACATCTTACCGATATTAATGAAGAGATTAAAGTAAAAAATGAATCTGCCGAATCTCTGCCTTCAGAAGATATTAATGGAAAAGATGCGATATACAACGAGGTAGATAAACTTAAAAAATCACGCGATCAGAAGATTGAAGAAATTTTACTTGAAATTTTACCCGAAGCTTTTGCGGTAGTTAAAGAAACAGGTAGACGTTTTTCAGAAAATGAAAATATCGTTTCTACGGCTACTGAATTGGATATGGAACTTTCTGTGAAGAAAGAACACATTACCATTGAAGGCAATACTTCTACGTATAAAAACACTTGGAACGCAGCAGGCAACATTGTAAAATGGAACATGGTTCATTACGATGTGCAGCTTATTGGTGGTACCGTTTTACATTCAGGTAAAATTGCTGAAATGGCCACGGGTGAAGGTAAAACGTTGGTGAGTACATTGCCTGCTTATTTAAATGCTTTGGCTGGAGAAGGCGTTCATATCGTTACTGTAAATGATTATCTCGCAAAAAGAGATAGCGAATGGAACGGTCCTATTTTCGAATGGCTTGGTTTACGTGTTGATTGTATAGACAAGCATGAACCAAACAGCGACGCAAGAAGAAAAGCGTATAATGCTGATATTACTTACGGAACCAACAACGAATTTGGTTTTGATTATTTGAGGGATAATATGGTGCATCGCCCAGATGAAATGGTTCAAAGAAAACATCATTTTGCGATGGTGGATGAGGTGGATAGTGTATTGATTGATGATGCTAGAACACCATTGATTATTAGCGGTCCAATCGGACATAGTGACAATACCCAGCAATTCTTCGACTTAAAACCAAGAATCGAAAAATTAGTGGAAGCACAGAAAAAAGCAACCAATCAATTTTTGATTGAAGCTAAGAAAAAAATAGCTGAAGGAAATGATGATCCTAAAGATGGAGGATTGGCTTTAATGCGCGCTCACAGAGGTTTACCTAAATCAAGTGCGCTTATCAAATTTTTGAGTGAGCCAGGAATGCGGGTTAAACTTCAAAAAAGTGAAAACTATTATTTGGCAGACCAACAAAAAGAAATGCCAAAAGTAGATGCGGAATTGTTTTTTGTAATTGATGAAAAAAACAACTCTGTTAATTTAACTACACAAGGAATTAACCTGATAACGAGAAATGGAGAAGATCCACATTTTTTTATCTTACCAGAAATTTCAACCAAATTATCTTTCATTGAAAAATCGGCTGTTTCTGCTGAGGAAAAATTGCAACAAAAAGAAGCACTGCTTTCAGAATATTCAATGAAAGCAGATCGCATTCATACGGTACAACAATTATTAAAAGCATATACCTTATTTGATAAAGATGATGAGTATGTTGTAATTGATGGTGCAGTAAAAATTGTAGATGAACAAACCGGTCGTATTATGGAAGGCCGTAGATATTCGGATGGATTGCATCAAGCGTTGGAGGCCAAAGAAAATGTAAAGATTGAAGCATCTACGCAAACCTACGCTACCGTTACATTACAGAATTATTTTAGAATGTATCATAAACTATGTGGTATGACGGGTACAGCCGAAACGGAAGCTGCGGAGTTGTGGAGCATTTATAAATTGGATGTGGTAACAATCCCTACAAACCGTGCTGCCATTAGAAAAGATGAGCAAGATATGGTGTACAAAACCAAGCGTGAAAAATACGGTGCGGTTATAGAAGAAATTGAAAAAATTAGAAATGCAGGAAGACCAACACTTGTAGGTACTACATCTGTTGAAGTAAGTGAATTGTTGAGTCGTATGCTCAAGCAAAAAAATATTCCACATAATGTATTGAACGCAAAGCAGCACTCAAGAGAAGCACAAATTGTTGCTGAAGCGGGTATGGCAGGAGCGGTTACCATTGCTACGAATATGGCTGGTCGTGGTACAGATATTAAATTAGGACCTGGCGTTAAAGAAGCAGGCGGGTTGGCTATTGTAGGTACCGAAAGACATGAAAGTCGTCGTGTGGATCGTCAGCTTCGTGGACGTGCTGGTCGTCAAGGAGATCCAGGTACTTCAAGCTTTTTCGTTTCTTTAGAAGATGATTTAATGCGCATGTTTGGTAGCGAAAGAATTGCCAGTTTGATGGATAGAATGGGCTATAAAGAAGGAGAGGTGATTCAACACAGCATGATTACAAAAAGCATTGAAAGAGCGCAGAAGAAAGTAGAAGAAAACAATTTTGGCATCAGAAAAAGATTGTTGGAATATGATGATGTAATGAACAAACAAAGAAATGTGGTTTATGGAAAAAGAAATCATGCATTGTTTGGTGATCGTCTTGCATTAGATATTGATAATGCTTTTTATTCTGTTGCTGAAGGATTGATTTTTGCAGCTAAAGATTCAGGCAATTTTGAGGCGTTTAAGATGGACGTAATTATGCATTTGGGTATCGAAACTTCGATTACTACTGATGATCTAGATAAGTCAACAGAAAATGATTTGATTCAGCGTTTGTACATGGAATCTTTAAACCATTACGAAGCAAAAAAACAAACTATTGTAAACCAAACGATGCCTTTGATTCAAAACATTAGAAAAGAACAAGGAGTACATATTGAGAATGTAGCCGTGCCATTTTCTGATGGTAAAAAAAGCATTCAAGCTTTGGTGAAATTGGATAAGTATTTTGAAACAGAAGGGAAGGAATTAATGTTTGCTTTAGAAAGAAATATTACACTTGCTTTGATTGATGATTCTTGGAAAGAGCATTTACGTGCTATGGATGATTTGCGTCAAAGTGTACAAACTGCAGGGTATGAGCAAAAAGATCCATTGGTAATTTATAAAATTGAAGCATTCAATGCATTTAAAAGAATGAATGATCAAGTTAATAAAGAGATTGTAGGATTCTTAAGCCACGCTCAATTGCCATTCGAACAAAACGAACCTCAACAAATTAGAGAAGGTAGAGAAAAGAAAACAGATTTGAGCAAAATGAATGTCAATAAAGCAGAAATAGACGCAGCAGGACAGGATTACGCAGCAAATGAAAAAGATTATTTTGATCCATCAACACCTGCAAAACAAGAACCAGTAAGGGTTGAACCTAAAATAGGACGAAATGATGTTTGTCCTTGTGGAAGTGGAAAGAAATTCAAACAATGTCATGGTAAAGATACATTGTAAAAAATAATATAATAATGAATAAGTTTTTTTACTGCTTCTTTTTTATAATTATGATGGGATTTACTTCTGTAGCTCAGGTAAATACTGAAGATTCTGTTGCAATTGATAAAAACATCATACACATAGACCCTCGTATTGAAGAGCTAGGAAATAAAATGGCAGAATACAATGAAAGCTTAGCATTAAAAATTAAGATGGTTAATGGTTATCGTTTGATGTTATTAAACACTACAGACAGAGAAGCCGCAATGAAACTAAGAACAATTCTGTTGCAGCAATATCCCGAACATAAATTATACTTGAGTTTTTTAGCTCCATATATTAAACTTAAAATGGGTAATTTTATTGACAAAGCTGAAGCAGAGAAAATGCGAAACGAGTTACAATCACTAAAAATTGTTACTGGAAATATTTATTTGGTAAATGAAAAGATAGAAATGAAGCCTGTAGATAAAAATGCTTTGCCAACTGAAGATTAGCGATATTGATGCAACTTGATTTGCTTTTTTGCCTTTTAAATAAACAATACAAAATTAAGATGTTAGATAAAATTAAAAATCGGGCAAAACAATATTTACAAGAGTTTATAACTGTCCGTCATCACTTGCATGCACATCCCGAATTGAGTTATGAAGAATACAATACCTCAAAATTTATTCAACAAAAATTAAGCGAATTTGGAATCCCTTTTGAAGTGAAAGCAGTTACAGGTGTTGTGGGTGTGATTGAAGGAAAAAATCCAGAAAAAAGAATAGTGGCTTTAAGGGCGGATATGGATGCTTTGCCAATTTTAGAGGAGAACGATGTTCCTTATAAATCAACAATTGATGGTGTTATGCATGCTTGCGGTCATGATGTGCACACCACTTGTTTATTAGGCGCAGCAAAAATTTTAAGCGAAACAAAAAATGAATGGGAAGGAACGGTGAAATTGATTTTTCAACCAGGGGAAGAAAAAAATCCTGGAGGCGCTAGTTTGATGATAAACGATGGTGTGTTGGAAAATCCCGCTCCAGAAAAAATCTTGGCTTTACATGTGCATCCCGGAATGGAAGTGGGTAAATTTAGTTTTAGAGGCGGCATGGTAATGGCAAGTGCGGATGAAATATACATAACGGTTAAGGGTAAAGGCGGACATGCAGCTGCACCACATTTAGCCATTGATCCTATTTTAATTGCATCTCATTTAATCATTAGTTTACAACAAATCATCAGTAGAAACAACAATCCGTTTAATCCTACTGTGTTGTCAATAACGGCAATAAACGCAGGGAATACAACCAATGTAATACCTTCGGAAGTGAAGCTCATGGGCACTTTTAGGGCGATGAACGAAGAATGGCGATTTAAAGCGCATCAACTAATTATTGAACAAACCAATGCGCTTGTTCAGTCTATGGGTGGTGAAGCCGATGTGAAAATTGATGTTGGCTACCCATTTGTTTTTAATGATGAAATGCTATCTGAACAAGCAAAAGATTTAGCAATTATGTTTGCAGGAAAAGAACATGTTTCAGAAACTGAATTGCGTATGGGCGCTGAAGATTTTGCATACTACACCCACAAAATTCCTGGTTGCTTTTTTAGATTAGGCGCAGGCAATCAATCAAAAGGAATTGTATATAATGTACATCATCCCAAATTCAATATCGATGAAAATGCGATTGAGCAAGGAATTGGTATGATGGCATGGTTGGCCATTTCGATTTAACCATTCTATAAATTAATTTTATGAAGATTGCATTTCATGGCGCCGCACAAACTGTAACCGGTTCAAAACATTTGATCACATTAAGTAATGGTAAAAAGCTTTTGTTGGATTGTGGCATGTTTCAAGGCATGGGGCCAGAAACAAATGCGTTAAATGGCGACTTTGGTTTTGATCCAAAATCTGTGAATCATGTAATCTTATCGCACGCGCATATAGATCATTGTGGGTTGTTGCCTAAACTCATAAAAGATGGTTATGATGGAAAAGTATTTGCCACACCAGCCACAAAAGATTTAGCCAGCGTATTGTTGGAAGACTCTGCAGGAATTCAAGAAAATGACATCAAATTTGAAAATAAAAAAAGGGCTTTGTTGGGACTGCCATATTTGAAACCTTTGTACACAACTGAAGATGCAATTACAGCCGTCGATCATTTTGAAACAGTTGACTACGATAAATGGCATAAGATTGATGAACATTTCGAGTTTTGTTTTACCGATGCAGGACATATTATTGGAAGTGCAGCTGTACATTTAAGAATTACAGAAAATAATAAAAAATCAACATTGACATTTAGCGGGGATGTAGGTAGATACAGAGATATCATTTTGAAATCGCCTGCAACATTTCCTCAAGCCGATTATATTTTATTAGAATCAACTTATGGAAATAGTTTACACGACGAACATAATTCATCAACAGAAATGTTGTTGAGCTGGATAACCAAAACTTGTATACAGAAGAAAGGAAAGCTAATCATTCCTGCGTTTAGTGTGGGAAGAACTCAAGAGATTTTATATGCACTTAATCAGTTGGAACTTGAAAATTCCTTGCCTGATTTAGATTATTTTGTAGATAGTCCGTTGAGTACAAAAGCAACGGCCATTGTAAAAAGCTATCCGCAATATTTCAACAACAGAATTCAAAAGGTTTTATTAAATGATGATGATCCGTTTGCGTTTAAAGGATTGAAGTTTATAAAAACAGTTGATGAATCAAAAATGTTGAACTACCATAAAGGTCCGTGTGTAATCATTTCGGCTAGTGGAATGGCGGAAGCGGGTAGGGTAAAGCACCACATCAGCAACAGCATCGAAAGTAGCAGAAACACCATATTGTTTTCAGGTTATTGCGAACCACATTCATTGGGTGGCCGTTTAAAATTAAAACCAAGAGAGATCAATATTTTTGGACAGCCACATGAGGTAAATGCAGAAATTGCTGAAATGCGCAGCATGAGCGCCCACGGAGATTATGAAGATCTTTGTCAATTCCTCGCTTGCCAACAACCTCAACAAGTAAAGAAATTATTTTTGGTACACGGTGAGTATCCGGTTCAATTGGATTTCCAAAAACGATTAATTCGAAAAGGATTTTTGGATGTGGAGATACCTAAGATGCATGAGGAGGTAGGGTTGACGTAACGCTGCGCGTGTTTAAATCACTACGTTGGTTCAATTCGCTTCGCTGGTTTGAGGTTTAAGGATTATCGATATTTTGTATTAGCCACGAAGTTGAAATGCTTGCAGCATTTTTTTTGACACGAAGGCACGAAGTTTTTTTAGAAAACAAAAATTCTGCTAATTGGAATGTACTTCCAACCTTTTGAACTCATTGAACCTCTTGAACCCATTAAACGTTTTAAACCATTAAACCATAAACCTTTATCCCCCTTTTATACTCATCAAATAATCAAACAACGTAACCTCTGTTTTAATACCAAGTTTTTTTCTCAATCGATATCTACTAATTTCGATGCCTCTAACGGTAATGTTTAGTAGCTGAGCAATTTCTTTGGTAGATAAATTCATGCGTAAATAAGTACATAATTTCAACTCGTTTGGGGTAATGTTTTCATGCTTTTCTTTTAGTATTACCATGAAATCACTATGTACTTTATCGAAATGTTGAGCGAAATGTTCCCAGTCTTTATCCACTTTTTCATCTTCGCTTACTACTTTGATTATTTTTTTAATTTCAGAAACTTTTGAAGGGTCATCAATCGATTTCATCAGCTGCGTTAATTCCGATTTTATCTTCGTTAGAATTTCTCCTTTTTGTACCAAATGCATGGCAGATGTGGCTAACTCGGAATTTTTAAAATCAATCTCACTTTGAAGCTTTTCATTCCTTAAGTTTATCAATTCGGTGGATGCTTTATCTATTTCCAATTGATGCAAATAGCTTAGTCTTTTTTGTTCCTCATCATGTTTTTGCTTTTGAATAATTAACTTTTTTCGCTGTCTGGAATACATATAACTCAATCCCCAACCAATTAAAATTATGTATAAAAAATACGCGAAATAATTTCGGTACCAAGGGGCTACAATGACAAATTGATAGGAAACAATTTTAGATTCATTGCCTAAATTGTTTCTAGCTTTAAGTTCAAATGTATAATTTCCAGGAGATAAATTGGTGTAATCTTTTTCCGATTTGCTTGTCCATTCAGACCAATCTTTATCCTGCCCTTTTAATTTATAAGCATATTCCAAATTGGATTCCTGTCCAAATATGGAAGTGGAGTATTCAAAATGTATGCTGTTCCATTTGTAATTAATATTGGGGATATCCGCTTTTTGTTGTGTTTCATTAAACGTTTTTCCAGCAAAATTTCCTCCAAAAACTAAGCTGTCTTTAGAATTGAAAATTTTAACCGAGCTTAATTTTACTTCTAATGATGTTTTTCTTTGTTTGTATTTTTCGTAATTGATGTGAAAGAATCCAATTTCACCACCTAAAAAAATATTGTTTTTGTTTACGGGATAAATAAATTCAAACCCACTCAGCATTTTGTTGTTTAATTCGGGTATGTAAATTATTGAAGGCTTTGTTGTAGTGAAATCAATTACGCCAAGTTGCTTTTCATGTATAAACCATACATTTCCTTCATTGTCTTCTTTTAAATAACGAATACTTTGGGCGCCTAAAAAATTTTTGTAAAATTCATCCACTTCAAAACGATCTTTTTCTGGGTTGTATTTATAAATCCCTTTTTGAGTAGCTATCAAAAGCTCATTTTTTATTTTATATACTTGGTTGTCTAGTAATAATGGAAGCCCATTTTTTTCCGAATATTGTTTAATTAAATATTTACCGTTAGCGTTGGGTTGTATTTTAAAAACGCCATGATAAGGATGAGAAATCCAATAGTTTTCAAATTTATCAATTACAACATATCTTGACGATTCGATAAAATCGGGCACTTTTTCTCCCTCGGAAAAATGACCATTGGCATAATTAAAAAATCGGATGCCATAGTAATTGCCTGCAATACAACGTGAAGTTGGAAATACGTTGGTAACAGGGGTGAAATTCCAAAATCCATGATCATTTGAAAACTGAACAATATTTCCTTCATTAACCTCAAAAGCGCCTTCATGATGTCCAAGCAACAGCTTGTTATTGATTTCAGATAATGTCCAGTTTTCTCCAGCTGTGTTGTTAACAAAGTTGAAATCGCCTTTACTGAAGCTCATATCTTTCATCGTTTGAAGTGGGGCATAGTATAAACCGTTTGAGGTACCTATATATAAATTGCTTTTATAAATGGCTGCAGTATAACCCGAACCTTTTTGGTTGTTGGGGTTTAGCTGTTTAATTGGACTATCATAATTTATAAAATCTACACCATTGTTTAACCCAACCCATATGTTTTTTTGATTGTCTAATGTTATGCTGAGTACATTATTATTTTGTAATCCTTCATTTTTTGCAAATTTTTGGATGAGTTCTCCATTTGTATTTACAATATAAACACCATCATTATTGGTGCCCAATGCCATCCAATCATCTGTAATTGGAATAGCGCAAAAAATCCTTTTGTTTACAATGGCATCTAAATTGGGGGTGTGTATGGGGGTAATTGTGTTGTTATTGAGGTTAAAAAAGCCATTTTTTATTGTCGTAATTAGTATTTTGTTTTTCTGAATTACAAAAATGGAAGAAATCGGGTCGTTGTTTGGCAAGGAATTTTGGCTTTCAACGGGCATCCATGCATTGTCTTTGTATTGCATTAAACCATTTTTAGCATCTTGGGCATACATATTTCCATTGCAAAAACCCATAAAAGACCATTCGGAATGTGCTTTGTAAATAATGGAAGATTTGTTTGTTATTTTAATGATTTGGCTTACTCCCCTAAAAAAAACGTCCCCATTTTTGAAAATGATGTCCCATACATCGCCAAAAAGTCTATCTTTTTGAGGGATTAACGGTACCAAGGAATGGTAAATTAAATTGCCACTTTTATTTGGTTCAAAATAACCAATCTCGTCTTGACCGCCTACATAAATTTTATTATCGTTTCCAAATTCAACCGATCGAACGATTGTTTTATTGGGCAATGGGTTTACTTTCCAATATTTTCCGTCAAAACTTAATAGCCCTTCATTGTTTGCCAAATAGATTATTCCATTAGGTCCTTGCTTAACATCCCAGTTTTGTAGCCCTCCGTTGTATACTTTTTTATTATAATTTATCACATCTGGTAAGCCGATGGTGTTTTGGCAAAAGACAGAAATTGGCAAGAGGAAAAGGGCTAAAATTTTGTTTATTTTTTTTAGGCTTTTTGAATGATGAAAGTCTACATTTTTTTTTGATGTAGTAATGATGTAGTGAAAACAAGTATAAAAACGACTATAAAATTTCATAGATGTAGTATTGATGTGGGTAATAAAATTTTTGTTGTTGTAGTTGAACATATTTTTATGGCGTTAAATATTATCAAATAATCCCGCCTCAAATTACTGAAAACTTGCCAAAACTTTTATTTATTCATTAAAAAAAACAAAAAATGAAAAAACAAGTCTGCTTAATGCTCATGTTTACCATGATGCTTATTAAGGCGTTTGCGCAACCAACGACTGCGCCAACGACTCCTCCAACGAGGAATTCGTCAGATGTGTTGTCGCTATTTAGCGGGGCATATACTGATTATCCGGGAACGAATTGGTATCCGGATTGGGGTCAATCAACCCAACTTACAGAGTTAACCATTGCGGGGAATGATGTAAAAAATTACTCAAGTTTAAACTACCAAGGGGTAGAGATTTTTGGCGCAATAAATGTGGCCAACATGCAATATTTACACTTAGACATCTGGACAAGCACTTGTTACGAATTCGAAGTGGTATTAGTTAATGAGGGTATTGCAGAAGTAGGTTATACAATTAACCCTACATATAGCGGTTGGACCAGTGTTGATATTGAATTAATAAACTATACCAATGGCAACCTCAATTTAGCAAATGTGGGTCAAATTAAATTGGTGGGTACACCATTTGGCTCTAGTGATGTTTATTTAGATAATATTTATTTTTGGAAGGAATCTAACGTACCTTCTTTATCAAACTTCTCTATTCCTGCAAAAGTTTTAGGGGATGCACCATTTACAATAACTGCACCAACTAGTAATAGTTCTGGAAGTTTTTCTTATACAAGTTCAAATACTGCTGTAGCTACAGTTAGTGGAAACACCATTACATTAGTAGGTTTAGGAACTACAAATATTACGGCTACTCAGGCAGCAGCAGGTGCTTATGGTTCAGGAACAATTTCTTCTTCTTTAGTAGTAACGTCTCCTCCTCCTGCAACAGCAGCGCCAACACCTCCAACAAGATCAGCTTCAAATGTTATTTCATTATTTAGCAATGCTTATACAAATGTAACAGTTGATACTTGGTCTACGTCTTGGGACAATACCGTTGAACCACAAGATGTTTCAATAGCTGGTAATACAACTAAGTTATATAAAGACATGGCATTTGCTGGGGTAGAATTTACTTCTAACACCATCAATGCAACTAATATGGAGAAATTTCATATCGACATTTGGACGCCAAATGCAAATGTGTTTAAAATTAAATTAGTTGATTTTGGACCAAATGGTTCATATGGTGGCGGTGATGATGTGGAGCACGAATTGGGTTATACACCTGCTCAATCTACTTGGGTAAGTTATGATATTAATATGTCTGATTTTACAGGTTTGGTAACTAGAGGTCACTTGGCTCAAATGATTTTTGTTGCTGAAGGTGGAACAGTTTACATGGATAATATCTATTTCTGGAGAGCAAATCCAGCTCCGACATTTGGTTCATTCACCGTAGCAGCTAAAACTGTTGGTGCTGCTGCATTTAGTTTAACAGCTCCTACAAGTAACAGTACTGGTGCTTTCACATTCACAAGCAGTAATACAAACGTTGCAACAATCAGCGGAACTACAGTTACTGTAGTTGGTGCTGGTACTTCAGTAATTACAGCTACTCAAGCTGCTGCTGGTTCTTTTGGTTCTGGAAGCGTAACGGCTAATTTAGTGGTAACTGGTCCTTCAGCTCCAACATCAGCAGCGCCAAATCCTCCAACAAGAGTAGCTACTGATGTGATTTCTGTATTCAGTGGTGCTTACTCAAACCTTGCAGGAACAGATTTCTTCCCTAATTGGGGTCAAAATGCTTTTGCAGTAGATACTACAATAGCTGGAAATTTGACACGCATATACCCTAACTTAAATTACCATGGTATTCAACTTGCTAGCTCAATTGATGCATCTGGAATGACTAATTTGCATTTTGACATTTGGACTGCAAATTGCGAAACATTTGATTTGTATTTAATTAATAACGCTATTGGATTTGAAAGAAAAGTTTCTTTCAACCCACCATTCGCAGGATGGCAGAGTTATGATGTTGCTTTATCACAATATTCTGCACAAGGTGTAGATTTATCTTCTATAGGACAATTTAAATTGGTGAGTACTCCATTTGGCGGAACTACCGTTTACCTTGATAATATTTATTTCTGGAAACCAGCAGGTGCACCATCTTATGGTTCATTTACTATTCCTACAAAAACGATCGGTGATGCTAAATTTAAAATCACAGCTCCAACAAGTACTAGTCCAGTTGCATTCACTTACACAAGTAGTAATACTAGTGTTGCTACAATCAGCAATGATTCTATCATCATAGTAGGTGCAGGTACATCTACTATTACTGCAAATCAAGCTGCAGGAAGTGGATATTTAGCAGGTTCTAAAACAGCAATTTTTACGGTGAATTTTGCACCTCCAACAGTTGCTGCTCCAGTGCCTCCAACAAGAAATGCTGCTGATGTTAAATCATTATTCAGCAATTCTTATGCTAATGCAACAATTGATACTTGGTCAACTGATTGGGACGTTACAAGTGTTTCTGATATTCAAATCCAAGGAAATGCAACTAAGAAATATTTCAACCATCTTTACTCAGGAATAGAATTTACTTCTGCTCCAATTGATGCATCTGAAATGACATCTTTCCATTTAGATGTATATACTCCAGATGCAAATGTATTCAGAATTAAATTTGTAGATTTTGGTGCAAATGCTACTTACGGTGGTGGTGACGATTCTGAATCTGAATTGACATTTACTCCAACAAAAGGTGGATGGTATTCAATTGATATCCCATCAACTAACTTCTCAGGTTTGGCTTCAAGAGCGCATTTGGCTCAAATGATTTTCTCAACTGCAGAAGAAGGAAATGCTTTACGTACATTCTATTTAGATAATGTGTATTTCTACAAAGGATCTGCATTATCTCCTTCAATCAGCGTTACACAACCTACTTGTTCTGTAACTACTGGTAGCATCTCTATTGTAGCTCCAATTACAGGATATCAATACAGTAAAGATAACGGTGCTACTTTTGGAAATGCTACAACGTTCACCGGTTTAACTACTGGTACTTACAAAATCAGATCAAAATCACCTTCTAATGTGGTTTCTGATTCTGTGATGGCTACGATCATTTCTACAACACCAAGTGCTCCAAGTGCAATTACTGGTAATATTAATGTAAGTCAGTGTGATACTTTACAAACTTATTCAGTTGTAAACACTGATGGATATACTTATAATTGGTCTGTAACTGGTACTGGTAACTCAGTAAAATCTGGGCAAGGTGCAAATTCAGCAGTATTGGTGATGAAAACATCAGGTATTGTAACCGTTAAAGCTGCATTATGTGGTACAACTTATGGCCCAACATCAACTTTATCTGTTTCGGCTTCACAACCAGCTGCACCAACTACCTTTACAGGTACAGGAACAAATGTTTGTTTGTTCACTCAAACTTATGTAGCTGCAACAGGTGTTAAAGATACATTTAGAGTTAGACGTGCTCCAGGTGTAACCGGTTACTATTTTGATGCTCCAGCAGGATCAACAGTAGTACGTTTGAATGATACAACGATCACTGTTGTATTTGCAGACACCATAACATTAACTTCTCCAAAATCAGTTAATGCTTATTATTTATCATCTTGTGATACAAGTTTGGCAAAATCAATTTCATTAACTAGATCAGTAGTAGCAGCTCCAACAGCGGTTACAATCACTCCAATACAAACGAATATTTGTGGTGCTAGAAAATATCGTTATACAGCTCCAGCATTACCAGCGGGTGCATTGACTTATGTATGGTCATTCGAAGGAAGCTTATACAATAACTCAGGTACAATCGATTCAGGTAATGTAAATTCAAGAGTACTTACAGTAACTTATACGAGCAATGCAGCATCAGCAGCAGGCGACAGTGTAAGATTATTGTACACTACAGGTTGTGGCAACAGTGCATCTAAAGCAGCTAAATTATCAAATACTGCTTTAAGCGTTCCAGCAACTCCAACAGCAATCACG
The DNA here is from genome assembly GCA_027489035.1 of Chitinophagaceae bacterium. Classification (GTDB taxonomy): domain Bacteria; phylum Bacteroidota; class Bacteroidia; order Chitinophagales; family Chitinophagaceae; genus Ferruginibacter. The sequence goes on from JAIYAN010000004.1 coordinate 86,892, forward strand.
ATTACTCCATTAATTATTAATCAGTGTAATAACAGAGTATATCGTTATTCTGCTCCTAACTTACCTACTGCTTCTACAACAGCAGGTGCAGCAACAGGTTGGTTATGGGAATTAACAGGTAGCTTGAGCGAATTTGCTTCAATCGATTCAGGAGATGAAGGATCACAAAGAATTGTGGTTTCTTATACTTCAAATAATGCTTCGGCAACAGGAGATAGCATTAAATTGACTTATTTATCTGCATGTGGTAATAGCATTACTAAAGCGGCTAAAATGTCAAATACAAGATTGTCAGCACCAGCAGCTCCTTCAGCAATTACGATTACTCCAATCCAAACAAATGTTTGTGGTGCAAGAAGATATCGCTACGTAGCACCAGCATTACCATCTGCATCAACAACTGCAGGCGAAGCAACAGGTTATGTATGGTCAATCATTGGCGGATTGGGTACACCAACAATTGATTCAGGTTCACTTACTACAAGAGGATTTATTGCAACTTTTGCATCAAACGCAGCTTCGGCTACAGGCGATAGCGTTAGAGTACTTTACACTTCTGGTTGTGGAAACAGTTTACGTAAAGCAAGCAAATTGTCGAATACAGCTTTAGGTACACCTTTAGCACCAGCAACTGTTACTATCCAACAAGTATTGCCTGATGTATGTGGTGCGCGTGTATATCGTTATATCGCACCAGCATTACCATCTGCAACAACAACTGCAGGTGCTGCTTCAGGATACTTATGGACTAGTCCAACAGGAAATGTAGGATCAACAGGTGTATTGGATTCAGGTAGTACATCAGGAAGAATTATCCGTTACAGATATTCTTCAAATGCAGCAGCAACAACAGATAGTATCCGTGTTCGTTACACTTCAGGTTGTGGTAATGGTGCAGTTAAAGCACAAAAATTATCAAACGTTGCTAGAGTTTGTTTAACTAACGGAACTGAAATTACATCTAGAATAGCACCTACTTCAGTAGAAACTGCTACATTAAATGTATATCCAAATCCAAACAACGGAAACTTTACAATTTCAGCAAAAACTTCAATTACTGCAAAATCTTATGCAACTATTCAAATCATTGATATGTTGGGTAAAGTAGTAGCTCAAGTAAATGCTCAAAATAATAATGGAACAATTAATACAAACATCAATAACAGTAATTTGAAAAATGGCGTTTATATCGTAAGAATTATGGTAGGAAACGACATCAAAACTGTGAAAATGGTGGTGAAAAAATAAGTCATTATTTTTTATGTGAAAATGGGTTGCCTAATCAGCAACCCATTTTTGCTTTTAGTAGGAGCGGTTGCTTTTATTAAAATTGAATAATGAAAATCAAAAATAAATTCAAATCGACTTTAAATGGTATTCTATTTTGTTTGATTGCGATTTGTACATTACATACAAATGATGTGAAATCACAAACATTGGTATGGCAAGATAATTTTGATTCTGCAACAATTAACCCCAATAGATGGACATATGATTTTGGAGATGGTTGTGAAAGAAATCTCTGTGGTTGGGGCAATGCCGAACTTATGTATTATACAAGCCGTAATGAAAATGTACGCACCGAAAATGGTAACCTCGTTATTGAAGCACGCAGAGAAAATTACGGAACGCGATCATTCACATCTGCTCGAATTAAAACAGAAGGTCGCGTACATTTTAAATACGGTACCGTTGAAGCCAGAATAAAAATACCAAATCTTGCAAATGGCTTTTGGCCTGCATTCTGGACATTAGGAACGATTGGTCCGTCGTGGCCAAGTATTGGCGAATTAGATATCATGGAAATGGGTTCTCAATCCGCACGCTTTGCCAATCTCATCAATAAACAAGTTTCAGGAGCTACACATTGGAGCAACAACAACGGATCACAAGGGGATGCAGTTGGTATCATAAATTCCTCGGTTGACTTGAACAATGATTATCACGTGTTTAAAATGGTTTGGACGGCACAATCCATTAACATGTATTTAGATAACGTTTTATACTTTTCACAAAACATTACAAATCCTGTTGCTAATGGCTTAACTGAATTTCATAACCCACACTTTTTAATCCTTAATCTTGCGGTTGGTGGCGGATACACCGGCATTTTAAATCCTGCAGATATTACAGCTACTTTTCCATCGAAAATGTATATCGATTATGTGCGGATTTATCAAAATCCTGGTGATGAAATCAATTTTGGATTAGATAACAGCACTTCTGGAAATTATGGTGTTTTTTCAGAAACAACGCCTAAAACGGATTCACTTACGATTGGCACAAATGCTTCATTGAGTTATTGGAATAATTTAACCAATATAGCCGGAGCTGTTCCATTTGAAGGAAACAATGTATGGGCTGTTCGTGCCAATGCAGGAAACTGGTTTGGATTGGGGGTAGATAATAAGTACATTAATTTGTCCACACATACCGCAGGGGCTTTGAAATTTAAATTTAAAACCAGCTATCAAGGGCAATTTAAATTTGGATTAAAATCATCTGATGGAGACGCTTGGGTAAATTTTCCAGCTTCGTCGGTACAATATGGATTAATCAGAGATGGCAATTGGCATGAAGTGATTATCCCTTTAACGGCATTTAATAGTCCATCAACCGGAAACTATATTGATTACGGTGCGGTGAAGTATGCATTTATGTTTACGGGTGATGCGCCAAATACTACTGCTGATTTTTATATGGATGATATTTATTTTTCAAAAAACAATGTATCATCTCCGCCGCCAACTTTAAGTAATTTTTCCATTCCAGCAAAGGTTTTGGGAGATGCTCCATTTGCAATTACACCACCTACAAGTAATAGTGGAGGATCATTTTATTATAGCAGCAGCAATACCTCTGTAGCTACAATATCGGGCAATACAATTACGATTGTTGGTTCTGGTAATGCTACTATTACAGCTACTCAATCTGCTTTTGGTAATTATGGTTCTGCTTCAATTTCAGCTAATTTGGTGGTAACTACGCCTACGCTTTCAACTGCAGCGCCAGTGCCTCCGGCAAGAAATTCCTCGGATGTGATTTCTTTATACAGCAATGCATACACCGCATTATCAGGCATAGACTTAAATCCAGGTTGGGGTCAATCAACAGTGAATACCGATGTTGTTATTTCAGGAAATAATACCAGAAAATTAGAAAGTTTTAATTACCAAGGCATTCAAATTTCAGGTTCTATAAATGTGTCCACAATGAATAGTTTACACATTGATATATGGACACCCAATTGCACGCAGTTTAACCTTTATCTTATCAATACTAGTCCTTCAATTGTTGAACAAAAAGTCACTTTAACACCAACATACTTGGGATGGAATAGTTATGATATCGCTTTAACTAATTTCAATTTAATAAACCTCAGCAATGTTCATCAATTGAAGTTTGATTGCTTGCCATTTGGAAGTACTATTTTATATTATGATAATCTTTATTTTTGGAAAACATCGAACACCCCTGTCTTATCCAACTTTTCAATACCTACAAAAGTTTTAGGCGATGCACCATTTACAATTACTCCGCCAACAAGCAATAGTACTGGAGCATTTACATATTCAAGCAGCAACACTTCAGTTGCAACAATATCAGGTAATCAAATTACAATTGTAGGCGTTGGGAATGCAACAATAACGGCAAATCAAGCCGCTTCTGGAAATTATAGTGCTGGTTCAACAACGGCAAATTTTGTGGTAGGAAATCCAGCGCCAAGTGCACCATTGGTTTCTGTAAGTCAGCCACCCGCGAGAAATAATACAGATTATCTATCTATATTTAGCGATGCTTATACCAATTTATCTGGAACAGATTTCTTTCCAAATTGGAATCAGTCTACTATTGTAACCAACATTTTAATTGGAAACAATAACGTTAAAAAATATGAGTCATTTAATTATCAAGGCATACAATTGGCAAGTGTAATAAATGTAAATGGCATGGAGAAAGTGCATATTGATATTTGGACACCCAATTGCACCGCGTTTGATTTTTATTTGGTAAATACTACACCAGTTTTAAATGAACAAAAAGTTACATTAACGCCAACATTTTCTGGTTGGAATAGTTTTGATATTTCATTGTCGAATTTTAATTCGGTAGCACTAAATAATATCACCCAATTTAAATTTGTTGGTGTACCATTCGGAACATCAACTGTGTATTGGGACAATTTATATTTTTGGAAAACTGGTCAAGTAACTACAACAACGCCTACAATTTCAGTAACACAACCCACATGTCAGTTACCATCAGGAAGTGTGCAAGTAACCTCATCAACAGCAGGATTAACATTTAGTATCGATGGAATTAATTACACCAACACAACAGGTTTGTTTGCTGGCCTTACGCCGGGTAGTTATCAACTAACTGCAAAAAATTCATTCGGAAATATTTCTTCGCCTATTTCATTCACCATAAATCCATTACCCGATTTACCTCAGCCTGTTACATCAATCTTTGGAATACGAAACATTAATCAGTGTGATACTGTCCAAAACTATAGCGTAACTTCTGTGGTTGGCAACACCTATAATTGGACAGTAACGGGAACGGGTAATCGAATATTATCAGGTCAAGGAACAAGCTCGGTGAATATGATAATGAAATCAGCAGGATTGATTTCTGTAACGCCAATAAATACATGTGCTTCAGCTACCTCAACAAGCATTTCAATTTTGAAATCAGTTCCACCTACACCTACGGTATTAATCTCAACAGGTATAAATATTTGCGCGTTCACCCAATCAGCTTTTTTATTATCGGGCATAAAAGATACGTTTAGAACAAATACAATTTCTGGAGCAACGGGTTATTTATTTGAAGTACCCAATGGTAGTTTGGTACAACATTTAAATGATACTACAATTGCCCTGGTTTTTCCGGATACTCTAACGGTTTCAGCATCTTCTCCAAAATTTATTAAAGTATATAGTTTGTCATCTTGTGATACAAGTTTGGCTAAATCAATTGCCTTAACAAGAACAGTAGTAGCCGCTCCAACTGCGGTTAGCATTGCACCAATACAAACCAATGTATGTGGTGCTAGAAAATATCGTTATTCAGCACCAGCATTACCAGTTGGCGCGTTGGGATATGTATGGTCATTCCAAGGTAATTTATTTGAAAGTGCAACAATTGATTCAGGTACTATACATTCTAGAGTACTAACGGTAACATATACCAGCAATGCAGCATCTGCAGCAGGAGATAGTGTAAAATTATTGTACACTACAGGTTGTGGATACAGTGTAGCTAAAGCGGCTAAATTATCAAATACAGCATTGGCAGCACCAGCAGCACCAACAGCATTCACGATTACTCCAGTAACAGCTAATGTTTGTAACAATAGAGTATATCGTTATTCGGCTCCAAACTTACCAGCAGCAACTACAACAGCAGGTGCAGCTTCAGGTTGGTTATGGGAATTAACAGGAAGTTTGAGCGAATTTGCAACCATAGATTCAGGAGATGAAGCATCACAAAAAATGTTGGTTTCATTTACTTCAAATGCTGCAGCTGCAACAGGGGATAGTATAAAATTGACATACTTATCGGTATGTGGTAATAGCATTACTAAATCGGCTAAAATGACAAATGCTAAAATATCTGCACCAGCCGCTCCAACAGCGATAACAATTACTGCATTGCAAACTAATGTTTGTGGAGCAAGAAGATATCGTTACATAGCACCAGTATTGCCAAATGCAACTACAACAACTGGCGCTGCAAGTGGATATGTATGGTCTTTAATAGGAACATTAGCTTCTTCCATAACTATCGATTCTGGTTCGTTAACATCAAGGGTATTTACAGCAACGTTTACGTCTAATGCAGCAGCCGGAATAGGTGATAGCATTAGGATACTTTACACATCAGATTGCGGCAATAGCTTACGTAAATCAAACAAATTGTCGAATACGGCATTAGGTGTTCCTTTAGCACCAGCATCTATTACTATCCAACAAGTATTACCTGATGTATGTGGCGCACGAGTATATCGTTATATCGCACCAGCATTACCATCTGCAACAACAACAGCAGGTGCTGCTTCAGGTTACTTATGGACTAGTCCAACAGGAAATGTAGGATCAACAGGTGTATTGGATTCAGGATCTACTGGTGGTAGAATTATCCGCTACAGATATTCTTCAAATTCATTAGCAGGAGCAGGAGACAGTATCCGTGTTCGTTACACTTCAGGTTGTGGTAATGGTGCAGTTAAAGCACAAAAATTATCAAACGTGGCTAAAGTTTGTTTAACTAACGGAAATGAAATTACATCTAGAGCAACAATCTCACAAAACCAAACGAATTTGAAATTTGCAATTTATCCCAATCCCAATAAAGGGCAATTTAAAATTAGGTTCGAAAAACCAGTTTCAAATTCAGAAAAAATTGCGATATCATTATTTGATAACAAAGGGAATTGCATAAGAAAAATAAATAATTTAATAAATGAAGGAGAAATTGAAAAGCAAATTGAAGTAGACAATTTGTCAAATGGTCTTTATTTTATTAAATATATCATCGGTAATCAATCGGGAGTTGAAAGAATAATAATTTTAAGGTAAAAAACTATGTTCAAGTATTTCGACCTTATGTTAAGAAATTATTAATCAAAAAATGAATTGGTGAAATTTGAAAAATAAATTTGTTGGATTGACGATGTAGTAAAAAATCGGAAAAATTATATTGAAATTTTTAATTTGATGTAGTGATGATGTATTGTAATTTATAAAATTGATTTCAGTTGAAGTTTTTTATTTTTCGGTTGTACTATTATAGTAACAAAAAAAAATACTTTAATAGATTACTGACATATATTTGAATACTTGATGACCATTAACATTTTTAAATTATGCTTAAAAAAATTAATTTGAAAATTGCTGAATTATAAATTAAGTATACAACTTTCAAAATAAAGACAATTTGTCATTTTATACAAAATGATATTTATATAAATTAAAAACTAAAAATTCAAATCATGAGGTTAAAACAAGCAATTTTATTTGCTGTAATACTGCTTTTAGGGGCAGTAAATTTCACATTTGCCCAAATGAAAATTTCAGGTAAAGTGAAAAGTAAAGTCACTGGAGAAGGATTAAGTGGGGCTACCGTTTTTTTAAAGGGTACTACTTTAAATTCTGTCACTGATTTAAAAGGAGATTTTACAATTACAACTCCAGAAAAAGGAGGCACGCTTACCATAAGCTACGCCGGAATGAAAACTGTAGATATTAAAGTAACAAGTGCAAACAAAGTATTAGAAATTATACTAGAAGAAACTGTAGGTAACGAAGTAGTTGTAGTTGGTTACGGTACAAAAAAGCGTAAAGACCTATCAACTTCTGTTTCATCCGTTTCTTCAAAAGAAATAAATGCAACGCCAGTAGCTGATGCCGCTCAAGCATTGCAAGGAAGGGTTTCGGGTGTAACCATTACACAAAATAGTGGAGCGCCAGGAGGAACAGGTGGAACACGAATCAGAATTAGAGGTATTTCATCAATTACCGGAACCAATAACCCTTTAATTGTTGTGGATGGTTATCCTTTACCAGATCAAAACGCTGATAACGTGTTAAACTCGTTTGGTACTGGAGATATCGAATCTATTGATGTTTTGAAAGATGCAGCTGCCGCTTCAATCTATGGCCAAAGAGCTTCTAACGGGGTTATCATGATTACCACCAAAAGAGGAAAGCCAGGAAAAGCTTCATTAACAGTTGATATATATAGAGGTTTACAACAAGCATGGCAATTGCCAAACATGCTTAACGCAAAAGAATATGCCATTTTAAATTCTGAGGCACGTATTGCTAGCGGATTGTCGCCTATTCCAAAATTGGCTGACTATAACGCGGTTGAAACCCAATTTGGAAAAGGAACCAATTGGTTAAATGAAATTTTTAGAAAAGCAGCGATGCAGAGCGTTAATTTAACGGCTACAGGTGGTTCTGATAAAGCACAATATTTATTTTCTGCAGGATATTTTTTACAAGATGGTATTATCTACAAAACAGATGTTGAGCGTTTCAACTTGCGCTTTAACGGTGATGTAAAAGTGAATGACCATATCAAAATTGGTAATTCAATATCAATGAATAAATTCACGGAGCGTGGCACTGATACCTACAGTCCATTTAATAGCGTAATTCTATTGGCTTTGATGGCGCCTCCAACAGTTTCTCCAAGAAATGAAGATGGAACTTATGCTGGAGGTAATGGTAGTGTGGATGGTTTTAGCGAACCCAATCCAATTTACAACTTAGAAGTGCCAAGAAACAAATACACCAAATATAGATTAAATGGAAACGTATTTGCGGAAATTAGTTTCTTAAAAGATTTTAAATTCAAAGCGTTATTTGGTGCTGATTTTAATTATCAAGAAATCAACAATTACAGTCCTGCTACACCAGCTTCTGGTGGTAACGTGTTTAACTTAACCAATTACTCTGTACAAAAAGGATTGTATCCTGATTATTTGTCTGAGTTGACTTTGGCTTACGATAAAAAAATCAAAGAAAAACATAAGATTAATGCCGTTGTTGGTTACACGTATCAAGAAAATAAATACGATTATTTAGTTGCTGGACGTGGTGGAAATTTTACACAAAATATTCCTGTTTTAAATGATCAGGTTTTTCTTCCAACAGATGTGTCTCAAACCTATAATGCTGCTGAAAGTGGCGTAAACAAAAGAGCATTGTCTTATTTTGGTCGCGTTAACTATGATTTTGATAGCCGTGGTTATTTTGGTTTTTCAATCAGAAGAGATGGAACATCAAACTTTGCACCGGGTAATAAATTTGCAACGTTCCCTTCGGTTTCTGCTGCATGGCGTTTATCTCAAGAACCATTTTTACGTAATGTAAAATGGATCGATGAGTTGAAAGTTAGATCAAGTTTTGGTTATACAGGAAATCCTGATGTTACTGGAAACGCTTTTATCCAAAGCATCAACCAATCTTTCCAATACACTTTTGGCAACTCTAGTGGATCGGGTGGAACGGTATTGGGCGCTGCACCTAGCAAAACATACAATCCAAACATAAGATGGGAAAAAAATGAACAATTCAACTTTGGTGTTGATGGATCATTTTTTAGCGGCATATTAAATGCGTCTATTGACCTATATCAACGTCGTTCAATTGATTTGATTTTATATGTTGCACCACCATTAATTTCTGGTACTTATGAAGCAGTTCCGTTTAACACAGGAATTATGCGCAACCGTGGTATTGACTTAACCTTAAGTGGAAAAGTAATCAATACAAATAATTTAAAGTGGAACATCAATACCGTTTTGGGTACGTATAAAAATAAAGTGGTTTCAATGGGATTGTCTGCACCTATTAATAACGGTTTCGCAAGAATTACAGGAGGTAGCAAAAGAATTGAAGCTGGATTCCCAGTTGAATATTTTTATGGCTTTGTTACAGAAGGCATTTTTCAATCTTATGAAGAAATCAGCAACCACGCTTCTCAAGCACCAGGTATCGATCCTACAACAAGTACCGCACCAGGCGATATTAAGTTTAAAGATTTAAATGGAGATGGAATTATCAATGATCAAGATAGAACGAACATTGGAAACTTTAATCCAACATTTACTTATGGTATAACCAATACCGTTAGTTATAAAAATTTGGAGATTACATTTTTCTTACAAGGCGCAGAAGGCAACAAAATATTGAATTTCACCAGATGGTACACAGAAGGTGGGGTAAGTAACGGTAATTATGTTAAAGATGTAATTGGTCGTTGGACAGGACCTGGAACTTCTAACACCATGCCTCGTTTGGTACTTAATGATCCTAATGGAAACAATAGAGTTTCAGATCGTTTTGTTGAAGATGGTTCTTATATCAGAATGAAAAATGTGCGTATTGCTTACAATTTACCAGCAAAATGGGTAGCTAATAAAGTGATGAAAAAAGCACAAGTTTATGTAAGTGCTCAAAATCTATTTACAATTACCAAATACTCTGGAATGGATCCTGAAGTTGGAGGAGGCGTTGACATTGGCTTCTATCCACAATCAAGAACATTTATTGCAGGCGCAACCATTGAATTCTAAAAAATTAAACTACTTAAAAATGAAAAAGATATCTATACAATTTTTGGTTGTTTTATGCTCAATAACTTTAGTTTTTTCAGCATGTAAAAAAAGTCTGCTTGATGTAGAAACAACCATTCCAATCAGTACATTGGACGATTACTATCAAAATGAAACAGAAGCAGTAAAGGCTGTTAATGCAGCATACACGCCACTTTCAGCCATTTACAATGGGTCTGCTTGGCATTTAGGTGATATTATGAGCGATGATGCCGACTTGGGTGGCGGCGGTGGTGGAGATGGCACTGAAACAGCAGAGTTAGATAATTTTACCATTACTTCTTTCAACCCAATCATCAACTTGATGTGGGCGCAATGTTATTTTGGAATTCTTCGCGCAAACTTAGTCGTTGTCAAAGTGCCTCAAGTTCCAGTTATGAGTGATGCTGTTAGAAAAAGAAGCATCGGAGAAGGAAAGTTTTTAAGAGCGCTTTATTACTATCACCTTGTTCGTCTTTTTGGCGACGTGCCTTTATACACCAATGTTATCGATGTAGAACAAGCGGCTACCATTGCACGTTCACCTAAAGCATTGGTTTACGAACAAATCATTACAGATTTAAAAGCAGCGGATACCTTATTGCCAAATACCAATACCGGTTCAAATAAAGGAAGAGCTACAGCAGGTTCAGCTAAAGGATTATTAGCCGCAGTATATTTAACCCTTGGAGACAAAACTAACGCTGCGCTATATTCGAAGCTAGTAATTGATAACGCATCATCTTATGGTTATGATTTATGGGCTGACTATGGCGATAACTTCAAATTAGAAAATGAAAACGGAAAAGAATCAATGTTTGAAGTACAATACAGAAGCGGTGGCGGTCAATTTAATGACTATGGTGCAGGCCAAAAATTGAATTGCTTTTTTGCTCCACGTTTCCAAGATGTTGTTCAAAGTCGTGGTTATGGATGGAATGTACCAACAAAAGATTTTGCTGATAGTTATGATAAATCTGGTGCTACTTATAATACCATTATTGATAAAAGAAGAAACCGTTCAATGTGGATTCCTGGAGATACTTATGATACATACACACATCCAGCACAATTGGTGGGTTCTCCATTAGGATTGAATGTGAAGAAATATTTCGTTTCAATCGATAATACGTTGGGAGATAATGGTGGATGGACTTGCGCGTTGAATGTTCCGATTATGCGTTATTCAGAAGTGCTTTTAACTTATGCAGAAGCAGCAGGTATTGCCCTTGGAAAGCCTTATGCTGATCAAGTCAGAGCAAGAGCAGGATTAACTCCTTTGCAACCTTCATTATCTGATGCTCAATATTTAGAGGCTATCTATAATGAAAGAAGACATGAGTTTGCATTTGAAATGCATAGATGGTATGATTTATTGCGTCATCCAAATCCAAATTATTTCATTGATGTGATGCGTGCTTCTGGCAAAACAAATATCCAAGAAAAACACAGATACATGCCAATACCTCAAAATGAAATTGATAAAAACGCAAATCTTACTCAAAACACAGGGTATTAATTCAACCATTAACATAGATCAAATCATTTAAAATAAATAAAATTAAAATGACCAAAAAAATAAATCTTACAACGTTAATGCTTGCATGCTTAACCTTGTTTTTGACTAATTGTAAGAAAAACGAAATCGATTTAATCGGCTCCGCATCAAAGGCAGATTTCAGTTTTTTGCAATCACCAGCTTCAGATACTTTACCTTATCCGTATAATGTAACATTCAACAATAATTCTACAGAAGCATTTTTATATCAATGGAATTTTGGGGATAACTCAGCGTTGTCTTCAGAACAAAATCCAGTTCACACCTACAAAGCAGGCGGGACTTTTAATGTTACTTTAACTACTGTTGGTACTTACGGAAACAGTTCTATAACAAAATTTGTTGGAGTTTCTGATGCTTGTCAAAATGAACTATTTAACACATTAACCAGTTGCAATTTTGCAGAGTGGACATGGAGTACAGACAATGATGCCATCAAAGTTTTTTATCCGGATGGAATTAGTTTGTTTTCTACAGATGCTGCTGTAGAATGTCAAGCAGATGATATTTTTAAGTTCAGCGCAAATGGAACTTTTGCTTACGAATCAAATGGACAAACCTATAATCAATCAACACTAAATTGTAATGTTCCTAAAAACAATGCAACTGGTTTTAAAATGGTGGTAACCCCTGGTCAGGCACCTCATATCATTTTGGATGCATTGGAGTCAGGTTTGAGCAGTCCATTTATCGGCACCACAAACCAAGTTGAAAACAATACATATGAAGTAAGAAGTTATAGCGCAACAACGTTAATATTAAGAGCTACTTTAAGCAACGCTGGTGGCAAATTGATAGAGATAAAATTGAAGAAAAGACAAGACTTAACAATTGATGACATCAAAGATTTATTAACCGGAGGTAGCAGCAGAAGTTGGAAACTAGATGCTACTACTGGTGCAAATCCTATTGTAGTTGGAACTGAAGGAAATCCTACAGAATATTTTCCAGGTGGCCCATTAGAACCAAATTGCCAAGTGGATGATGTATATACTTTTTCTAGTTCGAACACTTTAAATTATAACGCAAACGGATCAACATTTAATGGCGGAAACATTTCTCCAAATTATAACTGTGGTGCAGACAGAACTTTTAATACATCATTTGTTTTTGGGCCTATTGTTGGCGGAGCATCTGGTTTAGCTTCGATTCAATTGCCTCAGGCACCTCCAGTTAATTTTATTGGTACAACCGATGTGCCAACGGAGAATTTGTATAGAATTATTGAAATCACACCAACACGTATGTTGTTGAGAGCAGGTAACGGTTCAGGAACTATTTTCCAATTCAAATTTGTAAGACAATAATTAATTAATAAAAAATAAAAAGTAAAAAAATGAAAAATATATTTAAAGTTTTGGCACTTGTTTGTTTAGTGTGTAGTTTTCAATCGTGTACAGACAAAAAAATCATTCCAATTGTAGCACCTGTTCCGCCTGTTTCAGACGAGGATTGGGCATTTGAGTCTACTCCAATGTGGGAAGATAATTTTACCAACAATGGAGTTCCTGATCCTTCAAAATGGTCTTATGATGTAGGTGGAAGTGGATGGGGAAATAATGAGCTTCAATATTATACAAGCGGCAATAATGTTGGTATTGTAAATGGTAATTTAGTTATCCAAGCAAAAAAAGAAAATTTAGAAGGTCGTCAATATACTTCTACTCGTATGATCAGTAGAGGTAAAGGCGATTGGTTATATGGTCGATTTGTAGTAAGGGCAAAATTACCAAGAGGTAGAGGTACATGGCCAGCCATTTGGATGTTGCCAAGTGATAATGGTTATGGTATTTGGCCAGCCTCTGGTGAAATAGATATCATGGAACATGTAGGTTACGATCAAAATAATGTACATAGTACTATACATTGTTCAGCGTTTAATGGACAAAGAGGAAATCAAAAATCAAGCGCAAAAATTATACCTAATGCAACTACTGAATTTCATGATTATAGAATTGATTGGACGCCATATTCTATAAAAGGATTTGTAGATGATGAACAATATTTTGAGTACATCAATGATAATACAGGATTTACAACTTGGCCTTTCAATAGAAAGTTTCATATGATATTAAATATAGCTATTGGTGGAAATTGGGGAGGTGCACAAGGTGTTGATGATAATATTTTCCCAGCAACCATGGAAGTAGATTATGTAAAAGCGTATAAACTCATACAATAAGCAATACGTAATCTCAAAAGTAACTAAAAGCAGTTCAAGGAATTCATAAAAACAAAAACATGAAAAAAATATACACATTACTTACCGCATTATTGATTTGCGCAGTTTCATTTTCGCAAATTGTATTGCCTTTAGATTTCGAATCAACATCTGTGACTTACACGTTTACAGATTTTGCAGGCGGAAACGTATCTGTTGTTGCAAACACACAATCAGGAGGAATTAATACCAGTTCAAAAGTGGCAAAGTTTATAAAATTTCCAGGCCAAACTTATGGTGGAAGTTTTATTTCACTTTCTTCTCCAATTAATTTTACCATTAACAGGATTTTTAAAGTAAAAGTATTTTCTCCAAGGGTAGGAGCAAAATTGTTATTAAAAGTTGAAAATGCTAGCAATGCTGGAATCTTTTTTGAAAGAGAAGCCATTTCTACAGTAGCAAATGCATGGGAAGAATTGTCTTTTGATTTTAGTACAATAAGTACCACCAATCAATATCAAAAAATGATTTTCATTTTTGATAACGGTACTAACGGTGATGGTTCGGCTAATTTCACTTTTTTGTTTGATGATGTAAGATTGACAACTGGTGGCGGTGGTCCTACTTTAACACAAATGAATCTACCAGTAACATTTGACGAGACTACAGTTGAATACGGATTACTCGGATTTGGAGGAGCAGAACAATCAACCATTGTAACAGATCCTACATTACCAACAAACAAAGTAGCTAAAGTAATTAAAACGGCAGGTGCAGAATTATGGGCTGGTACAACTGTTACAGCAGCAGCAGGTTTAGGTTTTTCAAGTCGCATACCATTTACCTTTACGAATACTAAAATGAATGTTCGTGTATGGTCACCGGTAGCAGGTATTCCAGTTCGTTTGAAAGTGGAAGATAATACAGACCCAACGCGTTCAGTAGAAACAGAAGCAACAGTTACCACGGCATCAGGCTGGCAAACTTTGGAATTTAATTTCTTAAATCAAGCTGCAGGAACTTCAGCAATCAACTTAACATACAACTACACTAAGTTATCAATCTTCTTCAATTTTGGTACAACGGGCGCAGCAACAGGTGAGCGTACTTACTATTTTGATGACGTAAAATTTGGCGCAGCAGGTCCGGTAACTTTAGCTCAAATGGATTTACCGGTGACTTTCGATGCTACTACATCTGTAGATTATGGTTTGTTGGGATTTGGTGGAGCAGAGCAATCAACCATTGTAACAGATCCAACATTATCAACCAATAAAGTAGCTAAAGTAATTAAGACTGCTACAGCTGAATTGTGGGCAGGAACTACAGTTACGGCAGCAGCAGGCTTAGGTTTTGCAAATCGTATACCATTTACCGTTACCAACACAAAAATGAATGTTCGTGTATGGTCACCAGTAGCAGGTATTCCAGTTCGTTTGAAAGTGGAAGACCGTACTGACGCAACTCGTTCAGTTGAAACTGAAGCGACAGTTACTACGGCATCTGGCTGGCAAACTTTGGAATTTAATTTCTTAAACCAAGCAACAGGCACATCAGCAATTAACTTAACATACAACTACAATAAGTTATCGATCTTCTTCAATTTTGGAACAACGGGCGCTGCAACAGGAGAACGTACCTACTATTTTGATGACATTAAATTTGGCCCAGCACCTCCACCAGCATTAACACAAATGAACTTACCAGTTACATTCGATCTTACAACTGTAGAATATGGGTTAGTTGGATTTGGTGGAGCAGAACAATCAACGATTGTAACTGATCCAACATTATCAACAAACAAAGTAGCGAAAGTAATCAAAACAGCAACTGCAGAATTGTGGGCTGGTACAACAGTTACGGCTGCAGCAGGTTTAGGTTTTGCAAGTCGCATACCATTTACCGTTAGCAATACAAAAATGAACGTTCGTGTATGGTCGCCAGTAGCAGGTATTCCTGTTCGTTTGAAAGTAGAAGAGCGTACAGATGCAACCCATTCAGTAGAAACAGAAGCTACAGTTACAACAGCTTCAGGTTGGCAAACATTGGAATTTAATTTCCTAAATCAAGCTACCGGAACATCAGCAATTAACTTGACTTATAACTACGACAAATTATCAATATTCTTCAATTTTGGAACAACGGGCGCAGCAACTGGGGAGCGTACTTACTATTTTGATGATGTAAAATTTGGCGCAGCGGCACCAGTTGCATTAACACAAATGGACTTGCCTGTAACATTTGATCTTACAACAGTTGATTATGGTTTAGTAGGATTTGGTGGTGCAGAGCAATCAACGATTGTAACTGATCCAACATTAGCGGGTAATAAAGTAGCTAAAGTAATCAAATCAGCAACCGCAGAATTATGGGCTGGTACAACAGTTACGGCAGCAGCGGGATTAGGTTTTGCAAGTCGCATACCATTTACCGTTAGCAATACAAAAATGAACGTTCGTGTATGGTCACCTGTAGCAGGTATTCCTGTTCGATTGAAAGTGGAAGAGCGAACAGATGCAACCCATTCTGTAGAAACAGAAGCTACGGTAACTACCGCATCAGGTTGGCAAACATTGGAATTTAATTTCCTAAATCAAGCTACAGGCACATCAGCAATTAACTTGACTTATAATTACGATAAATTATCGATCTTCTTCAATTTTGGAACTACAGGCGCAGCAACTGGCGAGCGTACTTATTATTTTGATGATGTGAAATTTGGCGCAGCATCAGTGGTTGTTCCAACATTACCAACTTTACCTTTAGACTTTGAATCATCAACAATTAACTACACATTTACTGATTTCAATGGTGGTGCGGTTACCGTTTTAAATAATCCACAATCTTCAGGAATAAATACAAGTAGCAAAGTTGCTAAAATGGTAAAAAGTGTAGGAGAGGTGTATGGTGGTAGTTTCATTACATTGGCTGGTCCAATTGATTTTACAACAAATAGAACTTTCAAAATGAAAGTATTCGCTCCAAGAGTTGGAACGAAGGTTTTATTGAAAGTTGAAAATGAAACAAACGGATCACTTTTTTATGAAAGAGAAGTATTAACAACACAAGCTAATGCATGGGAAGAATTGACATTTAATTTCACAGCAATAAACGCAAACAATCAATATAGCAAAGTCGTTCTAATATTTGATTTGGGAACAATGGGAGATGGTACCGCTAATTTCACCTATCTATTTGATGACTTAAGGTTAATAAATGGAGGTGGCCCGACAACATTACCAACATTACCTTTAGATTTTGAATCATCAACAATCAACTACACATTTACTGATTTCAATGGTGGTGCGGTTACTGTTTTAAATAACCCTCAATCTTCTGGAATAAATACAAGTAGCAAAGTAGGTAAAATGGTAAAAAGTGTGGGCGAAACATACGGTGGTAGTTTCATTACATTGGCTGGACCAATTGATTTTACAACCAATAGAATTTTCAAAATGAAAGTATTCGCTCCAAGAGTTGGAACGAAGGTTTTATTAAAAGTTGAAAATGAATCAGATGGTTCACAGTTTTACGAAAGAGAAGTATTAACTACACAAGCTAATGCATGGGAGGATCTAACATTCAATTTTACGCCTATAAATGCAAACAATCAATATAGCAAAGTCGTTCTAATATTTGATTTGGGCACAATGGGTGATGGCACGGCTAACTTCACTTATTTATTTGATGATTTACGATTAACAAACGGTGGAGGTGGACCAGTACTAGCTCAAATGGATTTGCCAGTAACATTTGATGCTACAACCGTAGAATATGGTTTAATCGGATTTGGCGGAGCAGAGCAGTCAACGATTGTAACTGACCCAACATTATCAACCAACAAAGTAGCTAAAGTAATCAAAACAGCTGCAGCAGAATTATGGGCAGGTACAACAGTAACCGCACCAGCAGAATTAGGTTTTGCAAGTCGTATACCTTTTACCGTTAGCAATACAAAAATGAATGTTCGCGTATGGTCACCAGTAGCAGGTATTCCAGTTCGTTTGAAAGTGGAAGAGCATGGCGATCCAACCCATTCAGTAGAAACAGAAGCAACAGTTACAACTGCATCAGGATGGCAGACATTGGAATTTAATTTCTTAAACCAATCAACCGGAACTGCAGCAATTAACTTAAGCTACAACTACGATAAATTATCAATTTTCTTCAACTTTGGTACCACAGGTGCAGCAACAGGTGAGCGTACTTATTATTTTGATGATGTGAAATTTGGTCCAGCAGAAACAGTTGTTACACCAACATTACCAGTGCTTCCGTTAGATTTTGAATCTTCAACAATTAATTACACTTTCACCGATTTCAATGGTGGAGCGGTTACAGTTGTAAATAACCCTCAATCTTCTGGAATAAATACTAGTAGTAAAGTAGGCAAGATGGTAAAAAGTGTTGGAGAGGTTTATGGAGGTAGTTACATCACATTAGCAGGCCCTATTGATTTCTCAACAAATAAAATTTTCAAAATGAAAGTATTTGCTCCAAGAGTAGGTACGAAAGTTTTAATGAAAGTTGAAAATGAAACAGACGCTACAATTTCTTTTGAAAGAGAAGTATTAACCACACAGGCAAATGCTTGGGAAGATTTGACTTTCAATTTCACAGCAATAAATGCAACCAACCAATACAGCAAAGTGGTATTGATATTTGATTTAGGTACAATGGGTGATGGTACACCTAACTTTACTTTTCTTTTTGATGATGTAAGATTAACATCTGGAACTGGTCCGGTAACATTAGCACAAATGGATCTACCAGTAACTTTTGATGCAACTGCAACAGTAGACTATGGTTTAATAGGTTTTGGTGGAGCAGAACAATCTACCATTGAAACAGATCCTACATTATCGAGCAATAAAGTGGCTAAAGTAATTAAATCTGCAACAGCTGAAATTTTTGCGGGTACTACATGTACTGCTGCAGCTGGATTAGGATTTGCAAGTGCAGTTCCATTTACTGCAACAAGTACTAAAATGTCTGTTAGAATTTGGTCACCAAATGCAAATATTCCTGTTAGATTAAAATTAGAGGATCATGCAAACCCAACAAGATCAGTAGAAACAGAATCTTTTGTAACGGTAGCTAGTGGATGGCAAATTGTAGAATTTGATTTTGCACAAAACGTTACTGGTACTTCAGCATTGAATCTTACTTATCGTTATGATAAAGCGACTATCTTCTTCAACTTTGGTACATCAGGTGCTGTTGCAGGAGAGAAAACGTACTACTTTGATGATATGAAGTTTATTGGTGGAGGCGGAATTAATCCATTGCCATCATTGCCATTGGATTTCCAATCAACATCAATTCCATATTCATTTGTAGATTTTGATGGCGGCAATGTTACTGTTGTAAATAATGCACAATCAAATGGAATTAACACCAGTACAAAAGTGGCTAAAATGGTTAAGAGCTTTGGTCAAACTTATGGTGGAAGTTCAATCATCTTAAACGGTCCAATTGATTTCTCTGTAAATAGACTATTTAAAATGAAAGTTTTTGCGCCAAGAGTTGGAACAAAAGTTTTGGTGAAAGTGGAGAACGTTTTAGATGGTTCATTGAATTTTGAAAAAGAAGCTGTTACAACTGTTGCAAATGCTTGGGAAGATTTAAGTTTTGATTTCTCTTCAATCAATCGTGCAAACCAATACCAAAAAGTTGTATTCATTTTTGATAATGGAACAATGGGAGATGGCTCAGCTAATTTTACTTATTTATTTGATGATGTAAGATTAACGATTGGCGGTGGTTCTACAACCACATTAACGCAAATGAATTTACCTGTAACTTTTGAAGATGCTTCAGTTGATTATGGTGTAATTGGTTTTGGTGGAGCAGAGCAATCGTCTATCGTTGTTGATCCAACATTGGCAACAAATAAAGTAGCTCAAGTAATTAAATCAGCTACTGCAGATGCTACAGCTGGAACAACAGTAACAGCCCCTGCTCAACTTGGATTTGCAACTCGAATTCCATTTACCAATACTAAAACAAAAATGACAGTAAGGGTTTGGGCTCCACAAGCAGGCATTACCGTTAGATTAAAAGTTGAAGATCATTTAAATGCAACCCATGCTGTTGAAACAGACGCAGTGGTTACTGTAGCATCAGGCTGGCAAACATTGGTATTCGATTTTGCTAACGAAGCAAGTGGTACGCAAGCATTGAATTTGAATTACAATTATGATAAAGCAACCATCTTCTTCAATTATGGAGTTGCAGGTTCTGTATCTGGAGAAAAAACATATTATTTCGATGATATGCTGTTTTCAAATGAGGCTTCAAACGTAGATTATGATGCACTCTTATCACAGATTGTATTATATCCAAACCCAACAATTGATGATGTAAATATCAACAATACATACAATTTGCCTTTAAACATTTGTTTGTATGATGCACTTGGAAGAAGCATTAGAAAAGTTATCAGTACAAACAGTGTTGTACAAATTGATTTAAAGGCTTATCCAGCTGGGGTATATTATTTGTTGATTGAAAACAAACTCAATAACAAAAAAGTTACCAGAAAAATTGTAAAACAATAAGTATTCAACAAATAAAATATAGTGGTTGTTTGGTCAATCCATTCGATTAAACAACCATTATATTTTTAAAAATATTAAAAATGAATTTTTCAAAATTGCTTTTCAATATTGCGGTGGTATCTAGCAGTATTTTTATCTCGAATGGTGTGGCAATAGCCCAAAAAATTTCGCCAACAGAACAAAAAATCAATACACTATTAAAGCAAATGACCTTGGAGGACAAAGTTGGTCAAATGGCTCAGGTGACATTAGATGTTTTAGGCGTAGATGGTGCTACAACGTTTAAATTAGATGAAAAGAAAGTTTCAGATGCTTTGCTGAAATATAAGTTAGGGTCTGTATTAAATACGTCTAACAATAAAGCAATGACTACAACCGCATGGAATGAAGTTGTAAGTCAATTGCAAAAAATGGCCACATCAAGCAGAATGAAAATTCCATTAATTTATGGTTTTGATGCGATACATGGTGCTACTTATGTTGCGGATGCAACTTTGTTTCCACAGCCACTTGCACAAGCTGCCTCATGGAATAGGAGCTTGGTTCGTAAAGCTGCAGAAGTAACTGCTTATGAATCAAGAGCAACAGGTGTGACCTGGAATTTCTCACCAGTGTTAGATTTAGGCGTAAATTCTTGTTGGCCAAGATTGTGGGAAACTTTTGGTGAAGATCCTTATTTGGTTACACAAATGGGTGTTCAAACTATAGAAGGGTATCAAAATCCATTGGGTGGTAAAACACAAATACTGGCTTGCTTGAAACATTTTTTAGCATACTCTGATCCTAAAACTGGAAAAGACAGAACCAATTCATGGATGCCCGAGCATTATCTTAGAGAATATCATTTGCCATCTTTCACCGCTGGTGTAAAAGCAGGAGCAAGAACGGTAATGGTTAATTCAGCTTTGATAAACGGCATTCCAACCCACATCAATAAATATCTATTAACGGATGTATTGAAAAAAGAACTTGGATTTACGGGCTTTGTAGTAACCGATTGGCAGGATATTGAAAACGTGTACAAAAGAGATAAAATCGTTGGTTCAAATAAAGAAGCGTTAATGCTTGCAATCAATGCAGGTATAGATATGGCGATGATTCCTTACGATTATAAAACATTTTTCAACGATTTAATTTCTTTGGTAAAAGAAAATAAAGTGCCTATTTCAAGAATTGATGATGCCGTAAAAAGAATTTTAAGGGTGAAATATGAATTGAATTTGTTTGAAGTGCCATTTAGCAACAATAGCGAGTATCCTAATTTTGCTTCATCAGTTTCAGAAAAAATTGGATACGATGCAGCTGCAGAATCAATTACACTTTTGAAGAATAAAAACAATGTACTACCAATTTCATCTACATCCAAAGTATTGGTAACAGGGCCAAATTCAAATTCAATGCGCACTTTAAATGGTGGCTGGTCGTACTCTTGGCAAGGTGAAAAAACAGAAATGTTTGCTTCTAAATACAATACCATTTATGAGGCATTTCAACAAAAAATGGGAGCTAGAAACATCAGCTTTTCGCAAGGTGTAGCTTACAAAATGGATGGTAAATATTTTGAAGATTCGGTTGTTGATTTTAATGATGTAATAACAAAAGCAGCAAATGTTGATTACATTATTTTGTGCTTAGGTGAAAATAGCTATACTGAAAAGCCAGGTGATTTAAATGACTTGAATTTGAGTGATAACCAAATAGAATTGGCTAAAGTAGCCATCAGCACTGGAAAGCCAGTTATTCTTATTTTAAATGAAGGAAGACCAAGAAACATTTCAAGATTAGAACCATTGGTGCCTTCTATCATAGATATTTATATTCCAGGTAATTATGGTGGCGATGCACTAGCAGATATCGTAATTGGAAAAATAAATCCAAGTGGTAAGTTGCCGATTACTTATCCCCGCTATGTGAATGCCTTAACCAATTATATTCATAAACCATCAGACGAGCAATCAAACCCTCAAGGTGCGTATGATTATTCTGCTGATTACAATCCGCAATATGATTTTGGTTTTGGACTTTCGTACACCACATTTCAATACATTGATTTAACTGTTGATAAAACAACTTATGCAGCAACTGATGAAATTGTTGTATCGTTTAAAGTAAAAAATACGGGATCACGTTCTGGTAAAGAAGCATTTCAAATTTATGTAAGCGATCTTGTAGCTTCTTTAACGCCTGATGTAAAAAGATTAAGGGAATTTGATAAGATTGAATTGAATGCTGGAGAAGAGAAATTAATACGAATGACAATTCCAGTAAAAGATTTGGGATTCATCAATACAAATAATAAACTAACCGTTGAAAAAGGAGCTTTCGTTATTAAGGTTGCCAATCTTACTAAAGAAATCAACGTTATCAATAACAAAACTTGGTAAATTTTATACAATGCAAATGTTTAGTAGGAAAGGAATTCAAATATTATCAAGTGTATCCTTGGTGGTTATGTTGTCTCTAGGAGCAAACGCACAATACACCTTTCAAAAGCTTGTTTGGAGTGATGAATTTAATGCAAAAAAGAAATCAATAGATACCAGTAAATGGGCATTTGATAAGGGTAATGGTTGTCCTGCATTGTGTGGATGGGGCAATAATGAAGCGCAATATTACACGGTAAATAGACCAGAAAATGCAAGGATAGAAAATGGAACTTTGGTTATTGAAGCCATAAAAGAGGAATATAACGGTGCTAAATATACGTCGGCACGTTTAGTTACAAAAGGCAAACAGGATTGGAAATATGGTCGTTTCGAAATAAAAGCTAAAATCCCCGCTGGAAAAGGAATGTGGCCTGCAATATGGATGTTACCTACAAAAATGGCTTACGGCATTTGGCCACATAGTGGAGAAATAGATATCATGGAAAACGTTGGCTATTGGCCTGATTCATTATTTGGAACGGTGCATACTGGTGCTTATAATGGCATGAAAGGGACACAAAAATCAGGGGCGTATTTCTTAAAAGATTTGGCAAATGATTTTCACATTTACGCGGTAGAATGGACAAAAGATGATGTTCGTTTTTTTATAGACAATAAACAATATCATCAATTTAAAAACGACCACACAGATACAGAAGCATGGCCATTTGATGACGCTTTTCATTTAATTCTTAATGTAGCAGTAGGAGGCAATTGGGGCGGAAAGTATGGTATAGAAGATGCTATATTCCCTCAAAAAATGTTGGTAGATTATGTAAGGGTTTATCAGTAGACGCTGGGCTGGTTTAAGACGCTGCGTTGGTTTAGTGCGCTTCGCTGGTTTAAGGCGCTACGCTGGTTTAATACGCTACGCTTGGTTTAATACGCTTACGCTGGTTTAATACGCTTTGCTGGTTTAAGTTGCTAACGCTGGTTTAATTCGCTAACGCTGGTTTAAATGAAACTATCGAAACTCTTTTTAAGGGTTGAAAATTTTCAACCTACAATGCTCCCAACCTTTTGAACCCATTGAACCTATTGAACCTATTGAACAAAACCATTAAACCCTTAAACAGTTAAACCCCTACATACCCCCCGCCAACACCATCCTTATTTCCCCATAACTAATATGCTCCGGCACAATATCTTTAATGGATTTGCTGTTTTTATTTTCTACTTTATTTGCTGCTGATGTGATGATGTCGATTTTTTCTTCGGATAAAATTTCACTTAATTCGATTTGATTGTGTTCAATAAAATAAATCAAATGGGTTTCAATTGTCCCTATGGTTAAATTTCTTTCAAAAGCAATCTCTTCTATATTTTTACCCGATTTAAACAATTCAAAACTGAGCTTTTTTGTATCGGGTTTATCTTTTTTCTTTTTTTCAACAACTGCTTTTTTCTCTTTTAAATTCAGCAGAGTAGTCAAACCGTTTTCTTCACAATATGCTCGAATGATGTCTAAAAATTGATTTCCGTATTGCTTTGTTTTTATTGGGCCAAATCCTTTGATCTTATTTAACTCATTTTCTGTTTGTGGTAAATAGCTCACCATCTCTTCTAGTGTGTTGCTGCTTGCTACCAAATAAATCGGGGTGTTCTTTTGCGCACAAATATCATCTCTTTTTTTGCGTAATTTTTTATACAATGCAGGATGCGAAATCGTGGAGTTCTCTAATGTACTTGTACCAGCATAACTATTAAAAGAAAACATTGGCTTTGTGAATTTTCTTTTATGTTCTAAATAATTACTTATTTCAAACCCTTTTTCAACTCCATCAAGTAAAAATATTTTTAAACAAATTTCTTTATGAAATAAACCCATCGATTTGTTTAATTCTGAAGAAATGTTTCTACTGTCGGTTTCTAAAGTTGTTTTTTCGATTTTTGATTTTATATGTTCAACTGCTTTTTTTAAGTAAGTTGCTGCAGCTATAATTCTGGTTTGTAAATATAATTCAGCATTCGGTTCGTTTTTAGAAACAAACAATTGAGTCAGTTGGGTTTTAAATTTTATGGCTATATCAATAATCGTTTTTATTTCTACATCAATTTTTTTAAATTGCTCAACCGCTTCTTGCTTAAAAGAATTTGAGTTTTCTGATAGTATTTTAATCACTGAAATATACCCATTGTCAACAATCGTAAAATCAAACAAATTCAATAAAATGATTTGTTCATAATCTTTTTTTGCATCTGTTAATGCCAACATTTGCGCAGCAGTAGTTTTTTGATTGCTTGAAAATGCATCAATTCTTGAATCACTTTTTAATCCATTACTCATTATTTTACTATGCAAAACAATACCTTCTAATTTTGTGCATCTGCTCAAGGCAACATATACTTGTCCGGGTGCAAATGCACTTCCCGCATCGATTATGGCTTTTTCAAAAGTTAAACCCTGACTTTTATGTATCGTTATTGCCCATGCCAATCGTAAAGGAAATTGTGTAAACGAACCAATTTCATTTTCTTCAACTTTATTTGTTTTTTTATCTAATGCATATTGAATGTTTCTCCATTTTTCTTTTTTTACTTCTATGGGAAATTGCTCGCTATCGCATAAAACAAAAATGTTGTCGTCTTCTATTTTTTCTACGATGCCAATTTTCCCATTGAAATATCTTCTAATTTTTTCGGTATCGTTTTTTATAAACATTACCTGAGCACCAACTTTAAGTTTAAGTTCGGCATCTGCAGGATATGATTTTTCATAAAAATCGCCTTCTACAATTGCAGAAAAAACTACTTGTTTATTTTTTATTTCTTGTAAAGCTGTATTATTAATCGCATCAGCCTTGTTGTTATGTGTAGTTAAAGTGATATAGTGTTCCTCTTTCGATGGTATGAATTCTGGTAAATATCTTTGATGCAATAACTCAAATCCCTCATCCGTCATTTTATTATTTCTTACTTGATTTAAAAGATCTACAAAAACAGGATCGTTTTGTCTATAAATCTTTTCAAGCGACACATAAATAGGCGCATCCTTTTCTAGCACATCACTATTGAAAAAAAATGGGCTTTTATAATAAGGCGATAAAATTTGCCACTCATCATCTTTTACCACAGGAGGTAGTTGAAATAAATCTCCAATCAACAACACCTGCACACCACCAAATGGTTGAGATTGATTGTTTCTTACAAATCGCAATACCACATCAATAGCATCCAATACATCACAACGCACCATGCTAATTTCATCGATGATCAACAGTTCCAATTGTTGCATCACTTCTCTTCTTTCGGCATTAATGCGAAGCATGCCAATTAAACTGTTTTTGTCGTTGAATGTATGGTTATTATTAAATCCCCTTTGACCAGGTATGTAAGGTGTAAATGGCAGTTGAAAAAACGAATGAATGGTTGTTCCACCCGCATTCATAGCAGCAACACCAGTGGGAGCTACAATAGCAGTGTTCTTTAAACTATTGTTTTTACAGTGTTTTAAAAAAGTGGTTTTACCTGTTCCCGCATTTCCGGTAAGAAAAATGTTAGCCCTTGTATATTGAATGAAATCTGAAGCAAGTTGAAAAGATTCGTTTATTTCCATAGCAACAAATATAATATTTACATTGGTGAACTAATATTTCAAATTGATTTGAGCCAGTAATATTTATTTAGTGTTTTTGGAAAATGTTGTTTTTTAAAAAAGTAAAAAGCAAAAAGTAAAAAGTAAAAAGCAAAAAGTAAAAAGTAAAAAGTGAAAAGTAATCCCAAATTCAGTATCCAATTCCAATTATTTTCTAACTCCAACTTCCCCTATGGGTGATTGAGGGGGCTTCCCGTCTTAATGAGTGAAATGTGAAAAAATATATTTCGAATTAAAAGTTAACCCAAAAATAATAAATATGATTTCGCCTAAAATATTGAAAATTACTTGTCTAAAAATGTTCATTGTTTAGACAAGTTTAAAAACCAATGACAAAATTAACAGATTTATGAATTTTAATTAATTCTGGTGTCAATTTTAAATAATTCATTTAAAGCTATTTTTTTACGTACTAAGTGTAACTACGTAATTTAATATGTATTTAATACTACATCTTATATAATATCTTGTTAATGTTGAATTTTAAAGTAAATTGCACGTGATTCAATAAACAACAAGAAATAAAACCCCTTCTATGTCTTCAAATTTAAGTGTTACCTCACAATCATTTTTTATTAAATCAAAATTGATTTTGTTTTCTTTAGCAATTATTTTGTTTTTTTTTGCATTTTGCGTAAAAGCTAATGCACAAGTAACAGTTAATATCACTTCTGATTTGAATAATGTTTGTAGTGGTACAGATGTAACCTTAACAGCAAATGCTAGCAGTGGAACAGCACCTTACACCTATTTATGGGATAATGCTGCAGAAACAACAGATAACATTCTAGTCTCTCCAAGTACTACAACAACTTACAAAGTTGTTGTAACAGATGCGGATGATAATGTAGATAGTGCAACAATTACAATAACTGTTAAACAGCCAACCTTCAGTTCTTTTAGCATTTCTGCTTGTGAAAGTTATTTATGGCGAGGCACAACATATTCAACCTCTGGTGCTAAACTTTACGACACATTAAATGTTGCAGGTTGCGATTCAACAATTACTTTAAACTTGACGATTACTTCATCACCAAATGCAGGTGATATCAGTGGAACAACAGATATTTGTTCAAATGGTACAACAACTTTATCAACAACAGGAACCGGTGGTTCATGGAGCTCAGTGTCAACAGGCGTAGCTACAGTAGACGCAAGTGGCGTAGTAACAGCAGTATCAGCGGGTGCAACGACAATCAGATATATCGTAACAGGAACAGGTGGTTGTGCGAACGATACAGCATCAACAGTTGTTACGGTAACTGCAGAAACAAGTGCAGGAACATTAAGCGGTACACAAGCAATATGCTCAACAGGTTCTACAACGTTTACCTCATCAGTAAGTGGTGGAGTATGGTCAAGTGGAACAGAAGCTGTAGCAACAATAGATGGTTCAACAGGTGTAATTACTATTGTATCAGCAGGTTCATCAATAATGACATATGTAGTAGCAGGAACTGGAGGATGTGCAAATGATACAGCAACAAGAACGGTAACGATCACTTTAGCACCAGATGCTGGTAATATCAGTGGTACAACTGCATTGTGTTCAAACGGAACAACAACCTTATCAACAACAGGTACAGGTGGTTCATGGAGTTCTGTGTCAACAGGCGTTGCAACTATTGACGGAAGTGGCGTAGTTACTCCAGTTTCAGCGGGCACATCAACAATAAGATATATCGTAACAGGCACAGGTGGATGTGCAAACGATACAGCATCAACAGTTGTTACGGTAACCGCAGCACCAAGTGCAGGAACGATAAGTGGAGCAGATTCGATCTGTGTAAATGGAACAACAACGTTTAGTACTAACGGAAATGCAGGTGGTAATTGGTTTAGTGATAACGA
>JAIYAN010000002.1 GCA_027489035.1 Chitinophagaceae bacterium
AAGATGCAAATGGTTGTACAAAATCAGGAACAATAACAATCAGTCAGCCATCATCATTATTGAGCGCAACTGCAACAGCAGGAACGATAGCTTGTAATGGTGGAACAACTTCAGTTACCGTTTCTGCAGCAGGTGGCACGGCTCCATATACTGGAGAAGGTACATTTACTGTATCTGCTGGAACATACACATACAATGTAACTGATGCTAATGGTGTAATCAATGTTGTATCTGTAACAGTTACCCAGCCTAACGCTTTATCGGTAGCATTGACTTCTGGTACAATAACTAGTCCAGCAGGAGCTACTTTTATTTCTGCTAATGTTACTGGAGGATCAGCACCATATAGCTACACCATCGACAATGGAACATATCAAAGTTCAAACATGTTTAACAATATAACTGCTGGCGTACATCATGTTACCATAAAAGATTCAAAAGGATGTGTGGTAAATGATTCAATTAATATAGCTGCTTTTATTGTTGATAGTTTAGTTGTAAATGTTACAGCAGGAACAATCAGTTGTAATGGAGGTACTGCAGTTGTTGTGGTAGCTGCAACAGGTGGTGTTGCGCCATATGTTGGCGTTGGTTCTTTCTCAATGTCTGCTGGTGTAAATACAATTACAGTTACAGATGCAACAGGAACAACGCAAACAGTAAATGTTACAATAAGTCAACCATCAGAAATCAATGTGGTTGTTAATATTAGAAATGCTCAAGTTGTTTCTGGTGGAAATACATCAATTCAAATAAATGCTACTGGTGGTGCAGGGAATTACAGATATAGTTTAGATGGCGGACCTTCTCAAACTTCAAATTCTTTTATAGGAATTGGAGTGGGTACACATACGGTGTCAGTGGTTGATCAAAATGGATGTGTGAAAATGACATCGTTTATTGTAACAGAAATTAATGCAACAGTAAGATTGTCAATCAGTTTAATAAGTAGGTCAAATGTAACATGTATCGGAGCAAAAAATGGCTCGATTACTGTTGGTGCAGCAGGTGGTACAGCGCCATACTCGTATACTTTAAATGGCGTTGATTATAATACAGATGGAAAATTCAAAAATTTGGCACCTGGAACATATAGAGTGACCGTAAAAGACTTTAATGGTAATACTGCTTTATTAGGTGTTACTATTTTAGAAGGCCAGAAAAATTGTGGAACTCGTACAAACAATTTAAGTGTTAATGTTTATCCGAATCCTTCTGTATCTACTTTCAAAGTTGATATATCTTCAGAAGAAGTTGGAGAAGTTACTATACAAGTTTATGATGTTCTTGGAAAAATGGTTTATCAGGAAAAAGGTCAATCAGATAAATTATACAATTTTGGATTGAATTTTAAGCCAGGTTTTTATGTGGTTAAAGTTATTCAAGCAAATAAATTCACAACTACAAAAATTATAAAACAATAATAAATTAATCAATTTTAAAACAAAAAAACGTCGGCTAAAACCGGCGTTTTTTTTATTCAAAAATTTATGTTGGCTTTTTAAAAAGAGGATTCAATAATTTTGACTTTAAAATTCATATTTCGTCCTAAATATTCACAAGTGAAAATTCAGCATAAAACCATTTCATTATCATTTAAGCATCCGTTTGTTATTTCAAAAGCTTCTAAAACACATCAGCCCATTTTTGTAGTTGAGTTGGATCATTTTGGAATTAAAGGTTATGGAGAAGCGCCTGCAATTTCTTATTATAATATTTCAACCGAAAAAATGGCGGAGGATTTAGAAAGAAAAAGAATGTTCATTGAGAAATTTGCATTTTCAGATCCAGAACGTTTTTGGCATTTTTTACATCATCTTTTTCCAAATAATTCATTTTTAGTTGCTGCTTTAGATATGGCAGGATGGGATATTTATGGAAAAATAAAACGTAAACAATTGCATCAACTGTGGAATTTGAATGCATCATTAGCACCTGATACTGATTTTACAATTGGCATTGATTCAATTGATATGATGATTCAGAAAATGAAAGATACACCTTGGCCCATTTATAAAATTAAAGTAGGTTTTGAAAATGATATCGAAACAATAACTGAACTTAGAAAACATACCAATGCAGTGTTTCGGGTTGATGCAAATGAGGCATGGGATGTAGAAATGGCGCTTAAGAAAATTCCATTACTTAAAGCGTTGAATGTAGAATTTGTGGAGCAACCACTTGAAAAAAACAATTGGGAAGGCATGAAAATTTTATATGAAAAATCAGAATTGCCCATATTTGCAGACGAGTCTTGTGTTCAGGAATCTGATGTTGAAAAATGCAAAAATTTCTTTAATGGGATTAATATAAAACTTACGAAATGTAGCGGTATTACTCCTGCTAGAAGAATGATTGAAAAAGCAAAACAATACAACCTGAAAACAATGCTTGGTTGTATGAATGAAACATCTATTGGAACGGCCGCCATTGCTCAATTGGCACCAATGGTTGATTTTGTAGATATGGATGGCACTTTATTGCAAAATGAACAATTCGGAGAAGGCATTGGCTTCGATTTTGGTAAGGTGATTTACAATGATTTGCCGGGACTTGGTGTTAAAGTAGAACCTTTTTAAATGACATCTATCATAAAATCTTCTCTGCACCATTGATTAAAAAACTATACTTTTGCACCTATGACAATTGAACATTTAAAGGTTATGAGAGACCGTGTTTTGGTTTTGAGGAGGTTTCTTTGACTACGATAACCGAATAGCAAAAATTACAAACGATAAGCAATTATCCCTTTCTCCTGGATTTTGGGATGATAATGCACGCGCTACATCGATTCTAAAAGACATAAAAAATAATGAGTATTGGTCTGATATGTACTTGCGTGTTGCTGGTGCAGTAGAAGACTTTGCGGTATTATTTGATTTTTGGAAAGAATCTGAAGCAAGTGAAGAGGAAGTGAAAGAAGCTTTTTCCAAAGCCAATGTTGAAATCGAAGAAGCCGAATTTAAAAGTACATTAAATGACCCTGCGGATGCATTGCCTGCAGTGTTGCAAATTAATTCTGGTGCAGGAGGTACAGAAAGTCAGGATTGGGCTGAAATGCTTGCGCGTATGTATAGAATGTATGGCGAAAAACAAGGTTGGACTGTTTCCGAATTGGATTGGCAATGGGGAGATGGTGCCGGTATAAAAACTTGTACTTTCCAATTTGACGGTGCATTTTCATATGGATTTTTAAAAGCGGAAAGTGGTGTTCATCGTTTAGTTAGAATTTCTCCTTTTGATAGCAATGCTAGAAGACATACTTCATTTGCCAGTGTTTATGTGTATCCGCTAATTGATGATACCATTGAAATCGAAGTAAATCCAGCTGATGTGGAATGGGCGTTTTTTAGAAGTGGAGGTAGTGGGGGACAAAATGTAAATAAAGTTGAAACCGCTGTACGTTTAACGCACAAACCAAGTGGAATCATTGTTGAATGTCAACAAGCACGAACCCAAGGAGAAAATAGAGAAAAAGCGATGGCGATGTTAAAGAGTAGATTGTATGAAGAAGAAATGAGAAAGCGTCAGGAATTAATCGATTCTAAAAATGCGTCAAAGAAAAAAATAGAGTGGGGCTCTCAAATACGATCTTATGTTTTCCATCCATATAAAATGATCAAAGACCACCGAACCGATTTCGAAGTAGGCAACGTAGGGCCTGTAATGGATGGTGAAATTGATGGATTTATTAAAGCGTTTTTAATGAGTGAAAAAGAAGATTAATGCATTAATTTTGACTTGAAAAAATATTGAATTTTACAATTTTTATACATAAAATTAAAAACTATCATTATGCAATTTGGCGATTTTTATTACCCGTCTCCAGTCAACGAACCTGTATTAAACTATGCACCAGGAAGTGCAGAAAGATTGGCTTTGAAAAATGCATTAAAAACATTGAAGTCAGAAAAAATTGATGTGCCTATGTACATCGGTTCTGAAGAAATACGTACAGGAAATAAAGTTGAGATGCGTCCACCGCATGAACACAAACTTATTTTAGGACATTTCCACACTGGTAATGCGAGTCATGTTACAAAAGCAATCAATGCTGCATTAAAAGCAAAAGACAAATGGGCTTCAATGAGTTGGGAAAACAGGGCAAATATATTTTTAAAAGCAGCCGATTTATTGGCAACAAAATATCGCCCTTTTATAAATGCGGCAACAATGCTTGGTCAGAGTAAAAATGTAATACAAGCTGAATTGGATTCTGCTTGCGAGTTAATCGATTTTTTAAGGTTTAACGTGCATTTTTTAAGCGACATTTATCGTCAACAACCGATTAGTGGAGCAGGGATGAACAATCGTGTTGAATATCGCCCTTTAGAAGGATTTGTATTTGCATTGACTCCTTTTAATTTTACTGCAATAGGAGGTAATTTGCCTACTAGCGCTGCAATGTGTGGCAATGTAGTGATTTGGAAATGTGCCAACACGCAAGTGTATAGTGCACAATTATTTATGCGTATTTTAAAAGAAGCTGGTTTACCTGATGGCGTAATTAATTTGGTGTTTATTGATGGCCCAACCATTGGAAATATAGTATTTAATCACCCGGATTTTGCTGGAATTCACTTTACCGGAAGTACAGGTGTTTTTAATAAAATGTGGGAAACGATTGGTGCAAATATGAACAAGTATAAATCCTATCCAAGAATTGTTGGTGAAACGGGCGGTAAAGATTTTGTAATTGCGCACAAATCAGCCGATGTGGATGTTGTAGTTACTGCATTGGCAAGAGGCGCATTTGAGTATCAAGGACAAAAATGTTCAGCTGCATCAAGGGCATATATTCCTTCAAACCTAGCTGCATCAATCAAGAAGAAACTTGTTGAAACTGTTAAGACAATGAAAATGGGAACAGTAGAAGATTTTACCAATTTCATTAACGCCGTAATAGATGAAAAAAGCTTTGATAAATTGGAAGGTTATATCAAACAAGCAAAAAAGAAAGGCGGAGTTACAAAATTATGGGTAGGTGGCAATTGTGATAAATCTCATGGGTATTTTATAGAGCCAACGATTATTGAAACTACAGATCCAAAGTATGTAACCATGAGCGAAGAATTATTTGGACCAGTATTGACCATTTATGTTTATGATGAAAATAAATTTGAAGAGACATTAAAATTGGTGGATTCAACATCTGCTTACGCTTTAACTGGAGCTGTAATTGCAAAAGATAGATATGCGGTAGAGTTGGCAACCAATAAATTAAGAAACAGTGCTGGAAATTTTTATATTAATGATAAACCTACAGGAGCCGTTGTAGGCCAACAACCTTTTGGAGGTGCAAGAGCAAGTGGTACTAATGATAAAGCGGGTTCTCCATTAAATCTTTATCGTTGGTTAAGCGCAAGAACCATAAAAGAAACGTTCAATCCACCAACAAATCATGCATATCCATTTATGTTAGAAAAATAATCATCTAAATTTTTACAAATAAGTTTAAAAATTATTTAAGGATTAGCTAACTATTTTGAATTTCTATTGAAAAGAAACCTTTAATTTTATAAAAAATATAGTCATGTCAGTGAAAGTGGATTTTTATCTAAAAGCAACTCGTGTACAAGAGGCGAAAGGTGGTTTTTTAGTAGGTGATTTTAATCAATGGGACGTAAATAAAGGGATTGCATTAAATCTAAACGCAGACGGATCTTTGTCTGGATCTTTAAATTTATCCCCTGGAAAAAAATACGAATACCGTTATTTGCTTAGTGATGGAAGATGGGAAAATGACGATAATCCCAAAGTATTAAAAAATGCTTATGGTCAAATTGTTGAAAACTGTGTTGTTGATACAAAACAACTTGCCAAAAAACAATCCAATTCTGAATTAAAACCTGAAAAAACATCCAGCGGTAAAACGGAAGATCTTACAAAAATTTTAGGCATTACACCAAAAATTCAAACTTTGCTAAAATCTGAATCAATTACAAGTTATGTTGAATTGGGTAGATGTACTATAAAAAAATTATTGATTATACTCGATATTGCAAATAATAAAAAGAAAATAAATTATTATACCACTTGGGCAAAACAGGCTAAATTAGCTGCCGCTGGGAAATGGGAGGATTTAGCTGATTTACAAAACAAAATAGAATCAGAAGCATAAAGATATTTTTACCATCAATAGATTTCAACTTGAAAATTTGGGTTAAATTCGCACCATGGAAATTTTACTTTCATCTACCCAATTAGATTTAACCATTAAGCGTCTTGCTCATCAATTGGTAGAAAATCAAAATGAATTAAACAACATTGTTTTTGTTGGCATTCAACCAAGAGGAAAATTAGTAGCCAATAAAATGATGGATACGATTGCTTCTTTGTATCCCGATTTTAAATTGCAATATGGCGTTTTAGATATCACTTTTTATAGGGATGATATTAGAGATGAGTTACATGAACCAAAAGAAACTACAATAACTCAATCTATTGAAGGAAAAAAAGTTATACTAATTGATGATGTTTTATACACAGGAAGAACAATCAGAGCAGCTTTAGATGCACTTCAAGATTTTGGCAGACCCAAAAAAGTAGAACTGTGTGTGTTGATTAATCGATCTTTTAATCGAGAATTACCTATTCAGCCCGATTATTGTGGACTGTCAATTGATACTAAGCCTCAACAAAACGTAGTCGTGGATTGGTCAAAAAATACTGTTATCATTTATTCTTAAAAAAAATTGTATTTATAATCAACTCATTCAATATTTGCTTTAACTTCGCTCCTTAATGCAACTAACTACTAATCATCTTCTAGGCATTAAATCACTTCTTCCAAAAGATATTTCTATTATTTTATCTACGGCTCAACAATTTAAAGAAGTATTGCAAAGGCCAATTAAGAAAGTTCCTTCTTTAAGAGACGTAACCATCGTTAATTTATTTTACGAGAATTCAACTAGAACAAGAATTTCATTTGAGTTGGCTCAAAAAAGATTGAGTGCCGATACCATTAATTTTTCAGCTTCTGCTTCTTCGGTTTCAAAAGGAGAAACATTATTAGATACAGTTAATAATATTCTCAGTATGAAAGTCGATATGGTTGTAATGCGTCATAGTGCGAGTGGAGCGCCTCATTTTTTGGCAAAGCATTTACCCAACATTGCCATAGTTAATGCAGGAGATGGCATTAATGAGCATCCCACACAAGCCTTATTAGATGCATTCTCAATTATTGAACATTATGGTTCACTTGAAGGAAGAAAAGTTTTATTGATCGGTGATATTATGCATTCAAGGGTAGCACTTAGTAATATTTATTTGCTTAAAAAAATGGGTGCAGAGGTTATGTTATCCGGACCTCCAACTTTAATCCCTAAATATATTCAACAAGCATTTGATGTACAAGTGGAATATAATTTGCAAAAAGCGTTGCAATGGTGCGATGTGGCCAATGTGCTTCGTATTCAATTAGAGCGTCAAAATCAGGTTTTATTCTCTTCGCTTAGGGAATATAATTTGTCATATGGAGTTTCTCAAAAAAGATTGGCTGGTATCGATAAAGAGATATTAATTATGCACCCCGGACCAATTAACCGCGGCGTTGAAATTGATAGTGATGTTGCAGATAGTAAGCAATCTGTAATTTTAAAACAAGTTGAAAATGGTGTTGCAGTTAGAATGGCTGTTTTATATTTACTTTCTGGGAAAAAAGAATTGAATGTTTAGTTTGTTTAAAAGATATTAAAAAAGCCGCAAATTATTTTTTGCGGCTTTTTTATGCTTTTTGTGTTAATTATTTAGACTTCTTTGCAGGAGCTGTTTTTGGTTTAACATTTAAACTAGCCATTTTATCCGCCATTTTTACGGCTTCAAAAGCATTAACAAATGCACCCGTTTTAGACAACTCACTTAGTTTTACTTTTTCATCCGTTCCAGGTTTGTTTACTTCTTCATTACTAACAACAGCTGATCTTTCAATAATCATTTTTAAATCTGTAGAAGTTAAAGTAGGATAATATTCAAGTAACAATGCTGCAATACCGGCAACAACTGGACAAGCCATACTTGTTCCACTTAGATTACCATAAGTATTTCCTCCAGGAATCGTTGAATAAATATTTACCCCAGGAGCAAAAACGTCTACTTCATTTTTACCAAAATTGCTAAATGAAGCAGTAAGACCTCCTGTTTTCACATCACCACTTGCGCCAACCGTAATTACATTAGTAGCTCTACCTGAACCATTTTCAAATACAGGATTTGGAAAATTATAAGCAGTATCGATATTTTTTGCATCATTTCCTGCAGCATGCACCAATAATACACCTTTCTTTTCAGCATATTTAAATGCTTCATCTACCCAATATTTTTCAGGCGAAAAATCTTTACCAAAACTCATGCTTATAATTTTTGCTCCATTGTCAACAGCATATCTAATCGCTAATGCAATGTCTTTATCATGCTCGTCACCATCTGGTACTGCTCTAAGCATCATTATTGATACATTATCTGCAACGCCATCCATTCCCTTATTGTTGTTTCTTGCTGCACCAATAATTCCAGCACAATGTGTACCATGCATTGGGGTAGAAGCCATGATATCGTTATTGCCATAGCCTCTATCATTGAAATCCATTTCGTTATCTTTAACGATGTCTTTTCTATAAGTTGGTGGAGCTTCTACAGCTGAATTTGCTTTTCTAAGTTGTCCACCAATCTCATCAATAAGCTGCTGATTGGTAATATCATAACTGTCATTTGATTTTGAAATGCTCATTATAAAATTCTTAGTCATTTTTGCATCAGCATTTGTTGTGTTGTTATCTCTTAAATCATTTCCATTATACTCTTCTTTTCCAATTTCTTTTCTTAAAATTGAATCACCAGCAAGAAACTTTGGATATAAAGTTTTTAAGTATCCAATTTCGTCTTCATTGATTTCACCAACGACTTTACTTTTTGCCCTTAAATAAGTTTGATATGATTTTAAATCTGCTGCAGATAAACTTGATTCTGTAATTTCTTTACCTTCCCATTTTTGTTTTAACTGATGATAAACCCTCGCACCTTCATAAGAATCTTCTTTTACATTTTTGCCATCTTTTCCACCTAAGAAATTCCAACCATGCACATCATCTATGTAGCCATTTTTGTCATCGTCTTTTCCATTTCCAGGGATTTCTTTTGAATTCGTCCACATTACTGGCTTTAAATCTTCATGTAATGTGTCTATTCCACTATCAATTACAGCAACAAGTACTTTCTTACTTTTAAGGTTTTTAGATTTTAAAAAATCGTACGCTTTATTTAGGCTAATACCATTAAATCCGGTTTCAGTTTTGTCTAACTGATGCCAACCATTTGGTGCTTTTTTATCAGAATTTTCTGTTGATTGAGAAAAAGAAGCATTAAATACAAAGGCACCAGCAATTAATAGTAGAGTTGATTTTTGCATATTTTTAATTTTTTTGTAAAACTATACGTTTGGGTTTATTGATAGAAATATTTAATTTATTTTAAGATAATATTATAAATCAAATTTAATGCCTTGTGCTAAAGGAAGACGATCGGTATAATTGATCGTATTGGTTTGTCTGCGCATATACACTTTCCAAGCATCGCTACCACTTTCTCTTCCACCACCTGTTTCTTTTTCTCCCCCAAATGCGCCTCCAATTTCTGCTCCTGATGTTCCAATGTTTACGTTTGCAATACCACAATCACTACCAGCTTGTGATAAGAATCGTTCTGCTTCGCGTAAATTATTGGTTACAATTGATGATGAAAGTCCTTGAGGCACGCCATTTTGCATTGCTATCGCCTCATCCATCGTTTTGTATTTCATGATATATAAAATAGGCGCAAAGGTTTCATGTTGTACAATTTCAAAACTATTTTTAGCTTCTGCTATACAAGGTTTTACATAACAACCACTTTCGTATCCTTTTCCTTTTAATACACCACCTTCAACTATAAACTTTCCACCTTCAGCTTTGCATTTTTCAATTGCCGACAAGTACATATTTACCGCATCTTTATCAATCAATGGCCCAACATGATTTTTTTCATTCAATGGGTTTCCAATTTTCAATTGTTTATACGCATGAATCAACATGTCTTTGAATTTGTTATATATTTTTTCATGTATAATCAATCTTCTAGTTGTTGTACAACGTTGTCCTGCTGTACCTACTGCCCCAAATGTTGCAGCTATCATAGCGATATTCAAGTCTGCTTCTTTTGAAATGATGATGGCATTGTTTCCGCCCAATTCCAACAAACTTCTTCCTAGTCTTTGACCAACAGAAGCCGCTACAGCTTTACCCATTCTGGTACTTCCGGTTGCAGAAACTAAAGGAACGCGTAAATCGTTACTCATCCATTCGCCAACTTCTCTACCGCCACTTACCAAACAACTTACCCCTTCTGGAACGTTATTTTTCTTGAAAACTGTTTGAATGATTTTTTGACAAGCAATACCACAAAGCGGTGTTTTTTCACTTGGTTTCCAAATGGCTACATCTCCGCAAATCCAAGCCAACATGGTATTCCAGCTCCAAACTGCTACTGGAAAATTAAAAGCTGATATGATTCCTACTATACCTAATGGATGATATTGTTCGTACATTCTATGACCTGGACGTTCACTATGCATGGTTAAGCCGTGCAATTGTCTTGACAATCCCACAGCGAAATCACAGATATCAATCATTTCCTGCACTTCACCTAAGCCTTCTTGTAAACTTTTACCCATTTCATAACTCACTAATTTCCCCAATGGATCTTTAAATTTGCGAAGCTCTTCACCCAATTGGCGAACAATTTCACCTCTTTTTGGCGCTGGCCACATACGCCATTCTTCAAATGCAGATTGTGCTTTTGTTACAACAGCATCGTATGCTTTTTTGTCAGCAGAAACTACTGATCCAATTAAACTCCCATCTACAGGAGAGTATGATGAGATGATTTCAGCGTTTGTTTTAATCCAAGTTGATCCTGTAGATACTCCAGGATTTTTCGACTGAATTTGTAAGGTTTTTAAAAAGTCCATGGTTTTTATTTTTTTGTAAAGGTAAAGGTTATATTGACTTCTGATTCAAGCATATTTTGTTTAGAATTTGGCGTTAATTCCTGCACTTATCCAACGATTCGGCATTCTGCTACCTAGAATGTCGCTATAAGATATATTCCCAATATTTTGTAAAGAACCGAATACAGAAAAAGCATTGAAATGATATTGCATTTTTCCGTTGGCTAATAAATAGCTTTTGCCATTTACAGCATTTATAGCTGCAGCTTGAGATGCTGTTCTTTCTTTATACATTGTACTAATTGAAAATTCGAAATTGTACAAGTTTACAACTAAACTATTTTGAAGTAAAAACTTTGCGTGAGACAAAATATAAAATGTAGGTAAGCTATCGCTTGTATTTGAATTTAAAAGCAACGCTGAACCAGATAAATTAAGGTTGATGTTTTTGTTTATTTTCCAGTTGTATTTTGCTGAAAATTCTAGTCCTTTGGTATCTACTGATTTTACATTTTTAGCATAAGCAAATTTTCCATTGCTATCTAAATTTTGATTTCGAGGAATTTGACTAAATGGTGTAGTGACAAAGTCGATTACTTTTTCTTGATTTCTTATAAAACCTGTAGCAGATACTTTTAAATTTTTCGTTTTGAAATCAACGCCCAACTCATAATTCCAAGATTTTTCAACCGTTAAATCTGGGTTTCCAATGCTTCCGCCTCTAACTATTGTTTTATTGTAATTATTGTAACGTTCTGTAAAGTCTGCTGCTCTAATTGCTCGTCCAATTCCACCTCTTAGCACAAATTTATTTTTTTCGAAAGAAGTATTTAATTGAGGTATGATTTCAGTTCCATAGTTTTGATCATTCACTAATCTAACGCCTGGATTGAAATTAAATGAATTGTATTTTATTGTTGCAGCTCCAAATATAGCCCCATGGTTGTTTTGGTGATTTCCTCTGTCATTTGAAACAATGCTTTTTTGTTCTAAACTAGCACCATATTGCAAGTTGAAATTGGTGTTTAAAACGGTAGCATGTAGATAATTTAGCGTTATTAAATTTGATTTATTGTCATTTGCAATTGATGAATTGTTATATAAATAATTATCTGTTGTATGTTTATATACTACATCAAGTTGATTGATTGATTTTACATTCGTTTGTTTTATTCTTACTTGGTTCCAAATAGAGTTTACTTTTTCTGTTGCGGTATCACTTTTAAATGTGGTATAAAAATTCTGTGCTGCGAAATCTCTTAAGTCTATACTGCTTCTCCACAACAACTGCCATTTTTTTGCTATCGGAATATTTGCACTTGCTGAAATGGTATTGTTATAAAAGTAGCCGCGATTGTTTGAGCGCAACAATTGTCCTCGGGTATTGTTTGAAAGTACGCCAAGTGAAAGATTTATTTTCTCGTTTTGAATAGATGCGAAACTATTTAAAGAAACTAATCCAAATTCTCCAATCGTGCTGGTAATCGAACCGTTTTGCTTTTTATCTTTTTTGAATGCAGAGAAGGAGTGTGTTATTATATTTATTACACCACCAACGGCTTCAGATCCATAAATAGCAGAAGCGGGGCCTTTTAAAATTTCTATTCGCTTAATATCTCCTGGAGCCACCGGGATATATCCCGAAAAGTGTCCGGTTATTGGATCGTTTATTTTAATGCCATCAATTAAAACTAAAATTTGCTGATAGGTTGCACCACGAATCACAATATCTGATTGAGAACCTGCAGGACCTCTTTGTTGAACTTCAATTCCACCTTCAATTTTTAATAAATCATCAATACTTATAACTGACAATTGGTTGAACAGTTTACCGTCGATTACAGAAATATCTTTTCCTGCAATGCTATTTTTTTGAAAAGTAGCTCGATTGTTTGTAATGTTTACCTCTTCTAAATTGGTGTACTCTTGCGCGTTTGCAACAACTGAAATCATTAATGCCCAAATCAAATAAAATTTCTTCATTATTTTGTTTTTTAAATGGCTATCATTTTTAATAAAGCGCACAAAAGTAATAAAGAAACAGTTTGTTTTAGGGTAAATCCAAAAATCAAATTTGGGATTAAATTATTTTAATATTGCTCAGATTGATTGGGGAAATCACCAGACTTTATATCTGATATATAATTGGTTACTGCCTTATTAATTAATTCGTCTAAGTTTAAATATTTTCTTAAAAAACGTGGTTTAAACGTCGAATTGATGCCCAACATATCGTGCATCACCAAAACTTGACCATCGCAACTTCCGCCAGCTCCAATGCCAATTGTAGGAATATGCAAACTTTCAGAAACTTCTTTTGCCAATGATGCAGGTATTTTTTCTAAAACGATGGCATAGCATCCAGCTTCTTGAAGTAGGAGCGCATCTTTTTTTAATTTCAATGCTTCGGCATCTTCTTTTGCACGAACAGAGTATGTGCCAAATTTATAAATGCTTTGTGGCGTTAATCCTAAATGTCCCATCACTGGAATGCCTGTGCTTACAATACGTTTAATAGATTCAACCACTTCTTCGCCACCTTCTAATTTTACAGAATGTCCACCCGTTTCCTTCATGATTCTAATAGCAGAATTCAATGCTTCTTTTGAATTTCCTTGATAACTTCCAAAGGGCATGTCTACTACAACAAGACAACGTTCAATTCCACGAACCACACTTTGTGCGTGATAAATCATTTGATCAAGTGTAATGGGCAAAGTTGTTTCATGTCCAGCCATTACATTACTTGCACTATCTCCAACCAATATAATATCAATGTTAGCTTGGTCGAATAATTTTGCAAAGGAATAATCGTATGCGGTTAGCATTGAAATTTTTTCCCCTTTATCTTTCATCAACTGAATGGTATGAGTCGTTATCTTTTTTCTTTCTTTATTTTCAGACATGTTGGAAACTGGAATTTAAAAAATGTGATTTTACCAAACTAAAGCACTAGCACCTAAAATGGCTGCGTCAGATTCTTTTAGTTCGCTAAATATGAGTTTTACTTTGTTTTTAAAAATAGGAAGTAAATTTGCTTCCATGTGTTTTCTTGTTGGGTTAAGCAATAAATTACCAGCTTTAGTTAGTCCTCCAAATAATACGATTGCTTCTGGAGAAGAGAACATCACAAAATTTGCTAATGATTCGCCTAAAATTTGTCCGGTAAATTCAAATATTTCATTTGCAATTGGATCGCCTTGAATGGCACATTCATAAACGGTTTCGCTGGTTAGGTCGTTTATGGTATAATTTCGAAGTAGCGATTCTGTATCAGGACGCATGGTTAACAATTCAATTGCAGTTTCTCTAACGCCCGTTGCAGAAGCATAAGATTCTAAACTGCCACGCATTCCCGTACTTTTGTGGAGTCTTCCGCCAGGACGAATAATGGTATGTCCTAGTTCGCCTGCAAATCCATCGTGACCAACTACAATTTTTCCATCAATAATAATGCCGCTACCAACACCAGTTCCTAAAGTGATGGTGATGAAATGTTTCATTTTTTTTGCACAACCAAAAAGCATTTCGCCAACAGCAGCAGCATTGGCATCATTGGTTAATCGAGCAAGAACACCAAATTTTTTGGTAATCAATTCAGCCATTGGAATAATGCCTTTCCATTTAAGGTTTGGCGCATATTCAATGGTACCGGTGTATATGTTTCCATTAGGCGCACCCATTCCAACACCAACAATATTTTCAATGCCTCCCACTTGCTTAATCATGGGTTGCAACTTCGTAAATAGTTCGTGGATAAAATCCTCTATGAAATCGTGTTCATTACTTGGAATCCTACTTTGTACAACAATTTCTCCTTCTTGATTTACAATGCCAAATTTGGTCGTTGTTCCGCCAACATCAATCCCGATTGCATATTTATTGTTCATGATACACTGATTAAGTCAAAAGTTAAAATTAAAAATTCAACATTGTTTGTTGCAAGTTTACTGTTTTTTTAATTTTTACTTTTAAATTTTTACTTTGTTTAAATTTAATGACCTCCACCAACTGAAGCACTTGATTCAAAACTAACACCTTGTTTTTTCAAAATTGAACCAACAGTTAATGCGAAAAAGGCTAAGTATCCAAAACAAACCACTGGAATCCAATATGAATTTTGAATGCCGATTACATCTGCTAATTTACCTTGAATTGGAGGGATGATTCCACCTCCCAAAATCATCATGATTAAAAATGCAGATCCTTGAGTTGTATATTTCCCTAATCCTGCTATTGACAAAGTAAAAATACATGGCCACATAATTGAACAACATAAGCCGCCGCTTAAGATAGCATATGTTCCAATTGTACCAGTAGTTTGTGTGCCAATGATCATAGCAGCTATGCCCAATACACCAAAAATCAATAAAGTTCTTACTGGTTTGTCTTTACTGAAATAAAACGCAGCAATTTGAATGATTACACAGAAGATATAATAGTACAATGGTTTCATATCGTAACCTGCAACCGTATTAACACCTAAGATAATTCCGAAAGCTACTAATGGAACGATGATTTGTAATAACAATTTATTCGTACTAGATAAGTTAAAAGCAGAAACGGCACCAGCCCAACGACCAATCATTAAGCTTCCCCAGTACATGGCAATATATGGTGTAGCTTCAGAAGCTTGCAATCCTCCAAAATTATCTAGTTTTAAAAGTTCGCCAAGGTTACTTCCGATGGCTACCTCAACACCTACATACACGAAAATGGCTAGCATCCCCAGTACAAGTTGAGGATATTTCATAGCGCCCCAACCTTCTGGTTTTTTTGAGGCACTTAAGTTTGCAAAAAGCAAACCAAAAACAACAACCCCTAATGCACCAAGAAGCCAATTTAAACGATAAGCATTCATATCTTTTACTACATCAGCGGATGCATTGGTTAAATCAGTTTTATAACTGCTGAATACTGGAACAAACATCAT
Source organism: Chitinophagaceae bacterium (assembly GCA_027489035.1). Lineage (GTDB taxonomy): Bacteria > Bacteroidota > Bacteroidia > Chitinophagales > Chitinophagaceae > Ferruginibacter. The sequence continues at coordinate 15,921 of JAIYAN010000002.1, forward strand.
AATCAACAAGCCAGACATGATGATTAACATATACAATGCCTTATTTGCTTTTTCAGTAGACTCTTCCATTATGCCTGCAGGTACTTTTTTAGCAAAATGAAATAAGGCAGCAGCGGCAACAAATAATCCACCTACACAAGTATATAATACGATTACTTTGCCTAAACCTAAAGCAGCAATTTGCTCATCTGTTACAGCCGCAGTTGTACCAAACAAGGCCAATGCAACTACGATAGGACCTATGGTTGTACCAAATGAATTGATACCTCCACCCAAATTAACACGGCTTGTTCCAGTAGAAGGATCTCCCAAAGAAATAGCGAAAGGTTGAGCAGCTGTTTGTTGTAATGAAAATCCAAGTGCCACTATAAATAAACCAACCAACATGCCAGGAAATGTGTTTCCATTTACCGCAATGATCATCGCTGCTGCACCTAATGCAGAAAAAAGCAAACCAAACACGATGCTTTTTTTATATCCCCATTTTCCTACTAAATCCTTCCCTCCGAATGAGCCATATGCAAATAATCCCAAAGCACCAATATAATAAGCGGTATAAAATGCAAAATCAATCAACTGACTTTGAAACTGATCAAGATTAAAATAATGTTTACAAAATGGAATGAAAATACTGTTCCCTGCAGCAATAAATCCCCAGAAAAAAAATACAGTTACCAAAGTGCCCAAGGCGCCATAGTTGGTTGGAATTAAATTTGATGATTGAACTTGTTCTTTTTGATTATCTATCATTGTTTTTATTTTTTTTGTGCTGAAATTAGTGAAGTTTTTAAAATTTTTAAAAATTATTTTAAGCTGTTTAAAATTGTGTTGGATATTAAGTTGATTTATTAGAAGATGTTTGTTAATTTGATATTTTTATTTCAAAATTAAATATCAATTTTCAAAATGGAGATTTTGCATGTTAGTGCTGAATGTTACCCTGTAGCAAAGGCAGGAGGTTTGGCAGATGTTGTTGGCGCATTACCAAAATATCAAAACGAATTGGGTCATTATTCAAAAGTGGTGATGCCCATGCATAAAACGGCATTCTTACATCAGCATACTTGGGACTTAATCCATAAGGGTTGTTTTGATTTTGATGGGGAAACGATAAGTTATACCATCATCAAAGAAAATTCAAACATACTCGGCTTTGAATTGTATTGCGTTGATGTGTTTGGGTTATTAGATAGAGAGAAAATTTATGGATATGCAGACGATCATATTCGATTTCTAGTTTTTCAACGAGCGGTTACTGATTGGCTGATGCATTGGGAATTCTTGCCAGATGTTGTTCATGTTCATGATTATCATGCAGGATTGATTCCGTTTTTTATGAAACATGGTTATGATTTTCAAAGACTGAATAAAATCAAAACCGTACTTACTGTTCACAATGCACAATATCAAGGTTGGATGAATTGGAGTAACACCAAATATTTTCCAGTTTGGGACAATTGGAAAGCGGGTTTATTGGAGTGGAACAATCAGATTAATCCATTGGCATCAGCTATAAAATGTGTGGATAGAGTTACTACAGTTAGTGAAAGTTATATGCAAGAGTTGATTCATGCGGCCAATGGGCTAGAAACCCTTTTTGCTTATGAGTCAAAAAAATGCTTGGGTGTTGTAAATGGAATCGATTTTAAAGTTTGGAATCCGAAAACAGACGACAAGCTGTTTTTTAATTACAGTGAAAAAAACATTTCAATTGGTAAACAATACAACAAAGAAAATTTGTGTACACAATTTGGTTTTGATGCAAATTTGCCGCTGATTATTTTTATTGGCAGATTGGTAGGAGAGAAAGCCGCAGATTTATTGCCTGAATCAATTAAGCAAGCGTTGATCCAATATCCTGCTCAATTTAATATGTTGGTATTGGGAAATGGAGAGTCGCATATTGAAGCCGAATTAAGTCATTTGCATTTAAACGGATATGGATATTTTAATACACAGATTGCGTTTAATGAAACGTTGAGTCACCAAATGTACGCTGGTGCTGATTTCTTATTGATGCCAAGTAGGGTAGAGCCATGTGGTTTAAATCAATTGTATGCGCTTCGTTATGGAACGATGCCCATTGTTAGAAGAACCGGAGGTTTAAAAGATACCGTAACTGACATTGGAGATAAGAACGGTTTTGGTATTTGTTTTGAACAAGCAAGTGTACAAGACATTGTTGATTCTATTGGAAGAGCCATTCATTTGTATGAAAACACAACTTCAATGTTGAGTTTTAGAAAAAAAATGATGCAAATCAACCACAGTTGGGAAAACAGTGCTGAAAAATATATTAAAATTTATCAAACAATTTCATAGTTTTGGAAACATGGCAAACAAAGACGTAATATCCGTTATTTTAGGTGGAGGAGCAGGCTCCAGATTATACCCTTTAACCGCAACAAGAAGTAAACCTGCAGTTCCTATTGCAGGTAAATACCGCTTGGTAGACATTCCAATTTCCAACTGCATCAATAGTGCAATAAATAGAATGTTTATTTTAACCCAATACAACTCTGCATCGCTAAATAAGCACATAAAAAACACGTATCAATTTAGTGGTTTCAGCACAGGCTTTGTAGATATACTTGCTGCCGAGCAAACGCCTGATAGTCCGGGATGGTTTCAGGGTACTGCAGATGCTGTTCGTCAATCATTAAAGCACATCAACAAAATAGATTTTGAATATGTGTTGATATTAAGTGGAGATCAATTATATCAAATGGATTTTGGCTTAATGATTGATAACCATAAAAAAACTGGCTCAGATATTTCTATAGCTACAATACCTGTAAATGAAAGAGATGCACCAGAATTTGGTATTCTTAAATCAAACGAACATAATTTAATAACCTCATTTATTGAAAAGCCAAGCAAAGATTTACTTCCAGATTGGTTAAGCGACACGGGAGAAGTCATGAAATCGCAAGGGCGAAATTATCTGGCTTCAATGGGTATTTATATTTTCAATAGAAAGGTTTTGTTCAATTTACTTGAAACAGAAAAAAAAGATGCCAAAGATTTTGGTAAAGAAATTATCCCAGATTCTATAAATCATTTCAAAGTAACCAGTTATCAATACGATGGATACTGGACAGATATTGGAAATATTCATTCTTTTTTTGAAGCAAACCTTGCTTTAACACTTGATATACCTCCATTCAATTTGTTTGATAATGAAAACATGGTGTTTTCAAGAGCGAGAATGTTGCCACCAGCAAAAATAAGTGGCACAAAAATTATTCAATCATTAATTGCAGAAGGAGCCATTATTCATGCTGAAACCATCATCAATTCTGTAATTGGAGTTAGAAGTCGTATTGGAAAAGGAAGTAAAATTACAAGCTCATATATTATGGGAAATGATTTCTATGAAACCATTCATCAAATTAATAATAACGAAGCAAACAATATCCCTAAGTTAGGTATTGGTGATTTTTGCGAATTAAATAATGTTATTGTAGATAAGGATTGTCGCATAGGCAACCATGTTAAAATCAATGGTGGTGCTCATTTGGAAAACATGGATCATCCTTTATTTTCAGTAAAAGATGGTATTGTAGTTATAAAGAAAAACGCCATGATTAATGATGGATTTGAATTGTTGGCTTAAACGTTATTTCTCTGTCATCTCATTAAAAATTGGCAAGCGTTTAATAAATTACTAGATAAAACCTTCGCAAAATTTTCAAAAAAAAATAACCCACGATTTATACCGTGGGTTATTTTTTATAATTCAATATTTGAGTTTACAACATTACACTCCAAATCATCATCTCTAACCATTTTCTCGAATCAGGATCATCACCATCACTCCAACCTTTTATTTTATCGTAAACGGTTGCCCCAATTGTTTTTTTAGTATAAATATTTTTGGTTGGTGCAGGAGATTTTATTTCACCTGCATTTGTTAATGGCCCAATCGAAGTGGCAATCCATGAGGTATACATTCTTGGAATAGTCATCCCTAAAATCATTCCGGGCAATCCATTAATGCTACAAGGCCCGCCAGAAATATTGATATCTTCGGTATAAAACACAAATACATACACACTGTCCATTATTTTGCCCGTAGCTTTTCTGCAATTATATCCAGCGATTATTCTGTTTTCATTAGATAATTTCCAATCGATTTTTGTTATTGAATCTTGGATGTTGAACGAAGTACCAAACACCTCTTTTATCATACTCAATTTGTTTGTATTAAAATCGGAATACCATAACGATTGCTCATCACTTTTGTTCATCATATCAGTAGCAAAATCTTTATTTTCCCAACGATCAAATCGGTACAAGCTTTTGTTTCCCGAAAAAGAGTATTTATAAAATGTTGTTTTAAAATTGGGCATTTTGTCTTTCATCATTTCAGCCCAACCTGAGTTGCCCATTGATTTTTTTAAATTGGTTTTTACTTCAAATATAATTTCACCCGATTCTACATATTGTGCTTGAATATTTAGAGCGCCTAAAAAAAGGAAGGCGAATATTATCGATAATTTTTTCATGTTGTTTTATTAATTTAATAACTTTTACTTGAGTTTCTGAATCTGTTTGAATTGTTTATTTCTTTGTTGCTTTGTTTTTAAAATCCCATGTAAATCCAATCATGAAATAACGCTGTAAACGTTGATTTCTTTCTTCAGAAAAAGTGTTTCCATAATAATTTCTATCAACCCCTTGATTTTGATTGAATATGTCTCTTACTTTAAAATAAACGGTGTACTCATTCTTTTTAAACGTGCGTTGTAATTGAGCGTTTAAAATATGTACGTTTAAATTATCTGTTTGTGATGCCAATTTCTGACGCGCATAAAAATCGTATTCTGTAGAAATAGACCATACTTTTTTGTAATACACTTTTCCGTCGAATGAAACGGTATTGGTTTTGAATGTATTTTTCGATTTTGTTTGTCCGTTGGTGTTATAATTTAAATTGAAATCGTTTTGAAATGCAAAATCGTATTTATCTGCTTTAGATTTACGCAATTCAACACTTACTCCTCCAGATGTTGTATTTGAAAAGCTTGAGAAATTATTGATGATATCAGAAAATTTAGAGTAGCTGATATTTGCACTTCCTTGCACATATAAATCTGCTTTTTTGATTTTGTAGCCAAAACCTGCCCATAAATTTGCCGAAATATTTCCATTTGTGTTGATGGGTTTTGAAATCGTTTTACCTGAGTTGGCATCGATTCCTTTATCATAGGTAATGGCATTTGTACTTTGAGAAAAACTTAAATTTTGATAATTCCAAAGTTCTTTTAAGAAATTATATCCATTATGTGTAATCGTGAAATTATTGGTGAAAGTTGGCTTCAAATTTGGGTTTCCTATAAATTGATTGAACAAATTAGTATTGTTTGCAATTGGTTGCAATTGGTTAATCGTAGGTTGTGTCATGTACCCACGATATTTAATTCTTAAAGCATGGTTTCCTTTGTATGTATACACAAAATTAGCATTAGGAAACGGGTTAATGAAGTTTCTTATGTACGTTTTGTTTTTAGTTCTATCTAATAAATTAAAATCGGTGATGCCAAACCCTGCACCAAAATTGAACTTTATTTTTTTGAAATTATAATTGAATTTTGCAGAAGGGGTTTGAATAATAATATTTTGTTTGAAATTATTTGTCAGTGAAGTATCAGGAGTATCATATCCAATTCCACCAAGGGATTCTGTAAACGTATTTTGATTGTTTATTGCCACATTAGACGATAATTCATAAGCCAATTCCATTGCCCACTTTTTTGACAATGGTTCGGTATAATTGATTTTAGAAGATATTTTATCGGTTGTTTTTTTATTTGAGGTAAATTGATCTATAACTACATTTAAAGTGTCTCCAAATTCATATGAATTGTTTTCAGATCTTAAATAATTATCTCCATCTGATTGTAGGTGGTTCCAATCTGCGTTGATTGATAATGTACGTTGTGGCTTTCTAAATTTATGTTTGAATACGATATTTGCTGAGGCTGAGTTTTTATCTGTTTCGTTTTTCGAATTTCTAATGCTGTTGTTTTTTAACGTACCAAATTTACCAACGGTTTCAGCAGTTGTATTTACTTCACTTTTAGAATGATAGTAATTGCCTCTTACGGTCAATTTTATACTGTTTGCGGAATCAATGTTGGCATCATAAATCAAGGTGTTTTTAATATTATATCTGCTTAAATTGGTATTCACGCTTGATTGTTCATTTAAAATAGAATCACCCAATTGTGTGATGTTTTTTGACGAAGAAATATTGGTATAATCTTGCTGATTGTATTTTGGAGAGAAATTTAAATTATGTTTATTGTTCCATTTGTTGCTGTATTGCAAACCAGAATTTAGATTTCTTAAAAATCCATTTTCTGTATTGATGTTTATTTCATCGTCACTACCACTGCTTGTAGTAAATGAAAATGAATAAATTCCATCTTCATCATACATTTCAAAACTACCATCATCATTGCCACCATAACGCTGTTGTTCTTGCCAACTTAATCCATCTTGACCCGTATTTCCATTTAACACGAAAGCAGATAATTTACGTTTCCCTTTAAAAGAGCCGTACATGAAATTATTATTGAATCGATTGTCTATGTTTTGTGCTGTTCCTCCTGATAAAGCTACTTTTCCAAAATACCCTTTCTTCTTGTCTTCTTTCAATTTTAAGTTGATGGTTTTTTGGGTGTTGCCATCATCGATACCTGTAAACTGAGCTTGATCAGATTTTTTATCAAAAACTTGTACTTCTTTAACTGCATCAGCACGTAGATTTTTAACCGCCATGCCTGGATCATCGCCAAAAAACTCTTCGCCATCCACCAGCACTTTTTGCACTTTTTCACCCATTGCTTTGATGTCGCCGTTTCTATCTACCTGAATACCGGGTAATTTTTTCAGCAATTCTTCTACATTAGCATTTGCACTTACATTAAAACTATCGGCGGTATAAACGGTAGTATCGCCTTTAATTTTGATGGATCCTCCTGTTCTAACAATGATTTCGCCCAATAATTTACTTTTATTGGTTAATCCAATGGTTGGAATAGAAGTGGTGTTGGCATCGACATTAATATTGTCTATATACTCTGCAAAAAGAGCATTAGAAATCATCAAAATCTTGTTACCTGAAGGAACATTATTTAAAGTGAATTTACCTTCTGCATTAGTGCGTGTAAAGCTTTGTAGAATTGAATCTTTTTCAGAAAGAATCATTACCACTGCGTTTTTTACAGGAAGTTTGTTTTCCTTGTCTTGTATTTTACCGGTTATAGAAACTTGCTGAGAAAAAGCTACAGAAGTAATGAAAAAACTAAGTAAACAAACAACAAATTGTTTTTTTAATAAGAACATAATGACAATTCTAAGTTAAGAGATGAAAAATTTCGCGCAAGATAGGTTATCTTCAACTTAAGGAGTTTATAATCAATTAGATTTCCATTAATTTAACATATTAAATGCCATACGAAAACATACATTTTGTTGATTCTGCCAAAGCAGTTTGGAATTATTCGCTTTTTAATGATGAAGTCATCAAAAAGTTTCAATTGGGTGAATTGGAAAACGGATATCAATATTTTGGAAGTAAATTGGTTAAGGTTTTAAAGAAATCTGGTTTTTATTTTGCCGTTTGGGCGCCAAATGCAAATGCGGTTTCTGTTGTTGGGGATTTCAACAATTGGGATAGTAAAACACATCAATTATATCCACGTCTAGACCATTCAGGAATTTGGGAGGGCTTTATTCCTGATATACAATCCGAATCATTATATAAATACCACATCACGAGTAATCAAGATACAATACATATAAAAGCTGATCCTTATGCTTTTTATGCAGAAAAGCGGCCATTAACGGCTTCCAAAACATGGGCTTTCGATTATGCATGGAAAGACCGTTCATGGATGAAATCTCGTAAAAAAAACAATGCATTAAACGCACCTTGGAATGTGTACGAAATGCATTTGGGCAGTTGGATGCGTCCCGTAAAATCTGACGAAGAAAGTTTTAATACCTACCATCAAATTGCGGAATTGCTGGTTCCTTATATAAAAAAAATGGGGTTTACTCATGTAGAGTTTATGCCTGTAATGGAATTTCCGTATGATAAAAGCTGGGGGTATCAATGCACTGGATATTTTGCGGCAACATCTCGTTTTGGTGAACCTGAGGGATTGATGCATTTAATTGATGCATTACATCAGGCAGAAATTGGGGTGATTCTAGATTGGGTGCCTTCACATTTTCCGGGTGATGCACATGGCTTGTATATGTTTGATGGGGCGCATACCTATGAATATGCGGACATGCAAAAAGGATATCATCCAGATTGGAATAGCTATATTTTTAATTATAATCGAGGCGAGGTACGTTCATTTTTAATCAGCAGTGCACATTTTTGGCTGAATTATTATCATGCGGATGGATTGCGGGTAGATGCGGTGAATTCCATTATACGACTGGATTTTTCAAGAAAAGCGGGGGAGTGGCAACCTAATGAATATGGTGGAAATGAAAATATTGAAGCCATTCTTTTTTTAAAGAAACTAAACGAAATCATTTATACCGAATTTCCCGATGTACAAACCATTGCTGAAGAAGCTTCTGATTGGCCGGGAATAACCATGCCACTTTCGGATGGTGGATTTGGATTTGGCATGAAATGGATGATGGGTTGGATGCACGATACGTTTAGATATTTTAAAACCAATCCAGATAAAAGAGCTGAACTTCAAAATACATTCACTTTTAGCATGATGTATTTTTATGACGAAAAATTCATGATGCCTTTGAGCCATGATGAAATTGTACATGGCAAAAGTCCGATGATTTATAAGATGCCAGGAGTTGAACATGAGAAATTTGCCAATCTTAGGATGTTGTATGCGTATATGTACACGCATCCTGGCGCCAAGCTTTTATTTATGGGAAATGAATTTGCACAAACAACTGAATGGCAAGAGTTTACCGAATTAGATTGGAATTTAATAGAACATGTATCTCATCAAAAAATGCAGGTATTTGTGCGAGATTTGAGCTGGTTATATAAAACAGAACCTGCCTTATACGAAAATCAATTTTCACCTGAAGGATTTGAGTGGATAGAAACCAACAAGCATCGCGATGGGGTTTTGGCATTTAAAAGAAAAGGGAAAAAATCAAAAGATGATTTGTTTGTGGTGATAAATACATCTAATCGAGCATATACAAGTTGGTCTTTTAAACTACATGGCAAAAAAAGTTGGAAAGAGATTTTAAATAGTAATTCGATTGCCTATTGGGGAGCAGGATCTCATCAAAATGAAAATCTTGAAATCAAAAAGTTAAGCCAAAATCTAAGCGTCTGTGAAATAAAAATTGAAATACCGGCGTTAAGTGTGATGATATTTAAATAAAAAGTAAAAATGGGGGTTATTCCGCTTTTTTGACTTTTCACTTCTAAACTTAATCCCTATGAAAAATGCATTAACCCTAACTGAACTATGTTTAAACAACTGCGTATATAATCAAATTGAAGATGTGTTTGTGATTCAATTTGAAAAAGAGATTATTGAATCGGTGGTAAAAGAAAAATTGGAAGTTGATTCGTGATGAAAAATTAATTGCCATCTTTTTTTGAAAAGAAATTTAAAATCTTGTTTGATATGAATATGAAAATTATATTCGTAAATATTAAATCAGTAAATAGATTTCAAACGCACAAAAAAATTGGATTATTCAATTCTAGAGCAATTCAAATATTGTAAAATGAAAAAGAGCACAAATATTAATAAGGAAATTGATTCTCGTCATGCAATAATAAATGAGTCAAATGGAAACCAAAATGTAACTCCATTAGTAAAAAGCTTGTCAGGAATTGTAAATCTGCCACTAAACTTTGATTACAAAAAAGAATATAAAAAACATTTATCAAACAAATACACTAATTAGTATCTAACCTGTTTTTGTTGGCGCGGATCCTAGTTATTTTTAAAAAGTCATTGAAAAAATCTACAAATCCACCGTCTTCAATTCTTTAGGATTTTTTATCTCAATCATCATTTCTTTTCCATTGCGCATCACTTTTACATTGTATGCTTTTTTCTCTGCGACTTCTCTTAATTGATAACGAGCATCATCAGTATTTTTTATTTTTTCTCCTCCAATTTCAGAGATAATGTCATCTTTTAATAATCCAGATTTTTCACCTAAACTTTCATTAGAAACATCAATCACTTTAACTCCATTTTCATCTTCTGTATCTTGGATTTTAATGCCTAATTTTTGCTTGTTTGGAAATAATTTTAAATTCAAATCTTCAAGATTTAAGCCTTCAACCATTCCTGAAATATCGATTGTTCCATCAGTAGTTTTTGGCATTTGAAAAATGTCAACATTGTCATCTGTTTTTACCCCATTTTTCTTGACGATGATTTTTCTTTCAATTCTTTTCTTGAACTGTAATGAACAAGAGGTTGATTTCTTTTTGCCATTTCTTAAATAGCCAATCTTAATCAAATCATAAGGTTTATGCGATTGGATTTTTTCAGTAAGCGATTGTGGGCCTTCTATTTTTTCATTATCAATTGAAGTAATGATGTCGCCAAATTCTAATCCTGCTTTTTCCGCTGCACTTTCTTTTACTACTTCTGAAATTCTTGCACCATTTAAATCTTCTTCTGTTACAACGCCTAAAAATGCTATACTATCTATGGTTTCTTCTATATTTTTATTTTCTGATGAAGCTAGATTCTTGTTTATAATATCATTGCCATTTAAAATGATGATTTTCTTTTGTCCATCTACTTTCATTTTACCATTGCCAAGATCTTCAATTTCTTTCCCATTCAATATTACTTTATCTCCTTTGATTTCAACTTTCATTTCCATGTTTTGACCATCATCACCCATAATAATCATTTCCTTTTTTTGAATATTTGGAGCGTCTGATTGTTTTTTGGTTTGCGCAATGGTAACATTAGTAGAAGCAATAATAGCGATCGCTGAAATGCAGATATTTTTAATCATGATGGTTTTATTTTTTTGCAAATATAAAAAAGAAATTGTCATGGTTTCAATACATCATATAATGAAACAATGTTAAAATTTTCTATTTTTTTTATGAGTGATAAATCTTCAATTAATATGATTTTTTTTTCATCTTTTGACAAATCGAAGTAATTGTCTGAACATTTTAAAGGTTTATCATTTAAAGACAGATAAACAAATTTTGCATCCACATTTGACGTAATGGAAAAATGTGATTTATCGACTTGTGCAATTTTAAAATTGGGTTTTGATAGCTTCCAATCTTTAGGCATAATGGTGTCAATTTGATTGGTGGCTTTCTCTGCATAAGCGTTTTTCACAGCGTACCAACTTGCTTTGGGTGTTTTTGATGCATCTAAAATACTCCAACTGGTTACTGGCCAGCAATCATTCAATTGCCACAATAATGTACCCATGTTCCTAGGTTCCTTACTTCTATGAATGGCGATGGAGTTTCTTAAAATGTAGGCTTGTAAACATTGTGTGAGATAAACATACGCCTTCAATTGAAGTGATTTTAATTTATTGGAATCTATAAAATACCGTGTGAGATAATGATTTAATTTTTTAAATCCTTCGTTTGCTTTTTGATGGGATAAAAATGATTTTGAATTTAATTGTCGCTCATTTTCTGGAGTATAGGATTTTACGGTGTTGTAGTTTGACATTGACTGCATACCGTATTCACTCACAAAGCGCCCCGTTTTTTCTTTGAACACTTCCCAATCCATCAAGCCCCACCATAGTCCCCAGAAGTGACTATCGCCTTCTACATAACTTTTTTCTCTTCCCCAGCCATGCATAGGTGATGTGGAAACATAAGGTCTAGTTCCATCAAATTCATTAGTCCATGCTTCCAATGAATCTTTAAAAAGCGTTTCATATTCTTGCCAAATTCTTAATGAATCATCTCCATGTAAATTGTATTGATTTTGCCATCCCCAGTTTTTCCAAGCTTCTTCTATTTCATTGTTTCCGCACCACAGTACAATGCATGAATGATGGCGCAATCTTTCTATTTGATATTTAACTTCTGATTTTACATTTTGTAAAAAAGCAGCATCTGCAGGATACATACCACCGGCAAACATGAAATCTTGCCAAACATAGATACCTAAAGAATCGCAGAGATCGTAAAAGTCATCCGATTCATAAATTCCACCGCCCCAAACCCGAAGCATATTCATATTGGCTTCTTTAGCTTTTATGAGCAATGCACGATAATCGTTTCGAGTAACTGCATCAGGAAAAATATTTGCCGGTATCCAATTTGCACCCTTCATATAAATTGGAACGCCATTTTTTTCAAAATAAAAACTTTGTCCAATACTGTCTTTTTGCTGAATTAATTTAATGTCTAATTTTCTCTTTGCATTTAAAATGTCTTTTTTGATTTGATTTTTCTCTCTGCTAGACACATCATCATACCCATCTATCCATACTTTTTTCCAAATGCCCGCACCAATGAAAAGTGGCCCCCAATCCCAACCAAATTGATATTGGGCTTTTCTGGCATAAACCCTGTTGTTATCTGGATATACATTAGGCAAATGGGCTTTGGCAATATTATCGGTGATTTTTTTTGCGGAATTAAATACAATTCGAATATTATTGGTTCCCAACTTTGCAACAGGTTTTATATTGCACACCCATTCCACAAACATATTGTTGGTAGTCATTAATAATTCATCATTTATATACACAAGCGAATAAGTATCTAAACCATCAAAAACAAGATCAATTTTCTTTTTATTAAAAAGGGTTTTATCAATACTGAATTGACAATTATATTCCCAATTTAAAGTGTCTATCCATTGAAGCTTTTTTTCATTAACCCCATAAAAAGGATTGTCAATTTGCTTAGTTTTAATCAAGTTTATATGAACAGATCCAGGGACAATAGCAGGGTGCCAAAGCTCAGTATTAGTTGATTTGAATTGCCAGTTTTTGTTGAGATTAACTTCGATATTTTGAGCAAATAATAAGCTGGAGAAGAAAAGAAAGAGACAAAAAAAATATGTTTTGACTAGCATGATTTAAGTGCATTTATAATATATCTAACTTCATCCGCATTTAGGTTTACAGATGTCAATTGTTCATTCATTGTTGGTTGGGAAAATTGCATTTTACTTTCTATGAAGTTTCTTGCTGAACTATGAAACTCAGTAGCTCCGGTATATTGTGCTATTTCAACAATGTTTTTCGAATTTATTCCACTGCCTGGCATGATGATAATTCGATTGTCTGCTTTTTCTATGAGCGCTTTAATATTTTCCTTTCCATTATAAGCAGCAGGTTTTTGTCCGCTGGTCAATATGCGTTCACAACCACATTCGATAATGTCTTCCAATGCTTCAAACATATCATTTGTTCTGTCGAAAGCTCTATGAAACGTAACCCCCATGGGATAAGCAAGTGATGTTAAGATTTTAGTTCTTTCTTTATCAACTGTTCCATCAGCATTCAACAATCCAATAACTACACCATCACATCCCAATTCTTTACACAACAATACATCTGATTTTATGATGTCGAATTCTGTATCTGAATATAAAAAATCACCACCTCTTGGTCTAATAATTGGATATAATTCAATTGATAAAATTGCTCTCGCGGCTTTTATAAAACCATAAGAAGGCGTCGTTCCACCATCGGCTTGGTTATCGCATAGTTCAATTCTAGACACTCCATTGGCTTCTGCCAAAATGCAACTTTCGATATTAAAGGCAATCACTTCTAAAGTAAAATCCATAAGTATTATATCAAAAATTTAGAAGAATGGATTTCGTTTTCATCATTGCTTTTTACACTAAATACAAATCCTTTTTGAATGGCATAAGCACCATATTCACCTTTTTTGTTTAGGGCTAAAAACCCAACTTGTAAGGTTGCCGCTTTTTTAGGATCTCTTTTTACAATTCGTTCGCATGCTTTTTTACAAGCCATTTCTGGCGAATATCCATTGCGCATAAATTCAACCACCAAATGCGTTCCACAAATGCGAATTACTTCCTCGCCAACGCCACTGCTGGTAGCTGCGCCAATTTCATTATCTACAAACAAACCCGCGCCAATGATGGGAGAGTCGCCAACTCTGCCGTGGATTTTATAGGCCATTCCTGAAGTGGTTACTGCACCTGATAAATCTCCATTGAAATCCATCGCCACCAAACCCATTGTATCGTGATTTGCTGTTCCATCATCAAAAAAATTCGGTGCAAATGGGCCGTTTTGTTTTTTATTTTCAATGTTTATTTCCGGCTGATATTTACTTTTTATTAACCATTCTTTGTATGCTTTTGTAGCATCATCAGATAGTTTTTTTTCTTCTAATTTAAATCCATTTTCCAACGCAAATTGTTGAGCGCCTGCACCTACCAAAATTACATGTGGCGTTGATTCCATTACTTTTCTGGCTACGGAAATCGGGTGTTTGATTTGTTCCAAACCAGCCACAGCGCCACAATTTGCTTTTTCATCCATGATACAAGCATCCAAGGTTACAATGCCATCTCTATCTGGATAACCACCAAGTCCTACACAACAATTGATGTCGTTTTCGATATGAATGGCACCTGCTTCTACTGCATCAACAGATTTACCGTTATTAGATAATATTTTCCAAGCTTCTGCATTAACAGGCATGCCACTATCCCAAGTGGAAATCACAATTGGCTTTTTTACTGGGGATGAAAATTTCGGGAAATTAATGGACGCTAAACCCAATGATCCCATTTTTAGAAAGTTTTTTCTATTCATTCAAGCAAATTAATGATGATTTGCCAAATAATGAATATTTTCAAAAGATTCCATGTTGGCATAACTTCCAAAGGCACCAGTGAATATGCCTTTATGTTTTCCATCCTTTGAACATAAAGCATAAACCACATCTTCATCCGATGGATTGCTCTCTCCTTCAAAGCGGTAAGTTTCAATAATTTCAAATTCAATGGGATTGAGCCATTCCTCTTTACTCAGATTTTTATCAAAATTGATGTTTAAATCCAATGAATATCCCATTTTCTTTAACCCTTCTAATGCGTCAAATACGGTTTCAAATGTGTTCATTTTTTGGGTTAAATGTATATCGCAATTGAAACTAAAAACAGTTTATTCATCAGGTACGTAATTATTTCTAATCATAACTAATGAATGATGGGTAAAAAAACACTAGATTACGTACATTGCATACAAAATAGACATAATGGTAATCGCTGTCACAAATTAGGTCATTGTATATGTCTATTTTAATTAAAAAGTTAAAATTCAAAAAATGGGATTAATAGTATTTGTTTTTTTTGACTTTTAAATTTTGAATTTTAACTTAACCAATAACCATTGAATTGGATTCATAAATAACATATGGACAAAAAGAAAACAACAAAGACAAAAAAATCATCTCAAACTAAAATTCTAAAAGGTAAATTAGATATCAGTAGAAGTGGAATGGGGTTTGTGATAGTAGAAGATCAAGAAAAAGACATTATTGTTAAGCCCAATGATTTTGGTAAGGCTTTTCATGGCGATACTGTTCGTGTTCAAATTGCCACTGGCGGGGGGTTAGGGAATAAGCGAGTTGAAGGGAAAATTATTGATGTCGTTGAAAGAAAACAAGTGGTGTTTTTAGGAAATCTTCAAGTGACTAAAACGACTGCATTTTTTTGTCCGTCAGGCGAAAAACCTATTCCAGATTTTTTCATTCCAATGGATGAATTAAAAGGAGCAGTTGATGGAGATCGCGTTATGGCACGTTTGGTTCGTTGGGATAAAAATGACCGTAAACCTCAAGGTGTAATCGAATCCATTATTGATGCCCGTAATGAATCAGATTTAGCCATGAAAGAAATATTGATTGGAGCTGGTTTTACTATGGGATTCGATGATGCTGTTTTAAAAGAAGCGGATTCATTCTCCGAAAAAATTACCCGTGAAGAATTGTCAAAAAGAAAAGATTTTAGGGATATTCTAACCTTTACGATTGATCCGGTTGATGCCAAAGATTTTGATGATGCCATTTCAATCAGAAATCTAGATAATGGAAATTATGAAATTGGCGTTCACATTGCCGATGTAAGCCATTTTGTAAAACAAGGCAGCTTACTTGATAAGTCTGCATACGAAAGGGCCACAAGCGTTTATTTACCTGATCGCGTAAATCCAATGTTGCCCGAAAAGATTTCAAATGAATTATGTTCATTAAGACCTAACGAGGATAAATATACGTTTTCGGTAGTTTTTCAAATTACCAATAGAGCAGAAATTAAACATCAATGGATTGGTAGAACTGTAATTCACAGCAATCATAGATATGCTTACGAAGATGTACAACAAATCATTGAAACCCAAGAAGGGATAAACTTTAAAGCGATTCTGCTTTTAAATAATTTGGCAAAGCAATTTCGTAAAAAGAGATTTGAACAAGGCGCGATTAATTTTTCATCAACTGAAGTAAAATTTCAATTGGATGAAAATGGAAGTCCTATTGGCATTGTGGTTAAGGAAAGTAAAGATGCGCACAAATTGATTGAAGAGTTTATGTTGCTTGCCAACAAAGCAGTTGCTGAATATGTATCTAAAATAAAAATCAACAAAGAGGCAATTCCTTTTCCATATCGAATACATGATACCCCAAGTGATGAAAAGTTAAAACCATTTGTTGCTTTCGCTAAAAAGTTTGGTTATGCGTTTGATATGCATGATGAAAAACAAGTGGCAACTTCTTTTAATAATTTATTGCAAGAAATTCAGGGCAAACCAGAACAACATGTTTTGGAACAATTGGGCATTCGTACGATGGCTAAAGCTGTTTACACCGCCGAAAACATTGGTCATTACGGATTAGGTTTCGAACATTATTGTCATTTCACATCTCCAATTCGAAGATATCCTGATGTAATGGTGCACCGAATTTTATTGTCGTGTTTAGAAAAAAACATTAAAGTAGAAAATAAATTAGAAGATTGGTGTAAACATTGCAGCGATAGAGAACGTGCGGCAATGGAATGTGAACGTGCTGGAAATAAATACAAACAAGTTGAGTTTATGAAACAATACATCGGAGACGAATTCGACGGTGTAATCAGCGGTGTTTCTGGGTTTGGTTTTTGGGTTGAAACCGTTGAGCATAAATGCGAAGGATTAATCAGCATCAGAGATTTGAGTGAATACGACGATTTTCAACTTGATGAAACGGATTACGCCCTTATTGGTTTAAATACGAAGAAGAAATTTAGAATGGGCGATAAAATCAAAATTCGTGTGGTAGCTGCCAATTTAACCAAGCGTCAATTGGATTATGAATGGGTGGTTGAAGGAGGTTTATCTGCAAAAAAAGCAAAATCAAAAAGAAAATAACCTAATTAAAATTCATTTAAAAATGAATTTATGGTGTAAAAAATAGTTTATTCATTTCAATTGTAAAAAATTAAAACCAAGATTTAATAATGTATTCTTTTGTTGATTTATCCTTAAAGTTTGAAGAGCATTTTAATAAAAGACAATTTCCAGAAACACCCGAAAATTTATATGATGCCGCGCAATATATTTTGCAATTAGGGGGTAAAAGGGTAAGGCCTGTTGCGGTTTTAATGGCCAATGAATTGTTTTCAGATCTACATCAAGATGCTTTTCATATTGCATCAGCGATTGAATTGTTCCATAATTTCAGTTTGATACATGATGATATTATGGATAAAGCGCCATTGCGTAGAGGCATGGGTACGGTGCATTCAAAATATGGAGAATCAACAGCTTTGCTCGCTGGCGATGTAATGTTGGTGGTGGCTTATGAACACATCAATAAAATGAGTTCTGATAAACTTCACGAAGTAATGAGCTTGTTCAACAAAACAGCCAAAGAAGTTTGCGAAGGCCAGCAGATGGATATGGATTTTGAACAAAAAGAAAATGTAGCATTTGACGTGTATTTACAAATGATCACATTGAAAACCTCTGTACTATTGGCAGCTAGCTTGCAATTGGGTGCAATTGTTGGTGGTGCAGGTATCGGAAATCAGGAACATTTATATGAATTTGGTAAAAACCTAGGGATAGCCTTTCAAATTCAGGATGATTATTTAGATGCATTTGGAGATCCCAAAAAATTTGGAAAGCAAGTGGGTGGTGATATAATAGCCAACAAAAAAACATTCTTACTGATACATGCTATGGATGTGGCAAATGATGCACAAAAAAATGAACTACAAGCATTATTAAAAGACAATTCACCAGATAAAGTGCAAAAGGTTTTAGAATTGTTTTCAGATTGTAAAGTTGCGGATTGGGCAAATGAGTTGAAAGAACAATACTTCAAAAAAGCGATGGCTTCACTTGAAGCGATAAATGTGTTAAGTAACAGAAAATCGGAATTAGAAAAATTAGCTCGATTTTTATTAGACAGAGAATCATAATTTAAAAAAAACGCTTCATCCATAAAAAATCCAATTTTATATGAGCAACGGATTATTTCGTAAAAAAAACATCAACAGTATTCTAGCCGAAGGTTCTGATGGAAGCCATGGTGGCGGATTGAAAAGGGTATTAACCGTAAAAGACTTAACCTTTTTTGGTATTGCCGCAATACTAGGTGCAGGCAGTTTTAGTAGTTTGGGTGGTGCGGTTTTTAATGGTGGCCCAGGCGTAATTGTGCTGTTTATCATTACCGGAATAGCTTGTGCGTTTACGGCTTTCTGTTACTCTGATTTTGCGAGTCGTATTCCTGTTGCAGGTAGCGCTTATACTTATGCGTATGCCAGTTTTGGAGAGTTGTTTGCTTGGATCATTGGTTGGGCTTTAATCATGGAATATTCAATTGGTAATATTTATGTAGCTTATAGCTGGAGCGATTATTTTACATCATTTTTGGAACGCATGAATGTTCATATTCCTACTTATTTATCTACAAGTTATATGGAAGCAAAGCATGGCTTCGAATCTGGAAGTACAAATACTGATATTGTTACTGCTTGGAATAATGCACCTGTTTTTAATGGCTTAAAAATTATTTTAGATCTACCTGCATTAATCATCAATTTTTTAATAACGTATCTGGTATATCGCGGCATCAAAGAAAGTAGAAATTTCAGCAACTTGATGGTGATTTTAAAATTGGGGGTGGTGTTTTTAATCATCATAGTTGGAGGTTATTTGGTTTTGAGTAATGGACTTACTTCCAATTGGCTTCCTAAAAATGATGCAGGTGTAAATTCATTTATGCCCAATGGGTTTAGTGGCGTGATGGCAGCTGTGGCTGGTGTTTTCTTTGCCTATATTGGTTTTGATGCAGTGAGTGTACTTGCAGAAGAAAGCAAAGATCCTCAACGTGATTTGCCCAAAGGCATGATTTACTCTTTGGTGATTTGCACGGTGATTTATATTTTACTAACCTTGGTTTTGAGCGGTGCAGTTCATTACAAAAATTTTGAAGGGGTAGGCGATCCTCTAGCATTCATTTTTGAACCACAGAATTTAAACATCGGTTGGATGCAATTGTTGGTTTCTATTTGTGCAGTTGTAGCCATGACAAGTGTTTTATTGGTGTTTCAAATGGGACAACCCCGTATTTGGATGAGCATGAGTCGTGATGGATTATTACCACCTGTTTTTCAAAAAATACATTCGAAATTTCAAACACCATCATTTGCTACAATTGTAACGGGGTTTGTCGTGGGTGTACCTATTATATTTACCGATAAAACTTTTGTACTTGATTTTACCAGTATTGCTACTTTGTTTGCATTTGTGCTTGTTTGTGGAGGCGTTTTGCTATTGCCAGCAAAAGAAAAAGAACCAGGAAAATTTCATTTACCGTTTATTTCATCACGCATCATTTTTCCAGTAATAATCATCGGTACAATAATTATTCTTCAACTTTTTTCTAAAAATTATTTTAGCGGATTATTTAATTTAAATGGCGATACATCGACCATAACGTTCAATGTTTCATCAATCATTTTCTGGTTAAGCTGCATCATTTTTTCAGTTATAACGCTATTCAAAAACTGGTCATTAATTCCTTTGTTGGGTTTGGTTACCTGCTTGTATTTGTTAACGGGAATGACTGCTATGAATTGGGCTTGGTTTGGAGGTTGGTTGGTATTGGGATTAGTTGTTTATTTTATGTATGGTTATAAAAAAAGTAAACTGGCGTAGTAGAATAAATCTTGGTATTAACACTAACAAAGACAAAAAAAAGAAAAATAATACAAATTGAAATACGAAGTTGGCGATAAAATAATTGTGTTGATTTCTGATGAAGAAGGAAAAGTAGTAGAAATCATCAATGAAAAGATGGTGATGATTGAGGTGCGTGGCGTGAAATTCCCTGCCTATATGGATCAGATTGATTTTCCTTATTTCAAAATGTTTACCCAGAAAAAAGTAGTAGAAAAGAAAAAAATCCACGTTGATAATATCAAGAAAGAAAAACAAAGCACAAGGGTTAAAACGGCAGATGGTGTTTTTTTAAACTTCATACCTGTTTATGATAAAGATATTTTTGACGACGATATCGTTGAGAAACTAAAAGTGTATCTCATTAATTTCAACGAAGAAACGTATCAGTTTAAATATAACCTTGTATTTGGTGGCGAATCGAGTTTTGATTTGGTGGGAAATATCTATGGGTTGAGCGATTTTTATTTACACGATATCAATTTTGAAGACGTTAGTGATTCTCCAAGTTTTGAATTTGAATTTTCATTGGCAGATGCTAATCCTAAAAAAACGCCTTATTTTGAACGATTATTAAAACTCAGGGGCAAACAAATTTTTAAAAAAATCGAAGAGTTAAAAGAAACAGGAGCTGCCTCATTTTCTTTTGAATTGTTTTTGCATTATCCAGATAAAGTTTTTGAGGAAGAAAAACTGGATTTGTCTAAGTTAAACAATGCAGGCTTTAAAATTTATGACATTTCCAAAGTGAAATCATATTTACAACCGGCAAGAACGGTAGTTGATTTGCATATTGAAAAGTTAGTAGATAATTGGTCGCATCTGTCTAATCTAGAAATCCTAGATATTCAGCTGGACAATTTTGAAAAATATTTTGAGTTGGCTGTATTACATCGTCAACATTCGTTGGTCATCATTCATGGGGTAGGAGAAGGTAAATTGAAAAATGAAATCCATGAATTATTAAAACCAAGAGCTACAGTAAAATCGTTTGTAAACCAATATCATCACCTTTACGGATATGGTGCAACAGAGATATTTTTCAATGTTTAATTTATATTAATTCAATCTTCTTTTTTTTATCATCCCGCCTTTCATGTCTTTTATGCTGTTCATAAATACAAAGGCATCGGGATCTATTTTTTCAATTTCTTTTTTGAGTTTATTTACTTCAAGTCGGGTGATGATGGTGTAAACAATTTTCATCTCGTATAACTTTTCACCACTTTTACCAAAACCACGCTCTCCCTTATATACCGTAACACCACGTCCCAGTTCGTTTGTAATCATTTGTATTATATTCTCTTCTTTTATTGAAATGATGGTAACGCCAGTGTATTCTTCAATTCCTTCGATTAAAAAATCAACTGTTTTTGAAGCTGCAAAATAAGTGAGTATGGCATAAAGCGCAGTTTCTACAGAAATCACCCAAGCTGCAAAAGAGAAAATTATTATGTTGATACTCAGAATAATATCTCCAATTGAAATCCCTATTTTTTTACTTAAAGCAATAGCCAACACTTCTGAACCATCAATAACTGCACCACCACGCATGGTTAATCCTACACCTGCACCAAGAAAAAATCCACCAAAAACGGAGATTAATAATTTGTCGTTTGTAATATGTGGATATGGGAAAATAGCAACACAAATAGCGAGGCCTGCAATTGCACAACAAGTTTTAATGGCAAACTCTTTGCTGATAATATTTTTACCGATTATAATAAAGGGAATATTAATTAAAACAATAATCAATGGCAAATTAATAGCAAAAATTTGATTGGCTAATAACGACAATCCCATCGTACCACCATCAATAAAATGACTGGGCATTAAAAAGCCTTTCAACCCAAAACCAGCCGAAATTATACCCAACAAAATCAATGTTATATCAAAGCATAATAACTTAAAACCAACCGCTTTTTTATTATCATTTCTTTTTTGAGAGAAATAATTTTCAGAATAGTCAGACTGAGACTTTTCTGTTTTATTATTGATTAATCCCGTTATCTGTTTTGTCATTTACATTATTTACAATTCAAATTTCATCAATTAAAACACAAAAACCTTTTTTTAAATTAAAATTTTAAAAGTAGTTCCAATATTTTTTTCTTTTTGATTTTATAATTTTCACTTTTCACTTTTAAAATTTCAATATTATAAAAGATAAATTGACATACATTTACAAATACTATCAGCCGGTTATCGCTCTGTTTAATCAGAGAGGAAAGTCCGGACAGCAAAGGGCAGCATACCGGTTAATGGCCGGCTTCTTTGAAAAAAGAAAGAGAAAGTGCCACAGAAAATAACTGTCTCAATTTATTGGGATGAGGGTGAAAACGTGAGGTAAGAGCTCACGGTAAGGTATAGTAATATATTTTACGGGTAAACCTTATGCGCTGTAATGCCACGTATATCAATGTTTGAGAGCGGCTCGCTCAAATTCAGTAATGATGCATTGAAGGGTAGGCAGCAAGATTGGGTTAGTAATAACTCAGCCAGATAAATGATAACCACCGTTGTTTACAATGGATACAGAATCCGGCTTATGGCTGATAGTATTTTTTTTAAGGTTTAATACGCTTCGCTGGTTTAATGAGGGTATAATGGTTTAAGGTTGGAAGCATTTTCCTTTTGTGTTTATAATACCCTTATAGGATGTGTGGTTAGGAAAATGTTTAAATCGCTTTGCTGGTTTAATGAGGGTTTAATGGTTTAAGGTTGGAAGCTATTTTTCATTTTAGCCCTTTTCTCCGAATTATTTTTTTATAGTTTTTTGTTGATAGTATTTCTCATTTGGATGTGTAAAACCTAATAGAGTGTAGAATTTGTCCTGTCATTTTACAATTTCATTTCTTAAGATATTTATAATTGTCCACGGTTTCAACCGTGGGTGGAAGTGCAACACATAAAAAAACACCATCAACAAAACATCTATCAACCCTTAAACCAGCGAAGTGTTTTAAACCATTAAACCAGCGAAGCGGATTGAACCTTTCCTCCTACTTCCTCACCAATTTCATCTCCTCAATTAAATGATGAGCACCAGCAAACTTATCGACGATGAATAATACGTAACGAATATCAACCATTACATTTCTACAAATGGTAGGATCGTAATTAATATCGCTCATTGTTCCTTCCCATACACGATCAAAATTTAAGCCTACTAAATTCCCTTTGGCATCTAATGCTGGACTTCCAGAATTGCCTCCTGTAGTATGATTAGAAGCGATAAAACAAACGGGTTGTTTGCCATTTACGCCATATTGACCAAAATCTTTTGCATTGTATAAATCGATTAATTTTTGAGGCACATCAAATTCATAATCACCTGGTTTGTATTTTTCCATAATGCCATCCATATAAGTATAGAAATGATATTTCATCGCATCTTTTGGCGCATAACCTTTTACTTTACCATATGCTACACGTAGCGTACTGTTTGCATCTGGATAAAATCTTTTATTATTGAAAACGGTCAATTGTGCCTCCATATAATTTCTTTGCAATTTGTTTATTTTACCTTGCATATCTACAACATAGCTAGAGGTTTCTTTTATGTACGTATTGTACATACTTAAATACAACAAAAATGCAGGGTCATTTTTTATTAAATCCATTGCAACCATCGGACTATTTTCAAACATATTTTTTATGTTTTCAATATTGGTTAGTTTTGAACTTGCATAAATGAAATCGGCAACTTTATTGATGTCTTTATACTCATTTATAAGTTCTAACAACTTCGGAGAAATGTATTCTGCTTTTTGATCATTTACATACAAATTCATTAAGGTTGCAAATAGCTTTTTATCTACGGCAGGATCAAATTCTTTTAAGATGTCTTCAACTTTTTCGATTGCTTCCTGATTTTTTTTATTGTTGGATGCGCTGTCATTGGAATACGATTTAAATAATCCATTGAAAGTTGAAGCTATATTAAACATTTCAATTCTGGGCACAATTTCATTGTAATAATCCCTTGACACAATTAATGGTTCTAAATCGCCATAAGCTTTTGATAAATCATCCAAAATGTTCCCGTAATTATTTTGCCATTCTGCATTATTATAGATCAATTTCTTGAACTCAACTTCATAATCCAATTTCTTTTTTATGCCATTTGATTTTTGTAAACCCAATAATTCTCCTTGCCATTTTTTATATGCGTTTTCAATATTTGCATACTTAGCAGCATATTTAATTTTTATGAGTTCGTCTTTTCTCATGTAACCGCCCATTACATCTAAAACTTGATGACGAATTTTTATTTTTGCTGGATTGCTAATTTCCATGATTTGCTTTATCGCATAAGAAGGTAAGTATTCATTGGTACGTCCAGGAAATCCCATTACCATGGTGAAATCATTTTCTTTTAATCCTTTTAATGAAATATTGAGAGAACGCTTAGGAACATAAGGAACATTATCTGGAGAATAATTCGCTGGTTTATTGTTTTTGTCTGCATAAATTCTAAACATCGAAAAATCACCAGTATGCCTTGGCCACATCCAATTGTCGGTATCTTTTCCAAAATTACCAATAGAGGCGGGAGGAGCACCTACCAATCGAACGTCTTTATACGTTTCTGTAACAAATAAATAATATTTGTTGCCATCAAAAAATGAACGAACAATGATGTCTTGATAAGTTTCTTTTTTGTACTCTTTTTTAATTTGTACAATGTTTTTTTCAATCAGTGCTTGTCTATCTTTTTCAGATAAATCTTTTGAAACACCACTTAAAACTTGATTGGTGTAGTCTTCTATATTTATAATAAAAGATACAAACAAACCAGGATTTTTAATTTCTGCATTGTTATTTGCTGCCCAAAAACCATTTTTGATATAATTATTTTCCAAAGTTGAATGGTTTTGAATGGCATCAAAACCACAATGGTGATTGGTGAGGATTAATCCTTTGTCGGATATCACTTCTGCGGTACAAAATCCGCCTAAACTTACGATGGCATCTTTCAAACTGCTTTTATTGATATCGTAAATGTCTTTGGCACGAAGCTTCATACCCATTTTACGCATTTCCTTTTCATTTAACATTTGCAACAATTGTGGCAACCACATGCCTTCATCAGCCTTGGTTTGAACAGATAAAAATAAAATGGCAATAAATCCTAGAATAATCTTTTTCATGTTTTTTAATTTAAAATTCAAAAGTAAAAAGTCAAAATCGTTGATACCCATTTTTTACTTTTTATTTTTTACTTTTTATTTAATTACTTTATTAACAATTTAGCCAATCGTTTTATTTCTGCAATCTCAGCATCCGTCAATATTTGATTGTTGGTGCTTTTGGCATGTAAAAATAAGGCCATTTTATGTTGAGGAAATTTTTCCAAAATTTGTTCAATCAAAGGCAAAACAGATTCTTTTTTCTCGGGTTCTGGCGCTTTCAAAGGAATATCTGATTTGTATCGAGTTGGCTTCTTTTTAATAATTGCATCTAAAGTGGCCAACTTTGCGCTAGAAATTATACCGGATTTTTCTGCTTTTGAAAAAAGTCCTTCCAATTGCTTTTTACTTAATCCACCACGATTACAATATTGATCATATAAACTATTGATAAAAACGGAATCTGGTTTATCAGCTTTCAACGTTTCGAGTATGTTTAATATGATGTTTATCTCTGCCAAGGGTTACAAACCTACATATTTTGTTTGAAAAAGTTTTATTCATTTTTAGGTCTTCATGGACTAGATACTTTTGTTTATGGATTTTTTTCATGTCGCACCTACGGAGCTCAAATATCGGTTGTCATTTGTTTTATGATCATGCCGCCCCGCTGGGGCTTTGATAGTACTGATTTTAAAACTGAAAAACCTTGATGGACAAAATGATGCTTTTATATTAAGCTTTAAAATAAAAAATAAAGGCCCGAAATTTCGAGCCTTTATTTTTTATTTTCAATTTTATGATTTCACCTATAAATTAAATATCAATAGCTTCCCCATAAGCAGCTGCGGTTGCTTCTTTTAAGCCTTCACTCATTGTTGGATGAGGATGAACAGCATTTAGAATTTCATGCGCGGTAGTTTCTAATTTACGCGCTACAACAGCTTCTGCAATCATCTCTGTTACGTTGTTTCCAATCATATGACAACCTAAGAATTCGCCGTATTTAGCATCGTAAATTACTTTTACAAATCCTTCTGTTGTTCCTCCTGCTACTGCTTTTCCGCTTGCTATAAATGGGAATTTACCTACTTTAATTTCATATCCAGCTTCTTTTGCTGCTTTTTCAGTATATCCTACAGATGCAATTTCTGGAGAAGTGTACGTACAACCCGGAATATTGTTGTAATCCATTGGTTCTGGCTTATGACCGCTTAAATGTTCTGCTGCATTGATACCTTCTTTTGCCGCAACGTGAGCCAAAGCTTGTCCTGGTGTGCAATCACCGATGGCATACAATCCAGCTACACTTGTTTGTTGATTTGCATCTACAATAATTTTTCCTTTGTCTGTTTTTACACCCAAAGATTCCAATCCAATATTTTCGATATTGGCTACAACACCAACTGCACTTAACAAAATATCAGCTTCCAATACCACATCACCAGTTGCTGTTTTTATTGTTGCTTTTACACCAGTTCCAGAAGTATCCACTTTAGTTACTTCACTGTTGGTCATGATGGTCATGCCTTGTTTTTTAAATTGCTTTTCCATTTCCTTGCTGATGTCTTCATCTTCAACAGGAACGATGCGTGGCATAAATTCTACAATCGTTACTTGAGTACCCATACTATTGTAGAAATATGCAAACTCACATCCAATGGCTCCGCTTCCACAAATAATCATGCTTTTTGGTTGCGTAGGCAATGACATAGCTAATCTATATTCAATAATTTTCTTTCCATCGATAGGCATCGTAGGCAATTGACGTGCTCTTCCACCAGTTGCTATAATGATGTTTTTTGCTTCAAGAATTTGTTTGCTATTATCAGCAGCTGTCACTTCTAATTTATTTGAAGCAATCAACTTTCCATTACCCATGATTACATCAATCTTATTCTTCTTCATCAAAAATTGGATGCCTTTGCTCATTTTATCAGCTACACCGCGACTGCGTTTGATAACGTTTTCAAACTCGGCAATTGCTGAATCTATTTTAATGCCATAGTCAGCTGCATGTTTTGTATACTCAAATACTTGAGCACTTTTCAATAGTGCTTTTGTAGGAATACAACCCCAGTTTAAGCAGATACCGCCCAAACTTTCTCTTTCTACAATAGCTACTTTTTTACCCAATTGACTAGCTCTGATTGCTGCAGGATATCCACCTGGACCACTGCCTAAAACGATTACGTCGTATGTCATAAGTTTTGATTTTTTATAATTGTATGCGAAAATAACTTGAAATAGGGGATTGACCAAAATCAAAATACTGGGAACGTTTACGAAACTCTATAATTGGCCTTTTTTTTCCTTTAATTTTACAAATATGAATAAAATAATTGCAATAATCCTTTTAAGTTGTTGTTTTTTGAATGAAGCTTCGGCACAAAAAGTCCCAAAATGGAAAGTAACTGATTTTAAACATTTTACCGATACTTCCAATTCAGAATTGATTGTGATTAATTTATGGGCAACCTTTTGCAAACCTTGTGTTGAAGAAATGCCTGATTTGATTCGCGTTTCAGAAAAATACAAAGGAAAACTAAGTATGGTTTTTGTTAGTTTGGATGCGGAAAAAGATTATCCCCGAAAATTAATTCGTTTTATAAAAAAGCACCACTTTAAGTTTAATGCGGTTTGGCTTGATGAAAACAATGCCGATTATTTTTGTCCCGCATTTGATTCATCGTGGAGCGGTTCAATTCCTGCGACCTTATTTATTTCTAAAAAAACGAATTCTAGATTATTTATAGAATCGGAAATGAGTGCAAATGAATTTGAACAACATATTCAATCATTTTTAATGGATAAAAAATAATCATTTTGATTAAATCTTTAAATCAATAACCACAAACATATCATATCAAATTTTAGTGTTGTAATTTAGCATCATGCGCAAATCGTTTAGCATATTTCAAAATTCAATTCGTTTAACATTTCAGGAACTTAAAGTAAATAAGTTGCGTACTGCTTTGAGTTTAACAGGAGTGGCATTTGGTATTTTCTGTATAATTGGGGTGTTGACCACGGTTGGTAGTTTAGAAAAAAACATTCAAAATGAGGTTAAAAGTTTGGGTAATAATACCATTTACATCGACAAGTGGGATTATAGTGGCGGCCCGGATAAACCCATGTGGAAATATCGTGCAAGGCCAATTATGAAAAATGAGGAAACGGTTTTGATAAAACAACGTTCACCATTAACCGAATCGATTACTTATTTGATGCAGTCATTTACAAATATTTCATTCAAAGATGAAGTAATAGAAAATGCCACTATTTATTGTATCAATGAATCTCAAATTAAAATTCAGCCTTTGCAATTTGAGGTAGGTAGATATTTTTCTACATCTGAATTTGAAAATGGAACAAACAATTGTTTGATAGGATACACCAATGCCGAAGATTTATTTGGCTCAGCGGATCGAGCAATTGGAAAGCAACTTGATGTAAAAGGGAAAAAAGTGACTATTATAGGCGTAATTAAAAAAGAAGGAAAAAGTTTTATTGGTTGGGATTATGATAAATGTGTGATGCTGAATAATAAATATGCACGCGGATTATTTGATCCTGAAATGGCAAATCCCATTTTAATTGTGAAGGGGGCAGAAAATACCACAACAGATGCATTGAGTCAGGAATTAAGAGGTGTTATGCGTCAGATTAGAAAACTAAGTCCGCTTCAAGAAGATAATTTTTCATTAAATAGTGTTGAGGCATTCAGTAAAGCCATATCGGATTCTTTTGTAACCATTAATATTGTAGGTTCTATCATTGGTGGAATCAGTTTGATTGTTGGGATGTTTGGCATCGCCAATATTATGTTTGTAACTGTAAAAGAAAGAACGTCAATTATAGGTTTAAAAAAAGCAATCGGTGCAAAAAAAGGAACCATATTATTTGAATTTCTTTTGGAAGCTTCTATACTTTGCATACTAGGTGGAGCAATTGGATTATTGTTGGTTTATATTTTAACACTAATTTTATCTGGGCCATTAGAATTTCCAGTGTATTTATCAGCACCAATGATATTTACCACAGTATGTATTTGTTTGGCATTAGGCATTATCGCAGGTATCATCCCCGCATCACGTGCCGCCAAAATGGATCCGGTGAAGGCGATAAGGAGTTGAGGATAAGGTTTAAATCGCTTCGCTGGTTTAAAGTTTAATGGTTTAACGGTTGTAACCTTTTTCCGTTTTCGCATTTCTTTTTTTAATGTAATTTTAATATTAAGTATTGTTACTGCGTAATTAAATAATTTGTATAAAAAACTATGGTAAGTAACCATTAAACCCTTTAACCATTAAACCCTTAAATCTCTTATGTCCTACTGGCTTGTAAAATCAGAACCCTTCAAATATAGTTGGGATCAATTTGTAAAAGATAAAAAAACCTTTTGGGATGGCGTGCGCAATTATGGTGCACGAAATAACCTAAAAGCCATGCAAAAAGGAGATCAAGTTTTCTTTTATCACAGCAATGAAGG
This sequence comes from Chitinophagaceae bacterium, assembly GCA_027489035.1. Lineage (GTDB taxonomy): Bacteria > Bacteroidota > Bacteroidia > Chitinophagales > Chitinophagaceae > Ferruginibacter. The sequence continues at coordinate 45,744 of JAIYAN010000002.1, forward strand.
TGTTGAAATTGTGGGCATTGCTCAGGTGGTTAAAACCTTTTATCAAGATCCTACAACAGAAGAAACAGCTTGGGTGGTAGTAGATTTAAAACCCATTAAAAAACTCAAAAATCCTGTTCCTCTAACAAAAATAAAATCAGATCCACGTTTAACGAATATGGATCTTGTTCGACTTGGTCGACTTTCTGTGCAAACCGTTAAAGAAGAAGAGTGGGCAATTGTTTTAGAATTGGCTGGTGAAAAATAGTATAAAAATGAATAAGAAGCATATCGTTGTATTATCGGGTGCGGGCATATCTGCAGAAAGTGGATTGAAGACTTTTAGAGATAGCGATGGCTTGTGGATGGGACATAATATTGAAGATGTAGCAACTCCTCGTGCATTTAAAAAGAATCCACAATTGGTACTTGATTTTTATAACATGCGTAGGAGAGACGTGGCAGAGGCAATACCCAATAAAGCACATTTTGCATTAGCTGAATTAGAAAAAGAATATAACGTAACCATCATCACACAAAACATTGATGATTTACACGAACGTGCTGGTTCTACAAATGTCATCCATTTACATGGCGAGATTTTTAAAATGAGAAGTTCTCTGGATGAGTCAATCATTCAACCCATTAAAACAGATATTCAATTGGGTGATGTAGCACCCGATGGATCGCAATGGCGCCCACATATTGTTTGGTTTGAAGAACCTGTTCCACTTATTGAAGACGCTGCATTAATTATGGATATTGCGGATATTTTTTTATTGATTGGCACCTCTTTACAAGTTTATCCAGCAGCTGGTTTAATACATTATCTGCCAGAAGAAACACCAAAGTTTATCATCGACAAAAAGATACCGCCTACTGGAGAATTGCAAAATCTGAAAATCATTGAAGCTTCTGCAACGGTTGGAATTGAGGAGTTTGTAAAAGGATTGAAATGAACTTGTAAGGGTTGAAAATATTTGTAAGGGTTGAAAATATTCAACCCCTACGATGTTTTATTTCTCAATCCCCGCCACAATCCTCAACGGAGCCCCACTTCCTTTTCCTATTTTCATAGGCAATGCAATTACGCTAATTCCTTTTGCTGGTAGCTTATCAAGGTTTGCTACATTTTCAAATCCAGGCTTGTTGGCGCCTAATAAAATTTGATGCGTTTTGAAATCTTTTGATTGACCATAATCCATGCTTGGCGTATCTAATCCCATAGCTTTAATCTTTCTTTTTTCAACCAACCATTTTGTGGTTTCTGGATCAACACCTGGGAAATGCAACATTGGTATGGCTTCTGGGCCTTTATTAGGAGTGCCGAAATACTTTTCACGATTGGGGTAGTATTGGCCATAACCAGTTTTGAATAGAATAATTGTGTTCTCTGGAATTTGCCCGTTTTCTTTTTCCCAGTTTTCAATATCGGCTATGCTTACCTGATAGTCGCGGTTGGCTAAAGCATTTTTAGACACATCAATTACTATAGCATTTCCAATTAAACTATTTAAAGGAATCTCATCTACCGTTTCTTTATTTGCCGCAAAGTGAATGGGAGCGTCTAAATGAGTTCCTCCATGCTCTGGTGTACAAATGCTATAGGATGAATAGTAGAATCCAAGTGGTGTTATCCCTTCAGCATCAGTAACATGCTCAAAGTTTCTTACATTATTGGGCCAATATAATGTGGTGCTGTCAAATGCATAAGTAAGGTCGATCCATTGCATTTTATCTAGTGAAACAGTTTTTTCATTTTTATCTGAACAAGAAATTAAAAATGCAATTGTTAAAATGGAAAGAATAAGCTTTTTCATGATGAAGAATTTAGTCAAAATTAAAAAATTATTGATTTGCTATTTTTCTATAGCCCACGGTTGAAACCGTGGGCTACAAATGGTGATTTATATTTAATGGTTTCAACCATTTATTACGTTTGGATTTTAGAGAAGCAATCAACTGTTCATAATCTCATTCGCCATCACATCCCAACTATACTTCTTCTTTTCTTCAATCAAACCTGGTAAAAAACGATTGGAATTTTCTGCAAAAAAATGTTGAATGGTATTTGAAATGGACAATGCATCTGGCTCCGAAACCAAACCCACTTTCTCATGAGGAACTAAGGCTGGTAAGCCGCCTACATTGGTAACAATCATTGGCACTTCAAAATGATATGCCAAAGGAGTTACACCACTTTGTGTTGCGCTTCGATATGGCTGTATTACTACATCCGCAGCACATAAATAATTTTTCACTTCACTATCTGGTATAAAATCTGTTCGTAAAATCAATTCATCTTCAATGCCAAGTTTTGCTATCAACTCGTCGTATGATTTTCTGTCTTCATAAAATTCACCTGCTATTAAAAACTTGATCTGACCATTTAAATAATTCGATTTTTTGAGCAGTGAAATTGATTCAAATAATATGTCTAATCCTTTATATTTTCTTATGAATCCAAAAAACAAAACGATTGAAATGGTTTCGTCGATGTTTAATATTTTTCTTGCAGATGATTGATCTATTTTTTCACCAAAGTTATCATAGAGCGGATGTGCCACAAATTTTGCAGGCATATTTGGTTTTATGCGTTTCAAATCAGACAATACCTGTTCACTCATTGTAATGTAAGCATCCACCGATTTTAAGAAATATTTCGTGAACGGCAAATCGCCTGGTCTTTTTTCGTGCGGTATGATGTTATCCGCAATACACACAATTCGTGTTTTTTTATTTTGTTTTACAATGCGTAAAATAGTGCCCAAGCAAGGCCCCATAAATGGCAACCAATATCTTACTACAATTATATCTGGTTTGATTTTTTTTATTTCATTACCAATCAACAACCAATTTATTGGATTTACAGAATTGATACAAACTCTAATATTCAAATCCTTCGGTGCGGGTTCTGTTGAAAATTGTGTTGTGCCTGGAAATAGAAATCCAGGATATTGTAGCGAAAAAGTATAGATAGTTACTTTGTTACCCTTCTGTTGAAATTCATGTGCTAATCGTTCATTGTAAGATGCCAAGCCTCCTCTGAGTGGATGAGCAGGCCCAATAATGACGATATGTTTACCCTGTTGATTCAAAATTGTATTGATAATTTATAATCCAATTTTTTTCTCAATCAAGTAAAAATTTCTTTCAGATGAATTTCGTGTTATCAACTCGCCAATAAATCCAGCCAAAAATAATTGAGTTCCCATAATCATGGCTAAAATGGCAAAAAAGAATAACGGACGTTCAGTCATTCCAGTTACATTAAACATGAATTTTGTAATGGTGAGATATAGAAAAACAACAAACCCAAATGCAAATGAAGCAGTACCCCATAAACCAAAAAAATGCATGGGTCTTTTTCCAAATTTTCCTACAAAAAATATAGTCATTAAATCTAAAAAACCATTGATAAATCTATCCCAACCAAATTTTGTTACACCATATTTTCTAGCTCGATGTTCCACTACTTTTTCGCCAATTTTTCTAAATCCGGCCCATTTTGCTAAAACGGGTACATATCTATGCATCTCACCATAAACTTCAATGCTTTTTACCACATTAGATCTGTAAACTTTCAACCCGCAATTGAAATCATTTAATTTGATGCCACTCATTTTTCTAGCAGCTGCATTAAACAATTTACTAGGTATGTTTTTTGTAAATGTATTGTCGTAACGAACCTTTTTCCATCCACTCACCAAATCGTATTGACCAAGTGATAAGGTTTTTAATAACTCAGGAATTTCGTCTGGACTATCCTGCATATCAGCATCCATGGTAATAATATAATCGCCCTGGCTTGCTTTGAAACCTTCATTAAGCGCCGCACTTTTTCCATAATTGCGCTGAAATTTTATTCCTTTTATGTTTGGATTTTGCTCACTCAATTCGCGAATAACCTTCCAAGAATTATCCGTACTGCCATCGTCAATGAGAATCACTTCGTATTTCAAACGTTCTTGTGTTACTACTTTTTCTATCCAAGCGCACAACTCGGGTAGAGATTCTTCTTCATTTAATAAAGGGATAACGATTGATACATCCATAAAATTATTTGTTATTCACTAAAGTCAAATATACGGTTTATAAGAATTAAATTATTTTTTACCCCAAAATCCTGAAGCTACAACTGTTACCAAAGTTCCTAGTATTAGATACATTATGGTTTTAAGTGCAAGCATCATCGGAATAAAAATCTGTCTTAACTTTTTTGTATTCTCTGCTATTTCAGGCATAGTTTTATTTCCTTGCTTAATGATTAATTGTTCATTAAATGTTATAGCTTCTTCCAAAATCTGTGGATTATACTTGTAAAATATCCAAGAGTATGAAACCATAAAAAAAGTAACCACAACAAAAATTTTAAAGCCTTCTCCAAACAATTGTTTAAAGCTAGTTTCTAGATTTAATTGTCGATAATGAAAAAGTCCCAATAATAATCCAGTTATAAATACAAAAAAAATAATGTACTGGCTAGATCCATTATCCGGCATTTTGAGTCCATAAAAACAAATCAAAGAAGTGCTGATAAGCAATAAAGAAAGCAACATGCCTTTCTTTGTAGAATTAAGTGTATTTAAATTCAATTGAAAACGTTTTTGTTGTTGTTTATAATGCCCAATACTTTTCCTTTAAATGTTTGTCCGATGTATGGATTATTTATTGATTTTGATTTGATATCTTTTTGCTCAAAAGTATAGTTAACCGTTGGATCGAATAAAGTTAAACAAGCCTTTTCACCTTCTTCAATTTTTGGAATTGACAAATCAAAAATATTTCTCGGATTGGTAGTTAATTGATTGATTAAAGTATCTACATTTTTGGCATGGCTATTCAATACGCCAAATACATTTTCTAAACCAATCATTCCAAATTTTGCATATTCAAATTCGCAATTTTTCTCGTCGGTATGAAGGGGAGTGTGGTGAGATGCAATGCAATTTATGATACCTTCTGCAATGGCTTCTCTCACAGCAAGCATATCAGCTTTCGTTCGAAGTGGTGGATTAACTTTTAAATTGGTATTGTAATCCATCAAATCTTCGTCGCAAAAATGTGCATGATAAGGCGTTGCAGAAGCACTAATATTAACCCCCAATTGTTGTGCTTCATTAATGATTTCAATGCTTCTTCTGGTGGAAACCCCTGTAATATGCAATTTAGAATTGGTGTATTTTGCCAATTCGATATCTCTTGAAATCATCAATTCTTCTGCTATTGCTGGTTTTCCAGGCAACCCAAGTTGAGTGCTGATAACCCCTTCATTAATTAACCCATTTGTAGCAATATTTTTATCATCCGGAATTTGAATAATAACAGATTGGTTGGCCAAAACATATTGCAAGGCTTTAATCATGATCCCTGCATTTTGAACTGAATGGGTTCCATCCGAAAAAGCAATTGCGCCACTTTGGTGCATATCGTACATTTCTGACAATTCGCTTCCTGCAGCATTTTTAGTGATGCTGCCAATGGGGTGAATGTTTACAGCAAATGGACTGGCTTTTTGTACTATATATTCAATTTGAGTTTTTGATGAAAAAGTAGGATTTGTATTTGGCGCAATCATTACGTTTGTAAATCCGCCTGCTGCAGCAGCAGCAATTCCCGATTCTAGTGATTCGCGATATTCATAACCAGGATCAGAAAACTGAGCAAACACATCCATCCAACCAATGCTCACATGCAAATTTTCAGAAGTAATCGTGTTGTCCGCTTGTACATCTAGATAATCTGAAATGTTGGTTATAATACCATTTTCAATAAGAATATCTTTTATCTCACCATGAAAGGGTGTATCTGAACAGATGATTTTTGCTTGTTTAATTAGTAATTTCATTTTGTATTACTCCATTTAGGTGTATAACTATTATTTCTAAATGCCTATTTTTCGGATTAATTATTGATTTTTTCCAACGCAAATATCAATAAAAAATGTGAGGAAACAATGTAGACTATGACGTTTATTGTTTGGCGTTTGGTGTTTGGTGTTGGAGTGTCCAAATGTATTAGCATTTTCCCATGAAACGGAAGTTATAGATCTAGCATCCAGCATGATTTTTTTGTCCAAAATTTACAATTAGAATTTATCTTCCAACACCAAACGCCAAACGCCAAACAAATCTCCCATTATAAATAAACTGCATCTCTTATCCTGCATTCAATTTCTGCTTTCTTCCAATTTTAAAGCATTTTTCTACCATTTCTATATTTTATTCAACAATTGAGTGCTTTATTTTTAATTTTTACAATCATTTGCATAAGTATTTGTTTGTGTGACAATGATAGAATAAATTTGCCCACAATATTTAAATTTCTATATCAAAAATCAAAAATAGCATGAGACAAATTGCCTTTAGAGAAGCATTAAGAGAAGCAATGCAAGAGGAAATGAGATTAGATGAAAACGTGTTTTTAATGGGAGAAGAAGTTGCTGAATATAATGGTGCTTATAAAGTTAGTCAAGGTATGCTTGAAGAATTTGGCGAAAAAAGAGTTATTGATACGCCAATTGCTGAGTTAGGGTTTACGGCTATTGCAGTTGGTGCTGCTCAAAATGGTTTACGTCCTATTGTAGAATTTATGACTTGGAATTTTGCTGTTTTGGCTTTAGATCAAATATTAAATACTGCTTCTAAAATGTTGGCAATGAGTGGTGGTCAAGTAGGTTGTCCAATTGTATTTAGAGGTGCAAACGGAAGTGCGGGACAATTGGGTGCTCAACACTCTACTTCTTTCGAAAGTATGTATGCAAACATTCCTGGATTAAAAGTAATTTCTGTAAGTAACCCTTACGATGCAAAAGGTTTATTGAAATCTGCCATCAGAGACAACGATCCTGTTGTTTTTATGGAAAGCGAATTGATGTATGGTGATAAAGGGGAAGTTCCTGAAACAGAATATTTAATTCCAATTGGAAAAGCAAATGTAGCTAGGGTTGGTCATGATGTAACAATCGTATCTTTTAATAAAATGATGAAAGTAGCTTTAGGTGCTGCTGAAGAATTACAAAAAGAAAACATTAGTGCAGAAGTTATCGATTTAAGAACAATCCGTCCTTTGGATTGGTTTACAATACTTGAAAGCGTTAAGAAAACAAATCGTTTGGTTATTGTGGAAGAACAATGGCCTTTTGCTTCTGTATCTTCTGAAATTACATATAGAATACAAAAAGAAGGATTCGATTATCTTGATGCTCCAATCAGAAGAATCACTTCAGCAGATGCTCCAATGCACTATGCACCAAACTTAGTTTCTGCTTATTTACCAGATATCGAAAGAACGGTAAAATTAGTAAAAGAGGTAATGTACGTTAGAAAGTAAAAATGATTTTGTCACGAAATCAAAAACATGAAAAAATATATTATCGTATTGATTTTTATTGTTTTTTCAGATAAACTTTCTGCACAAAAATTATATACCAGTTTCTTTTTAGGTGGATCAAACTACCTAGGAGATTTACAGGAGTCTGTTTTTTTACCCCAAACGGCAAAAACAGTAACTGGCTTTGGTTTTAATTTTGAATGTACACACCGCATTTTTACCAATCTTGTTTTTTTTTCTGGTAAACTTTACGCAAACGATCATTTCAGTAAGAAAAATTTCAAAAGAAACCTCAGCTTCAACTCTAACATCTATGAGTTTGATCTAGAATTCGAATACAATCTTTTTGATTTGTACGAACATAATGCCACACCATTTGTTTATATGGGTGTAGGTTATTTTGCTTTTGATCCTTATGTTGATCTTGGTTCAAATGGCTCACGTGTTTATTTATCAAATTTGAGTACTGAAGGACAGGGTTTTGTCTCAGGCAAAAAAAATTATTCATTAAGTAGTTGGTGTATTCCGTTTGGTGGAGGTGTTCAGATTTTCTTAAACAAAAAAATGCGTTTAAAATATTCATTCGGCATGCGCATAACCAATACGGATTATCTTGATGATGTGAGCGATAAATATGTTGACAAAGATTTGCTCTTAAGAAATCGAGGACAAATTGCGGTTGATATGGCTTATAAAGGAAATCAATTGTATAACGGAGCAAATTATCCTCAAGCAGGCACGATAAGAGGTAATCCAAAAAACAAAGATTTTTATTATTTTTCTGGGTTAACATGTAGTTTTTTATTGGATGCTAAAGGAAGAGATAAAACCATGAAGTATAAAAAAGTAAAAAATATATATAATTGTCCTGAATTTTAAATTTTATTAAAATCTTTCCAAATGGCCTATGCATCGTTAGAGCAATGTTTGATTGACTTAGAAAAAAATGGCCAACTCATTCGAATAAAAGATGTTGTTGATCCTTATTTAGAAATGGCTGCCATTCATTTAAGGGTATATCAAGCAAAAGGCCCTGCTTTATTATTTGAAAATGTAAAAGGTTCTAATTATAGAGCAGCTTCCAATATTTTTGGCACCATCGAAAGAAGCAGATTTATTTTTAGACATCAATTGAAAACAGTTGAACGATTAATACAACTTAAAAACGATCCATTATCTGCATTAAAAAATCCTTTACAATCATTATCCGCAGCAATTGCAGCAACCAAATCTATTCCATTAAAAAATCCATTATCAAAACCTGCTTTATTTAGTGAAATCAAAATAAGCGATTTGCCTTTAATCCAGCATTGGCCAATGGATGGCGGTGCATTTGTTACATTGCCGCAAGTGTACTCTGAAGACATTAATCAACCTGGAATTAGGAAATCCAATTTGGGCATGTATCGTATTCAATTGAATGGAAACGATTACAAAAAAGACACAGAAATTGGCTTGCATTATCAATTGCACAGAGGGATCGGAATTCATCAAACCAATGCCAATAAAAAAGGACAGCCGTTAAAAGTGAGCGTATTTGTAGGAGGTCCACCATCACATACCGTGTCTGCTGTAATGCCACTTCCAGAAGGAATGAGCGAATTATCTTTCGCAGGTGTTTTGGGTGGAAGAAGATTTCGATATGCGTATAAAGATGGTTTTTGTATTAGTACCGATGCTGATTTTGTCATCACTGGCGAAGTTTATCCCGAAGAAAATAAACCAGAAGGTCCTTTTGGCGATCATTTGGGTTATTATAGTTTAAAACATGATTTCCCATTGATGCGTGTTCATAAAGTATATGCACGTAAAAATGCCATTTGGCCATTTACAGTTGTGGGTAGACCACCACAGGAAGACACCAGTTTTGGTGATTTGATACATGAAATTACAGGAGATGCTATCCAACATGAAGTGCCTGGATTAAAAGAATTAAATGCAGTTGATGCCGCCGGCGTACACCCATTACTGATAGCTATTGGGAGTGAGAGATACACGCCTTTTATGCCTACAAAACAACCCGCAGAATTGCTCACCATTGCCAATAGAATGTTGGGTACTGGGCAATTAAGTTTGGCGAAGTTTTTATTTATTACTGCTGATGAACAAAATAAATTAAGTTCTAAGGACATAAAAAAATATTTTGATTTTGTGCTTGAAAGGGTGCATTGGGACAGGGATGTGCATTTTTATACCAAAACAACTATTGATACGCTCGATTATTCAGGTGAATCATTAAATAGTGGAAGCAAAGTGGTGATTGCAGCTTATGGAGAAATTATTCGAAAATTGGCGATTGAAATACCCAGTCAATTTCAATCCATAAAAGAAGCCTATAAATGCAAAATAGCCATTCCAGGCGTGGTTGCCATTGAAATGGGTGCGTATAAAAACAACCAACAAATAGAATCGGAAGTAGCCATTTTAAATTCAAAATTTTCATCTTCAAATACATCTATTGATGATTCCGAAATTGCATTAATCGTTTTGTGTGATGATGCAGATTTCGTTTCTCAAAATTTAAACAATTTCCTTTGGGTAACATTTACGCGTTGCAATCCTTCGCATGATATCCATGGCATAAATGCATTTGTTGAAAACAAACATTGGGGATGCAAAGGCCCATTGATTATAGATGCTAGAATAAAACCGCATCACGCACCACCAGTAATAGTAGATTCGAAAGTTGAAGAAAAAATAGAAAAACATTTTAAAAAAGGTGGGGCACTGTATCAGATTTTAAAATAAAAAGTAAAAATTCAAAAGTAAAAACGTATTCGTCATCGAGGTGAAAAGTGAAAAAATAAAAAACAGATAAAAAATGGGCTTTTTTAACTTTTAAATTTTGAATCTTTACTTAAATATCATCATGAAAAAATCATTATTATTTTTATTAAGTTTTCTAGGGTTATTCACTTCTGGCTTCGCCCAAACAAACGCAGTTTCTTATCAAAAAAATGACAATACATTGCTATGGGAAGTTTCTGGTAATGGATTAGCAAATCCGAGTTATTTGTTTGGCACTTTTCATTTGATGTGTAAAGACGATATGTTTTTTTCTAAAAACTTCACAAATGCACTCTCTAATGCAAATACGCTTGTTATGGAAATTGATTTGAGTGATGCTAAGAATACATTTGGGGCAATGGAATTTCTAAAAATGAAAAATGATACTACTTTAAAAAAGATATTATCTCAAAATGAATACAATCGATTAACCTCTTTTTTTAAAGACTCCTTAAAAATGAGTTTATCTTTTTTTGAAAACATGAAGCCTGTTTTTTTACAAGCGCTATTTTACCCAAAGATGATGTCTTGCAAGCAATCGGGTTCATTAGAAGAAGCTATTATGGCTCAAGCAAAAAAAGCCAACAAACAAATTAAAGGGCTCGAAACAATTGAACTTCAATCTGCATTACTAGACAATATTTCATACACAGAACAAGCCAAAACATTAATGGAATTGATAGATGATTTTAAAAATCAAAAACTCAATTTTGAACAATTGTTAATGAGTTATAAAAGTCAAAATGCAATGGAAATGAGTAAGCTTATAGAGTCTGATCCAGAATTGAAAAATCAGAAACCAGAATTACTCGACAATAGAAATATAAACTGGGTTAAACAATTCGAAATGCTTATGCCAAATGCATCATTGTTTGTAGCTGTAGGAGCAGGTCATCTTTTTGGAGAAATGGGTTTGATTCAACTGCTTCGTGAAAAAGGGTATCAACTTAAACCTATTGAAAATAAAAATTAAGGTTTCGTAAATTCTTTTATTTTTGAAATAAAATTTAACATTATGGATCAATTGAATTTAGGTGTAGGCACAAGATTACAACATACACAACATGGGCCAGGCGTTATAGTTGGGGTTAAATATGCAACTTATTTGGTAACCTTTATTAATGTTGGTGTAAAAGAAATTGATAAAACAGATCCTCAATTGGATGAAATCATACCAGAATCCGTTACACTTGAATTGGAAACGATTTCAGATGTGGAACGTTCTCTTTTAAAAATATTGCGTATGTGGTCTGATGTAAATGAAATTGTACCCTTAGGCGACCGTTGGAAAGGTGGTGTAATGCTGTTGCAACCAGCCGACAAATCACAAAAACCCAAAGAAGTTCCCGTTGATGTGTTCTTTCATAAGATTGTAATGCTAAGAGATAGACTTCGCGTAATGGAGCAGCAAATCAATGCCCATAAGGTTTTGAGTGATGAAGAAAAAGTAAATCTTCAACAATACATCACTAGAATTTATGGCACGTTAACGACGTTTAATGTTTTATTTAAAAACAAAGAAAATTGGTTTGTGGGTGAAAAAGGAGGCGGGGAGTAGAGGACAAAGTTTGAGAGGTTTGTGATTTTCAACCTTTAATTGTAGTTCATTTCTTAATTAAACACTAGTAACTTATTTACTGTTGGGCATTAATCAAACTGTCAATTATTTTACTGTATTTCTCTGCGCCTATAATATTTAGGTGGTCATTATTATAAAAATCAGTCTTTTTAAACCTTGAATCATTTAGCGAATTAAGATAAACTAAGTTGTACTTTTTTTTCATTTTTTGAATGAAATCTAAATTATATTGATTGATTTTTTCGTCCAAAAATTTTGTAAACTCTTTATTGCAAGGGGCTGTGACAATTATAGGTGTTATATTATTTTGATTTAAAAAACGAATTAAATCTTCATAGTCTTTTTGAACTTCAATATATTCTTTTGTTTTACGACTTTGATTAATTGTCAAATCAAAACTTTGGGCGCGTTCTCTTCCATATCTTTCTGTCAATCTTGAAGCAATTGAAGATTCATTTCCTGTCCAACCATTAATCATTTTTACATCTTTATTTTCTTTTAATAGTTTAATAGAAATTTTAGGTGTATAAACATAAAAAAAGTAGGATAGTTTTTCTTTAATAAAACTTTTGTTTTTAATATTTATTCCAAAATAATGATAGTAGAAAAAATCTCTTTCTTGCAAATAGCCAGAATATAATGTGTGATAATCTAAACTTAACACAACATGTTTTAATTTCTTCAAAATTGGCAAGTATTTTAAAACCAATGCTTTGTCGTATAAAATTGTTTGAGAACCATAAGCCAAATTATAAGCAGGCTTGCTGAAAAATGTAGGGTTCAAACCATTGTCTGCACGAGAATTTCCTAAGAATAATATTTCAATTTCGCTACTTTTTTCCAACAACCCTTTTTGTTTTTTTTCATATTCACTATTAATTGTTCGCAATTTGAATTCAACGAAAATGAACAATAAAAGTAAAGGGATGATAAAAAATAGTATGGTAAGTAGAAATTTTTTCATTGATAATTAAAATTGGAAATAAATAAAATTTTGTTCTTTCCCTCCAAAGTAAATAATAGCAAAAATAATCACATAGTAAAATGCCCACCTGATTGGTCTTTTCCAATTTAGTCCTATACGCGCAATGGCAAATTGTTGCTCTCGTCCCAACCATTCTACAATATTAAATATCACTAAAAGGATAAGAATTGGGAATGAATTGGCACTACCTTTAAAACTAGGTGCAGAAATTATTGATTTAGAAAATATGTTTGATAATATTTCAAATGCATGGGTTAAATTATTCGCTCGAAAGAAAATCCATGCTAGTACTGCTAAAAAAAAGGTTTTAATAATTGCAAAAAAATCGCTTAATGTTGGCAAATATTTTCCTTGTGCAACGATGTTAAGATTGTTTCTATTTGTGTTAAATAGTATTGAAGGCATGATAAATAGGGCATTTAAAAAACCCCAAACAATAAAAGTCCAGTTTGCACCATGCCAAAAACCACTTACAATAAAAATGATAAATGTATTACGTATTTTATTCCACATCCCACCTTTACTGCCACCTAATGGAATGTAGAGATAATCTTTAAACCATGACGATAATGAAATATGCCATCTTCTCCAAAATTCAGCAATATCTCTAGAGAAATAAGGAAAAGCAAAGTTTCTTAAAAGGTCTATTCCAAATAATCGTGCTGTACCTAAAGCGATGTCCGAATATCCTGAGAAATCACAATAAATTTGAAATGTAAAAAAAACGGCACCTAACAACAATGTGCTTCCTGAATAGTGCGCTGAATTATTAAAAATTTCATTTGCAAATTCAGCACAATTGTCGGCGATTACAATCTTTTTAAATAATCCCCATAATATTTGTCTAAGCCCATCTATAGATTTAGAATAATCAAAAGTTCTACTTTTTTTAATTTGAGGTAAAAGATGTGTAGCCCTTTCAATAGGACCTGCGACAAGAAGTGGAAAAAAGCTAACAAAAAGAGAGTAGTCTATGAAGTTTCTTTCTGGTTTAATTCGGTCTTTATAAAGATCTATAACGTATGATAATCCATGAAAAGTATAAAATGAAATACCTACTGGTAACATAATTTGCAATGTGCTCAAATTTGTTTTTATTCCTAAAACGGAAAGTGCATCACCAAAAGAAGAAGCAAAAAAGTTGTAATATTTAAAAACGCCAAGAAAACCCAAATTTATTCCAATACTAATCCATAACCATAATTGTTTTCTTTTTTTGCTGTTTGACTCATGAATTTTAATGCCTGTATAATAATCTAAAATCGTTGAGAAAATAAGTAAAAACATAAATCTCCAATCCCAACAAGCATAAAAAAAATAGCTAGAAACAAGTAATAAAATATTCTGAACCCTTAAATCTCTTTTTGTAAAAAACCAGTATAAAACAAATACAATAGGTAAGAAAATTGCAAAGTTTAAGGTATTAAATAGCATCGTGAATTCAATTATACCGCAATATTAGTTTTTTTTTCTTTGAATTTTGTACTTTTAAAATTATCAATTAAAGAATTACGCAAGATGAAATATTTGTATATATAAAGAACGCTAATGAAGAAATTGATTTTTGGAAAATCAAAAAATTGTTCGATAATTAAAACTGCTTGTAAGGTTAAAGACTTGGATTCAAATAATAACTGAAAATGGAACTATTTTTTGCACAATTTAAAAAACACGATTAAACCATCTGTAATAGCATCAATTTGAATTTGTAAAATGCAGAAATAATGCTTTGCATTCGTTTCAGAAAAGGTAAATGCATCAAAATGAAAATATTTCCACCATTTAAACCATTTAACAATAAACCATCGAAGCAATTTAAACTTCTTTAAATCCCTCTATTCGAATCAAAGTTTTCCAATTCTTTGCTAACCGCATTCAAGAAAGACGAACCCAAAGCACCATCGATAATTCTATGATCGTAACTTAACGAAATATACATCATGTGACGGATTGCGATTGAATCTCCTTGAGGTGTTTCGATAACCATTGGTCTTTTCTTGATTGCACCAACAGCCATAATTGCTACCTGTGGTTGATTGATGATAGGAGTGCCCATGATACTTCCAAAAGTACCTACATTTGTCAGTGTAAATGTACCACCAGTGGTATCGTCTGGTTTTAATTTATTATTACGTGCTGCAGTTGCCAATCCATTTACCTGTTTAGTTAATCCCACTAGATTTAATTGGTCTGCATTTTTAATGACAGGTACAATCAAATTTCCAGAAGGCAAAGCTGTAGCCATTCCTATGTTCAAATCTTTTTTGATGATGATTTTATCGCCGTCCAAAGAAGAACTCAACATCGGGTATTTCTTCAAACTCTTTACAATCGCTTCAATAAATAATGGCGTGAATGTAATTTTTTCACCTTCTCTTTTTTCAAATTCTTTTTTCACTTTTTCTCTCCATAAAACCAAATTGGTTACATCGCATTCTGCAAAGCTGGTTACATGTGGACTCGTATGCTTGCTATCAACCATATGCTTGGCAATGAGTTTACGCATTCTATCCATTTCAATAATTTCTACATTGCCAGGATAAACTACAGGCGCCATTTCTTGAACAGGTTTTACATTTGCTTCTACAACAGGCTTGATGATTTCTGCTTTGGCAGTTTGAATTGGAACAGCCGTGTGTGAAGTCTTATTTGGATTAGCCACAAAAGCTAAAATGTCTTTTTTGGTTACACGTCCATCTTGTCCAGTTCCTGGTATTTTCTCTAAATCAGCCATGCTAATCCCTTCACTTTGTGCAATATTTAATACCAAAGGAGAGTAAAAACGCATTCCATTACTATTAGCTTGCGTTGTTGTAGATGTTGGTTGAAAAGGGATTTCTTCCACAATTTTCACTTCCTCATATTCTTTTTTAGGTTCAATAGAAGCAGATGGATTTATCGGTTGACTATCATTAGAAGAAACAACTTTAATTTTAGCAATTACAGCACCGATAGGCACTACGTCATCTACATTAAATAAAATTGCTTCTAAAATACCCGCAGCTGTAGAAGGTACTTCGCTGTCTACTTTATCGGTAGCAATATCCAATACCGTTTCATCCATTGCTATTTTGTCACCAATTTGCTTATGCCATTTTAAAATAGTGGCTTCCATGATACTCTCGCCAAGTTTTGGCATAATTAAGTCTACTGAACTCATATAAAAAACTTAGGGTTATTTAATATTCGCAAATGTAAGTAAATTCAAATAGTAGTCATAAGCTTTCTAGTAAATTTATAACCCAAGATTTGATTTATTTAAGGTTTGTATGTATTTACAACAGATAGATAAATTTTTCTTGAGTTATTTACAAAAAAATCAGCTTTATGACTTGATAATTTGATTTTTTAAAATTTAGCCTTGTTCATTTATAAAACATCTCAACATATTTAATGCATTCATGGCGGTGAGTTGTATGTTTTTTTGTCGGTTAAACCTAAAGTGAAATTTCTTAGTGATTGTTTTTGTTTCACTTGCAACAGCAATCCAAACCGTACCAACTGGTTTTTCTGCCATTCCACCACCTGGTCCCATTATTCCTGAAACGGCAATTGCATAGGTTGTATTGAGTTGGTTTAATAACCCGTTTGCCATTTCAATGACTACTTCTTCACTAACAGCACCATGCGTTTCTAATGTTGATTTTTTTACTTGTAATGATTTTTCTTTTGCAGCGTACGAATAAGTAATCATGCTTCCCTCGTAATATGCCGAAGCGCCTGGAACATTACTGATTAAATGTGAAATATAACCTCCAGTGCAACTTTCGGCAGTTCCAACTGTTTCATTTCGTGACAATAACATTTTACCAATCACTTGTTCCATTCCCTCATCTTCAGTAGTTACCAAATATTCAGAAACAGCATTTTTTAAAATCTCAAATTGATCATTTATCGTATTGTCGGATTCTAGATTGGCTGACGTTAATCTCAATCTTACAATACCATGATTGGGCAAGTAAGCCAACTTTATATTGTTGGGTAAATTTTCTTCAAATTCTTGAAGCAAATCGGCCAACATCGATTCGCCTATCCCATAAGTAACCAAAGTTTTATGCGTAATCTTGGGTAAATTAAATGAGGATACCAAAAATGGTAAAATGTCTTCTTCCACCATTCCCATCATTTCAAATGGCACGCCAGGTAAACTAAAATACAATGTTCCATTTTTTTCAAATTGCATTCCAGATGCCGTCCCTCTTTTGTTGATGATAACTTTGCAACTATCTGGAACTTCGGCTTGTTTAATATTTCTTTCTGTGATTGGTCTTTTAAATACTTGTTCGAAAAGATGGGTTACATTTTTTAACGCTTCATCATTTAAAACCATTTTTCCATCAAAATACTTGCATAACAATGGTTTTGTAATGTCATCTGCCGTTGGTCCTAAACCACCAGTGATAAAAATAACATCTTCCTTTTTAGATTCTTCATCAAGGGCAGACCATATTTCATCCCAATTATCGCCAACTGCAACACGCCTTAATACTGGAATCCCAATTGAATTTAATTGTTGTGCAATCCAAGCACTGTTGGTATCAATTACTTGACCAATTAGCAATTCATCTCCGATGGTAATTATTGATGCTTTTATCATGTTTGGAATTTTAATTTTTAATGTCAGATTCAATAATTTTAATAACAAAATAATTGAATACTTGTTTGATTATCAAAAAATTACAGATTTGCTTGTAAATGTTTAGATTTGCTAAAAATGGAACTATGGAACAACAAAATTATAAAAACCATGGCCGAATGGCACCCAGAGCGTATTATGTTGGACTTGCCCTGGCACTTATTGTAATTGTGTTCACTTTGATTTATTGTGAAGATATTTCAAAAGGTTGGAATGGTAATTTATTGCCAGTCCTTTTCTTTGATCTATGTATTGGTGTTATTTTAATTGGATATTTTACAAGAGCTTTTGCACTTAAGGCGCAAGACAGGGCAATTCGAGCGGAAGAAAATTTGCGTCATTTTGCTTTGACAGGAAAGTTGTTGGATAAAAAATTAACGATCAATCAAGTTATTGCATTAAGATTTGCATCAGATGAAGAGTTTGTTTTGTTGGCTCAAAAAGCCGCAGAAGAAAATACTTCGGCTAAAGAAATCAAATTAGCTATAAAAAAATGGCGCGCTGATCATTATAGGGTTTAATTTTTTTATTTTCAATAATGCGTCAATAGCTTTTAAAAAAACTTAATAATATCTTTATTTAAAACAAGGTGAATCGGTTAAAAATAAAATAATTTTACACCTATTTATTATTTATTAAGTATAGATTCCAATATTAAATATAAAAACCTAAGTACAGTATGTCTTGGACTGAAGTTATAGAACCCAAAAGTAAATTGTTTGATCTCAAATTTAAGGAAGCGTGGCATTATCGCGATTTGCTTAGAATGTGGGTAAAAAGAGATTTTACGGCTACTTACAAACAAACAATTCTTGGCCCAATTTGGTTTTTTCTTCAGCCTTTGTTGATGACCATCATGTTTACCATCGTGTTTGGCAAGTTTGCCAAATTATCAACTGATGGATTGCCACAGATTTTATTCTATTTAGCTGGTGTAACCATTTGGAACTATTTTTCAGAAAGTTTCACCAAAACAGCCAATGTGTTTAAAGACAATGCAAGCATTTTTGGAAAAGTATATTTCCCTAGAATTATCATGCCATTAAGCATTGTTACCTCAAATCTTATTCGATTTTTAATTCAGTTTTTTCTATTTATATGTTTTCTTTGTTATTACAAATTTTCTGGAAACCCTTCTGTACAGCCCAATCTAATGATTTTGATTACACCTATTTTATTGGTAATCATGGCTGGATTTGCGCTTGGCGCTGGTATGATTATCAGTTCAATGACTACAAAATATCGTGATTTAACTTTCTTATTAACTTTTGGTGTGCAACTTTTGATGTACGCTACACCTGTAATTTATCCCATCAATTCATTACCCGAAAAATATAAACTTTATGTGATGGCCAATCCCATCGCTCCAGTTGTGGAAACGTTTAGATATGCATACTTGGGAACAGGCGCATTTTCTTGGGGCAGTTTGATGTATAGTTTTGGTGCTATGATTACAATATTATTTGCCGGTGTTTTTATATTTAATAAGGTAGAGAAAAACTTTATGGACACGGTATAAAATTAAAAAAATGAGTGAAGTTGCAATAAAGGTTGAAAACCTCTCCAAGTTATATGCTTTGGGCCAAATTGGTACCGGTACAATTAGCCGCGACCTAGAAAGATGGTATGCAAGAATTAGGGGAAAAGAAGATCCATATGCAAAAATTGGACAAACGAATGATAGAACTACAAAAGGATCAAGTGATTTTGTGTGGTCACTTCGTGATATCAATTTTGAAGTTCAAAAAGGAGAAGTATTGGGCATTATCGGTAGAAATGGCGCGGGTAAAAGTACTTTGTTGAAAATCCTTTCTAAAATCACAAGTCCCACTACAGGAAAAATTTCTATTGACGGACGTATTGCTTCTTTACTCGAGGTTGGAACCGGATTTCATCCTGAGATGACTGGTAGAGAAAACATTTTTATGAATGGGGCTATATTGGGCATGCGTAAATATGAGATTCAGCGTAAGTTTGATGAAATCGTTGATTTTGCTGGTGTCGCTGCTTATATTGATACCCCAGTGAAGCGTTACAGTAGTGGTATGTATGTACGATTGGCATTTGCAGTAGCTGCATTTTTGGAACCCGAAATTTTAATCGTTGATGAAGTGTTGGCTGTAGGAGATGCAGAATTCCAAAAGAAATGTATCGGTAGGATGAAAGATGTTAGTGTAAACGAAGGCAGAACTGTACTTTTTGTTAGTCATAATATGGCTGCGGTTAAATCACTTTGCACACAAGGACTAGTGTTGAAAAATGGAACATTTGATTTTTATGGCAATCAATACCAAGCGGTGGAACATTATCAATCATCACAAATAGCCAGCTCATCTTTTATACACGAAGGAGATATAGAAACGGCTCCTGGAAATCAAAACATCCGAATGTTGCGATTTCAGGCCAAACCTTTAAATGGGGAAGCTTTAAGCATTTCTTCTGGTGTTCAATTTGAACTTGAATTTTTTAATTATAAAGAAAACATAAACCTAGATGTAACTTTTGAATTGGTGAATATGGATGAGGTTGTTGTTTTTCATCATGGCGCTTTTGTAAGCAAGGATAAAGATTCGAAAAAAACAACGTATAAAATCACCGGAAAATTACCACCCAATTTTTTGAATGCAGGTAACTACCGTTTTAATTTAATATTTGGCGAAAATCAACGATTTGGTTTATACAGTAAAAACGATATCATTCAATTTGAATTGACAAATGAATCCTTTGGAACCAATAGTAAAACTTTGCCAGGTGTTGTTAGACCACAAATTCCATACGAAATCATTAATCTTTAATTAATGCATCAAGCCCAAATAATCAACTTACCCAAAATTCTCGATGAGCGGGGAAACTTGTCATTTTTTCAAAATGAACATCATTTGCCTTTTACCATCCAAAGGGTTTATTGGATTTATGATGTTCCTGGTGGAGAGGTTAGAGGTGGACATGCATATAGAGAAATGCAAGAATTTATTATCGCATTATCCGGAAGTTTTGATGTGATTTTGTTTGATGGAAAAGAAGAAAAAAAATTTACCTTAAATCGTTCTTATTACGGATTATACGTTCCTAAAATGTTGTGGCGGAGTATGGAAAATTTTTCTACAAATGCACTTGCCTTTGTGGCATCTGATTCTTTTTATGATGAACAAGATTATATTCGTGACAAGGATATATTCATAAATGAAATACATGGAGCTAAATAAATTTACCGTTTTTGATTGTTCAATCATTCATTTTCCTAAAATTCAAAATAGGGCTGGCAATATTACACCCATACAAAATAACATTGAGGCACCATTTGAGATTAAGCGCGTGTATTATTTGTATGATGTTCCAGGTGGAGAATCCAGAGGTGCTCATGCACATAAAGAACTCGAACAATTAATTATTGCAGCTAGTGGAAGCTTTGATGTTACCATTGATGATGGAAAAAACAAAAAAACAATAAGCTTAAATAGACCCAATTTTGGTTTGCATTTAAAACCAGGTATGTGGCGAGAATTATCTAATTTTTCTTCTGGTTCAATTTGTTTGGTATTGGCTTCTTTGCTTTATGATGAAGCCGATTACATTCGTGATTATGATGATTTTTTAAAACGGTAGTTCTAATTTCAAATCAAATATTTAAAGTGAATTAATTAAGTATATATGAAAATCCCTTTTTTAAATTTCGGCGCTACGCATCATCCCATGAAAAATGAAATGATGAACGCTTTTGAAAAAGTTTATGATAGCAATTGGTTTGTATTGGGTGAACAAGTAAGCGCTTTCGAATCTAATTATGCGGCTTTTAATCAAGTTAAACATGCCGTTGCTGTAAGCAATGGTTTAGATGCTTTGCATATCGCTTTGAAAACATTAAACATCGGGCCGGGTGACGAAGTAATTGTTCCTTCAAATACCTTTATTGCTACAGTTTTGGCGGTTTCTTATGTAGGAGCATCTCCAATATTTGTTGAGCCAAATATTCAAACGTATAATATCGATCCTTCAAAAATTGAAGCAGTAATCACATCAAAAACTAAAGCAATTATGCCTGTTCACTTATATGGGCAAGCTTGCGAAATGGATGCTATAATGCAGATTGCAGAAAAATACAATTTAACAGTTATTGAAGATAATGCTCAGGCTCAGGGTGCTACTTATAATAACAAAATAACAGGTTCATTTGGACATATAAATGGAACAAGTTTTTATCCTGGTAAAAATCTGGGTGCACTTGGAGACGCAGGGGGAATAACAACTAATGAACCTACATTATTTGAAAAAGCAAAAGTACTATCCAATTACGGCACTCGTGTAAAATATGTGAATGATGAAATCGGATTCAATATGCGCATGGATGAATGTCAAGCTGCTTTTCTAAATGTAAAATTGAATTATTTACCTACATGGATTGCACAACGTCAGGAAATAGCAAATTGGTACAACCATCATTTATCAAATATCAATGAATTGATTTTACCAAATGTAGCAGAGAATGCAACGCATACATATCATTTATATGTTGTACGTACTGAAAAGCGTGACGCATTGATGAACTACCTTTCAGAACATGAAATTGGAACATTGATACATTATCCTATCCCGCCGCATTTACAAAAAGCTTACTCAAACTTAGGATTATCAAAAGGTGATTTACCAATTGCAGAAGAAATTGCAGATACTTGCTTGAGTTTGCCCATATGGCCAGGAATGCAAGAAGAACACGTAGTACATATAGCAAATACTATAAAACAATTTTTCCAAGTATAAGTTTTTCAAAAATACATGATAGATCAACGGATAGAAAAACTTTACAGCCAGCTTAAAGCAGAAGTCATTTCCGAAAATGAACCCAATCTGCAATTGAAGAAAGCTGAACAATTGATATTTTATTGCTGGATGAATTATCCGATACGATTTAGCGATATAGATCTAGAATCAAATTTGGAAAAATTAATGATCCCGTCAGACAAATTAGCAGTTAAAAAAAATGACCATATTGTATATGTTGCCAGTACTTTATTTGCTGTTGGTGGTCATACAAGATGCATTTTGAATTTTATAGATAATCTTCCAAATCATCAACATACGGTAATCCTTACACGTCAACAAAAATCTATCCCTGATAATATACTGGAATCGTTAAAAAAAAATAATGTAGAAATAGTCATTTTAGATACAAAAAACAGCATTTTAGAAAAATCATCAAAACTAATTGAACAAATAGATGCCATTTGTCCATCAAAAGTGTATTTGCTTCAACATCCAGATGACCTCGTACCTCTAATGGCTTTTGGAAAAAATAAAACGCATGAATTTATAGTATATAATCATGCCGATCATGTGTTTTCATTGGGTACAAAATACTTCAGTAAAATAATGGAGTTTAGATACAGTGGAGCATTAATTTCTCATTTAGGTAAATCAATAGCAGCACCTCAAATTCAAGTGTTACCGATTCAAAATAAATACGAAACACCCAATAGAAGCGAATCAAAAAAAAAGCTTGGATTTGATCCCAATCAAAAAGTCGTTGGCACACTAACCAATTTTAGCAAAGCTCAAGCATATAATGGGTTGCCATCTTTAGTTGATGTGTTTTTAAAACTTTCCGCAAAATATCCCAATTGCACCTTTCTCATCATTGGATTAAATGAAAAAGATTTTAAAACAATTGCAGGGAAAGATATTCAATTACCCAATAACATTCATTGTCTTGGAATAATTGTAAATCCCGAATCTTATTATGAATCACTAGATTTGTTTTTAGAGCCATTTCCGGTTGGATCAGGATTAGGGATTATTGAGGCATGTAAACATGGAGCGATCCCTGTTTTTGCACCTCAGCAAGCAAGGTTATGTTCTACGTTTGACGTGTTTCATATTGAAATTCAAAAGCTGTTAATTGAAGCCACAACACTTGATGCCTTTTATCAAACAATTGAAAATTACTTTAATTATAATTCTACAGAAATTAATCTTCTATCTGAAAAAATTAGAGATGGAATTTACCAGTATCATCGCGGAGAAAATTGGGCGTGGAATTTGGAAAACAATGCATTTCCTTTTGAAGCATCAAATTCTATAGAAGCAGATTTACTATTGAAAAATGAAGCATTGTTTTTTCAAAAGTATCAAAAAAAATCAACTGCCGAACTTATAGAACATTTGATTTCATTAAAACAATTGATTACTAAAAAGTTATTAGTTTCTTTGTTTATCGGAAGAAATCGTGTGTTTTCTATTTTTGATTTAAATAAACAAAATCTAAAACGTTTGGCAATTAAATTTTTAAAATACTAAATTCAAAATAAACTGAAAATAGCATTTATCATATTAGCCTATAAAAACCCACAACAATTGCGTTGGATGATTGAAGCATTAAGCCATGTCAATCATCGTTTTTATGTACATATCGATAATCAGAAAGAATTACTGCCATTTGAAAAAGAATTGGCACACATTCAAAATACGCAATGGGAATGGCTTCCTCGTGAAAATACCTACTGGGGCAGTTTCCCTTGTGTAAAAACGGTAATCGATGGAATGAAATATGCTCAATCTAAAAACGATTATGATTATTATATTCATTTAAGCGGACAAGATTTCCCTGTTGTAGATGCGTCAACTTTGCAAATAAGATTGATTGAAAATGAAGGTAAATCTTTCATGTTTCATTTTAAAATAGAAGAGGGACTTTGGGACAATAAAGGAAAAGATCGACTAACTACATTACACTTTTTTAAAAAAGAAAAGCGCATATCCATTACATCAAAAGCGAAAAATCCATTCAATAAAATCCTGCATTTTTTATGGCAAAAGATTGTCGTAAACCAATTCGATAAAAAACATCAGTTTTACGGAGGCGAGTTTTATTTCATTTTCCACAAATCAGCCTTACAACAGCTTTTAAACAATCAATTGGAATTTAGCTGGTTGCATAAACGATTACAGTTTACGCTCATTCCTGAGGAGATTTATATTCCCACGATGTTGATGGCCAAACCTTCAACAAATATACAAGTGGTGAACAATACCAAAAGATACATTAAATGGAGAATGGAAGGATCTTCGCCAATAACGTTAAACGAAACAGATTTCAAGCAAATTGCCCAAACAGACAATTGGTTTGCAAGAAAATTCGATTTTGAAAACGACAACATTTTTCATCAAAAACTCTTAACATTCATTCGATCAAATTCTGTATAACTATGAAGAAACTAAGAAAACAATTTAGGTTGATGCGTCGTCTTTATAAGGAGTTTAAAATAGAAGGTTTGCGTTTTTTTGCAGACATCCATTTTGGGAAAAAAGACTTATTGTCGATACAAATTCCGGGATTGCCACAGCCCGTTTTTTTAAGAAGAAACGGATCGGATTTAACGGTGTTTGAAGATATTTTTTTGAAATTCGAATATCATTTCAAGCACTTACAAACGCCTGAGACCATTATGGATGCAGGTGCTAATATTGGTTTGGCGGTTGTATTTTTTAAACGAAAATTTCCAAATGCTAAAGTTATTGCCATCGAACCCGAGTCATCTAATTTTGAATTGTTGAAAAAGAATACAGAAATGTATAAGGATGTTATTTTGGTGAAAAAAGGATTGTGGCATCAATCAACTTGGTTAGATATTGTAGATGCGGGATTGGGAAATTGGGGTTTTATTGTAAAAGAAACAAGCAATCCTACATCAAACTCTGTAGAAGCTACCTCAATCAACGATTTATTACATACATTCCAATGGAACAACATCGATTTATTAAAAGTAGATATTGAAAGTTCGGAAGTTGAGTTACTTCAGCATAATTACGAAAACTGGATACCAAAAACCAAAACGTTGCTCATTGAACTCCATGACAGAATGAGACCAGGTTGTTCAAAAGCGGTTTTCAGTACTTTGGTGAAATATGATTTTTCTTTGGATCATGTAGGAGAAAATGTAATTTGTAATTTTATTCATCCCCAACATTAGTTTACATTTTTTTCAAAAAACCATTTCGAAAAATAGACATATAAAACCAATTAAAAACATGAAATTTATATGCAAATTCAATAAAACGAACGAAAATTATTTTTCGGATTATATATTTTGCAATCTATTGAAATCTTATATTCAGTTTATTTTCTTTAAAAACTTATTTCAACCAACCCAACTCTGAGATAAATTTTAAGCCTTATTGATTTATAAAATAATTTTCAACCGATATTATGCCTCAATTTTCTATAATTATTCCCTGTTACAATCAAGCTGAATGGCTTAAAATATGCATTCAGTCATTAAAAAATCAATCCTTTGACGATTGGGAAGCCATCATTGTTAACGACGGTTCAACAGATCATACAAAAGAAACTGCAGATGTTTTAGCAAAAGATGACAATAGAATTAATGTTATTCACCAAACAAATAAAGGACTATCTGCTGCAAGAAATGAAGGGATTAAAATAGCAAAAGGTGAATGGTTGAATTTTCATGATTCAGATGATTATTTATTACCTGATTGTTTGAAATGTGTTCACAATGAAATAGAGACCAATAAAGAATTTGAACTGTTTCAGGTTGGACACGAACTGGTGGATGAAAACAACATTTTGATATATTCCAATCAACTAAAACAATCATCTGAATCTTTTCTTCATCAAACAAAAATTGGGAATCCAGGGCCACCGTTATCTTTTTTTATACGTACAAAAACAGCATTGGATGCAGGAGAATTTGATGTTCAATTAAAAAGTGCTGAAGACTGGGATTACTGGATTCGTGTTGCAAAGATGGGTGTGGAGCGTTTTGTCATCAATAAACAAATGGTTGCTTATAGATATACCTCTAATAGTATGTCCCGCAACCCATGGAGAATGTATGAAAATACGGTAGAAGTAATTAAAAGAGTACCTCTAAAAGACAATAGAATTTCTAATAGTAGTCCATTGAATGTGGATATGATTTTTGATATAGAAAAAGTCATAAAAGCAAGATTAATACAAGCTTTGGGGTTAAATATCATGCAAGGAAATATTGAAGAAGCATTAAGCAAATTCAATGAAGAGTCAATTAAATACAATTTTCATTATCATCCAATAGATTTCAGGCAAATGAATTCATTTATGACTTTTAAGAATTGGTATCGAGCAGAAGATGTAAAAAAAGTGCTTAGTGATTATCCCAAATTATTTATAGATTTTTTTTCTAACACAGATTTCTCTTCCGATTTTCAAAAAAAAGCTTGCTATTACGTTTTCGAATTCCATTTAAAAAACAGGAATCTTTTGAATTATTATTTTATTGGTAAAATGATGAATCGGATTTTAGATATATCTATTAACAGTAAAAAAATCCGAGAAGAGCGCGGAATAAAATCAATATAATTTTTTTTATGAATGGATGTTCAATTATAATATGTACTCAAAGCAGATCAGCGTTATTAAAAACTTGTTTGAATTCTTTTATTACACAGAACCAGGTTTTTGACAATATTGAATACATTGTTGTAGACAATCAATCAACCGATGATACCAAAGAATTGACATTGAGTTTTCAACATAAGTTAAAAAACCTCATTTATATTTTTGAAGAAAAAATTGGTTTGAGTCATGCCCGAAATAAAGGTGTAAAATCTGCAAAGTACGACTGGGTTTGCTTTATGGATGATGATGCTTTAGCGCATTCTGATTTTAATGAGGTGATGATGGAAACGATAAAAAATAATCTGTTTGATGGTTTTGGAGGAATGTTTTTTCCTTGGTATAGATCACCAAAACCCAAATGGTTATCTCCAACTTTTGGACAAATGCCCATGTTAAGAAATGATCTTGGCCCTTTGCCCAATAATCAACATGTTGCTGGTGGTATTTGCGCTTTCAACAAACAGAAACTGATAAAAGCTGGAGCTTTTCCTCCAGACATAGGTATGCGCGGAAATGTAGTAGGGTATGGAGAAGAAAATTATCTTCAAGATAAAATGCGTGCAAATGGAGATATCATAGGCTTCGTTCCCAATTGGAAAATGGACCATCTAGTAGCTGAATACAAATACACATTAAAATGGCAATTAAAAAGATTTATTGGAAAAGGAAGAGATAAGCAATTGTCTTCTGGAAAAAAGATACCCGTTCTACAAAAAATATTTTTAAGTTTACGTGCAATAGCTGTACTATTTTTTTACACTTTCAAATTGCTTCCGAAACTTCTGTTTAACAAAAAATACTACTTGCAGAATTTCATATTAGACGTATTAAATTATCCTAGTATTCTCTATGGTAAGCTAACTGTTTGATAATCTAAAATTTACATTAAAAATAATTTTTTGATTGTATTAAAAGTTAAATTTGATAACCAATAAATTAAACTACAGCATTTTCTATTTTTTTTGAATTATTTCAAAGAAAAATTAAGCTTAGTTGAATGATAAACTTTTAATCAATGAAATTACTTTTCTTAGACACAAAACCCATTCGAAGAGGTGCGCAGGTTTTTGTGGACGATTTAAGTCAGCATTTCCACGATGATGGCATTTCCATTAAAAAAGTATACTTATACGCTTACCACGAATCTGTAAAATTAAGTTTATTAGATCAGGACACAGAATTGAATGGAAATGAAAATCATATTTTCGAAAAGATTCCGACCATTCATCCGGGTTTATTATTAAAATTAATAAAAACCATTAATGCCTGGAATCCCGATTATGTTTTACTAAATGGTTCACGTACTTTAAAATATGGAGCTGCCGCTAAACCTTTCTTATATAAAAATACAAAACTGATTTACCGAATTATAGATAGTCCTAAATTTTGGAACCGCTCTGCATTAAAACAATTTTATTATCGAAAATTAATTCTATCAAAAATAGATGCCGCTGTTGGTGTTAGCCAGGCTTCATTAAATGATATGGTTGCACTTCATGGATACAAAAAGCCTACAACTGTTATACATCGTGCCATTCAAGAAAATAAATTTAAAAATATTCCCTCAAAAGAAAATTGCAGATTAAAATTCAAAATAGAATATACAGATAAAGTCCTGTTGTTTTTGGGGAATTTAACCCCACAAAAAAGACCTGATCGATTTGTGGAAATTATAAAATTAGTAAAACAACATTTTCCTGAAATTAAAGCATGGATAGTTGGAGATGGCGTACTTAGACAAAAAACAGAAGCTTTGGTGAATAAATATGATTTACAAAACAACATCAAATTTTGGGGCTATCAACAAATTGTAACGGAATTGATTGCAGCTTCAGATTTACTAGTTTTAAGCAGTGATACGGAAGGTTTGCCTGGTGTTGTTTTAGAATGTGGTTATTTAGGTGTGCCAGCCGTTTCCGCAAATGTAGGCGGCATAAATGAATGTTTGGAAAATGGAAAAACGGGTTATGTGGTTCAAACACAAAATCCGGAAGATTATGCCAATTTTATTTTGGAATTGTTGAATAACGATGAGAAAAGTAAATCAATGGGAACACTTTCAATGCAAAAAGTGAAATCAGCATTTACAATGGATATGGTTGCCGAGAAATATTTAAATTTTTTCCATTCATTAAAATAATATACCAACTAAATCATGTCATTTTTCTCAATCATCATTCCTACGTTTAATAGAGCGCATATCATTAGGAATGCAATTGAGGGGGTGATGTTGCAAACTTTTACGGATTTTGAATTGATTATTTCTGATGATGGATCAACAGATAATACAGAAGAAATTATTACACCTTTATTAAAAGATTCAAGAATAAAATACATCAAACAAATCAATAAAGGCGTTTGTGCAGCTCGAAATTTTGGCGCAAAACATGCATCAGGAAATTACTTGGTTTTTTTGGATAGTGATGACCTTGTTATGTCAAATTGGTTATTGGATTTTAAAACCATTTGTGACAAAGGATTTAAAATGTGCTATTGTAGTATGTTGGTTGAAAAGCCGAATGGCAATTCAAAAAAAGTTTCTTGCTTAGATCCTTACTCTAATGGGGGAAAAGACAATGGAATTTCCATACCTGGAACTTGGGCAATAGAAAAAAAGTTATTTTTTGATTTATCTGGGTTCGATGAAGACATTAAATATGGTGAAAATACAGAACTGAAATTTAGATTATTAGAAAAACAGGTTGAATTTGGATTTGTAGATCATTACAATTTCATCTACAAAGAATCAATCTCTGGTGGAAGTAAACAAACTGCCAACAAATTGCAATCCAATTTGCATATTTTGTCTAAACATGTTGCTTATTTTAATAGAAATCCAGAAGTGAGACGTCTATTTTTACAGGTTTCAGCTGTTTCAGCAGCAAGATTAGGAAAAACCAAACAAGCTCATGAACTATTTTTTCAGGCTTGGAAAGCAAAAAAAACCGATTTGAAACTGATTATCCAATGTTTAATTTCATTGGTACCCTTTTTAACCAAATTAAAATGGAAACCAATATCAACCAATATCCAAGATTATGAACCAAAATCCTTCAACTAAAAACTTTGCTGCTTTTGTAATGACATTTGAGCGATCGCATCTTATAAATGATACGATTGATAAATTGTTGTCGCAAAGTCTTTCTCCTGAAAAAGTTTTAATAATTGACAACAGCGTTTCTTCCAAAACACAGGATTTTTTTTCTGATTACAAAAACCCTAAAGTAGAATATTTCAGGGTTGGAAAAAATCTAGGTCCAGCAGGTGCTGCAAAAATTGGACTTGAAAGATTAACAGAAGAAGGATATAAATGGATTTATTGGGGGGATGATGACGATCCGCCATTTTTTAATGACAATTTCGAAGTTTTGTTAAACATGGCTTACAACTTACCCAATTGTGGTTGCGTTGGTGCTGTTGGGCAGTTTTTTAATAGGAAAAATGGTTTAATTGAAAGAGTACCTGATGACGCGTTACAAACAACAGGAGAAATAAAAGTGGATACAATAGCTGGTAATATGTCTAAAATCATTAACGCAAATGTTGTATTGAAAAATAAAGTTTTACCTGATGAGACTTTATTTTTTGGCATGGAAGAACTCGATTATGATTTGAGAATGCAAAAAGCGGGATATAATTTATATGTTGACCGTTCAATGTATTTACGTTATCGAATGCAAAGCAATCATTTGGGCAAAAATGTAAAGCGTGGATTAAAAAAAGACAGCAATAGAATGCAGAGAGACTATTATTCTACTAGAAATGGGCTAATTATTTTTAAGAAAAATGGATTAATACTTCCATTGCTAATCAATATTTTAAGGATATTTTATAAGATGATTTCTTCTTTTAAATACGGAAGTAATTATGGAAAACGATATTCAAAGTATTTATGGAAAGCATTACGTCATTTCTTTAAAGGTAAGAAAGGAAGGGTTGTTTTTTAATAAGTCTAAGAGATAAACATTCAATTTGAGATTTAAACGCTAAGGTTTTAAAAATAAAAATTAAGCCCATAAGATTCGACTCAAACGATTTAGCAATTTAAATAAAAACTATTTGTAATAAAATTTGAAAAGAAAATCAATCATTTTGAATTTTTAATTTTGAATTTTACCTTGATAATTAATACATGAAATACCCATAAGAGAAAGCCACTTATCAGTATTGGATGAGTATAAAGGGTATAACATGTGACCAAAATCAAACTATATGAACACATGAAAGTAATTTTTACCATAGATAGTTTACAACAGGGTGGGGCAGAACAAAGTTTGGCACATATTATTGCTCATTTTTCTCCATCAACAGAAATTACAGTTGTATATTTTAAAAAGAAAGAAGATTTATTGCCTCAATTTGAAAATTTGAACTGCAAATTAATTTCTGTTAATTTAAAAGGCAAATTCACTTGGTTTAAAGGTGTCAGTAAATTAAAAAGTATCATTCAAGAATTCAAGCCAGACATACTTGTGTCATGTTTATATCAAAGCAATATTATCAGCAGAATTACTTGCAAAATAACAGCAACAAAATTAGTTGGCACATTTGTAAGTGATAGTTATAGTAAAGAAAGATCCATTAGCTTTTCCAAAAAGCGAAAATTAGGCGCTTCATTTTTTTTATGGATAGATCGACTTACCTCAAAAATCCCTGTGGCATGGATTGCAAATTCGGAGAGTATAAAAAAATCGAATTGTAGTATTCTTGGCGTAGACCCAAATAAAGTAACGGTCATTTATAGAGGACGAAATGCTGAATTAATTCAACCATGGAAAAATCCACAAAAAGATGAAATATTTCGCTTTGCATTTGTAGGAAGAATGCTTCAAACAAAAGGATTAAAAGAACTAGTCACTGCGTTTGAAACATTGTCAAAATCCAATTCAAATGTACATCTCGATATATTTGGAGATGGACCTTACAAGAATACAATAATGAAACAGGTAGATTCAAGTAGTTGTAATAATAAAATCACTTTACACGGGAATATAGATAATGCCTGGAAAAATCTGTATCATTCAAATTGTTTTGTTTTTCCTTCTTGGTATGAAGGATTTAGTGGCGCATTGGTAGAAGCCATGATGTTAGGAATTCCGATTATTGCTAGTGATATTTCTATGAATTTAGAAGCTGTGCAAAATGATTATTCGGCATTGGTTTATAAAGTTAGAGATGATGAAAAGCTTTTAGAAAAAATGAAATTTTGTATAAATCACTATTCCAAAATGATTGAAATGGGCGAAAATGCAAGATTTGTATCTATGGAAAAGTTTGAAATCAATAAAATTGCCCAACATTTTGAAACATTTTTAAAACAAAAAATTAATTAAGTTAGTTTTGTTCGATAATAATATAGGTTTAAAATCATTCTAAGAACTACTATAAAGTCATGATAAAAAAACAAATTGCAACATTCTTAAAAGTTTACTTTCCAAGTTTTATGTTTTCTCATAAATATTATGCTCAGGATGGAGAAGATGTAATTTTAAATGCTTACTACAAGTACAAAAAAAGAAACCACAAAGGTTTCTATATTGATGTTGGTGCACATCATCCGTTTCGTTTTTCTAATACAGCATTGTTTTATAAAAAAGGTTGGCGTGGAATAAATATCGAACCAACCCCGCATTTGTTTGCTGCTTTTTTGAAATATCGTAAAAAAGATATCAATTTAAATATTGCCATTTCTGATACAAATGATACACTAACTTTTTTTGAGTTTAATGAATCCGCGCTAAATAGCTTTGATGAAAAACTCTCATTAGAAAGAGAAAGTAACCCTAGTTATAAAATTATAAACCGCAGACAAATTCAAGTTTACAAACTTGCAGATATTTTAGATAAATACTTGCCTCAAAATCAAGAAATAGATTTTTTAACGATAGATGTTGAAGGGCATGATATGAATATTCTTCATTCAAACAATTGGGAAAAATATCAACCCAAGTTTATTTTGATTGAAGCAGATCTTGATTTTAACCTTTTAAATGACAATGAGATTTATCGGTTTTTAACAGATAAAAATTATATACTCGCCGCAAAAGCAAAAAGAACATTGTTGTTTAAATTAAATGAAGTTTAATTAATTAAGAACTTAGATAAAAAGAAAATGCTATTTAACTCTTTTGAATTTTTATTGTTTCTACCGATTGTGTTTTTTTTGTACTGGTTTATTCTACAAAAAAAACTAAACGTTCAAAATATATTATTATTAGTTTCTAGTTATTTCTTTTACGCTTGCTGGGATTATCGATTTTTATTCTTACTCCTATTTTCTACATTTTTAGATTATTTCACCGGCATAAAAATGGAAGAAAGTAGAAATCAACGAATCAGAAAAATATGGTTGATTATAAGTGTAGGCATAAATCTCGGCTTTCTTGGAATATTTAAATACTATGATTTCTTTGCTACATCATTTGCAGGATTATTAATGAAATTTGGACTAAATGTTCATCCCACAACCTTAAACATTATCCTTCCCGTAGGTATATCATTTTATACTTTTCATGGTTTATCATATGTATTAGACATCTATTTTCAAAGAATTAAAGCAGAACGGAATTTTGTAGAATATGGCGTATTTGTAAGCTTTTTTCCATTATTGGTTGCAGGTCCTATAGAAAGGGCAACACATCTTTTACCTCAAATAAAAAAAGCGAGAACATTCAATTATGGACAGGCGGTTCAAGGCGCAAGACTAATACTTTGGGGATTGTTTAAAAAAGTTGTAATCGCAGATAATTGCGCCATGTTTGTTGACGCCGTATTCCCAGCTTATACCGATGCTTCCAATTCGCAGTTAATTCTAGCTATCGTATTATTTTCATTTCAAATTTATGGTGATTTCTCTGGTTACTCAGATATGGCTACAGGTGTTGCAAAATTATTTGGTATTGAATTATTAAGAAATTTCAATTACCCTTATTTTTCAAGATCAATAGCGGAGTTTTGGAGACGTTGGCATATTTCATTATCGAGCTGGTTTAAAGATTATTTATACATTCCATTAGGCGGAAGCAGGGTGAGTAAAGGCAAACAGATCAGAAATACGTTTATTATTTTTCTGGTGAGTGGTTTTTGGCATGGGGCAAACTGGACATTTATTTTCTGGGGGTTTTTACATGCTTTATTTATAATTCCATCAATATTTTTTGCAACCAATAGGCAACACATGGCAACGGTTGCGGAAGGTAAATGGTTTCCAAGTGTTAAAGAACTTTTTCAAATGTTGATTACGTTTATCTTGAGTAGTTTTGCATGGATTTTCTTTAGATCTGAAAATATGGAAGAAGCCGTTGGAATCATCCGCTCGATTGGCAATGGTCATGGTAAAATCGAACAACTTAGTTCCGCATATCCTATAGCTGCTGTATTAATCATGCTTTTAATGGAATGGCAAAGTAGACAATCTAGTATCCCTTTTTCACACATCAAAAACAAGTGGATTAGATACATCACCTATTTGATTATTCTATTTTTAATTTTCATGATGGGCGCCTTTATAAATCCAAGAAGCTTTATTTATTTTCAATTTTAATGAAAAAATTTCTATCATATATCGCCATATTTTTCGCCGTTGCAGCTTTGTTGTTGTTTATTTATGGACAATTTTGCGAAAAGTTCTTTTTAGAAAGAAAATATTTTCCAAATGAAAGCAGAAGGGCTTGGGCAATGAAACAATTTAACGGGCAATATGATTATGCCGTTTTAGGTTCGAGTAGAGCAGAAGGCGCATTTGATATGAAATTACTAGATTCATTAAGTCGAAAAAATGGCATCAATATTTCTTCTAATGGCTCTGGATTTGTAGATAATTTTTTAGTGTTTCATAAATTTTTAGAAAATAAAAACGCCATAAAAACGCTTTATCTTCAAGTGGATAATTATTCATTAGATCCAGAAGGGAATTTCAGTAACGCATTTCACGTTTTCAATTTCCTGCCTTTTTGGAAAGACGCTGTTTATCGAAATGCAATAACTCATTATCTTCCTCAAAAAGATAAAGTATTGTTCAAATACCTCCCTTGGATGAGGTTTTATGTGTACAATAAATATTTCTCACCACTTGAAGTATCAAGAAGAATATTTTTGAGTAGAAAAAAAGAAAAAAAACGTGCTGATCAGTTGCTCATTTCAAGTACAATAAAACCAGAAAAAGTAGGGGATAGCAGCCGTTTCTTTTTCAAAAATAATTCTGATCGATTTAGCGTAAATCAATTTGATGTTGAATACATGGAGAAGATATTTTCACTAGCTAAAGAAAATAATATTGATGTTGTTTGTTTTACAGCGCCAGATTTTTCTGCTCAAAAATTGCGTTTTTCAAATTATACTGAAACAGAAAAACTGCTTTTTAATATCCTAAATAAAAATAAAATAAATTACTACCCATCGAATTTTACAGATGCAGAAAGTAGCGATTTGATTTATTTTAAAGATCCTGAACACTTAAATCGTTATGGGGTTAGATTGCACACAATTAGATTTGCACAATTAATTTCAAAATAATCAATGTACGTATCAGAAACTCAAATCCGAATCCATTATGCACTTACAGATCAAATGGGTGTTGTATATCATGGTCATTTTGCACAACTTTACGAAATTGGTAGAACAGAATCCATACGACAACTCGGATTTGCATATAAAGATATCGAAGCGCTTGGTATTATCATGCCTGTAGTAAATCTTCAAATAAAATTCTTTCAACCTGCTAAATACGATGATTTGGTTACGGTAAAAACAATACTGAAAGAATTGCCACAAAACCATAAGATTATTTATTACGGTGAAATTTATAATGAGAATAGTGACTTGCTCAGCACCGCAGAAATTACCATGTATTTCATGAATGCCAGAGAAATGACTAGAGCCATCATGCCAGAAGAATTAATAAGTAAATTGAAAGGGTACTTCGAGTAAAATTATTTTCCAGCTAAGCCATCGACACTTATTTTACCAGGCCCTAATAATAACAAAACTATATAAGCGCTCAAGTATAATGTGGCAGAAGAACCATCTCCAAATACATCACCATCATGTGCTTTAAATAAAGCAACTGCCATACAAATAATTAAAGCCACAACGGTTAATCTTGTGAATAACCCTATTGAAATAAAAAGTGCGCAAAAGAATTCTGCGAATATTACCAGCAACAATGAAAACGTGCTGCCCATACCCATGAAATTCATAAATTCAGCTTTCTTTTCTGAAAAATGAATTAGCTTGTTGTATCCATGAGACATCATTAAAATGCCAAAAACCAAACGGTGCAAAAGCATTGCAATATTAAAAGCTGCAGTAGAATAATGTGTTGATAATAACTTTTTCATTTTTGTAAATTTTATCTTTAGTAAATGTAATTATAATTTTCATTTTTCTTTTACAATTGTTTTAACAAGGAATAAAATTTTGTTTCGTTTTTTTACAACTAAATAAAATGTGTAACCTTTTTTACCTTACTTATCTTTGATTGCATTTTCCACATTAACTTTAACCCAAATCTGAAATCATTACCAATATGACTTTAAAAAAAATTATCGGGGTTTTAATATTTAATTTTTCTTTTTATATCTCATTTGCTCAACCTACGCATGCCTACACGGATATCGAAAAACAATTCAAATCTGCCGAAGATTTAATTCAAAACAAACAATACGCACTTGCGTTCCCAATTGTAAAATCGTTGAAGTTGGATTTTCCAGATTATACAAAATCAAATCACAACTATTTAAACGATGACATCAATTTCTTTTACATCCTCTGTGAGTTAAAATTGATGCAAACGATTGGAGTAGATCATGCCATTAATTTTATACAAACAATAAACAATCAACCTCGCCGTGAACAGCTTTGTTTTCATTTAGCACATTATTATTTTTTACAAAAAGATTTTGCAAATGCTATCGAATATTTCAACAAAGCTTCAGTTTATCATTTATCTAATGATGAAATTGCAGATGCTAAATTTGAGAAAGCTTATGCTTTATTTCATGAAAAAAAGTTTGAAGATGCCAAGCCTTTATTTAACGAGATACATCAATTAAAAAAGAACAAATATTACACAGCTGCAAATTACTATTACGGATTCATTTCTTTTTACAATCAAGATTATACTGAAGCCCTAATATCTTTCAGAACCATCGAAACAGATCCAGAATACAATCCTGTTGTTCCATATTATGTTGCTGAAATTTTGTATACCCAAGATGATAAAGCAAATGCTTTGATTTATGTGGATAGTGTACTTGCTCAAAATGGCGGATCGTTTTACAAAAAAGAACTTGAACTCATCAACGCACAACTTTATTTCGAAAAACAACAATACAAACAAGCATTGCCATTATTTGCAACATATGCCGATAGAAATGAAAAAGTATCTAAAGAAGTGATGTATCAGTTGAGTTTTTGCTATTATAAAAACAATGATTTTTCAAAAGCCATTGATGGGTTTAAACAATTGAGCAATGAGAAAGACTCTATGGGGCAAAATAGTATGTATATACTTGGCGAGCTTTATTTAAAAGCAAATGACAAAGCCAATGCAAGAACAGCTTTTCAATTTTGTGCTGGAAATAATAGCGATGTTGTTCAACAAAGAATTTCCAGATTAAATTATGCAAAACTTTCTTATGATTTGGGATATCAGGACATTGCATTATTAGAAACAAAAAGCTATATTAAAGATTATGCTTCCACAAAAGATCTAGCAAGTGCCGAACCATTTGCGCACGTTGCTGAAGCAAAAGAATTGCTGATTAGTTTATTGGCCAATACCAATGATTATGATGAAGGGCTTGAAGTTTATCAATCGCTTAACCAAGCTACGCCTACCACACAGAAAGCTTATGCTAGATTATTATATGGCAAATCTATTCAGTTGATTAATGAGCAGAAATTAAGTGAAGCATTAGAATATCTGAATCGAATCTTAAAAATAACTGTTGCTACAAACGTAATCCCATATGCCAATTTTTGGATTGGCGAGCTTTCTTATCGACTTCGCAAATATGACGATGCTGTGAAATTCATTACCCAATTTATAAACAGCAATTTGCCTGCACAAGGAGAAGCGAATATTTATAATGCCAATTATACTTTAGGCTATGCATGGTTTCAAAAAGAGCAATTTAAAAATGCGCTTTCTTATTTTGAACCGATTGCCAATGGTGCAAAAGCCAATGCAACCTCGATTGAACAAGATGCATCCGTTAGAATTGCGGATTGCTATTTTATGCTAAAAGATTATTCGAAAGCAGCAAGTTTATACCAATCTGTAATTGACAAAAAATATACACAAACAGATTATGCTTTATATCAAAATGCAATGATTACGGGTGTAAAAAATAACACCGAAAAAATAAAATCGTTAACCGCATTAGTGAAACTATATCCTTCTAGTACATTGGCATTAGATGCTCAATTAGAAATAGCTCAAACCTATATTGCGGATGAAAAATATATGGAAGCGGTTCCTTTTTTAAATAACATTATAAATTCAAAAGAGGATGAATCGTTAAAACCAAGAGCATATTTAAAATTAGGTGTGGCTTATTATAACAATAACGACAATAAAAATGCATTGGTGGCTTACAAAAAACTTGTAAAACAATATCCACAATCCTCAGAATCTGAAGAAGCATTTAGCATCATAAAAGACATTTATGTTGAAGAAGGAAATCCAGACCAATACCTTGAGTTGATGCGTGAAAATGGAATTACGGTAAATGTATCCGAAGCTGATTCTTTGAGCTATACTGCTGCATTAAATAAATACAATAATAATGATTGTAATGGTGCTATTAAAAGTTTTGACAATTATCTTTCAAAATATGCTGATGGAGGTTTTTCCATTGAAGCAGCATATTACAAAGGCATTTGTTTGCAAAAACAAAAAGATATAGCTGGTGCCATTTCAGCTTATGAATTAGTTTATAAAAAAGGATTAAGTAAGTTTTATGATAATGCCACAATCGAATTGGCTAGGTTATATTATTTTGAAAATAAAGATTATAATAAATCTAAATTATACTTCGAAGCGTTACAAAACAACAGTAGCAATCCAGAAATGAAACTTGATGCATTACGTGGTTTAGTTCGTTGTTATTATCAATTAAAAGATTATTCAACTGCAAATGCTGCTTCAAAAGAATTGTTGTCTTTAAAAGGAATTAGTGCCGATGATAAAGCCATTGCTCAATTGGTATTGGCCAAATCTTTACAAGCTACAAATCAAACGGATAAAGCGATAGAAGCATATAAAATAGTGGTAACATTAAACAAAGCCTCTTGGGGAGCAGAAGCACGTTACGAATTGGCTGCAGTATATTTAGCCGCCGACAATTTAAATTTAGCAGAAAAATATGCAATGCTTGTAATTAAAGAAACCGGATCTTATGACGAATGGGTAACGAAATCGTATATTTTGTTGGGTGATATTTTTATGAAACAGAAAGATTATTTTAATGCAAAAGCAACTTTCGAAAGTGTTTCTAAAAACGCCGCAATAGAATCATTAAGAGCAGAAGCGTCTGATAAATTAAAGCAAGCCATTGCCGAAGAAAAAAAATCTTCTAAAATTGGAAATTAATTAATTCGTACAAATAATAATATTACAAATGAAAGGATATAGATTAAAAAAACAGATTCTATTTTTATTGGGTTGTTTTGTTTTTCAATTTTGTGTAGCCCAAAATGATACTAGTGGAACTCAGGTGGTAACTATTGTATCTGCATATAAACCTGTAGTAAAAAAAGTTGCCAAAATAAATGTATCGGCTTCAAATTTATTACCAGACTCAAATAAAAATTTGCTTCCGTACAATGTTCCTGTACAAAATTTAATGTACATGTATCAACCCATTGTCATTAAACCGCTTGCTGTAAATAATACTGAAATGGTGAGTTTAGGAAGTAGGTATTTTGTAAAAGCAGGTTTTGGAAATTATACAACCCCAAGTATAAAAGCAAAGGCTTTATTTGGTGATGGGATTACACATTTGGTACAAGCAGATGCTGCATATACTTCTTCAAAAGGAAAAATTACCCACCAGGATTTTTCTAATTTGAAATTGGGTGCAAACGGTTCGTATTACACCAACACACATGAAATTTATGCCGGTTTGAATTTTAATAGAAATCAATATTATTTATATGGGTATGATCATGATAGTTTTAAATACAACAAAACGGATGTGAGTAGATTGTATAATGACATTTCTTTTTCAGTGGGCATAAAAAATAAATCACCCAATGGTTTTGGGATTAATTACGATCCAAATGTTTCAGTAAATTTATTTACAGCCAAATCAATGCTTTCTGAATTTACGTTCAAAGCAAATTTGCCAGTTGAGAAAAAAATAAATAATAAAATATCGGCTCAATTAAATGCATGGGCTGATTTAACATCATACAATTCAAAAAGTGTAATATCTGATAGCATCAAAATAAAAAACAACATTCTTGGGGTTTCACCCAACATAAAATATGCATCAAAAATTGTTCAGATTTCTGGAGGATTTAATGTAATCTCCAACAACGGAAAAATCTTGATACAACCGAATGTTTATGGTGAGATGCCATTAAAAAAACAAAAATTTTTATTACAAGCGGGTTGGATAGGGCATGTTCAAAAAAATACATTTAGAAATCTATCCGCACAAAATCCTTACTTGAATAATATAAATAAACAAGTAAACACCACCGAAACGGAAATTTATGGTGGTATAAAATCAAATATTGGAAAGTATGTTGTTTTTTCTGCCAAAGCAGGATTTGTGCGTTATCGCGATTTCCAATTTTATATGAATGACACGTCAAGTATTGCCAATTATAAATCGTTTGTAATGTCTGATGAATCTCGTTTAAATAATTTCAGATTACATGGTGATTTAAGTTATCATCTTAGAAATCGAATTCAATTGAATGCTGGGATCACAATCAACGGATACACCGGAATGAAAACAAATGAAAAAGCATGGAATACCATACCTGCAGAATTTAACGCTTCAGCAATCTGGAACATTAATGAACTAGTGCAAATAACAAGTTCGTTTTACTTTTTTAGTGGCGGTAGTTATTTAGACAGTACCAAAAAAGCGGAGACTTTTACAGGTGCCGCAGATTTCAGTATTGGTTCAACTTATAAGATTAATAAACGCTTCAGTGCATTTTTGGATATAAATAATATCTTTGGACAAAAATATGAACGTTGGCATAATTACCAAGTGTATGGTATCAATGCTATTTTAGGCGTTTGCTATCGTTACTAATCATTGCTTATGTTGATTGAAGATTTAATAGAATCATACTTATTAAGAAATCAATTTTGTCCATTGCCAAAACTAGGGACACTTGTAGTGTATGAAAACAATGCACAAATTGAAATTGTTAACAAGCAAATTGAATCTCCTAAATTAGAAATTAAATTCGAGAAACATCAAACTTCAGAAGTTGATTTTATACATTTTATTGCAAAGAAAAAATCAGTAAACTATGATGAAGCAAATACGTTGTTGGTCGATTTTTGCAACAACATTTCTGCTTTAAATAATTTTTCAGAAATAATAATAAATCAAACAGGTCGATTTTTTGTAAATAAAGATGGCGAATTGTCTTTTCATCAAAATGAAATTGCCATTGAATTTTTTCCTACAGTTGAAGCAAATCGAGTTACGCATCCAAATCGATCTCATTCTATTCTAGTTGGAGATCAGGAAAGGAAAGCCATTTTCGAAAAATCAAAAACTGAAAATGCCAGTAAAGTTGCGAAGAAGTTATGGTGGATTAGCGCAATTATTTTGTTCTTGATAGGAATTGGAATATGCATTTTTGCTTATCAAACTGATTTCAAAGGCTATTTTTGGAAAAATAATAATAAGATACAACCCGTTAATCCTGTAAATACTTACCAAGTTATTCAAAAGTAAATCCAATTTCAAAAATGATTAAATATACGTCTTGTCCTATTTGCAATGCTGGTTGTATCAGAGCCGATTTAGTAGCTAAGGATTATACAGTTAGCAATGAGGATTTTAATATCTGGGCATGTGATAATTGTGATTTAAAATATACAGACGAAGTTCCTGATCAGAAAGAAATAGGTAAATACTATCAATCTTCAAATTACATCTCACATTCTGATACAAAAGTTGGATTTATAAACAAAATGTATCACAAAGTTAGAACCCATACCTTAAAAACAAAACGGAAATTGGTTGAAAAAATGACCAATAAATCCAAAGGTGAGATTCTTGATATTGGTTGTGGAACTGGTGCTTTTTTAAATAATATGCAACAAGCGGGTTGGCGTATTACAGGATTAGAACCAGATGACAATGCAGCTAAAACAGCAAAGACATTATATAATATTTCTGCAAAAGCACCTGAAGAATTGTTTTTACTACCTGCAAATAATTTTGACGCCATTACGATGTGGCATGTTTTGGAACACGTACATCAATTACACGAATACATCAAGCAATTAAAAAACCTAATTAAATCCGATGGCGTGATTTTTATAGCCGTTCCAAACTATCAATCTTACGATGCTGAAGTTTATGGTGCACATTGGGCTGCTTATGATGTTCCTCGCCATTTATACCATTTCTCTCCCAAATCAATGGAAAAGTTGGTTTCTTTGCATGGACTAAAAATTAAAACCCATAAACCCATGTGGTTTGATAGTTTTTATGTAAGCATGCTAAGCGAAAAATATAAAAACAACAAAAACAACATTATAAAAGCCGCATTAATAGGACTTATTTCAAATTTTAATGCAGTTTTTAATACAAAGAAATGCAGTTCAATTATTTACGTAATTGAAAATAAGTAGACTGCAATTTCCTCAAGTTTAATTACCAAATCCTTACCCTTAAACTATCTGCAACATACATTGGGCTGCCTGGTTTAATATTAAATGTGGTATAAAATTCATCCACATCTACAAAAGGCCCGTTCACGCGATATTTTGCTGGAGAATGCACATCTGTCATTAATCTGTTTTTAAGTTGTTCTTCTCTGATATGACCTAACCAACCTAAAGCATAACCTAAAAAATAACGTTGCATCGGCGTGTAACCTGCAATTGATTTGCCTTCTTTAAATTGTTTTGTTTTCTTAAACGCTTCTATTCCCAATAAAATACCGCCCAAGTCGGCAATATTTTCACCAAGGGTAGCTTTACCGTTGATGTGATAACCTTTAACCGGTTCAAATGCATCAAATTGCTTAACCATTACATTTGCTTTTTTAGTAAAAGATTCCTCATCAGATTTTTGCCACCAGCTTACTAGATTTCCTTTTTCGTCAAATTGACGACCTTCATCATCGAAGCCATGTGTAATCTCATGTCCGATGGTACTAGCGCCACCATATCCATAAACAACGGCATCATCTACTTCTTCATCCCTATATCCTGGAATGGTAAAAATACCTGCGGGAAGTACAATTTCATTATTGCTTGGGTTGTAGTAAGCGTTGTAGGTTTGAGGCGTCATATCCCACTCATTTCTGTCTACTGGTTTTCCTAGTTTACTATACTCATAGTTATGCCACCACAATCTCGAATTCATGTAATTTTTAGCAAAACTTTCTGTGCCAATATCCATTCCTGAAAAATCCTTCCATTTGTCTGGATAACCTACTTTGCTTTTCATGGTAGATAATTTCAGATAAGCTTTTTGTTTGGTACTGTCACTCATCCAATCCAATTTTGAAATTCTATCTTTTAATGCCATCTTAATGTCATCTACCATTACGGTGTATCTTTTTTTCGCTGTTTCATTGAAGAATTCTTTTACATACAATTGGCCAAGTAATTCACCCATTGCAGATTCTTCCATTTGGATAACGCGTTTCCATCTTGGTTTTCTAACTTTTGCCCCGCTGAATAATTTTGAAAAATTAAAACTAGCAAGACCATAACTATCGGGCAATACAGCAGCATAATCATTAATTAGATTGAATTTGATATAGCTTTTCCAATCTGATAACGGAACTGTTTTTAAAAGAGCGTTTAACGTTGTAAAAAACTCGGGTTGTCCTACAATTATAGAATCTATTTTCTTAACCCCCAATTGATTTAAGTAATTCGTCCAATTGATATTTGACGTCTTTTTATTTAAATCAGTTATCGAAATTTTATTATAGTTTTTATATGGATCTCTTAAATCTTCCATTTTTCTAGAAGCATTTGCCAATTTCGTTTCGAGCGCTAAAATATTATTTGCAGATGCTTTTGCGTTCATTGCATTCTCGCCCGACATGGTTAAGATGGTTTCAATATGCTTGATGTATTTTTCCCTAATGTCTGCAGTAGTTGAATCCGTTTTGAAATAATATTCACGTTCTGGCAAACCCAAGCCACCCTGATAAATTTGATAAGCCATGGCTTCACTATTTTTAGCATCCTGAGCCACGTAATCAGAGAAAAGTGTACTTGATCCAATTTGTTTTAATTCAGCAACAACATTGATTAAACTGTTTAAATCATTGATGTTATTTATTTTGTCCAATTTTGATTGTATTGGTTTCAAACCATCTTTTTCGATTTTTATAGAATCCATTGCTGTACTCCAGAAATCACCAATCATTTGATTCGCACTGCCTTTTTTATCTTTATTTTCTGCTGCTTTTACAGAGATTTCTTTAAGGCGCTTCATGTTTTCTTCCATCACTAAATTGCCAATTCCCCATGATGATTGCTCTTCAGGAATTGGGTTGTTTTTAATCCATCCTCCGTTTGCAAAATCAAAAAAATCATTCTCCGGCTTTACGGTTGAATCGATATTAACTAAAACTACATCTGGTTTTACGGATTCTTTTTCTGAATTATTGCATGAATATAAAAAGCTGCAAATTGACAATGATAGAAGTACCTTTTTCATGTGTATAAATGTTTGGTGTTTATAGTTTGTTTTTTATAGTTTGTTGTTTGGTGTTTTCAAGAAAAAGCCACTATGGTTAAATGATTTCAACATTAAACCATTAAACTTTTAAACCAGCGAAGCGTTTTAAATATTTTCCTAACCAACAATCATCTAAATTAATCAATCATTTTTTG
This sequence comes from Chitinophagaceae bacterium, assembly GCA_027489035.1. Classification (GTDB taxonomy): domain Bacteria; phylum Bacteroidota; class Bacteroidia; order Chitinophagales; family Chitinophagaceae; genus Ferruginibacter. The sequence continues at coordinate 90,503 of JAIYAN010000002.1, forward strand.
TTTGAAAAATTAAAATTGTTACCAATAATGGTAAAGCTGTGCGTAAATAAAAAACAATTGTATTTTCGCAAATATGACACCAGAAAGAAACGAAAGACTTACATCTGTATTAAATAAACGTCAGATGAATTTAACTGTTGTATTGGAAAACGTGAGTGATCCACACAATATTTCAGCGGTAATGCGCACATGTGATGCTGTGGGTATTCAAGAGATTTATATTTTAAATTCTATTATTCCATTGCATAAGAAATGGGGTGCTAAAAGCAGTTCCAGTGCATCTAAATGGTTGACTATTCATCAGTTTACCGATGTGCAAACTTGTTTTGAAGCACTTCGAAAAAAATACGATAAAATTTACACCACGCATTTAAGTTCTGATGCCGTTGATTTGTATGACATGAATTTAACGGAGAAAGTGGCACTAGTTTTTGGCAATGAACACAGTGGCGTAACTGAAGAATTAATTGGATTGGCAGATGGAAATTTCATTATACCTCAAGTTGGCATCATAAAATCACTCAATATTTCGGTAGCATGTGCTGTAAGTGTGTATGAGGCATTCAGACAAAAAACAATTGCAGGACATTATAATCAACCACAAATTGTAGGGGCGGATCTAGAATCACTCCGAACAAGTTGGGGTTTTTTAAATGAGGACACTTAATTAATCTCGCATAATTAAAAAAATATCTACTTGTATATATTAAACAACGAAATTATTTTTCCTTCAGTTGATTTAGCTGATGAAGATGGACTTGTGGCTGTTGGCGGAGATTTATCTGTTGAACGTTTATTGCTAGCTTATAAAAACGGCATTTTCCCCTGGTATAATGAAGATGAGCCTATTCAATGGTGGAGTCTCGACCCAAGATGTGTTTTATTCCCTAAAAAACTTAAAATTTCCAAAAGCATGAAACAAGTTTTGCAAAATGGAAGGTTTAGGTTCACCAGCAACAAAGCTTTTGAGCAAGTAATCGTGGCTTGTAAAACAGTTACCAGAAAAGATGAACAGGGGACATGGATAAATAACGACATTGTTGAGGCGTACACAAAAATGCATCAACTTGGTTATGCCATTAGCGGTGAAGCATGGCATGAAGGAAAACTAGTTGGCGGTTTATATGGAATTAAAATAGGAAAAGTGTTTTACGGTGAAAGCATGTTTTCTACTCAGTCTAACGCGAGCAAATTCGCTTTTATAAATTTGATTCAAAAACTACAAATACAAGGTCTTGAACTTATAGATTGTCAAATGAAAACAGATCACATGATTAGTTTAGGTGCTGAAATGATTTCAAGAAGTTCATTTGGTAAGTTATTAAATAGTTTGACTAATATTTAAAATCGGTTTCTACTTTTTAAATTTAGAATAAATACAATTAGATGTTTAATTTATTTTGCCTATTTTTAACGGCTTAAATAAAAAAAACATGTTGATAATCAATCGCTTTTTAAAAATCATACCAATTGTAGTTGTCTTATTTTTTACGGCATGTAGCAAAGATGATATTTTAGTTGAAACTACAAATCCTGTAGGAGCGCCAATAATTGTAGCACCTGTAGCACCACCAACATTTGCTACAGACAGTACCCTAATTATGGGAAATCCGAGCAGTGCAACAACAAACCCTGCTGATTTTACCAATTATCTTTTACGTGAAGGATATTATTCAGTTTCATACAATCGCGAAAGAGGTATCCCAAATTGGGTAAGTTGGCATACGGCTAATACTGATTTAGGTTCTGTTCCAAGACAAGATGATTTTAGAGCAAATCCAAGTTTACCTGCTGGATGGTATCAAGTAGATAATTTATCATACAGTACATCAGGTTTTGATAGAGGCCATATGTGTCCATCTGCTGATAGAACATCAACTATTGTTGCCAACTCTTCTACTTTTTTAATGACTAACATCATTCCACAATCTCCTCAAAACAATCAAATTACTTGGGCAGGATTAGAAGATTATTGTAGAAATCTTGTGTCTGCAGGCAACGAATTATATATTATTTCAGGAGCTTATGGCGAAGGTGGTAGTACCACAAATGGAGGTTTACAAGCGTCAATAAACAACGGAAGGGTAGTAGTACCTGCTAAACTTTGGAAAGTAATTGTTGTGTTATCAAATGGTTCAAACGATTTGAATCGTGTAAATACAAATACCCGTGTTATTAGTGTCGTTATGCCAAATATAGAAACGGTTAACGCTGATTGGAGAACTTACCGCAACTCTGTAGATTTTATTGAGCAAGAAACTGGCTACGAATTGTTGTCTAACGTAGCAACTGGAATTCAAAATACAATCGAAGCTAGAATAGATAATCAATAGATTTTAAAATATTTCTATTTAAGTTAATATGCATAAACATTATTTATGCATATTTTTTTGCTTTTTATTTTTTTTTGAATGAATAGAATTCATATTTCTTTACAATAATTTGAAATGTTATTACGTTTATCTTTTTTTATCAAAGTAAATATTGAAATATAGACCTATAACTTATACTACTATCTGCCAATCAGAATTGCTTAAACAAGTCCCTTCATTTTCTACTTTGAATATCAATTTCTTTTAATAAAACTTCAAATGTTAAAAAAAGTCACTGATTTTTTTTCATTAACATAATAATTGGATAAATCTTTCGTTAATAGTTCATCCTATTAACCGTCACACTATGTGACAATATCCAATTTACCGATGAAAACAATTTTACCCATCCTATTATTTTTGTGTGGAATCAACGTATTTGGACAAAAAACGATTCAAAAATCAACTTTTTCAGCTGATAATGCTCAAATTTGGCAAGAGGTTGAACCATTTAAAAATGGATTTGCCCGCGTTTTAAAAGATGATCAATTTTCATTTATTAATTTGAATGGCCAATGTATATCAAATACATTTTTTAAAGGCGCCCGTAATTTTTCAAATCATTTTGCTGCTGTACAACAAAATGAAAAATGGGGATTTATAAATGAAGCTGGACAAGTAATTGTTCCATGCGTTTATGATTTGGTTTATGATTTCAATAGCAATTTTACGATAGTACTTAAAGACTCAAATTGGTACAAAATAAATATTCAAGGCGAAACGATTAAACAATTAAACATCGATATCTGTTTTGGTTTTGAAAATGAAATGCCCATTGTTTCTAAAAATGGGCAAATTGGTGTTTTAAATAGTAATGACGATTTTATTTTTAGAAAACCAATTGTTAATCCCAATACAATTTCTACATCAAGACAAAGCAACATAACTTCAAGAACAACATCTGAATGTCCTAACAACCTTGATTTTGAAAATGGAAACTTTACAGGATGGTCATGTTTTACAGGTTCTGTAGATACCATTGGTACAATAAATAGAATCACCGTTACACCATCAGCGCCAGTCAACAATAGACATAGAATAATAAGACGTTCGACACCATCCGCAATAGACCCTTATGGTTTATTCTCACTCAACCCTCCTGATGGAAGTAATTTCGCTGTAAGATTAGGCAACACCAATATTGGTGCACAAGCAGAAAGAATTTCTTATAAAATTAGAGTACCACAAAATGACAGCAATTTTTCTATTAAATATAATTATGCGGTAGTTTTTGAAGATCCAAATCACACAACTTGGTCACAACCTAGATTTGTGGCTCGTTTGTTTGATTCTGCAGCAAATGCTTATGTAAGTTGTGCTTCATTTGAATATATTTCTACATCAAGTTTACCTGGATTTGCTCGTTCTACAGTTGATACTGCTGTTATTTACAAACCATGGTCATCTGTTTTTATCAGCATGAGGGCTTATGCTGGCAAAACAATGTATATCGAATTCACAACAGCTGATTGTGTTCGTCGTGGCCATTGGGGTTATGCATACTTAGATGTTGAAAGCACTTGTGGAGAAGCGTTAAGTGTTAATTACAATTGCAATTATCCAAACATTACAGAATTAAATGCCCCTCCAGGATTTCAAACCTACAACTGGTGGAATCAAAGTTTTAGTAATTTATTGGCGAATGGTGAAAATGCTGTATTAAATCCTGGACCTCCAAGTGGATCAACATTATGGTTAGAAATGATTCCATTTAATAACTTTGGATGTAGAGATACTGTAAAAGTGAATATTTCTGGAGCATTTTCTCCAACTTTTAGTAGTTCAACAAACAATGCACCTTGTGCACCACATACCATTACATTTTTTAATGAATTTATTCCTTCAACTCAAGTAATTTGGAATTTTGGCGATGGTACAACAGGTACAGGCGATACCGTTAACCATACTTATTTAACATCTGGAAACTATCAAGTTACCATGACGGTAACTTTGGCGAATGGTTGTGTTGGTACATCAACTGGAAATGTAATTATCAATCAACCAACCGGAAGTTTTAATTATACAGGCGGAAATTTTTGTGGAAATAAAACCATTGCATTTAATGTTATTGCATCAAATGCAACATCTTATACTTGGGAATTTGGAGATGGTTCAACAATTACAACTTCTCAGCCAACAATTACCCATACATATTCATTGGAAGGACTTTACATTCCAAAAGTGACTATAAATTTCTCTTCTGGTTGTGTGTTAACATTAACTGGATCTGATAGCATTTCAATTGATCATATAAATGCAGATTTTGCTTACACAGTTGAGCAATTTTGTGGTTATACTAATTTGAATTTTACAAGTATTTCAACATCAACATCAGGCATTGCTTCATACTCGTGGAATTTTGGTAATGGCATCAATGGTAATGGTTCATTTGCAACACAAACTTTTAATGCTTCAGGAACAAGAAATATTAAATTAATCGTTACCAACTTAAATGGTTGTGTGGATTCCATCATCAAATTGATTCGAATTAATGTGTGGAATTATCCAACGGGAAATATTACAGGCCCAAATAATGGATGCGCTGGAGATACTTTAATATTCAACCACAACTTTAATGCACTAGATAGTTTAACTCATTTAGAATGGTTTACTGATGAAGGATATTCTTCAACTTCAAATCAAACAAATTTGGTTTTTAATACACCTGGTACACATTGGGTTAGTTTAGTTGTAGTAAATAATCATGGTTGTTCAGATACATTAACAAAATCCATTTTAATCAACCAAATTCCTGTGTTTTCTCAGCCTCAAGATATTTCTTTTTGTAATGGTGCTATTTCAACTGTAATTTCACTAACGTCACTATATCCTGGTGGAAATTTTTCATGGATAAATGACAATAGTTCTATCGGTCTAGCAAATGCAGGCAATTGGAATATTCCAAGTTTTACTGCTATAAATTCAACTAGTACAACCATTCATGCAAACATCACTTTAACTGTTACCGCTCAGGGTTGCGCATATACAGCTCCAGCATTTATGATATCAGTAAATCCAACTCCAACAGTAGATCAACCTACAAATCAAACTTTATGTAATGGTAATTTGACAAGTGCAGTTGTTTTCACAAATTCATTAAACCCTAACTTCACTTATTCTTGGCAAAATAATACACCTTCAATAGGTTTAGCAAGTTCAGGTACAGGAAACATTGCTTCATTTAATGCTTCAAACACAAGCTCAACTACAATCACTGCAAACATTACGGTAACACCTCAATTCAATGGATGCGCTGGAACACCTAAAACATTTAATATTTTAGTTAATCCAACTCCAGTTGTTTCAGCGATTTCAAATCAAACGGTATGTAATGGAACACAAATCAACGCGATTCAATTTGCTGTATCTCCATCAAATGCGGTAATCAATTGGACAAACACACAAACATCAATCGGCTTATTGGCAAATGGAACTGGAAATATTGCAGCTTTTCAAGCGACAAATACAACAGGTTCATCTATAACTGC
>JAIYAN010000007.1 GCA_027489035.1 Chitinophagaceae bacterium
CGTACATCAACCATAACCATAACACAACCTGCTATTATAAGCGCAACAGTTACAAGCGGAACAATTACTAAATACGGATCGCGAACAACCATTACAGTAAGTGGTGTTAGTGGAGGAACTGCACCATATACCTATTCATTAAATGGGGGAGTTTATCAAACATCAAATTTATTTGCCAATATTCCTGCTGGTAGTCATACTGTAAATATTAAAGATTCAAAAGGCTGTATTATATTTCGTTCATTAACCATTACACAACCAGCTACCACATTGGCTTGTTCGGGAGTATCAACCAATATATTATGTAATGGCAGCACGTCAACAGTAACCATTTCTGCAACAGGAGGAACTTTACCTTACGTAGGTACTGGCACATTTACCGTTTTGGCAGGCACATATACTTATGTTGTTACGGATTCAGTGGGTTCGGCAAAATCTGTTATCCTAACTATTACACAACCTGCTCCACTTACACTTAGCACTACATCAGGAAGAATTATAGAATTCGGAGGATCAACCAGTATTAGTTGCACTGCAACAGGCGGAAAAGGCAGCTATACGTATAAATTGGATGCTGGTGCTTATCAAACGTCTTCTTCGTTTTCATTCGTATTGGCAGGTGCACATTTTGTGTATGTAAAAGATTCTAATAATTGTGTAACCAGCCAAAACATTAATTTAACGCAACCATCAGCCGCATTAACCATTACAGCCACGCCAACCTTAATTGCTTGTAATGGGGATAGTTCATTTGTAACGGTAACGGCTAGTGGTGGAACGCCTCCATACACTGGTACGGGAAGATTTGCAAAATTAGCAGGTACGCACACGTTCACGATATCAGATTCTAATAGTGTAGTTCGTAGTTCAATCATAACGATAACGCAACCAGTTGCTATTTCTGCAACGGTTTCGTCAGGATTTATTTCTGTGGCTGGTGGTACAACAAGTATTACCATTTCAAATATTAGTGGAGGAGCTTCACCTTATTCATTTTCATTAAACGGAGGTGTATTCCAAACAGGAACTGTCTTTTCCAATGTTCTTGCAGGTACACATAATGTTATAGTAATGGATTCAAAAGGATGTAGAATTATTAAAACAATTGTTATTGTTCCACCGGTTCAAATTACATACACCTTTACAAATGGCTGTAATAATACATGGAATGGTACTATCACAGCTGGCGCTAATTTTGGAAGACCGCCGTACAATTACCGAATCAATAGTTTTGGCTATAACAGTAGAAATGTATTTACTAATTTAGGCCCAGCTACGTATACCATTTATGTAAAAGATGCAAATGGTGTTATTTCAAGTGCTAGAGTTACGATAGCTGTTACATCAGCAGCTTGCTCGAAATCATCTATTGAAGAACAAGATTCTGCTTTAATCAAAAGTGAATCCATTCCGCAACTGTGTATCATTTATCCCAATCCATCAAATGATGCCTTTAATACTAAAATAAGTGGGTTGTTTAATCCTTCTGATTATGTCTTATACAATTCAAAAGGTCAAATTGTTTTAACCGAAATAATTGCTAACAAAAAAGAATTTAGTTTTGGTAAGTTTTTAGCTCCAGGAATGTATTACATCAGATTTACTGAAGGGAAAAAAGTAGTGTCTCAAAAAATCCTTAAAATCAAATAAGATTTTTTCTATTATTCTGTTCAATGAAATTTAATTCTTCTGTAGGTTTTTTTAAAGTAAATAACCACCATAAATTTATCCTCAAACATACATTGTAAATAAAAATTGGAGCTAAAATTCCAGTACTTAAAACTAAAAGTGCAATTAACGAAGGATTTGTCATGCCTATTTTAATAAACAATTGTCGGGATACGGACATTATGATTATTTGCAAACAATAAATATGCACGGAATTATAACCCACAACTCGAAGGAATTTCAAGCTGTTTGATTTTTTTAAACTGAATGATACTGCAATGGACAAACCACAACCAACTAATGCAACAAGCAGAAAAAACAACGGCATTTTATTTTCAACAAAATAGTTGTTGCCATTATTCATATTTATTTCTGTAAAGAAGTACTGGATAGTAATGAACGAAACTAGTAATGGTAATATCGTTTTCCAAGAGGTGAAAAATTTCGTTGCTTTTTCATCCAATATCAATTTTGAAGCAGCATCTCCAATCGCAAAAAATAAATAGTATTTGAAAATATCGTTTAAAAATCCAAGGTTAATTTCATATGCATTATCAAAAGCGCAAATAGCATATAAAATAACACCAAATAAGATTTGATGCAAAACATTGAACTTAAGCTTCTCTTTTAGTAATGCATAAATTACGCCAACGAAAAATAATGCATTCAAATACCAGAATTGTCCAGTTACCCTAGGGTCTGTAATCAAAAAAACATAACTCATTAACCCAACATCTCCATTAGAATTGGTATAAGAAGAGAATAATAGTTGAAGTGAAATTTGAATGATGCCCCAAACCAGCATTGGATAAAGTATGCTTTGAACTCGATTATTAAGGTAAGGATTTAGTCCTCTTTTTTGCATACTTTGGGAAATAAACATGCCAGATGCAATAAAAAAAAGGGGCATTCTAAAGCCAAAGAAAAACACGTTTATATAGTCAAGCCATGGATGTGATTTTAAATCTAATCCTGCTCTTTCCATGCCTTCAAAGCAATGCCTATACGTTACAAGAATGATACTAATCCCACGGTCGTAATCAATCCAGCCATGTCGCTTATCGCTTAATATAAATTTAGAATTGAATAAGTTCATTTAGGAAATGTTGGAATTAGATATCTTGTTAAATTGAAAGTTAAAAAGGAAAAATTTAAAAGTGAAATATATACATTCGTTTAATACGCTTTTTTATCCCCTTTAAAAATGGTATAAATCGTAAGAAACAATATTTTTATATCAAGCCAAATGTTCCAATTTTCAAGATACCATAAATCACTTTTAACCCTAAGTTTTATCTGCTTAGGTTCGGTAATTTCTCCCCTCAATCCATTTATTTGGGCCCAACCTGTGATGCCAGGTTTTAAAAAATGTCTGATCATATACTGATCTACAATTTGAGAATAGTCATCTGTGTGTTTTACCATATGAGGTCGAGGTCCTACCAAACTCATTTCACCTTTTAAAACATTAATAAATTGTGGAAATTCATCCAAACTCGTTTTGCGTAATATCTTTCCAATTTTTGTTACACGGTTGTCATTTTTGGTGGCTTGTATTACGTTGGCGTCATTGTTTAAGCGCATGCTTCTGAATTTCAAGCAATTAAAAGTTTGGTTATTTCTTCCTGTTCTTTGTTGTTTGAAAAAAATTGGACCTCGGGATTCTATCAATATGAGTAATCCAAGTAAAGGAATTAGCCATGATAAAATAAAAATGATTACAAATAAACTAATGAGAACATCGAGAAATCTTTTCTTTAAACGGTTTCCAACATCTTCTAAAGGTTCGCTCCGTAGTGACAGTACCGGTAGATCTCTAACATAATCTACTACAACTGGTTTACTAAAAAAGTAAGCTAAATTAGGAACAACTTTAAATCGAATACATTCATTCTCGGCTTGGTGCATCAGCTCATAAATAAATTCGTTTTGTTCAGGTGTAATGGTGGAATATATTTCTTGTACATCATAATCTTTTGCTACTTGAATTACATTTTTAATTTCTGCTAAAACAGGGTAGTGGGTTAACTCTTTTATATTTTTTTCATCTTCTACAAAACCGATTAATTGAGTGTTAATCGATTCTTCTTCAAAATAAGAAGCCAACTTTAATGAAGTGCTATTATAGCCTAAAATAATTACCTTCTTTACTAAAAAGTCTTTTGATTTGAAATAATTTCTTATGCCTAAATATAAAAATCGATTTATTAAAACAGAAACAACAAAGAAACTAAAATGTAATACTATAAATAATCTAGAAACTAATAAATCTCTAGTAATAAATAAATAAAGTAAATCCATTATTGTCCAGAATAAAAATACCTGAACCGTTCTTTTCGTAAATGTTTCAAATTGAAGTATGATTTTTTCAGTATAAACGCCGGAAAAAAAAGCTAAAATAATCCAAATAGACATCGTTATTATCCAAAACGAAAAGTATGATGATGTATAAGACATATCGATACTTTCTTTGAAGAGCAACTTGGGTAAGAAGAAGCATGCATTTAACATGAATAAATCCATGAAAATCAAACTCCCTTGTAAATATCTTTTGAATTGTTTATTCATGTTAAATGATTAAGTCAAAATGCAAAATTAAAAAAGATTGACCGCCTAAATGGGGCATAATTATCGAATAATCTTTTTATTTTTTACTTTTAAATTGATCGACATTTTATTTATTATAAAGTTAGAAATTATGCTACAAATATTTTTCAACTAAAATGTTTACAATTCTTTCTGCTGTTTTCCCGTCCCACAATGGAGGTATTGTACCTTTTTTCCATTTATTATCCATGATTTTATTTAAGCTTGACTTTAATTTTTCAAGATCGTCTCCAATTAATTCGTTTGTGCCTAATGTAATGGTTTCGGGCCTTTCTGTTGAATTACGCATGGTTAAACAAGGTATGTGTAAAACAGTTGCTTCTTCTGTAATGCCACCAGAATCAGTAATAATTCCTTTTGCATGCTTAACCATAAAAATAAATTCGAGATAACCCTGTGGCTCAATCATAATTAAATTTTCATAATCGAGTTGTATGTTTTTTAAAATTTGTTTTGTTCTCGGATGCACAGGAAATATAACGGGAAAGGGTAGGGTTGATTTCATGATGGCATCTAAAATAGATTTTAAGTTTTCAGCATCATCTACATTAGATGGTCTATGTAGCGTAAGTAGAAAATATTTTTCAATTTCAATAGATGCGGTTTCAAAAAATAAAGGTTTTCGAAGTTTATCTAAATTACTGATTAAGGTATCAATCATTGTGTTACCAACAAAATGTACACGTGCAGGATTAATTTCTTGGTCGATTAATGTTTTTTGAGCAGTTTCACTTGTAGTAAAAAAATGATCACATATAGAATCTGTTACCATTCTATTTATTTCTTCTGGCATGGTCATATCCCCAGATCTAATACCAGCCTCAACATGAACAACATCAATACATAATTTTTTGGCTGTAATGGTACAAGCCATTGTAGAAGTAACATCGCCTACAACCAATACTAGATCTGGTTTGTGTGTAATCAATTCTTTTTCAAATTTCACCATAATCGCAGCAGTTTGTTCGGCCTGAGAACCTCCACCGCATTCAAGATTTACATCTGGAGCGGGAATGCCCAATTGCTCAAAAAAACCTCCACTCATTGCATTGTCATAATGTTGACCAGTATGCACCAATCTAAAATGAATGTCCACGCCATTTTTATTTGCAGATTGTATCGCTTTTATAATGGGCGATATTTTCATGAAATTTGGTCTGGCTCCGGCAATAAGTGTTATGTTCATCTGTATAATTTATTTTTTCTTCTCATCAAATTCATGAATTAAAGAAATGGTTTGCGCAATGTTTTGTTTTGATGATGCTCCAAATAAAATCGATGAAACATTGGGTAAGTTACATACATACTCCAAAGCGTCTCTTGCTGGAATTGCCCCACCTCCAAGTACTTGCATGGCAATTGCCCTAACTTGTTTTTCACGAAGTGTTTTTTCATAAATCTCCATACCACCCGACATTCTAAATCCAGCCTTGTTGATTGATGAACAAATGATCGGATTTTCTATTCCAACACTTTCCAACATGGCCAATAATTTGGGCATATTCATGGTGATAAATCCTGGCTCTACATTGTATTTTTTAATGACATAATCATGATAGGCTTTTAAAATATCTTTCATGCCAAGTCCTAACAATAAATCCGTTACTACATTTTGAAGAAAAATTACTGGCGTATTTATTTTCTTAAACATTTTCATTTCAGCATCAACCATCAGTTCCATAATCGAAATATAATCCTTAGACATCACCGCCAATCCTCCTTTAAACATGGTTCCGAAAAAATTACCTGGAACATACTGTTGAATAGTGCCCACAATGCCTAATTCTGTAACGGCATTTGCATATTTGTGTGCATATGGCATACAAGGGAAAATGGAAAAGTTCTTATACTTTTCTGGATCTTGTCTTACCATTTCACAGATATTGATAATCCTATCATGTGTTGTACACATAAAGGTTTCCGTCCCTAAATCACGTGCAATGTCTATGGTGTCTAAAATGGTTTTATCTTCTTTAAATTTGATCGATTGCGCCCTAGATTTCTCGTCTGATATATGATTAACCGCAAAAAATTGATTGTCGCCAAATAATATTCTTTCCATTATGCGTTGTTTTTTTTGTTTTTAATCAAACTGATTACCTTATCTGTTTTTGCAGCTGATTCAAATGTGTTTTTATTGTTTGGGACTTCACCTTTAATCGCTTTGATGAAATAATCTATTTGGGCAGAATATTCTTCACCGCGTAAATAAAAATCAACTTGTTCAGTCAAGTCTGTTACATATTTTACATTCCATCCTTTTGAATAACCAGTTGGGCATTTCGCAGATTTAAAATAAACCTTCAATTCGGAAGCATCAGAAATGATTTTGCCTTCAGACCCGATAACGGTTATAGAGGTAGACATTTTTCGATACGTTTCTTCGCTCCAATTTACAGATAACACACCTGAAATTTTAGTCTCCGTTTCCAATAAGGCATAAACTGCGTCTTCAACTTTATTAGAATAAATGGGCTTTAATAAACTGCCATGAACGGTATTAATTGGAGCCACAATGTGATTTAATAAATCAATGACGTGAGAAGCATAATCCATCAAACATCCACCACCTTCTTCAGGATCAGAGCGCCAAGTATCTTGTTTCTTTTTCAACACCACTGGACCGTAGGCTTCACCCAAAAAATGCTGAATGTTGCCAATGTGACCACCAGAAATAATTCGTTTCACCTCATCAAAAGTGCCAATGAATTTGTTATGATAACCAACTTGATTGATTAATTTTTTTTCTTTTGCAATAGCGGCCAGTTTTTCACTTTGTTCATATTTTAAACAAAATGGTTTTTCCACAAACAAATGAATATTTCTGTTTAATAATTCTTCCACAAAATCAGCATGGAATTTTGTAGGGATTGCTACAAAAACGGCATCTGGCTTTACCGTATCCAACATTTTTTTGTAGTCTGTAAATGTTTTAAAACCTGAATATTTTTCCAATACATCATTAACCATTTTAGATGTGTCTGCAACACCCACGATTTCTACATCGGGATGAGCACCTAAAATAGAAAGATGCGAAATACCCATTTTCCCGGCACCAATTAAGGCTACTTTTATCATTTTGCTTTAAATTTTATTATTTCTGTTTTAAATAATTGAAATGCTTTTTTCCCTTTCTCCATTAAATCTAATGACGGTGATTGTTGATTTAATTCGTTTAAAAATGAATCGACTTTTTCTGTTGTAAGATTCGGTTCGTGACGCATTAATTTTTTTTCAAGTAAATATCCATCCACATCCAACAAATCATCTTGATAAACAGAAATGGTTGGTATACCTAAAATCGCTAATTCTCTTGTCATAGATCCACCTGCTCCAATAAAAATGGTGCATTCTGTAGCAATGGTTTCAAAGTCAATTGGCTTATCTGGCACGTTTAGTTTATCAAATTTATCTTGTTTGTAATGTATATATTGTTGATTATCTCGGGTAAGAACGCAAATTTTATACTTATGTTGCAAGGTTAATAGCATTTCATCTAGAAAATTTTCTTTTCCCTTGTAATATTGGGCAGTTTGGGGCTCTGGACGGATGAAAATTTTAATGGTTTTATCAGTGTTTTCTTTTCTTTTCTGTTGAATACGTTCGCCTTTACTCCACAAATAAATACCTTCTTTTACACCCGGATATTGCGTTATTTTTTTTGCATTTACACCCAGTTTCGCAATTTTTTCAATCGCTAAATTCTCAGGAATTAAAATTTTACTGGCAAAAATAAATGCAGGTTTGTTGCCCATCGCATGCTCGTTGTCATTTGTATATATTGATGGAATGCCCAATAATTTGGCCACAATTGGCGAATGAAATGAACTTTGCGATATGGCTAAATCTGGCTTTAAAGGGGCTAAGAATTTTCTCAATTGTAGCACTCGAATTGGATAACCAAATATTTTCTTATAAATATTCTTACCATAATGTTCGCCTATTACGGTGTGTTTTAATCCACGTTGATCAAGCAGTTGCACCGTATTGGCTAAAGGCCTTGATGTGATAATAATTTCATGCCCATCTGATTCAAGTTCCCGAATTAAGTCGTGAAACATATTAATATGCGGAGAGTTAGATAAGTCGAACCAGATTTTCATTTATGTTTATATATTTTAAATGAGCAAATTTTCTATTTGACTTCAATAATTAGAAATCTTAAGGTTTATAAAAATTATGATTGATTTGATTTTTTTTGAAAATGATTTAGATAAACTGTAAACGACAAAAACATCCACGCTTGCGACCAGCGCATATATGGAATTTTAGAAGTGATGTGTTTATTTATTTGGTAATAAAAATATCCTTTTTTAGACTGCATTTTATCAATTGTTCTATTTAAAACATTATCCAATAATACTTTGTGCTCATTTAGTTTATTTAGCTTTTCCAATGTGATAACCAGTTGCGATGGCGCATGAATATCAATTGGGTAGATGCTATTGCTGTAATACTTTGCGATGCCATTTTCTGTAAAAAAAGTTTTTATGTAATAATCAAATCCTGATGACAATTGTTTGGAATAAGAATTATCATCAGTATATTTCATGTAATCAGCAATACATTCTAAGTTGTAACCTGTATGGAAATTGTCAATCCATTGATGGAAGGGTAGTGCACCATAACTCCAAGAACCATCTTCTTTTTGGCAATTGCAACAGTAGTTCATCACGGATTTAGCCGTATCAAAAAGCATTTTTTCTTTTGTAAAATAATAAACCCTTGCCATCAAACGTGCACCAAGTAATGAGGCATTATATACAACGCTTTTGTCTATTGGAGAATAGGAAAATGCAAATGAATTTTCGTTTTCAATGGTGCGGTTCAGGTCTTTTAAAATGAAATCACATGTTGATCTAGCGGATAGTAAAAGCTTTTCATCTTTGGTGATTTCATATGCATCTAAAATAGCATTTGCAATAAAAGTAGATGCCACAATTGTTGGCATAAATTTAGGCTGAAAAAAAGCCCTTGATTCCCAATCAAAATTGTATCCCCAACAATCGCCCGAATATCCTGATGATTTATACGATTCTATTTTGTCGATGAAAAACTGAATTTGTTTTAATTCAGAAGGTTGTTTGTTTTGCTTATATAAAATACAATATGCCGATAAAAATAACCCAAGTGCTTTTGGATTGTATTCATGTTTTATGCCTACAAATTTTCTCAAATTAATGGGAGAGCGCTTGAAAAATTGAATCCAAACTAAACGTATCAATCGACTCTTTGATGCAAATGGAATTGCCTTAAACAATTTGCTATTTAATCCATCATAAGGATCGTATCCTTTAAAAGCATTGTCTTCGCAGTATTTTTTTAGCAATGAGAACGATTTTTCTATTTTATCTTCCTTCATAATAAATTTGATTTATTAATGATGAATAAAATTGCTCAATTTCTACAGGTGCTTTAAAACGATGATTGTTAATAGCATTTTTCTGATTTATTAGTTCTTTCATTTGTTCAAATAAATTCGCTGTATCTCTGGTTTTAAATAATTTAGTTCCATCTGGTCTTTTTACAACGTCTGAAGCCAAAACGATTTTATTCAAATAAAGACCTTCTCTTATTGTTAATGAATCTCCATCTGTATTGGTTGGTCGGATTACCATATCAGATTGTTCAATCAATTTTACAAAAGATGCCTTTTCATTTATCAAAAAAAAGCTCGATTGAATTTGATATTGTTGAATTAGGTTTTGGGCTTTTTGAAATTTATCTTCGCCTGTATCTAATGATGATACAATGAAAATTACATCTACTGGTATGCCTGCATCTACAAGCATTTTCGTCGCTTCAATACTCATATCTAATCCATACAAATCTTCTCCGTTAAAATTATCCAAGCGAGATGCATTTGCACAAATGATTGTTTTGTTTTGCTGCTTAGCGGCTATCAATCTTGTTTCGATAGCATTCGACAAATTCGGCTCTTCGCTTAACACTGGGGGTAAAAAAGCATTTTTAATAACTATTTTGTGTTCGTTTAAATTTAATTTTTGACGAATTTCAGGATTCACTAAAATGATTTTATTGGCTAGATTAAAAACCAATTGGTCATATAATCTAAATAAAAGAGAACGTTTCTTGCCATATCCATGAATGGTTATGATAATTTTTTTTCCAAACAACTTTCCGGCAATAATGTGTAATTTTTTAAAAAGCCTGTTCCCACTATGAATAAAAACCAAGTCAGAATGGATGATTTTTTTTAAATAAACAAATAGGTTTAAGCTTTTAATATTGAAATACAATTTATTCTTCGAAGAGGATTCATCAATAAAATCAAGATTGAATTCATGCTTCAATAAATGTTGCAAACGCTGTAAGTGAATGCTGATGCCACCTGCAGGAGGTGGCATAGGTCCAGTTATCAAAACGTTTATTTTTTTATACATTATTTTTTGCTGGTTATTCAGGTTTTTGTTTGATGATGATGTGATATTTCTGATAAGGAATATAGGTCAATTCGGATTTATCACAATATGTAAATAACAATTCCATTTCAGTACCTACCATTCTAATCCAGTTCGCCCTCAACTGATCTTCATCTGCTTTAGAAAAAGAAGGATTGACCACCAATTTTACTTCTATAGGATCGATAACATTATATTGATGAATTTGAGCCATTTCGATATGATTTACGCCTTTAAATGCATGGTCGACACAACCAACATGACTTCCATCTTTTAAAATTACATTATCACTTTGTCTACCAGAGATGCTTAGAATTTTTGGGTTAATTAAATTTTGTAAAAAATCTTTGGATTCAACTTCAATTTGATCATCTACTTCGTATCGAATTAAGGGAAATGATTTGTTGGTGAGATTAGTAGTTATTACAGATGAAGATCTAAATTCATTGATTGAATATAATGGCATTGGATAATATTCCATTTTTGCATTTTGTGCAATTAAAATAGAACGCTCTGCATTACCATACCAATCAAATATTTTTGTGTTTAAAAATGGTTCTATTTTTTCTCTTTGCCAACTTAATAATGTTTCAGAAGAAGTGAAGGAAACAGGAATATCAAGTTTTAATCCTTTATTTTCTAGCTCAATGCAAAGTTTATGCAAGTAACTGGGATAAGCTTCTACCGCAACTGGTTTGAATTTTTGTATTAAATCGTAATACATTTCGATAGTTGATTCATTCACATTAGGACTTGAAACATATAAAATATTAGCAGGTTTGAAATATTCATGTGTTACAGATTTGCCCAACACACCCCTCAAAGATAGGATTGGTTGACCTGCATTGAAACCGTGTAATTTCCTATAATGATGTATGTATGCCTGTTCTTTGGCAATATCAAATGGTGTTCTATATATTTTCAATGGAGTGCCCGTTGTTCCACTTGTCAATCCAATTACTTTTAAAAAATCGAAATTGGTATAAATTTTATCAACCTGACTTTTAATTATGTTTTTGTCGATAATCGGCAATTTATTAATATCAGTAATGTCCTTGATGTCATTTATTGAGATACCATGACTTTGATACAAGTTTTTATAAAAAGGAGCATTTTTTATGGCATGCTTGAAAATAGATAAAAATGAATCATTATAACGTTCTAGAAGGGCTTCATTGCCTAGTTGGTACAATTTATTTAAGCGATTAATCTCAATTTGAGTTATAAGATTATTCTTGGCAAAATATTTTGACCATTGATTCATAAGGGGGTAGAGGTAATTTTTTATAAAAATATCAGTTCAATGATATTTTTAATATATCAACAAAAATACTAAAATCTAATCGGATTAAGTTTTTAATGTTTTTTTCAAAAAAATCTTAATCTGAGTAAATGGACTAAAAATTTTTCTTAGTCCATCGACTACTATAACGTTATTTGTTAAATTTATTGTATGTATTCCAAAATTAAATTTATTATTTTTTTGTAATGTTATTTCAGTGATAGCTATTTCCTCATAACATTCATCATCTAATTGTATGATTTTTTGAAGAATAATTGACTTGCCATAATAATCAGCACAATTTTGAGTAGGGCGATATATGGTATTGTTATTTTTGATGAAATTGCCAGCAGGCCTTGTTCCAGTAAGAGAAGTTTTAACCGGATTTCCTTTGTGTGGCACATAATCTCCATCCCATTTATTGGAGTGATAAATATACAAATCGCTGTTACTCTTTGAACCACGCTTCGTTGCAAACAGCCAATATTTATTTTTGTGAAAAAGAATGGTTGAATCGAGTAGGGGTTCATTTTCGATGATGGTTCTTTTGTTTATTAAGGTTTTTGTTTCAAAATCAAATTCAAAACAATGCAATCCACCTTCTTTACTCGATTCTGGTATAATATATGTTTTGCCATCATGGTAGAATACTGAAGGATAAGACAAATGAAATCCTGTATCCAATAAAGGCTTAATAGATAAGTTTGAAAATTGATTATTTAAAGTTGCCAATGAAATTGTTCCGTATGAATAACTCGAGTAATCTTCAAAAATAATTTCGATATTTCCATCTGGATTTTTAAATACAAATGGATCTGCAAAAAAACGGGTGTTGTCTTTTATGGGCAACCAAGTAAATGATTTTTTTGAAATATTGTTCTTGATAATGTCTTCAATACTTGCATTTATGATGCCAATGCTCCATTGTTTTATGAAAAGCTTATCAATTAATTTTTTCATTTTTTAATATTAAAGTCAAAATCTAAAATTTCTGTTTGATAAGCAATTATTTATATCGACGGTCTAAAAAATTAAAGATTTTTAAAAGGAAAAAGTAGATAGGACTTAAATAACTAACGTTGGTAGTTGTTTTTCCACCAAAAGACATTTTATATTCTGTAATGCCCTTCAAAGATTTGTTTTCAGTATTTAACACAATGCCACCATAATCAAAAGTTTCAAAATTGAGTTCTTTGAAATGAATAATGGCATTTATTTTCAGAAGTTTATTCGCCATGCCCAGCGTTCTCTTGTCGAATTTTTCATCCTCAGGTCTAGATCCTGATAAGAAAGACCTCACCATTTTGAACTTTTTACTAACAAGATAAAAATGAGCGGCTAGAATTTCACCATCTTTCATGGCATAAGCAATAGAATTGAAATCTTTATACTCTGAAATGAATTTTTTATTAAACTGATATAGATGTTTATTGCCAGCAAACTTATTGTAGAATTCGATGAATTTTTCAACATCATTATCATATATGCAAGTAATACCCTCAGACTCCGCTTTTTTAGATTCTTTCAAAACGGATTTACTTACCGCAGAGAGAATAGTTTCGGTATTCTGTGTTAAGTCTGTAATTAAAGTATGCGAAATTTCTTTAAAACAAAGTGAATTTTTAATTTGCTCATAATTTTGAACAAAGCTATATTTTCGGATGGAGAATAAATTCTGAATTCCTTTATCAAACCGAAACCATGCTTCGGTTAATTTCCAGAAATAAAACTTTTTTTTGAAACTAATCATTTGGCTAAACTAATTTTATTTTCAAGCATAAAGGTAAAAATTTAAAACTATTTTGCTGTTATTTAATGTCTTAGGTTAATTAAGTATTAGATTATAAAAATCTATTGTTTCTTTTGCGACATTTTTACAGTGAAATTTTTCAAATGCTTGTTTACGTGCATTTGCCGAAATTGATTTAATCATTTCATTGTTGTTGTAAAGTTTGATTAAAATATCTAAAGGCAATTCAATATTATTCAAATCGAATAGAAATCCAGTCACATTGTTTTCAAACATTTCAGGTATTCCACCAACATTTGATGCCAAAACAACTTTTCCGGCGGCCATGGATTCTGCAATAGCCATTGGTAATGATTCGTGTTTTGATGATACTAATAGTATGTCTGATTTTTCTAACTGATTTAATACGTATGACTGATTTACCCAACCATGAAAATGTATATAATTTGTGAGATTTTTTTCTATTATATAACTTCTAATTTGCTTTTCATAATCATCATTACTAAATCCTCCTAGTACATCCAAAGTGTAATATATTTTTTGTTCAATTAGCTTCGACAATAATTCTAGGGTGAATATTAAATTTTTATTATTATCGACAACACCTAAATAAAGTAATCGGTTATCCGTTTTGTCTTTTTGTGGGATATCGAAAAAAATATTTTTTATGGCATTGGGAATTATAATATCATGTGTAACTTTTTTTGAATTGAATTTAGTTGTTGAAAATTTTGATAAATGAATGATGTTTTTGGGCATTAATATTGGGTTTAACCAACCATTAATCAACCAGGTGATTTTATCTTTTATTTTCTTTTTTCGTTTTGCTTCTTCTAAAGCAAATCCATGAATGGTAACCAATGTTTTCGACCTTGGAAAAGAAAAGGGTTTTATTAAAAAAAATGAATTGCACTCTTGAAAATGAATTAAATCGGGTTTGAAATCAGCAATTTGTTTTTGCATGATGTTTTTTCCATTTTTCAAATAATTAATTAAATGTGAACCAGAATCCCCTTCAGGCACATAATGTATAAAAATTGATTGGGAAAAAGAAACGATTTGCTCAACATTTACTTCAGTAGAAAAAGAAACTACACGTATAGAAATGGGAAATTGAGCAAACCCATTTAGTAAATTTATTAATGCAGAATGTACACCACCTTTTATGCTGTCTAAATTTAAAGGCAATTGAGGAAGAGTTATGATGATTTTTTGCATTTTAGGTTTTTTATTTTCTTCTCTCTAGCTTCTTTTTTGAAAAATATGATTTGTAAGGTGATTTTTTACTGATTGTCATCATTTTATTACATTTTGATAAGTTGACAAAATGATATTCCCAAATTCATTTAGCTTTTCTTGTGAAGCATTTGAAATTACATTTGATTCTAATTTTTTGTAAAAATCATTTTCAATGGCCATCATGATTTTTTTTGCCAAATCACTAGCGTTTGGTTCGGATACTAAACCATTTACTCCATCTGTAATGTATTCTCTAAATGAACCAACATTTGACACAATTGCCGTTTTACCAAAAGCAAAAGTGGTACTTAATACACCGCTTTGTGTAGCATCTCTGTAGGGACAAACAACAAAAGCAGATTTGTCAATTAATGCTGCAACTTCATCTAATGCTAAATATTTGTTTATGATTGTAATGTTGTTTTTGTGTGTTGAAATCATTGTTTCATTAAACTGAAAATCATAACTGGTTCTTCCTGCGATTACAAAATGTTGATTGGGATATTTTTCCAATACCAATGGGATGGCTTCTAAAAGTATATCAACACCTTTGTATGGTGAAAGTCTTCCAAAAAAAAGAATACTGTTATCAGATTTTCTCTCTTTTGGTAAATAATTTCTCATAAACGTAAAGGGTAAAAGTTGAATACAATTTATGGGAACACTTACTTCTGGATAAACCTTTTTTAATAAAGCTTTTGAATATTGCGCATATAAAATGAATGCTTTGGCTTTGGGCGTATAAAGTTTGAATATTAAATTGGATTTCCAGTTTTTTTCTCCTGAATGTGGCTTTGGATCATGTAGTGTGATGACCAATTTTGATTTGTCAATAAAAGGATAAAGCCCGAAACTGCGTTGAGAACTATTGTCAAAATGCATGATGTCGAAATTCATTTTTTGAAAATATCTACCCAATTTCATAGAAGACAAAAGACTATGTATCGATAAACTTTTACTGTTTTTGTGTACTATAAATTTCACCATTGTAATGCCATCAAAATAAGGTTTGAATTTAACCCATTGTTCCGGACCTAAAACATTTTCAGCATCCTCAATAAAATCAAAATTATGAATGTTGTCAATGTTTAAAATGGTTGATTTTTTTGAAATATCCGAGATTTCTATAAATAAATGCAATGAAACTTTGTTTTTAATCGATTGAATGGTTTCAAGAGCTGAATCAATAAAATAAGCAGATGTATAATAAGCAACTTTCATAAAATATTTTAATGTGTGGAATATGCCACTTTTATTTTCTTGAATTGGCTTATGCCAACGATTAATATAATGCCCCAAAAAATCACAAAGTTTAAACCTGAATTCAAATATCTATCAGTTAAAATGTATAATCCAATAGACATTGAAGTTAAAATATAAAATAACATAACATGTTTAATGTTGGTTATTTTGTGTTTGATTAGTATCGCGTCCTGAATTAAGTGGAAAACGAAAAAAGAACTAAAAATAGCCACATTAACAACAGTGAGTGATTTATTAAATTGAAATCCAATGATACAAATACCAACATTAACCAGCACACTTGCTATGTTGCAAATCATATCAAACTTCTCAAGTTTCAAGGTTAAAATAACATTCGCTTGTAAAAAAATGGAGGGAAAAATAAGCATTACATAAAACATTTGTTTGCAGTACAGTGCTGTATCGTTGTAGCTTTTACCAAAAACAAATGGGACTAAAAAATCGGCAAAAGCATAAACAAATGTAAAAGAAAGAAAGCCATAAATACACAATGGTAGATACGCTTTATTGTAAAGTGATTTTAATTTTTCCGGACTTTCTTTAAATGCATTGATAAGCATTGGATACAAAGAAGAAGTAACAATAATTGGAATTAAATAAGCTAATGAAAAGAATTTGAATGCGATTTCATAATTAGCCACATCTTGAATGGTTAATATTTTTGACACCAAGATATTTCCAATACGCCAATTGACAATAGATAAACTGCTAATAATGATAAATGACCAATTGGATAGTACAATTTTTTTTATTTCGTCCCAATCGATTTTAACTTTTATGATTTCTTTTAAACCAATTGAATTTGAACTGCCCATTTTGATAAAAAGATTCAGTGTAATTAAACGTAATCCAATCAGGATTACAGAAAGTAAGATCATATCTAATTTGTAAATTAAAAGCAGACATCCTACTAAAAATTTCAATAACGCTTCTATGGTTAATAGTAAAAACGTTTTTTGTTGTTCCTGATAGGCAATGTTAAGCGACTTAATTACATTAATTATATTATCGAAAATAATGTTGATGCCAATGATTACAGAAAGTGTGCGAATCATTTGGTTGTCATAAAGTAAATACGAAACAATTAAGTTGATGACATAAAATAAAATGCCAATTAATAATTGAACTTTAAAGAATTTATTGGTTAGCGTGGTTTTGTTTTCATTATTTATAATTTCTCGAATAAACCAATGCCCCAGCCCTAATGAAGAAAATCCCAACATGAAAGAGTATAATGTATTGGCGATTACATAGTGCCCAAAATCTTCTTTGGAGTATATTCTGGCTATAATTACGAAGAAAATGCTAAACAGTACATTTTGAATGATATTGGAAACAACTCCCCAAACGCTATTTGCAAATAGTTTGTTTTTGAATTTAGATTTTAGGTTTATTAAGATGCTCAATTTGTTTACTTTAATTTTGAAAGTTTTGTAAATTATCAATTTCATCTACTTCTTGACTGGCTTCTTCTTGCGCGTTTAAAATGGTTCGGTAAGCAATCATAAATGAAATGATGGAGCCTACTAAAATTTTGATTCTTACATCACCTAATGAATACGTAGAATAAAAGCCAATTAACCAGCACATAATACTTGAAATCATCAAAATAAAATTCAAATCTTTTGTTTTCAAATAATAATAAAATGATTGAATGATTGGAAAGAAAATGAAAATAAAAATAGTTGCAGAGCCTATTGCCCCCAATTCGGTTAAAAACAAAAGGTAACCGCTTTCAGGCTGGTCAAATGAAGAGATTTCGTTATTAATTACCCATATTTGATCTGGATAATGAAGGAAAACATATTTCCCATAATTGCCTAACCCAACACCCCAAAATGGATGATTTACAAAAATATCAATAGCATCAGCCCAAATACCTGCCCTGAAATCGTAGGTTTCGTTCAAATCGCTTCCCCTGTTAAAAATCGAAAGCTTGTCTTGAAAATTAAGTGCAATAAAAAAAATGACTACTGAGGATAAAATGATGGCAATTTTGTATTTGGGCTTACTAAAAAACAATAGAAATAATAAACCAAGTACCCAGCCCATTAACCCGGCTCTTCCTCCAGCGGCCATAATACTAATTACGGATAAACCAAAAAGCACCAAATTAATTTTGGGTAATTTTTGGTCATCAAATTTTATTAAACATAAAAAACTACATGCACCTAAAAACTGAGAAAATTGCTGGGGATCTGAAAAAATCCCAGGATACCTAATGCTATTTTTTATGATAACATTGGGATTTAATGTTTTAACTAATGAAACATTTAAACCCAATGCCATTTGGAGAAATAGAAATAATAAGGCAAATCCAAGCATGAACCTAAAGCAATTTAAAATCGAAACTAAAAATGCTGGGTCAGAAATACATTCATCAATTAATATTTTACTAAAAATAAAAACAGGGAAAAAGGAAATAAACTTGTTGAGATTTTCTGTATCAATATCTACCGTAGAAAAAATAAAACCAACAATTACAACCAACGCTAAAAAAGCCAATAAGAACCCGTAAGCAATGGTTTCATTGTTTTTGATTTTTTGTCTTTTGTAAAATATAAAATAAAAAACAAAAACAATTACTTCAAAAACATGAAAATCAGAAATCAAAAGAATATGTTGAAATGGAAATGAGATTAGTACAAACAGTATAAATGCTTTATTCTTTTCCATTTTGCTAAAAAGCATAATGCCCAAGAAAATAAATACATTTAAAAATGCCAATATCTTTAAAAAACTCATGCTTCTTTATTATTTTTTGTTCCTTTCTGTGCAAACCAAACTCCAGTCATTCGAATAATATTTTCAGCAAAAGAAACATTTTCCAAAACATCGAATCTTGGAATTTCAAATGGTGATTTAAAACTATTTAACGTAACATATTCTGGTTTTGTTGTGAACGCCATTTGAAAACCATTTGATTTCAAGTTGTTTATTTCTCTTTCTGTGTAATTCCCATTGGGATATGCAAAAAACTCAATTGGTTTGTCAATCCATTTTTCAAGCGTTTTTTTCGATTCGAAAATTTCAAGATAAGATTTTTCGTCGCTGCACATGGTCAAGATGGGGTGGGTAACGGTATGGCTTCCTATCTTAACGTAAGCTGATTGGGATATTGTCTTTATCTCTTCTACAGTTAAAGCATCTCTATTGTTTGATGAAATTTGTTTTATTCGCTCCAATTCTTGAATACGCACTTCATTAGGAACTAATTTTAATGCCCCTACAGATTGATTGGTTAGCTTTTTGTCATAAGCTTTTTGTATGGTCGTCCACCAATAAGCATCCCCTGTTTCAACGGGAGAAGTGGTGACAAAAATGGTAACGGGTATTTTGTAAGCTTCAGCAACGGCAACAATATTGTCCTTATTTTCTTTCCATCCATCATCAACTGTAAACACCACAGCACAAGCAGGGAGCGGTTTATTGTTTTTAATGATTGAATGTAAATCTTCGGTTGAAATTATTGTAAATCCATTATTTAAAAACCATTTTACACAACCTTCAAATAACTTTTTACTTGGATTGTGGAAATAAACCGATAGCAAAATCTCTCCATTTTTAGCCAGTTTTTTTACTGGATTTATTTTTCCAGTAAGCATAAAATAATTAGACAATAACCAAGCGGCTATGTTTCTTATGGATAATTCCATTTATTTCTTGTTATAGTTGGTAATGAGGTAAATTAAAACAAATTCAATGCACTTGAGGCAAGTTTTAAAATTTGCAAGAAGTGAATTTTATTGTTATTAAAATTAGGTTGTTTTTTTTAATAATATGCATCGTTCAAATTGAATTTAAATAATCAATAATGAATTATGGAATGTATCTAAAAACACAACTCGATTTTTATCATTTTAAAAATCGAGTTGTGTTTTATTAAAATTTATAAGTTGCTATTTTGGATTTGCAAGTATTTACAAACGAATACAAATTTCAATTATGAAACCATTTGAGGGATTCTGTATTCTTCTTCTGAAACTTCCACATTTTCGTAGCTAGTACGCGCACAAAGCGTAAAACCTAGAGTGGGTAAAGTTAGTTTTATGATGGTGCGATTCATAACAATTACATCTTCATCAGTAGAAATCATAGGTTGTTTGGTAACCACACGAACCATTTTATTTAATGAAACGTCAGACTTCTCGATATATACGTTATTGTAAACGGCTACGAATTCTTGAATGCTTTCAATTTCAATTCCTTTTAATTGAACTGGACGACCAAGCCAATAAACAAAGTTGATGATGTCATTTAATTGTTTGATATATTCAAACTGTTCTGGAGTAATATAAACAAATACAAAAGATGGGAAAAGTGGATTTAGTGTTGATTTCTCATTTCCATCATTATTTATTTTGTTGAGCGGGCAATAGTTTTCAATTTTCTTCTTTGTTAATAAAGCGGAAACTTTGCATTCGCATTTTGACTTTGTGTAAACTGCATACCAATTTTTATTCATAACGGGTGTTTTGGTGATTAAAGATGCAGTTAATCATCGGATTAGGTGTATTTTAGGTTGTTTCGGTTAGAATATTAAGAAAAAATTGGTTAATTCTTATTCAGTAAACAAATATAAGTAGAACTACTTATGAATCATAATTATTTACGATGATTTTTTTTATTTTTTTTATGATTTAAATCCTTGTTTTTTTGAGTTTGTTTTTTTGCCATCATTAGGACCATACTTTCCACCATAAACATAATCATAGCCATAACCATAATTATTTTTAAAAAAACCTCTCTTTTTAACACCATTAAATATGATTGCAACGTTCTTTAACGGATTGATTTCCATTGTTTCATCAATTCTTTTGATGATCATTTTTGGGGTATGATTATGCCTAACAACATATAAAGTTGCATCGCATAAATTGGTTAAATAATATGCATCCGTTATTAATACAGATGGTGCTGTATCCAAAATAACTAAATCAAATTTGGATTCTAAATAAGCAATAAATGTTTCGATTTTTCCATTTAACAATAATTCTGATGGACTTTCATGTAATGTGCCTGAGGATACAAAAAATAAATTTTCAAAATTGTCTACTTTTTTAATGATATCATCAGCGTCCTTTTTACCGTTTAAGTAATCACTAATTCCTGGATCTTCGGTAGATTTTCCAAACATTTTTCCAAGTCCAGGATTGTGTAAATCAATATCAACTAAGCAAACTTTTTTTCCAGATAAGGCATTGCTGATGGCGAAATTTCCAGAAACAAAACTTTTACCTTCACCTGGAATACTAGATGTTATTAAAATCTTTTTGTTAACTGTATTAATTCCAAGAAAATGAAGTGATGCACGTATTTTTCTAAATTCTTCTGCAATAAAGCTTCTTTTCCCTGCTTCAATGACAATGCTTTCTTTCCCATCGTTTTGAGCAATTTCGCCCAATACAGGAATAGTTGTCATTGATTCTAAGTCTTTACGATATAAAATTTTACTGCTTAAAAATTCTTGGACTGTAATTAACATAATTCCCAAAAATATTGAAGCTAAAATCGCAGCTACAAAAATTAATTTTTTGTTTGGACTAACGGGGTATTTACTTGCTTGAGCACTGTTAATTACTCTGCTATCAGAAAGCGTAGAAGCATAAGACAATTCACCTTCTTCCTTTTTTTGTAGTAAAAATGCATAAATTCCATTTTTTACATTTTGATCTCTACTGATTTCAAGAATATCGCGTTCTTTTTGAGGAATCGAACTCAACATTGAATTGTAAGTATTGTTTGTACGCAATATATTGCTTTGACTAATTTCTAGATTTTTACGCTGGATTACAAGATTCTTTTGAATATCTGGTTTTAGTTTGTTGATCTGGTCTCTTATAGAAATCAACATTGGATTGTTTTCAGCTACTGTTTTTCTTAATCGCTCATATTCCAATTCTTTGTTGTTAAGCTCAGAAATCATTTGTGTTAATCCGGCATCGTTTATTCCAATTGAAGATGGGTTTATTCCCAATGATCCACCATCTCCTTTATCAATGGCATTTTCTACTTGATTTAAAATAGCTAATTGTGTATTTATTTTACCAAGTTCTTGATCATTATTGCTTACATTTTGTAAATACAATTGACCTTGTGTGCTAATGTCTTGGGCGCCTCTTCCAGCCTTGTACTTTTGTACAGTACGCTCAATTGAATCTAAGTCTGTTGCTACTGCGTTTAATCTTTCATTTACAAATTGAAGTGTGGTTTTTGCCAATGAGTTTTTTTCATTTACTGCAGCTTGATCGTACATCGCAATCAGCATATTTAAAACATCTTCAGATTTTTTGGGAACCTCGTCTTTATAACTTAATGAAATAATGGAAGACAACTTGTTGGCTGAAGTTATTTGTAATGCCATCAACAATCTCATTGTTACTTCTTTTACTGGAATTAGTGAAAATTCAAATGGCTTTTGTAAATTGGATGGCTGATAGTTTTTATTTTTTATAAATTTAAGTTTCGCATATTTCGTTGTAATCCATTCGTTTAGTTTTCCAGAATAATTATCTTCAATAATTATTTTTTCTGTTTCTTTTTCGTATTTGAATTTAATGTTTTTAGCTTCTAATATTTCATCTGGGTTATCAACAATAATTGAAACAGGAGATAGGGTGTATGCAGACAATGTTCTAATTTTTCCTTCTTGAGAAATTGGCGCATATAGATGTAAATTCTTTACAACATTTTCCATTATAGAACGCGATTGCAAAACTTCAATTTCATTTTCAATGATTTTCTTGCTATTAATCATATTCAATTCATCCACACCTTTGGTATTCTCCGTTCCTTTTTTCTCATCTTTTATAATCAATGTAGCATTGGCCTCATATAAAGGGGTAGCGTATCTAAAATAAACAAATGCAGATACGCTAAAGATTAAAATCAATATTAAAAACAATGGCCAGTAAAAAATATATCTAGAGAATAGTTGTATGAACAAGCTTTCTTCTTGCTTTACTATGGTTTTTTTATTTTTCGGTTGATTCATTTTGTTTATTTCTGTTTTCTTGTTAGGGTAGTGATGATGATAGAATTTTTAAGTTTAATTTCTTGCTAAAGTGGTAATCACAACTGCAACAATTGATAAGGCACTTAAAATTGTAGGCAATATTTGTTGATTTCGATTTGCGTTTTTTACTTTTCTTTCATTCGGTTCTACATACACAACATCATTTGGTTGCAAGTAATAATAAGCAGAGGATAAAAAGTCTTTTGAGTTCAAATCGATTCTATTGATGATCCTTTTTCCTTCAACTTCTCTAATAAGCAATACGTTTTCTTTTTTTCCATAAATTGTTATGTCACCTGCAATTCCAAGTGCTTTTAACATAGATATTTTTTCATTAGGAACATTAATTACTGTCGGTTTTCCAACCTCTCCAATTACAGTCACTTCATAGTTCAAATGCCTGATTGTGACTACAGGGTCTATCAATAATTTTTTTTCATTGATTAAATTCGTAATGCTTGATTTTAATTGTTTTTTAGTTAGACCTTCTGCTTTTACATTGCCTAAAATGGGAAGTTGTATGGTTCCTTCTGTATTTACCAAATATCCACCAGCACTAGTTGACCCAGTTGTGGTGGATGTACTCGTAGCTTGCGTGTTGGTTGTGTTAAACACCGCTGAAGCTTCCGGACTTAAACTGCTGATATAAATGCTCAAAATGTCGTTTCTCTGAATAATAGGCTCAACTTCTTTGTCTTTTTCAATATTTATACTCGAGTTGTTTACATTTGAAAAATAGGAAGCCTTTTCAGTGGCTACACATGAACTGAATTGAATAATAATAAGCGTTGAAATAATGAAAAGTTGTAATTTTTTTCTTTGTAGTATCATGGGGTTGTTTTTAAAATCGGGTAATTGTAATTTTTTCTTTGTTGATTTATTAATAAGACAAAAATTTTAATACATAACTACGAAGTGATGTAATAAATTTGATGTAAAAATAAAATATTTTATTTTTTGGGTAATTTCCAAGAATTATGGACAAAGATACCATTCAATTTCAATGGCTTGCTCAAAAATAATAAAGGCTATTTATAAATGCAAATTATTCACCCTCTATTTATTGACTCTAACCTAAATCATCCAATTTTTTCAGAACATAATATTTCATTTTGAAGTATGATTATGCTTAATTTTGTTTTTTTAGATTCTAAAATAATTGATTTTAAAGATTGATTTTTTCTACATTATCAATCATTCCTTTTAAAATAAAAACCAACTATAATTATGAATGAAGTGTACGTTTTATCCGCAGTTAGAACCCCAATTGGAAGTTTTGGCGGAACATTGAAAAGTTTTTCGGCAACACAATTAGGCGCGTTTGCCATTAAAGGAGCTATTGAAAAATCAGGCATCAATTCCGATCAAGTAAACGAAGTGATTATGGGCTCTGTAATTCAAGCAAATCTTGGACAAGCACCAGCTAGACAAGCCGCAAAATTTGCTGGTTTGTCTGATTCTGTTATTTGTACCACCGTTAATAAAGTTTGTGCAAGTGGCATGAAATCAATCGCAATTGCAGCTCAAAGCATTATGCTTGGAGATGCTGATATTATTGTTGCTGGCGGTATGGAGAGTATGAGCAATGTTCCTTACTATTCTGAAAACATGAGATGGGGAAATAAATATGGCAACGTTTCGCTTGTTGATGGTTTAGTTAAAGACGGTTTAACCGACGTGTATGATGGTAAAGCAATGGGTGTTGCTGCAGAAATGTGTGCCTCAACATGTGGTATTTCTAGAGAAGATCAAGATGCATTTGCTATTGAAAGTTATAAAAGAAGTCAGGCGGCTATTCAAAATGGAAAATTTGATAATGAAATTATACCCGTTTCTATTCCGCAGAGAAAAGGAGAACCTATTCTTTTTGCAAAAGATGAAGAACCTTTCAATGTTATGTTTGATAAGATTCCAGGATTAAAAAGCGCTTTCCTTAAAGATGGTTCTGTTACAGCTGCTAATGCTTCAACAATGAATGATGGCGCAGCAGCTGTGGTTTTAATCAGCAAGAAAAAAGCTGAAGAATTGGGCTTAACACCAATTGCAAAAATTAAATCTTTTGCTGATGCCGAACAAGCGCCTGAGTGGTTTACCACTGCTCCGGCTTTGGCAGTTCCAAAAGCGGTGGAAAAAGCAGGATTAACCATGGATCAAATTCAATATTGGGAATTAAACGAAGCATTTTCTGTTGTAGGAATCGAAAATACAAAGCTTATGAATCTTGACCCACAAAAGGTAAACGTTAATGGTGGTGCGGTTTCTATCGGACATCCTTTAGGTTGCAGCGGCGCTCGTATCATTGTAACTTTAATTAATGTGCTTAAGCAAAACAATGCTCAATTTGGCGCAGCAGGAATTTGTAATGGTGGAGGAGGAGCGTCAGCTTTGGTTATCGAAAATTGTTAGTCGATTTTTAATACATTTTATACAATTAAAGGTTGGCTTATCTGCCGACCTTTTTATTTATTATGCAAAATATAGAACCTTTTTACAATTGGCGTCATTTGTACATGGCTGAGGAAGACCGCATGTCGCCCTTTTACGGTAACGAATACAGTGAATTTGAATACACCAAAACGCTGTATAACTATTACGTACATCCGCAATGGGACGAGTTTGGTTCCAAAACCATGTATATGAAAATTTTGTATGTGGATTATGAATTGCATTTTGCCATCATAGAATTGATTGGCGAATGGAACGACGCTATCGAGAACGACATTATGACCATCAGAAGGAATATTACAGATTTAATGTTTGATCTTGGCATTGTGAAGTATATTTTTATGTGTGAAAACGTACTTAATTTCCACAGTAGTGATGATAGTTATTATGAAGAATGGCATGAACAATTGGAAGATGATAATGGGTGGGTAGTTATTTTGAATATGCCCAATGCAACTCAACATGATTTTAAGAAGGCAAGAATAACCCATTATATAAACTTTTTTGATCTCGACCAATGGAGAACACTAAAGCCAGAAATCATTTATCAAACCTTAGATAATGAATTGATGAGAAGATTGGATTAGCATAATTGTTTAACAATCAACTCAATCTTTAATAAAAACCTATAATAAAAATTCTATTTTGAATTTTCAACCCTTATTTTTGCAACACCATTTATCTTTCAAATTTCAATTATGACTTGGAAACATTTTTTTACTTCTTCAATTGGTAAAAAGTACGTGATGGCTTTTACCGGTCTTTTTTTAATTTTATTTTTAATCGTTCATGCCAGTATCAATGCTTGTATTTTCTTAAATGATGAAGGTAAAACGTTTAATGAGATGGCGCGTTTTATGAGCCACAACTGGATCATGCGCTTTTTGGAAGTAGGTTTATTTGCTGGTTTAATTACACATATCATTCAAGGATTGATGTTGTGGAGCCAAAACAAAAATGCACGTCCTGTTCAATATGCATATAGTCAACCCAATAAAAACAGCAAATGGTATAGCCGCTCAATGGCATTATTGGGAACCTTGCTTTTGTTGTTTTTAATCATGCACTTGTCTCATTTTTATGTAGGTACCAAAGTTGCGTTGTATGCAAAAGGAGATGCACCCCATAATTTATTTGAAGAAATGAAAGAAGTGTTTAGTGTGAATTGGGTTGTAGCGTTATATGTTGCAGGTGTAATTGCACTATTCTGGCATTTGTATCATGGTTTTCAAAGTGCATTCCAATCTTTAGGTATCAATCATAAAAAATATACACCAATGTTAAAAACCATTGGATTAGGTTATGCAATAATCATTTGTTTGCTTTTTGCACTAATGCCAATTTCTATGTTTTTAGGTTGTATAAAATAATATTAGCTTTTAAATTTTTAATTCTACGAATATGGCTTTAGATGCAAAGATTCCACACGGAGAAATGGATAAAAAGTGGACCGATTACAAAGGACATGTAAAGTTGGTTAATCCAGCCAATAAAAGAAAATTAGAAGTAATTGTAGTGGGTACTGGTTTGGCCGGCGCCTCAGCAGCAGCTTCTCTTGGTGAGTTAGGTTACAAGGTTAAAGCTTTTTGTTTTCAAGATAGTCCGCGTCGTGCACACAGTATCGCCGCTCAAGGTGGTATCAATGCCGCAAAGAATTATCAAAACGATGGAGATTCTGTTTTTCGTCTTTTTTATGATACCGTAAAAGGTGGTGATTATCGTGCAAGAGAAGCCAATGTGCATCGCTTGGCTGAAGTAAGTACGGCAATCATCGACCAATGTGTGGCGCAAGGGGTTCCTTTTGCCCGTGAATATGGTGGATTATTAAGTAATCGTTCTTTTGGTGGAACACAGGTGCAACGTACTTTTTATGCTGCTGGACAAACTGGACAACAGTTATTATTGGGTGCGTATAGTGCTTTAGAAAGACAAGTGGCTTTAGGTAATGTGAAAATGTACACAAGACACGAAATGCTTGATGTAGTTAAAATTGATGATAAAGCAAGAGGTATTATAGCAAGAGATTTAGTTAGCGGCGAATTGGAAAGTCATTTCGGACATGCAGTTTTATTATGCTCTGGTGGATACGGAAACGTATTTTATTTAAGTACAAATGCAATGGGTAGCAATGTTACCGCAGCATGGAAAGCCCATAAAAAAGGCGCATTTTTTGGAAATCCTTGCTTTACGCAAATTCACCCTACATGTATTCCCGTTAGTGGCGACCATCAAAGTAAATTAACCTTGATGAGTGAAAGTTTAAGAAATGACGGAAGAATTTGGGTGCCATTGAAAAAAGGAGACAATAGAAATCCAAAAGATATTCCAGAAAATGAAAGAGATTATTATTTAGAAAGAAGATATCCAGCATTTGGAAACCTTGTACCACGCGACGTTGCATCAAGAGCAGCAAAAGAAAGATGTG
This sequence comes from Chitinophagaceae bacterium, assembly GCA_027489035.1. Lineage (GTDB taxonomy): Bacteria > Bacteroidota > Bacteroidia > Chitinophagales > Chitinophagaceae > Ferruginibacter. The sequence goes on from JAIYAN010000007.1 coordinate 28,117, forward strand.
ATGAAGGTTATGGTGTAGGTACTACAAAAATGGCGGTTTACTTAGATTATAAAGATGCCATCGTTCGTTATGGTAAAATAGAAGCCGGAAAATCAGGGAAAGACAATTTCAGTCATGAAGAAATTGTTGCATTAGGCAAAAAAGTTGTTGAAGAGAAATATGGCAACTTATTTGAAATGTATGAAAAAATCACAGGCGAAAATCCATACGAAACCCCAATGCGTATATATCCTGCGGTTCATTACACCATGGGTGGATTGTGGGTAGATTATGAATTACAAACTACAGTAAAAGGTTTGTATGCTTTAGGCGAAGCAAATTTTAGTGATCATGGTGCCAATCGTTTGGGTGCTTCTGCTTTGATGCAAGGATTAGCTGATGGTTATTTTGTAATTCCTTACACTTTAGGAAATTATTTAGCAGATGAAATTCACACCACATCTATTTCTACCGATCATCCTGCATTTGCAGAAACAAAAAAAGCGGTAGCTGATCGTTTGAATACATTGATTAACATCAAAGGAACTCAAACGGTAGAAAGTTTTCATAAAAGATTAGGCAAAATCATTTGGGACAAATGTGGTATGGCGCGTAACGAACAAGGCTTGAAACAAGCTATTGAAGAAGTACGTGCGTTGAAAAAAGAATTCTGGAGCGATGTAAGAATTCCTGGAGAAGTAAATGCATTTAATTTGGAATTGGATAAAGCCGGCAGGGTAGCCGATTTGATTGAATTGGGTGAGTTGATGTGCTTAGATGCTTTAGATAGAAATGAAAGTTGTGGCGGTCACTTTAGAGAAGAAAGCCAAACTGAAGATGGTGAAGCAAAAAGAGACGATGTTAATTATGCATACGTAGCAGCTTGGGAAAATAAAGGCGAAAGCAGCTGGGAATTGCATAAAGAAGCATTGAATTTTGAAATTGTAAAACCAACACAGAGAAGTTATAAATAATCATTGATAAACGATTGGCTGTTGCTATATAAATAGACAATCATTAAAATACAGCATATGGAACATTATCACATGAATCTTACCTTAAAGGTTTGGCGTCAGAAAAACAGTAAGGAGCAAGGTAAACTTGAAACTTATCAAGTAAAAGACATTTCTTCCGAAATGAGTTTTTTGGAAATGTTTGATGTATTGAACGAACAACTTATTGTTGAAGGAAAAGAGCCAATTGCATTTGATCATGATTGCCGTGAAGGTATTTGCGGTATGTGTAGCATGTACATCAATGGACAAGCGCACGGACCTTGGCAACAAAATACTACTTGTCAATTGCACATGCGCGCATTTAAAGATGGCGATACCATTACGGTAGAACCTTGGCGCAGTAAAGCTTTTCCTGTGTTGAAAGATTTAGTTGTGAATCGTTCTGCGTTTGATAGAATCATTCAAGCTGGTGGATACATTAGCGTAAATACAGGTAATGCAGTTGATGCAAATGCCATTCCAATTGATAAAAAAGATGCGGATGATGCGTTTATGGCAGCAGCTTGTATCGGTTGTGGTGCATGTGTAGCTACTTGTAAAAATGGAAGTGCAATGTTGTTTGTAGGGGCAAAAGTTTCGCAATTGGCATTATTGCCACAAGGCGGTCCAGAAAGAGAATCAAGGGTATTAAATATGGTTGCTCAAATGGATAAGGAGGGTTTTGGAAATTGTACCAATACTTATGCATGCGAGGCAGAATGCCCTAAAGGGATTTCGGTTTCAAATATCGCACGCTTAAACAGCGAATATTTAAAAGCTGGGTTAACTACCGAAACAAAATAATTTTTAATAAAATATGCAAAAAGCCATTTCATTTTTTGAGATGGCTTTTTTTATGGAATTAAATCATTGTTTCCTTTATAACAATTGAATAAATTTAGTTACTAGTGCTTTTTTTCAAACATGCAAACCGTTGAAACGGTTATGTATAAAATTTCCTTTATTTAGCCCACGGTTTAAACCGTGGGTTGTGTAGATAGAATAAATATAGTGATTAGTCATGTTTAAAAATATGAAAACCGTTGAAACGGTTTTGTGAAATAATTTGTTTTCATAGCCCACGGTTTAAACCGTGGGTTGTGGTATAAGATGTCTCGAGTAATGGTTTCAACCATTTATTGTTTTCTAAATTCATATTTTTTTAAATTCCTCTGAAATTTAATTTAGGATCTATTAGGGAGAAATTTAGCGAAAAATAGGTGATGCCTTTTTCATAAGATGAATCTTTTATTTTGCAAAATCTAGGTTGAATTAAATGATTGTTTCCTTTGAGTTATTGTTTGCAACTTTTCCTTATTTTTGATTATGGCAATATTAAAATTTAGGGTTTATTGGGAAGAAGATGAAGTAGTTTACAGAGACATTGTAATCAAGCATCAACAATCATTTTACGATTTGCATTTGGCTATTTTAAAGGCCTATGAATTTGATCAAAAACATTCGGCTACTTTTTATAAGAGCAATGATTTGTGGCAATATGGTAAAGAAATTACCCTTGAAAAATACGACAAAGCATACAAGGTAGAACCTATTTTGATGCAAGAGGTTTTAATAGGTAGTCAAATTGCCGACCCCAATCAGAAATTTATTTACGAATATGATTTTGTGAAAAGTTGGAAGTTTATGATTGAGTTGATAAATGTAGATAAAGAAGCAAGCAACAAAATTGAATATCCTACTTGTATTCGCATAGAAGGCATAGGTCCTTCTCAATATGGCACCAAAGGCATTATAGATTCAAGATTAGCAGAAATGGAAGAGAAATACGACCTTCAACCTGATGCGCTTAGCGATGGATTTATGAATGAAGGTGATGACGATGGAGGCTCTGCTGATAACGATGATGTAGTGGTAGATGATTCGGACGAACAAGCATTTTAATAAAATTTTCTTCAAGAATAATTTTTAAACAGCATTTCTTTTATCAGAGATGCTTTTTTTATAAACAGATTTATTTCTTTTAAAAATTTAAAACTAAAATCATTTTAACTTTTATGAGCTACAATAAAATCATTCCTTCTCTTTGGTTCAACACAGCATTAGGAAACATTTCATTGGTGATTGATTATTATAAAAATATCTTCGGAACTGATTTTGAGGCGGGAAATGTAATGCCATTAGGACAAACACCGAGCGGCAATACCGAAATGTGCCAAGTGAAAATATTTGGTCAAAATTATTCAATCATGAGTACAGAAAAAGCGCATCATCTTTTTAATGACGCTTTAGCTTTTACCATAAATTGTGATGACCAACAAGAGATAGACAAATACTGGAATTATTTTACTCAAGAAGGTAAAGAGGTTCAATGTGGTTGGTGTATCGATAAATATGGACTTCGTTGGCAAGTGATACCTAAAAATTTAGGAGCGCTTATGGCAAAACCAAACGCATGGCAAGTAATGATGAAACAAAAGAAAATTATAATTGAGGAATATTAAATAACGATTAAACATCTTAATATTCTAATAAAATTGGTCCCAATATATAATACATAGACCTTATTCGAGATAATTATGGATTAATTTATTCAATTTGGAATGAGTTGTTTTTTAAAAAAAATTGGTTTAAAATTTTTCATAATTGAATGTTTGTCCACCAACCGAGACTTCATACATCAAGCCTCCTTTTGGCTGCGTGAAAATCAAAATCCCATTGGAATAATTAATATTTGCAGCAGCGCCTATGGCAACCAAAACAGCAGAAACTTGAGCGGATAATTTTAATTTATTTTCTTTAAAATCATCCATATTGCTTTTGTTTTCGAAGAAAATAACTTCTCTATATCCCTGAGCGCCTGCTTGAAAACCGATGCTTACTTGAGATAAATTTGCCCTGCCAATTGCGGTATTGTTTATAAAAACGATTCCATTGCCAAATGCACCACCAACACCTAAACCGGCTTTGCCAACATTAGGAAAAATCACGTAACCATAAGCGTTATCAAACCATTTTTTTATTGATGGGTCAACTTTAATAAACGCATTTTTTGCTTTTTTTGAATCCTTTAATACCCTTCTATCCCTATGTGTTGATTGACCATTTGTTATGGATACCATCAAAATCGCTAAAATAAAAAATAAAGTAATCTGGAAAATTCCTGCATATTTTGTTTTCATAATTTTGTTTTTTGAAGTTGATTAATAGAATTCAACTTGTGTATTCATCTAGTTTTTTAGTGTTATGCCATATTTATAGCTTTTAGAAATCATTTTATTTTGCTTGTATTAAATTCTCTTTTGAATAAAATTCTTTTCTACATTTTAGTTGAACCTTTTATTACCCTTAATAGAATAACAATTATTGCGATCACCAAAAGGATGTGAATTAACCCACCCAAGTGAAAACCAACAAATCCAATAGCCCAAAGAATAACGAGTATGATTGCAATGGTGTAAAGTAGATTTCCCAATTTTTTCGTTTTAATAATGTGAATAATTATTTGAAAGTAAACGATTAGGAAACTTTGAAAAATGATACAAAATAGAATTGGTGATGATTTAAAAAAATGAAAAAGCTTGAATGCATTATACCATATTAAATTATAAATTATTTCAGCTTTTTCTTTTATTATGTCGATATAATTGCCAGCATTTTGGACTATTTAGGTGATTTAAAGGTGTAGTTTTTTGTAGATGTCAATCCTTTATTTTCAAATCCGATAAAATTAATTTCTTCATAAAAAATCCCGGCTACCTGAGGCAACCGGGATTTTTTTAGCTTAATATTTCCACTAGATTCAAACGAGAACTAATATTTAACCACCCTAAGCATTTGAATATCTGTTCCTTGTTTGATTTGTACGATATAAATTCCTGGTGAATAATTTTGACCAAAACTTATTGAATTCAAGTTGTTGGTTTTTAATGTTTCAATGCGCTTTCCGGCAATATCTGTTACTTGAATGTAAATAGGCGTTACAACATTATTTGTCCATTGCAAGTTAAATGCGTTTTTGCTTGGATTGGGGTAAACGGTGGCATTTAAACGTTTGTTAGATATTAAGTCATTTGTAAACCCTTTTGCAAAAGAAGTTGGACAAGCAGTCAGTCTAACCGATGTAGATGACCAGATTCCTTTTCCACAATTATTGATGCCCCTTAAACGTACACGATCTCCTGTAGCTGATGCCGCAGTCGAAAAATTTGCTGTGATTTGGGTTGTGTCAGTTCTTCCCTCAATAGAGGCATTTGTTGGCACTGACCATTCATACCATCTTGCATATTGAATGGGTAATGATAATTTATATTGAATAGAACGAATAGGGCAAGTTAAATTAGAAGACAGTATTGAAAATAATCTGTAAGATGGCAATCTGCGGGTTATGGCTAAATTACGTAGCCCAGTGGTAAAGCATGGCGTAACACCTTGCACACTTATATTTCCAGAAACAAATGGGCTGTCAATCAGAACCGTAATTGCTGTATCGGTGCTTGTACCAAGTCCTCCTGGATAATCAAGTATGTTTACATGATTAGGCACTGTCCAAACATATCCAGTATAAGCCGAATTGCGTCTAACTGTATACGTTATTGGGGTGCCCAATGGCAATGAATCAGAAATCATTGAAGCGCACACATCTGTAGCACCTGTTATAGCGCCTGGTATAGCCACATTAACTGGGGCAAGTGCAAGACTGATGTCTGTACTACTTCCACAATAGTTTTGCGTTTTTAGTAGCAAAGTGCCAGATGTAAATCCTGAAGTAAATACAAGGTTAATGGCGGTGTCGGAACTGGTATAAGTAGAACCACCGTTAGTAACATCCTGTACACTCGCACCTGTTGGCAATGTCCAAACGTATTCAGTAGCGCCAACAGCTCTTCTAACAAAATAACGCGAAGGCGTACCTGCACCAGTACCAACATTGTTGCAAATGTTTTTGTTGCCTAATATTGAATATGGACGGGCTGGTGTTGTGCTGGTAACAGTTAGTGTAAGGTTTGTAGTATCACCAACACGCATACGTTTTACATACACAACGCCACTAGTGAAAGTAGATTTAAATTTAACGCGCAATGTGTCTGCTGTTAAACCACCAATAACCAACATATTGGAGTTGGATACTCTCCACAAATATGTCGTAGGAAGTGTATCTGTTACTCGATAAGTTACCACACTATCAATACCAATAAGTCCACAAGCTGATGCTGGCCCTGTAATGATGATGCCTGGTCGAGGAGGAGGAGGCGTTGTGTTGTTAGGTGATGAAGTTATTACACCCCAACGAGTGGCAGAGCCTGAATTATTATTGACTGTTACATATCTAACAACTATTGTGCTATCTATACTGTTTGAAGGATTGGATACTTTTGCACGAATACTATTATCTGATAATATAGTAATTGAATCTGCACTTATACCGTTAATTAAAACTGTATTTACTTGACTTAAATTATTACCTGTAATAGTTAAATTTGCCCCAGCTTTCACTGATGAAGGCGAAAAAGTTGCGATTGATGGTACAGGGGAAGAAAGACGAGCATTGTAGATTTCTGTTTTTTCGCTTGCAGTAACACCTCTGTTATAAATGCGTAACTCATCTAAAGCACCAACAAAGGCGCTGCTGATTTTATATGGATTGTTGCTTAGTGGATTATAGGGAGAAGATGCATTGAATTGCGAATTTTGACGTGTATTGGCACCCAATGAGCATTTGTAGCTGTGTAATTCGGGCCTGTATACCAATGTTGTTTCTCCTTTTAATGAGTCATTAATATAAATCGTCATTCTTGTATACCCGCCAAAAGGATTTGGATCTTGATCAACTTTGCAAACTACATGATACCAAACAGCAGTGTCGGGTACAAATGGTGGTATAAGTCCGGTAATCCCTTGTGAAGTAACGGTTTGACCATCTTCATAACTACCAGTTCCTTCTGGACCAAAATAACATCTGAAACTGACTTTGCTATTATCAACCTCGATCAGATATCCTCTTTTATATCCTATTCCAATTTCATAAATTCCATTAATTACAGTTCCTCCAAGTCGATTTCTTTCGACTTGTACTATTTCACCCAAACTAGTTAGTTTGAATGAAAAAGAAACCGTTAAGCCATTATTGTAATTACTATAATTTGTTAATTGAGGAAAGTAATTTCCACCATAAGTTGAAATCACTGCACCAAAAGGCTCGTATTGTGAACTACTGTTATTTCTAAAAAGGTATGCACCGTTTGTATTTCCAGCCTCATCATTTATTCCTCTATTACATGGTTGAGCTGGTGTAGAACTCAACGTTCTACATGCATCGTCAACATAAATGTTTGATGGGTATGATCCATTTAAAGGATAATAGTAGCCTTCATTTAACACCGAAGTTTGCGCATTTGCTAATTGTAGAAAACTCAATAATAACAATAAGGAGGTAAATAAAAAATAGCGTTTCATTATTTATTTTTTTTGGTAAAACTATTTTTTAATCTAATTATGAACAATACCAACCAGTTTGTATTTTTTGGACAATTTTTTGGGGTGAAAAAGAAAAAAACGAATGAATTTTTTAATTCTACTTTATCTACAACCGAAATTAAATTTTAAAAAATCCATTCTTTTTAATAGATTAGTATTTTTAAAAATATATTTCACATTAACCCGCTTGTATGCACTTTAGAAAAACTTTTATTAAGTCATTAATTCTTTTCTTTTGTATTTGTTTTATTGCATTAAACTCTTTTAGTCAAACCGATAAAAAACAATTGAAAGAATCCATGCTAGAATACGTTTCAGATTTGGCATGTAACAGTATTAAGAAACTAGATTTAAAAGATAAACCTTATGGTATCGTTAATGAGGCAATCAATGATTGTATATATAAGGAGGTCTCATTCTATCGGTTGACAAATATTTTGATTGAAAAAGATTCTTTTCTTCTGTTTATGAATGACAGTACGTTTCCAGTAGATCATATTATAAATGCTAACGTAGAGGAGAATGAATTTCTGGATTATTACTTTGAAATTAAAAGTTATTTGTTAGAAAATTGTGTGAGCATGCGGATTAATTTATACTCTAACGAGGAGCATCATGAGCAATCTTTGAGTAAAAACAAAAAAGCGCTAAAGTGGTATTACAAGGCAATTGAATTAGAAAATGCGAATAAGTATGAAGAATCCATTGTATTATTAAAAAAAGCACTTAAAAAAGACAGCATTTTTGCTTTCGCCTGGGATATGTTAGGTTTAAATTATCGTAAAATAGGGGAGTATGATAAGTCAATTGAAGCGTATGAAAAATCAATATCTATCGACCCTAAAGGCAAATTTCCTTGGCAAAATATGGCGATAGCGTATGAGTATAAGAAGGATTATATAGGAGCCGTAATCTGTTATAAGAAACTCGGTGAATTGGATATTATAAATCCAGAAGTGTTTTATGGTATTGGTAGAATTACTGCGTTTTATATGAATGATAATGAAAATGCCTTGGAAAATATTTGCATTGCATTATCTCTGTACAATGAAGCCAATTCCCCTGAAAAAAAGGACGCTATGGATATCATTGGATATATTCACGACGAAATGAAAAAGGAGGGAAAAGAAGCAGTATATGATAAGATACTTTTGAAGCATTTTTCTAAAGACAATAAAAATAACAACAAATAAAAATTAAATAGGTGCGAAATTGAGTCTTATGGTTACAAATTAAATTTCAAAATCATTAAAACATCCAATCATCATCATGCCCCAAAAAATCATCTTTTGGGGGCAATACTAATAATGCACTCATTACATCAAAGTCTTTTTTTAACTTTTCCGACGCGAATTCAAATGACTGATCGGTATTCTGAATCGCCGCCAAAACTATTTTTTTATTGTCCCTCAATTTTTCAGAAGCATACTGAAGTGCCATTCCATTTTGCATGACTGCTTTCAATACGACTTGAGGGTTGTTTTTTAAATCTTCAGAAGCATAAAAAAGTGTTGAACCAGATTGTTTTACAGCTTCCAATACAATTTTTTTATTGCCTTTAAGTGCATCAGAAGCATATTCCAAATTGCCGGCATATTTTTTTACAAATAATAAAACAGCATAACTGTTGTTTCTTAAACTGTTGGCGATATAGTAACCTAGTCTTCCTGTTTTACTATAAGCTTTTATAATATCTCGGTTGGTTCTTAATTCTTTAGGTATAAATTCAAATGCACGCCAAGCGTTTTTGATGGCAGTGAGTGCAAGATTTTTGTCAAATTTTAATTCAGTTAATGCATACTCAAGGGCACATCCTGATTGTTTTATGGCAGCCAAAACAACCTGTCTGTCATTTTTTAAATCATTGGAAACAAATTCAAGTAAAAGTCCGTTTTTTTTCAATGCGGATAAAACCAATTTTCTATCTGCCTTAAATAATTCTGTTGCATAGACAAGCGCATTTCCATTTTGTTTTATAGCTGATGCAACCAATGCTCTGTCGGCTTTTAAAGATGTCGATGCAAATTCTAGCGCACATCCATTTTGTTTTATAGCGGTTAAAACTACTTGACGGTCGTTTTTTAATTCGTTAGAAGCAAACATCAAAGCCAGTCCGTCTTGCTTAACTGCAGTTAATACAACCATTTTGTCGTTCTTCAATTCGTTGGGTAAGTTTTCCAGTAAATTGGGGTTTTGATTTACTACAACTCGCGCAATCTTTCTATCATTTTTAAATTTGTCAGGTACAAATCTAAAAGCATTTGCCGTTTGTACAACCGCTGAAATAACCACCTCTCTATTGTTTTTTAATGAGTCGGAAACGAATTCTAGCGCTAGTCCATTTTGTTTTACTGCTGTTAAAACAAAATGTTTATTGTTTTTAAATTTTTCTGATAAATACTGTAATGCAATCCCATTTTGATTTACCGCTTCAAACGCTATTTCATCATTTTGTTTAATTGAATCTGGTGCAAAAAAAATGATATCTGGAAACAAGAAAAACAATTCACGAACCCTACTCAGATTATTTTGAATAAATGGAGCAATTTCACTGATATTATATTCAAATTGAACATCGCCAAAAAATGACGCTTTCAATTCAATAGGAAAATAATTTCTCGATTCATAAACCTGACTGTCTACTAAATCTATCCTTTGTTTTAATTCTTGTAAATTGGCCGGAGGTAAAATGCCTTTGTTTGCAAGATCTTTTGTGTGCATGCATCTTATGAATAATGCCAACAATACATCCAAATCAATTTTTAGTGAGAATGGCAAGTAGGGATAAATTGACAAGTTATTCAGAATATATTCTGATCTACCTCCTGTAATACGCTGTTCATTTTCTACATACCAATTATTAATCTCATAATACCCTTTTCTTACAAAAAAATGCTCATAATCTTGATTTTCTTTGGTCAAAATTGCAATTACTTGATCTTTAAATAAGATTGGATTTTCTCTGATTTTGTTGATCAATTCAATTTCTATTTGACTGGATAAAAAATTGGGGAAAGTCGTGCTGTTTAACGTGAAATCGGGCATTTCTTTCAACCGCCTTGTTTCTTGAAACGAAGAAACATTGTTATCATTTTTAATGGCAGCAGTTGTAGGATTGTATTGAATTATATCGTATCTCCATTCTTCGATTCCGTATTTCGAACTAAAACTACTTTCATCTTCTTTTATCAAAAAACCATACTCGTTTTCACCAACCTGTATAGACGTATTAACCAAATCTTCCCCATCATAACTGTTTCTATTAAATTCTAAGTCATTGGTATCTAAATAATTGGTCAGCAATAAGCCACTTGATTCTAAAATTTGAGTTTCACCCCAAAAGGTTTTGGCAAGATATAAATCATATTGCACCGAGCATTGTTGAATAGATTCAAAAATCGGCATCGTAATTTTTTCTCTGGAGTCATTGATTAAATGACAGATTTCAGCAGGTAGTGAGCTATTGATTTTAAGATAAATGTCAATTAAAGTATCTAAAGAAAAAGCATCTATTTCTTTATTGAAATCATCATCATTCTTTGAAAAAAATTCTTTGATGTTGGGTTCGTAATTTTCGTAATTGAAAAAATAAAATATGGTTGAAAAGTAACTTTTTAAAGCTTGCTCTAGTTCTTCATTTGATATTTTATTTTTCTGAATTGTCATATTCTATTAAATAGGATTTTTTTATTTGTTTGAAAAAATGAATGAAAAATGTTTAAAAATAAAATTGAATTTTACATTAATCAATAATAGTAATTGTTTATGAAATATCAAAAATAATTAGAATGCTAAATACTCAGTTGCAATGGATATAATAGATATCCCAAACAATCTGAGGCGGTTTTTTTATCATAAAGATTGTTTTGTGTATCGCTATTTCAGGACGGGACAAAGGAATATTTTATGATAAGAAAAACGATAGAGTTCGAACCCATAGAATCAAAACTTTGTTCCACGAAATCGCAGTAAAGGCAAGGGTTTTAGGCGAAACTAAAAATGACAACCCGTTTCTGGATTGGCATTTTGTTAGTAATGTCGTAGGTTTCAATCCATCATTTAATTTATACAGAACACGTATTCCCTTATAATTGAGGGAGAAATTAGCGTGTATTTACTAGAAACATTTAATTAAATCGAATAAAAAAAATAATTGCACTTGATTAACTTTTAAAAACGATTACCATGGAGTAACAGTCTGTTTTTCTGAATATTTGCCAACTGTGATTCCTTCAATTTTGCTAGTATCGCTCTTGTATGTCCAAATTCTAACTAGGTAAGAGGCATTAATTGTATTAAAAACATAGGAAATATTTAATGGGCTTTCGTAGAACGGGGAATTAATTAATTCATAGTAATTATAGTAGCTCCCCTCTATCTTTAGAGATTTTATAAATCTAGTAAAGTTTTGTATTATTTTATTTGGGTTATCTGTTTCAATATAAGTAGAGGCAACAGATAAATCAGACATGTTTGTTGTATCCAATGTAAGAAATACTTTGCCGCTCTTGAAATCTGACTTTGTAATTTGCAAATTAAACAGGCTATCAGCTCTGCCTTTATACTTTTTTGTTAAGCATTGAGCAAAGGTGAAACTAAAAATTAAAGTTAAGATTAAGGTTAAACTAATTGACTTCATAATATGAGGGTTTTACTTTTTAAAAAAATGCTGAAATCGGAATAATTAGAATGTAGAGATTGAATAGAATTTTAATCTTTTGAAACGTATAAGCATCTATTTTTTTCTAAACAGAAATATTCCACAACAAACTTTGAATATATTATTCAAATGCGGGCTTATTTATTTACTTGAATTCTTCAAATGAATGGAATTCGGGTAGTAGTGTCCACCGGTTTATTTTAGGGAAGTGATCATAAAAAAAATATTTAGGCGATTTTAAATAATATCCTTCACCCCAGGTTACATCAATTAAATACCATTTTTTATCAATGCAAACTGCATTCCAAGCATGAGATCCAAAATTGTTAGGAGATACTTTTGCTTCTCCAATAATAATTTCATTTTTTATTCCCACTGCATTACACATTGCTGAAAATAATTCAGCATAACCACTACAAATAGTAGCTTTTTTAATAAGAATTTGATTGGGGTTTATTGTGTAATTCCTTGTCCTTAGTCCTTCATAATCATATTTCAGGTTATAATCCATCCATTTGAAAATTGATCTTACTTTTTCAGCGTCTGTTTTCCAGGTTTTCGTTAGTGTTTCAGCCAGTTGTTTCAATGGCATTGTTCCAACTGATATGCTGAAATTGTCTATTTTATTATTATCTACTTCGGGTAGATTGTTTCCAATGCTATCGATAGGGAAAGGAGGTATGATGGGAGGTGTCTTAATTTGTTTGAAAACCAGCTTGACTCTTTCATCTTCACTTTCGGGAATAGATCTTTTTAAAATATAAACGTTTAAATATTTTTCAGATTCAAAATTGCCGTACCGACTATTACTAAAAATGGAACTCCATTCGAAATATTCATTTTGAGCAACAGTATTTTTCTTGTTACTTTTTGTTTTGAATATTGAAATACTGCCAGAGCCTTCAATAATAGATATGCCCAAGTTTATTTTTTTGACACTATCTTCAATTTTTGACATTAAATCATCAGTAACAAAAAAAGCATTATTTATATCAATTTTGTTTTTTTTAATGTAGTATTTTAAAAGGCTGTCATCAGGACAATCAATATAATTGATGTATTTTCTGTTTCTTTCTTTTTCAATTTCTTTTTCTTTTTCTATTTGATGTTGAGGTCTTTCATCAAAACTCAATGCTATTGTGTATTCTTTCTCTTTTCTGATTGAGATAAAAATGGTTTTATCATCAGATAATATATGATTTCTGATCGAGTGAACGCCGGCTTTTTCATCCGTTATCATTTGACAAATCAATTCGGTAATATTGAAATTGGTAGAGGTAAAACAAACTGTATTTTTCATTTTAGTATTCTCGTATAATTTCTTATTTTCTCCGGTTTTATTTTTCATAATAGAATCAACCAAAATATTAAGCTCTTTAATGTAACAATCATAAGTATTTAAAAGACCCATCGGCCTAGCATATCTCATCTGATCCATCATATTTAATAATCTGGAAGGATACCCGTTTTTTTGTGCATAAGGTTTGAGAACAGTTTCTGAAAAAAGATACGGATTCATTCTTGCCAAATTGAGTACATAAATGAATTCTTTTTCGGAGTTGCTTAGGTAAGAAGCATTAGCTGCAGTATTTGCCTTTTCAAACATAGGCAAATTCCATTGTGATGAATAAGCTGCTAAAGGAGAGCTTGTAGCATTTGCGGTATTAAAACAGAATAAAATGATATAGAGGATAATGAGGTATTTCATAACTGGTGGTTTTTAGTTAGAAAAATTATTACAAGTATCAAATTCAGCAGGTCAAAAATTTAGGAGAATGTATACCTATTTTTTTTGAGAGGCTTATTAAAATTGTGTATTAAATTTTAATAAAATTAGCGTTGAGTAATGTGAGCAGTATTTCGGAAAATGACTTTAAGATAAATCACTAAACTAATTATTTCTTTTACATAAAAAAGTTATTAATAGAGGTGAGAAAAATAGAAAAATAATATTCAAACAAGTGATAAATCACTAAAAAATTAAATCAAGAATGGGGTATAAAATTATATTCAAAGTAGAATTGGTTTGATTTTCTTTCTTGAAATAAATGTATAAAATGAATTTAAAAAATAGACATAACGTTTTGTTAAGAAATGTAAGCCAATGAAGAAAAAGTTGATTTTTCTCAAAGATTATAATTTAGGTTTGAAGCACAAGGATTAAAAAAGATTTTATGAGGGATGACTAATTAACTGAAACTACTCTTCAGCTTAATCAATCTGAACCTTTTAAACCCAAAAATCTCCGAGCAAAATCGGAGATTTTTTTATTGTCGGGATGATTACCGGGAGTTCGAATTATTTAGTGGATTTAAATGCAATTTTAATCTCTAAAATTTGTCTTACAATAAAAAACGAATAGCTGCCAACTCATTTCCTATTTGTTGCACTCCATGAAGAATTTTTAAAGTTTGATTTGACGAAGGCTTTTTGATTCCTTTAATATATTGAGCCAATAAACTTTGGTTCATTCCAATTCTTTCAGAAAGTGCTTTCGCATTGATGACTTTATAGAATTCAAAAAATTGTGGTAAATCCAAAGTGATTTTCAAATCAGCTTCAGTGAATGTTTTTCCTTTTGCTTCAAAATGAAGATTCAATGCTTCAAGCATGTTTGTTTTAAGTTCTTGTAATGTTTTGCCTACAGTAAAGACAGGATACTTTTCTGAGTAAGCAGAATATCCAGTTTTTGTACGCTCTACAATCATTTCAATTTTCATGTGTTTATTTTTTAGATTCCTGCGTCTTTCTTAATTTTTTTCTCTAATCCTTTACCTACCTCTTGACTACCATGATTAGGACAAACAATTTGTCCTTTTTTAGTAGGGTGTTGCATAATCATGTGACTGCCGCTTTGCCTGATTACAAACCAACCATCTTTTTGTAGCAATCTGATTAATTCATTTGACTTCACTTTTCAAAAGTAATATATTTATTACCTTAATCAAAATTATTTTTTATGAATTAGAGCATTATACAAAATAAAAATGCCGACCAATAATGGTCGGCATTCAGTTTAATCAATGTTTTCTAAAATAATAATTGTTTTAGAAAACAATTTGTCGGGATGATTACCGGGAGTTCGAACTTTTTGGAGGATTTGAATTCAGTTTTAGTAGCATCAATTTGACCGATTCATACAAACCCTTTTTGAAAGTATTTTGTTTTATTGAATTGCTATATGAAATATTTCTGTAACCTAATATTTTAAATTAAAAAAAATATTAACTTTAAAAACAAATAAAACTAATAGTCATGAAAAATCTAAAATATCTGCCCCTGTTGTTAGTTGCTGCCTATATTATGTTTGTTGCAAACAATCAAAACATATCAGACACAACCAAGTGGCTCGTGTTAATGTCCATTGGAGGTGTCACAGCCATCTCTATGTTTCTTGGTTACAAGAAAGAAAGTATCAATAAAAAAAACATCTTTCTAGTCGTAACTTTTATTCTTGTCACATTTGCAATCTTTGTCCGCTATCTCTCTATGTGATTCAGTTGTTCAATCTTTTTGATTAGCAATTTTTGATATTAATGAATTGTTGCAATTTGAAACATATTTTCAACCAGAACCATGTTTTGCTTTCTCAATTAACATATCGTTGTGTAATTACAATTGTAAAAAGTTTAGCATTGCCTAAATTTTTTCGCCGATTATTTTTTGAAGTAAAACATCATTCAACATCCACTAAAAAACAAATGGATTTTTGTGAAAAGTAATAATAATCCGAAAGGCTTGAACGGTA
Source organism: Chitinophagaceae bacterium (assembly GCA_027489035.1). Taxonomy (GTDB): domain Bacteria; phylum Bacteroidota; class Bacteroidia; order Chitinophagales; family Chitinophagaceae; genus Ferruginibacter. The sequence continues at coordinate 43,934 of JAIYAN010000007.1, forward strand.
CAATAAAATACGAGGCGTTTATTAAATATTGTGAGGATTGATTTCCATAAGATGAAGTTTCGAAAACTTATTAAATTAAAAAATTCATGTTATCTTAATTTTTAAAAATAAATTTTGTACGATGAAATATTTAGCTGTTTTTTTTCTAATCGCACTTTGTTCATGTTCTAATAAGATGCACAAAAGCTTTGATTATAATCGTAGCGATAATCCATGGAGTCATGCATTCAAAGACAGGGTGTTTTTCTCTAGTCTTAAAGAAGCATATAAACGTGATACATCAATATTCAAGCATATCGAGCAATTAGACGCACTTAACCCTTTTGATGGTCTTACACCTCAAGAAATGAAGGTTGCAGATGAAATTGGCATATCGTTGATTCAGAAAATGCCTGCTCCCGCAATGTGTGATGGATGCTTATTTGGCATGAATTATTTCATGGCTACTGCTTTGCACTATTACAATAGTAAGGAACTGGATAAAACAACAAAGCAGTTATACAAAAAACATAAAAAATCTTATCTAATTTCAAATAGATAAATATTTTTTTTGTTAGCATTTTTGAATTTTCTTTTTGCGTATTTGTATTTCAAGCCTTCATGACTTCATGATTTTCATTTCCTATTTTGTTGTAAGGTTCTAAATCAATTAGGGAAACAAATATTTATTTCCGGTATGCTAAAAGCCATCTATTATGGCTGTTTTTTTTCATCAGCATATTTTACTTCTCTAACCCTGCAAATGGTTGTAAACAATTCCCATTTTTTATTTTTTAAAACATATAAATTGAACTCTCCATCATTAAAACTGGAAAACGTTCTTTCTTCGTTGTAAAACAGACAAACAGTATGGTTGCGCAAAAATATCGGATTGGAAAAAGTGTACACGTTGTAACAAAGTTTGTCCATGAGCTCTAAGAAAGCAAATGACTTGAAATGTTGCTCAAATTGACTGGGATGAATTATTTTGGCATTTGGAAAAATATTTTCAGACCAATGATTGGTATTCAAAATATTTCCCTGTTCACTAATATAGTTGGCTTCTTTGTTATCAAACTCAATGGAGTCAAGTTTCATTGAGTTGCTTTCTAATCTATAAAACTTTTTATGTTCAGAAAAAGTTTCTTTAATACAATTTATTAATACATCACTTAGCGAGTCATTGATGTAAATGGTTTTACACTGGTTGCGGTCGTTAAAGGCAAATTTGTGCCATTGTTTGTATACATCTTGTACCAATTCAAAATTTTCGTTTTGTGCATATAGTGTTTGAAAAGATAACAAAGCAGTGCATAATAATATTTTTTTCATAATGATATTGTTTTATTGACAATTAGAAATAGAAAGCTGAAATAACTAAACGCATTAACATCACACGGATTATTAGATTTCCCCAATATCAACTTCTTGTCAATTTATTGTAATCCTCAACTGACATATACTCCAGAATATCACCAGGCTGACAATTCAAAACTTCACAAATCGCTTCCAAAGTAGAAAAACGGATTGCTTTGGCTTTTCCACTTTTCAAAATACTTACATTGGAAATGGTAATGCCTAAACGTTCACTTAGTTCCGTCAACGACATTTTTCTTCTGGCAAGCATCACATCTAAATTTACTACTATTGGCATACGTTATATGGTTAATTTTTGTTCCTGATCTATTTGCAATCCTCGTTTGTAAATCACCATTAGGTTGCCAAATATAAAGGCAATATACAACTCGGGGTTATATAAAAATGACCTCCCTTTTAAATGATATTCACCAGAAGTAATTTCCTTTACCAGCTGAAAAAAATAATAATCTCTGATTAGATGCAAAACGAGAAAGATATAAGAGGTAAACATAAGCGCTTTGATCCCGTTTAAAGATTTAGGCGTAAATCCATCTGTTATTAAATTATAGTTTTTAAAAAATATCAATAAAATTAAAGAAAGTGTAGTTGTATAATAAACGTAAATAGGGTCATACCATTCATCTCCTGGCCCAATTAGTCTTTGCAGCAGGTTTGGTTTATCAATTGATAACACCTTAGTATTCATTAAAGTTGCATTATTGTATTTAACAAGTGTTTCCGTTGAATTAATTTTTGAAACAGGCAAATCAATCCAATACTCTGAACTTGGTATCAGAATTAACATCGTTATATAAAGCAATCCAAAGCCAATTAAAACATACAAATAGTATTTTACCGTTTTTTTCATTTGTTTAAAATTTATTGCAAAATAGTATTTTATTATTGATAAACAATAAATATTATCTTTTTTCAAAAATATTATTCGCTATCATAAATGTGGTTTACTACTTGCTCATAATCGTACATTTAAAAATCTATTGTTCCTAACAAAGCCTGACTGAAATTTTATTTTCTAAAATATATTCAGGTTAGGCAACTTTAAAATAAATATTTGCATTATAGATTTTGAAGTATATGAAGATTGTAACTCATCAACAGATAGAACTATGTCGCAAATGGAATCGCATTGCTCAAAAGCAGGTGTTCGAGATTCTGTATCCGCCAATGTTCAGAATTGTGCAACGTTATCTGGTGAATACTACTCAGGCCGAAGATTGCGTAATGCGGGGAATGATGAAAGTTTTTCAACAAATGGATTCATTTAAGTTTCAAGGAGAACACAGTCTTTATTTATGGTCGCGACGAATTATAATCAACGAAGCGTTGATGGATTTGCGAAAACGCAATAATTTTTATCTCTTGACAGAAGAAGATTTCATAGAATTACCCGATTCAACAGAATTATTAAATGAAATAGATGCGGAAGAAATACTTCATTTAATTATTGGTTTGCCAGTAGGATATCGCACTGTTTTC